>NZ_JBSFNE010000032.1:0-81917 GCF_053586935.1 Nonomuraea sp. NPDC003727
TCGAGGGGCTCCTGGATGCGCGAAAAGGAAACGCGACGGGGACCGGCGGGTACGGCGGAGGCGTTGCGCGAGGCTGCCAACAGATGTCCTTCCGAAGGCGGACTGACCAGAGGCACGCCGGACGACCTCGCCACGTGAAGGTCGTCAGAAAGGCAGCGTGGAAGCACGAGCGTACTCGCCCTGCCTGAATTTGTCCACGCTAACGCAGACCCATGTTCCCGGTCGCATCTTCAGAATGCCGTACGCGAGGCCGCTTGTCAACCCCCAATCCGGTGTGTCATGGGTTCCGCGCTCTCCAGGTCATCCCGTCATGCCGCCGCCCGGCGGGGCAACAGGGCGAAGGCGCCCAGGTACAGGACGGCGGCCACCAGCAGCAGCCCCTTGTAGCCGATGACCAGGGCGAGGTACTCCAGGCAGCCGCCCACCATCGCCCCGAGCAGGTTCGCGCCGAAGGAGGTGGTCGCGTCGGCGGTGTCGGCGAAGCGCTTGGCGAAGACGACGTTCGCCGCGAAGATCGGCAGGAACGCCACCGTCACCGCGGCCACCGCGCGCAGCGGCACCGGCAGGCTCAGCAGCCACGAGTTCGGCACCAGCCAGGACAGCGCGAGCCCCGCGAACAGCACGCCGTACATGACGGGAAGCGGAGGGGTGCGGAAGCGGCGGGTGACCTCGACGGCGGCGAGCACGGCCACCAGCACCCCGGCGAACACGATGGCGTTGACCACCCAGGTGGTGCCGAACAGCAGGGCGAAGCCGGTGACGCTCTTGGTCTCCAGCAGCATGAAGCCCACGCCCAGCAGGAACAGGTCGGCGTAGGGGCGCATCCTGGCGAAGGGGCCCGCCACCACCCGCACCGCCAGCAAGGAGACGATGAGGATGAGGCTGAGCGTGATGACGTACAGCGACGGGATCGTGGAGTCCTTCAGGTACAGGAAGGGCCGGTCGTCGCCGGTCGGCGGGGGCGTGCCGGCCGCCGCGCCCGCCCACTGGCCGCCGCAGCGCTGGTCGGCGAGGGTGAGCCCCGCGGTGATGACGGCCTGCTGGCCCGCCTGGCTGACCACGTCGACGCACGGCTTGTGGCCGAAGGCCTCACCCATGGTGGCCGCCAGCCGGTCGACCAGCCAGCTCTCGCGGTAGTAGTTGTACATCGAGAACGCCCCGCCGGGCTTGAGGTGGTCGCGGGCGGCCCGCATGGCCTCCTCGGTGAACAGATAGCTCTCCAGGCGCAGCGACGAGGCCCCCGACACCAGCGTCAGCGAGTCGGGCAGGGCGAACAGGATGAGGTCGTACTTCTTGTCGGTCTGCTCCAGGTAGGCGCGGCCGTCGGTGATGGTGGTGGTGACGCGCGGGTCGCTGTAGGGATGGTCGGGGTGGTAGGTGCCGCCCAGCTCGCGCAGCTTGGGGTCGATCTCGACCGCGTCGACCCGCTGGGCCCCCTTGGACAGGGCGATGGCGACGTCGGTGCCGCTGCCCGCGCCGACGATCAGCACGTCCTTGGGGGTGCTCACCGCCCTCTCGTACGGCAGGCCGTACTGCGCCTCCCACTGCAGGCGGGCGGCTGCGGGCACGGCCTCCTGGTGCGGAATGCCGTTGACCTGGATGTTCATCACCTTCTCGCCCGCCCGTTCGAGCTGCCGGTAGGTGACCTTGTAGTAGGGCGACCACAGCGCGCCCGCGGTGAGCGTCTCGGCCAGCAGCAGCCCGACGACCACGAGGGAGGGCGTCACGACCAGCAGCAGATACGGCACCGGCGGCCGCGGAACCAGCAGCAGCGCGTAGGCGACGGCCACCAGCACGCCCCAGAAGACCGGCGGGGCGCTCAGGAACGACAGCGCCGTGAACAGCGCGATCCCGCTGAGCGAGCCGATGAGGTCGTAGCGGTAGGCCTCCAGGCGCGGCAGCTCGGGGAAGCAGCGCCCGACGAGCTCGGCGGGCCCCATGAGCACGGTCGCGGCCGCCGCGAAGACGATCGGCAGGATCACCCAGGCGGGCGGGCCCGTGGTCTCCAGGCTCGTCCAGTACAGGACGCCGTCGGCCTGCTGGTCGACGGTCACCGGGAACATCAGCACGACCAGCACCAGCGCGGCCAGCACGATGGGCGAGTAGTACGGCTGCCGCCGGCTCCGGCCGACCCGCAGGAACCCGAGACCGATCCCGAGGAAGGAGCCGAGCAGGACGAAGTTGGTGAAGTAGCTCAGGTGCACGATGTTCGAGCCGGTCCAGCGGATCAGCGCGAGCTCCAGGAAGAGCATGAATCCGCTCGCCAGGATCAGCCGGGGCCGCACGGCCATCCAGTGATCACTTTCACGGTCTGGAGAGGTGGCCTGCACCTGTGCGGTCATGCCGTCACACGCTAGTGAACCGGCGGTCGGCAGGGAAGCCCCCACCCAGCGTCCCGGTACGGGCGATTTGCCGTGTTATTGCAGGTCACAACCCTCAAGAGTCGCTGGACGCGGCGGTGATGTTGAAGGAATGTGGGGGTGGTCCATTCCCTCCGGCAGAATCGGTGATGCCCCCATGCGAGTCCTGATCCAGCTTCGCCCCTCCCCTGACCTCGTCGCGGCGGTCGCCGACCCCGGACGGCAGGCCACCACCGCCGACGTGGCCGACGGCCTGCCGGGCGTGGCGCTGGACCCGTCGTTCGTTCCCGTCGCCGTTCCGCGTCCGGTGCCCGGGCCCGGCGGCGACCCGCTCTCGCTCGACCAGCCGCTCGACTTCTCGCTGGCCGCCGACGACGCCACGGTGCTCGTGCGCGGGGAGATCGCCGACGACGAGCTGGCCGCCAGGGTGGCGCTGCTGCCCACGCTGCGCTCCGACGTGGTCGGGGTCTACGCCGACCCGGTCATCGAGTCGAGCCTGACCTGCGGCGGCGACGCGCCGGTCGGCGACTGGCACGACGTCGAGCGGCTGCTGAGCACCGCGGCGCTGCACGCCGAGGGGCTCGACGGCACGGGGGTGGCGCTGGCCGTCCTCGACACCGGCATCAACGCCGCCCACGTGGCCAGGCACCTGGGCCGGGGCGTCAACCTCGACGCCGAGCGCAGCTGGAACCCCGCCGGCGTGTCCGGCCGTCCCGGCGAGTTCGAGGTGGACCACGGCACGATGTGCGCGTTCGACACGCTCATCGGCGCGCCGCAGGCGTCGCTGATCGACATCCCCGTGCTGCTGTCCACCCGTCCTGGCGGGTCGGCGCTGGACGGGCTGCTGTCGGACGCGGTGGCCGCCTTCGCGCACCTGCGGACGGTCCTGGAGGCGCAGCCCGCCGAGACCAGGGCGCTGGTGATCAGCAACTCGTGGGGGTCGTTCTCCCCGCGGTGGGACTTCCCGCCGGGCCATCCGGGCAACTACTCCGACAACGCCGCCCACCCGTTCAACCTGATCGTCGCCTCCCTCGAGCGGGCGGGGGCGGACGTGCTGTTCGCGGCGGGCAACTGCGGGCGCGAGTGCAAGGACGGCAGGTGCGCCTACCCCGACCGGCCGATCGTGGGTGCCAACTCCCATCCGAAGGTGCTGTCGATCGGCGGCGTCGACGTCAGCGGCGAGCGCGTCGGCTACTCCTCCCAGGGCCCCGGCCGGCTGACCGCGCGCAAGCCCGACCTGTGCGCCTACACCCACTTCTCCGGGTCGAAGGCGTTCGGCGACGAGGAGCCGGACTCGGGCACCTCGGCGGCCTGCCCGGTGGCGGCCGGCCTGGTGGCGGCGATCCGCACCCACTGGCCGGCCGCGCGCCTGTCGCCGAGCCAGCTGCGCTCGCTGCTGCGCCGTACCGCCGAGGACCGCAGCGAGGTCGGCTACGACTTCGACTACGGCTACGGCGTCGTGGACGCCGCGGGCATCCTGGCCGCGCTGCGCCGCAGGGCCAAGCGCGTAGCCTGACCCCATGGAGGAGCGTGGATCCGCCGGCCAGGGCCGCCGCCTCGTGCTGGTGACGGTACGGCTGCCGCGAGGCGCGACGCTCGCCGACGCGACGGCGCGGCTCGGCCTGTCGGAGGAGGACGTGGACACCGCCTACGGCCTGGTCCTCATCGACCCCGACGAGGGGTTGTACGGGCTGCGGGTGACGGAGGAGGCGGGCCGCAGGGCCGGTCCGCCCTTCGCCGACCCCCGGATCGAGCCCTACGGCCCACCGACGTAGGAGGGTGGGGAGGGCCGATCCGCCCTCCGCCGCGCCCGGGCGGGCAGGGCCGATCCGCCCTCCGCCGCGCCCGGGCGGGCCGGTGGAGCCGGTCCGTCTAGGCGTTCGCGCGGCTGAAGACCCGGTTGCCGATCGTCAGGCTGATCGCCGCGAAGAGCGCCACGACCAGCACGCCGATCCCGACCGTGCCGGTCGCGTAATGTCCGGCGAACAGCTCGCGCATCGCCTCGAGCACGTAGCGGAACGGGCTGGCGTACGACAGCGTGTTGAGCCAGGCCGGCGCCATCGACATCGGCAGGAAGGTGCCGGACAGCAGCATCAGCGGCCACACCGCGGTCATCATGACGGGCGCGAACAGGTGCTCGTTCAGCCGCATCGCCGCCGCGTAGGACAGCGCGGCCAGGCTGACGCCGAGCACGATCACCAGGAGCAGCCCGGCGACCACCCCGGCGACGGGGGCGCGCAGGCCGATGGCGTAGGCGACGGCGACCAGCAGCACGGTCTGGATCACCAGGGTGAACGCGTTGGTGAGCACCCGTCCGAGCAGCAGCGACAGCCGGCCCGCGGGGGTGACCCTGAGGCGTTCGAGCACGCCCGAGCGCCAGTCGAAGACGACGCCGAACCCGGCCAGGCCCGCGCTGAGCAGCCCGAGCTGGATGATCAGGCCGGGGACCAGGGTCTCCCACGTGCCGATGGTCGCGAAGATCGGGCCGAACAGCACCAGGAAGAACAGCGGCTGGGCGGCCGAGATGAGGATGCCGAACTTGTGGCGCAGCATGATGCGCGCGTCGTGCCGGAAGATCAGCCAGGTGTCCCTCATGACGCGATCTCCATGAACGCCTCCGTCAGCGTGCGCTCGCCCTTGATCTCGGCGGGCGTGCCCTGGGCGGCGATCCGGCCGCTGTCGATGACCAGCAGCCGGTCGCAGAGCGCCTCGGCCTCCTCCAGGTAGTGGGTGGACAGGAACACCGTCAGGCCGAGGGAGCGGATGTGCTCCCACAGCTCCGCCCTGCTCTGCGGGTCGAGACCGGTGGTCGGCTCGTCGAGGAAGAGCACCGGAGGGCGGTGCAGCAGGCTGAAGGCGATGTCGAAGCGGCGCCGTTGCCCGCCGGACAGCGCGCCGCCTGGCAGGTTCTCCATGCCGGTCAGCCGCAGCGTCTCCAGCGTCTCGGTGATGCGCGCGCGGGCCTCGCGGCGGCGCATGCCGTACAGCATGGCCTGCAGTTCGAGCTCGTCGCCGAGGGGGTTGACCGGGTTGATCCCGCCGCTCTGCGAGACGTAGCCGATGCTGCGCCGTACGCCGCGGGGGTCGGACAGCAGGTCGTGCCCGGCGATGGCGGCCGTGCCCGAGGTCGGGGTGAGCAGGGTGGTCAGCATGCGCATGGTGGTGGTCTTGCCGGCGCCGTTGGCGCCGAGGAAGCCGACGATCTCGCCGGGCGCGACGGAGAAGTCAACGCCGTTCACGGCGTGCACGCCGTTGCCGAAGGTCTTGGTCAGACCGTGTACATCGATCACATTTTTAGAGTAGCCACAATTTTGGAGTGACTGCAAGCTTGTAGCATGTCCACATGGAAGAGGGGCTGCGGGAGCGCAAGAAGCGGGAGACCAGGACGCGGATCGCCGACATGGCGATGGGCCTGTTCATGGCGCGCGGGTTCGAGCAGGTGACGGTCGCCGACGTGGCACGGGCGGCCGACGTGTCCGTCAACACCGTCTTCAACTACTTCGGCACCAAGGAGGACCTGTTCCTCGACCGCCGCGAGGAGGTCGAGGACCTGCAGAGCAGGGTGGTCAGGGAGCGGCGACCGGGCGAGAGCGTCGTGGCCGCCTTCCGCCGCGACTTCCTCGACGCGATCGAGACGCGCGACTGGCGCTACGGCCTCAACGACGGCGCCGACCTGTTCGAGGCCATCGTGGTCGCGAGCCCCTCGCTGACGGCGCGTTTCAGGGAGCTGGAATACGAGCAGATCCAGCACCTGGCCGCCACCCTGGCGGAGGAGACGGACGCCGACCCCGACGACCTGACGCCCCGCATGGTGGCGGCGCAGATCCTCGAGACCACCAGGTTGCTGTCGCGGCACGCGGTCGCGCGCAAGCTCGCGGGCGAGAGCTGGGCGGAGATCCTGCCTCAGCTCCAGAGGCAGACCGAACAGGCCTTCGATCTTCTGGAAAGCGGGATCTCGGGATACTGTGTGCGAATGTGACGATCATCGAGCGCTTAAAGCCGTTCTTCCAGTGGCTGGCGGGCACTGACGCGTTCATGAAGGTCGGCCCGAAGATCGTTCCCGCGATGGACCGTCTCGTCCACAAGGTCACCGGAGGGCGGCCGATCAGCGACAAGATGATCCCCACGCTGGTGCTCACCACGACCGGGGCCAAGACCGGGCAGGCACGGGAGACGCCGCTGGCCTGCCTGCCGGAGCCGGACGGCGCCTTCCTGATCGTGGGCAGCAACTTCGGAAGGGACCACCACCCTGCCTGGAGCGGCAACCTGCTCAAGACCCCCGAGGCCGCGGTCAGCTTCCGGGGCAGGCGGATCGCCGTCGTCGCCAGGCTGCTGGAGGGCGAGGAGCGCGAGCGAGCCTGGCCCGGCCTGGTAGCGCAGTGGCCCGTCTACGACCGCTACACCGTCAAGTCAGGCAGGCACCTGCGCGTCTTCCGACTGACACCCGTCGGCTGACCGTCCACGGGATCTTGTACCACCCCGCAAGGAGTTCCTCTGTGCGCGAGCGCGCTCGTCTGATCATCGAGAGCCCCCGCTTCCAGCGATTCGTCGTCGCCGTCATCCTGATCAACGCCGCCACCCTGGGCCTGGAGACCTTCCCGTGGGTGATGGAACGCGCCGGGCCGGTCCTGAACCTCGTGGACCACGTGGCGCTGTACATCTTCGTCGCCGAACTGCTCGCCAAGGTCTACGTCCACCGCTCGGGCTTCGTCCGCGACCCGTGGAACATCTTCGACACCCTCATCGTCGCCGTCGCCGTCCTGCCGGCCACCGGAGGGCTGTCGGTCCTGAGGGCGCTGCGCATCCTGCGGGTGCTGCGGCTGGTGTCGGTCGTGCCGAGCCTGCGCCGGGTGGTCAACGCGCTCCTGGCCGCGATGCCGGGGATGAGCTCGATCGTGGTGCTGCTCACGCTGGTGCTGTACGTCGGCGGCGTGATGGCGACCAAGCTCTACGGGGGCACCGCGCCGGAGCACTTCGGCTCGCTGCCGGTCTCGCTGTTCACGCTGTTCCAGACCATGACGGGCGAGGCGTGGCCGGACATCGCCCGCGAGGTCATGGTCACGCACCCCTCGGCGTGGATCTTCTTCGTCGTCTTCATCCTCCTCTGCAGCTTCGTGGTGCTGAACCTGTTCATGGCGGTCGTGGTGAGCGCCATGGACGACGAGAAACACGCCGAGGAGGAGACGCTGGCCGAGGTCGTGGAGACGACCTCGGCCCAGGCGACCGGCGCGATCATGGCCGAGCTCGCCGCCCTGCGGGCGGAGGTCAGGCAGCTGCGCGAGGAGATGAGCGTCGGCTCGCCCCGCTAGCGCGAGTAGAACTCGACCACGAGCTGCTCGTCGACGGGCACCACGATCTGCTCGCGCTCGGGCCTGGCGGTGAGCGTGAAGGTCAGGCCGGCGTGGTCGACGCTCAGGTAGCCCGCGGTCCGCTCGTCGGCGTACAGGCCCTCGGCCGCCGCCACGAACGGCTGCATCTTCCGCGACCGCTCGCGGACCGCGACGACCTGCCCCGGCTTGACCAGGTAGCTGGGGATGTCGACCTTGCGGCCGTCGACGGTGATGTGGCCGTGGGCGACGTACTGCCTGGCGGCGTAGATGGACGGGGCCAGGCCGGCCCGCAGCACGAGGGAGGCCAGGCGGCTCTCCAGCAGCACGACCAGCTCGGCGCCCGAGGCGCCGGACCTGCGCACGGCCAGGTCCCAATAGCGGCGCAGCTGGCGCTCGGACACGTCGTAGTACCAGCGCAGCTTCTGCTTCTCCATCAGCCGCAGCCCGTAGTCGCCGGTGGTGCGGCGGTTGGTCTTGCGGCCGTGCTCGCCCGGCGGATAGGGGCGCTGCTCGAAGTAGCGGACGGCTTTCCTGGTCAGCGGGACGCCCGCGCGTCGGGACAGTCGCACCTTGGGGCCGGTGTAGCGCACGTTCACCTCAATGTGATTAGGTAATCCTTACTAAGGGAAGCCTAACCTATATTTGTTGTCGACCTCAAGGAGACGCCAATGCCCCTGGCCGCCCCTCCGCTGCCCGAGCTCGTCCGCACCCTGGCCGCCTCATCGCGCGCGGCGCAGCTGATCGTCGACGGCACGCGGTGCCCGGTGAGCGGCGCCGTCGACTCGCGCGGCCGTCCCGTCCTGCTCGTCCGCCCGGGCGAGCCGCTGCACGGGCTGCGGGGCGACGCGGTCGTCTCGGTGAACCTGTCGGCGACGCGGCTGCTGGGCGAGGTGGAGCACCCCCGCGGGCTGATCGAGGTGCAGGGCTGGGCCGAGGCCGTGCCCGAGGACGAGGCCAGGGAGGCGGCGGTGGCGATCTCGGCGCACGCGGCCGACGAGGGGCTGTTCGAGGCGCTGGAGCGGTACGGCGCGCCGGACGCGCCCCGCCTGCTGCGGCTCGACGTCGGCCAGGTGGTCTACCTGACGGGCGAGCAGTCCGGGGTGCTGGACGCCGACGAGTACCTGGACGCGGCGCCCGACCCGCTGGCCGAGGTGGCCGAACGGGTGCTCGCGCACGTCAACGGCTCGCACCGGCCGCAGCTGGCCGCGGGCGTCGAGCGCCTGCTCGGGCTGCCCGCCGAGCAGGCCTGGCTGTGGGAGCTCGACAGGTACGGCGCGACGGTCAGGATCGGCGACGACGACCCCGCGCTGGTGCGCTTCCCCTGGCCGGTGCCCGCCGGATCGGGGCTGTGCCTGGAGACGGCGCTCCGGGCCATTCTCTGCACCTGCTGAGCCGGGACCGGCGGGCGTGCTTGATCCATCCGCTCGACGCCTCACCTACCATGCATCAGGTGAGCGATACCGGGCGGCGCGAGCGCGCCATGATGACCATCGCGGCTCTGGCCGGCACGGCGATGCTGGCGTTCTCGGCGATCCTCATCGGCGGGTCCCTGCCGTCGCCGGGGCCGTGGGGAGCCAGGGGGGAGGTCGAGCCGCCCACCCCCGCCGAGCGCACGACGCAGACGCACGCGGCGAGCAGCACCCCGCGCGCGAGCGAACGTCCCTTCGCCCGCCAGGAGGCGCCCGAGCCGATCGCGACCCACCCGAGCCGCTCCTCCGCCTCCGCCGAGCCGACGCCCGTCAGGGCCGAGCCGCGGCGCAGCCCCGGCCTGGTCGCTCCCGACACGCCCAGCGAGGATCCCGAGATGCCGGCGGCGGCCAGGCCGCCCGCGCCGGGGCTGATCGAGGCCACCTCGACCACGCCCGAGCCGCCGCGCCGTACCAGGAAGCCGCCGAAGAAGCCGAAGAAGCGCCTGCAGCAGGGCACGGAGCTCAAGGACGTCGCCGAGCCAGGCGGTGAGCGGAGCGACGGTTCCTGAGCCCCTGAGCCCCTGCGCCTCCCGTGCGCCCGGTCAGCGCTGGTGGCGCTGGGTCAGGGTCTCGTCCACGGCGTCGGGTGACAGGACGTGGTCGAGCACCATCACCGCGCACCCGGTGATGCCGGCGGCCGCGCCCATCCGGCTGGTCTCGATCCGCAGCCTGCGGGTGGCCAGCGCGGTCGAACGCCGGTAGACCACCTCGCGGATGCTCGAGACGAGCGGCCCGAACGCCTCGGCCACGTCGCCGCCGAGGACGACCACGGCGGGGTTGAGGATGTTGACCGCCCCGGCGATCACCTCGCCGATCCGGCGGCCCGCCGCGCGCACGATCGCCATCGTCTCGGCGTCGCCCGCGCGCACCAGCGCGGTCACGTCCGCGATGGTCTTCACGTCGCGGCCCGCCGCGCGCAGCTCGCGCAGCAGCGCGGTGCCGCTGGCCACCGAGTCGACGCAGTCGACGTTGCCGCACCTGCACAGCACGCCGCCGCCGTCGCGCACGGGGATGTGCCCGATCTCGCCGGCCGCGCCGAGCGCGCCACGCAGGATCTCGCCGCCCGCGATCACGCCCGCGCCGATCCTGGTGGAGATCTTCACGAACACCAGGTCGCCGGTCTCCTCGGCGTAGGCGCCGCGGTGCTCGCCGATGGCCAGGACGTTGACGTCGTTGTCGACGAAGACCGGGACGGGGAAGCGCTCGTGGATCAACGGCGGGATCACCACGCCCGTCCAACTGGCCATCACCCTGGCCGACTCCGTCCGGCCCGCGGCGAACTCGACGGTCGCGGGCACGCCCATCCCCACGCCCTTGACCCGGTCGCGGGCGGTGCCGTCGAGCAGTTCGTCCCAGGTGTCCATGAGCAGCGGCAGCACCACGTCCGGCCCCTGCTCCACGTCGATGACGAACTCGCGGCCCGCCAGCTCGCGGCCCGCCAGGTCGCACACGGCCACCCTGGTACGGCTCGCGCCGAGCGCGGCGACCAGCACCACACCGCCCGAGGCGTTGAACTCCAGCCGCACCGGAGGGCGTCCGCCCGTCGACGGCGCGTCGGTCCGCTCGACGACCAGGCCGCGTTCCAGCAGCTCGCCGACCCGCAGCGACACCGCCGGCCGGGACAGGCCGGTCACCCGTCCGAGGTCCGCGCGCGTGACGGCCTCACCCGTGCGGATGAGGTCGAGGACCTCCCCGCTGGTGGCGAGCGAGGCTGCGGTACGTCTGGGCATCGGCTAAGTGAATCACAGCCGGTTACGTAATGAAAACTCCAGACTTTCTCATCTCAAATAGCAAAAGCCCGCTTGTGTCCTCCCCGAACTCTGGCTAGTGTCCGTTCTGTCCTTGCTTGGTTGATCACCGGAGTCCCAGCCGTGCTCTCCCCCACCTGTCACATCGCCGATCTGGTCGTCTTCGGCGGCACCGGCGACCTGTCGATGCGCAAGCTGCTGCCCGCGTTGTTCCACTCCGACCTGGAAGGCAGGCTCGCCCCCGAGACGCGCGTCATCGCGATGTCGCGCGGCGGGCTGACGGACGCCGACTTCCGCGGCAAGGTCGACGCCGAGGTGCGCTCGGCCGTACCGGACGACGCGGAGGCGTGGCAGCGTTTCCTCGGCCGCCTGTACCACGTGTCGGTCGACGTGGGCGGTGACGACGGCAGCGGCTGGTCCGACCTGGTGAAGATGCTGGCCGGGCACGAGGACAGGGACCGGGTCTTCTACCTGGCCAGCCCGCCCATGACGTTCGGCCCCTTCTGCCGCGAGCTGCAGCAGGCGGGGCTGGTCACGCCCCGCTCGCGCGTGGTGCTGGAGAAGCCGCTCGGACGCGACCTGGTGAGCGCCCAGCGCATCAACGACGAGGTCGGCGAGATCTTCGACGAGCAGCAGGTCTTCCGCATCGACCACTACCTCGGCAAGGAGACGGTGCAGAACCTGCTGGTCCTGCGCTTCGCCAACGCCTTCCTCGAGCCGATCTGGAACTCCCTCTGGATCGACCACGTGCAGATCACCGCCGCCGAGACCGTCGGCACCCCGGGCCGCCGGGGCTACTACGACCACGCGGGCGCGCTGCGCGACATGGTGCAGAACCACCTGCTGCAGCTGCTCACCCTGGTCGCCATGGAGCCGCCGGCCCGCAACGACCGCGAGGCGATCCGCGACGAGAAGGTCAAGGTGCTGCAGTCGCTGCGGCCCATCGTCGGCACCGAGGTGGACCGTTTCACCGTGCGCGGCCAGTACACCGGCACCGGCGACATGCCGTCCTACCTCGACGAGCCCGCCTCCACGCCGCCGACCGAGGCCTCGCGCAGGGTCGAGACGTTCACCGCGATCCGGGCCGAGGTCAAGAACTGGCGGTGGGCGGGCGTGCCGTTCTACCTGCGCACCGGCAAGCGCATGCCGTACCGGCGCTCGGAGATCGTCATCCAGTTCAAGGACGTGCCGCACTCGATCTTCCCCGGCGGCACGCCCAACCGCCTGGTGCTGCGGCTGCAGCCCGAGGAGGGCATCGAGCTGCACATCATGGCCAAGGAGCCGGGCGCGGGCGAGACCCTGCTGAAGCCGGTGCCGCTGTCGCTCAGCTTCGGCAAGACGTTCACCGCCCGGGTGCCCGAGGCCTACGAGCGGCTGCTGTCCGACGTGCTCGCCGGCAACCCGACGTTGTTCATGCGGCGCGACGAGGTCGAGGCCGCCTGGCGCTGGATCGACCCGATCCTCGCGGCGTGGGAGTCGTCGGCCGAGCTGCCCGAGCCCTACCCCGCGGGGACGACCGGCCCGGCCGGCGCGCACGAACTGCTCGGCCGCAGCGGCCGGGCCTGGCACGAAGAGGAGGCGTAGTAGTGAATCCGATCATCCAGCAGGTGACCGAGCGGGTGGCCGCGCGCTCCCTCGCCAGCCGTACCGTCTATCTGGAGCGCGTCAGGCGCGAGGGCGAGCTGGCCCGCTCGCGCGGTCCGGCCCGCGCCCACCTCGGGTGCGCGAACCTGGCCCACGGCTTCGCCGCCGCGGGTCCGGAGGACAAGCCCCTGCTGAGGGGGACGGCCAAGCCCGGCGTGGCGATCGTGACCAGCTACAACGACATGCTGAGCGCGCACCAGCCGTACGAGACCTACCCCGGTGAGCTGAAGACCGCCGTGCGCAGGGCAGGCGGCGTCGCGCAGGTGGCCGGCGGCGTGCCGGCCATGTGCGACGGCATCACCCAGGGCCGCGCCGGCATGGAGCTGTCCCTCTACAGCCGCGACGTGATCGCGATGGCGACGGCGATCGCGCTGTCGCACGACATGTTCGACGCCTCCCTCATGCTGGGCGTCTGCGACAAGATCGTGCCCGGCCTGCTGATCGGCGCCCTGCACTTCGGCCACCTGCCCGCCGTCTTCGTGCCCGCCGGGCCGATGACATCGGGGCTGCCGAACAAGGTCAAGGCGCGCACCCGCCAGCTGTTCGCCGAGGGCAAGGTCGGCAGGGACGAGCTGCTGGACGCGGAGTCGAAGTCCTACCACTCCCCCGGCACCTGCACCTTCTACGGCACCGCGAACTCCAACCAGGTGATGGTCGAGGTCATGGGCCTGCACCTGCCTGGCTCGACCTTCGTCAACCCGCACACCCCGCTGCGGCACGCCCTCACCGAGGCGGCCGGCGCGCGGGCGGTCGAGATCACCGCCCACGGCCCCGAGTACACCCCCGTGGGCGAGGTCGTCGACGAGAAGGCGATCGTCAACGCCTGCGTCGCGCTGCTGGCCACCGGCGGCTCGACCAACCACACGCTGCACCTGGTCGCCATCGCGGCCGCCGCGGGCATCGTGCTGACCTGGGACGACCTGGCCGCGCTGTCCAAGGTCGTGCCCTCGCTGACCAAGATGTACCCCAACGGCCAGGCCGACGTGAACCACTTCCGTGACGCGGGCGGCATGCAGGTCCTGATCGGCGACCTGCTGGACAACGGCCTGCTGCACGGTGACGTGCTGACCATCGCGGGCAGGGGCCTGGACCACTACCGGTCGGCTCCCGCCCTCAAGGAGGACGCACTGGTCTGGGAGGAGGTCACCGCCGGCAGCGCCGACCTCGACGTGCTGCGGCCCGTCTCCGCGCCGTTCTCGGCCGACGGCGGCATCCACATGCTCGACGGCAACCTGGGCTGCGCGGTCAGCAAGGTCTCCTCGGTCAAGCCCGAGCACCTGGTGATCGAGGCGCCCGCGCGCGTCTTCGACGACCAGCTGCAGCTGCTGCGCGCCTTCGAGGCGGGCGAGCTGGACGGGCAGGACTTCGTGGCGGTCATCCGCTACCAGGGGCCGAGCGCGAACGGCATGCCCGAGCTGCACAAGCTGACCCCGCCGCTGGCCGTGCTGCTCGACCGCGGGCAGCGGGTGGCGATCGTGACCGACGGCCGGATGTCGGGCGCGTCGGGCAAGGTGCCGGCGGCGATCCACCTGTCGCCCGAGGCGGCCGACGGCGGGCCCATCGCGCTGGTCCGCGACGGTGACCTGATCAGGCTCGACTCGGCGGCCGGGACCCTCGACGTGCTGGCCGACCTGTCGGGGCGCACGCCGGAGGGGCGGGCGCTCAGCGACGCCGAGTGGGTCGGCACGGGGCGCGAGCTGTTCTCGGCGTTCCGCCGGATGACGGGGCACGCCGAGCACGGGGCCGGCCTCTTCGGCGTCAACGGGGCCGAGTCGGCCACGCACGGGCCCGGCATCGGCTTCGCGGCGCCCGCCGGGTTCGCCCACACGGAGGTCGCCCAGTGATCGGCGCCACCGCGCACCGGCCGCCCGGCGCCCGACCGGCGTGCTCGCCGCCGGGCCCGGCCGTGCCCGGGAGCGCCGGGTGAGCACGTTCGAGCTGCCCTGGCTGGTCGCCGACATCGGCGGGACCAACGCCAGGTTCGGCCTGATCACCGAGCATGGCGGCGCGCCCACCGAGGTCGCCGTGCTGGCCGGGGCCGACCATGCCACGCTTCCCGACGCCGTAGCCGCATACCTCGCCGACCACGCGGGCGGAGTGCGGCCGGGAGCCGCGTGCCTGGCGGTGGCGGGCCCGATCGACGGTGACACCTACCGCCTGACCAACCTGCCATGGGCGGGCTCGGTGCGCGACCTCGGCCTGCCGTACGCCACGCTGCTGAACGACTTCGAGGCGCTGGCGGTGTCGCTGCCGCATCTGGCCGGCGACGACCTGGCCTCGCTGGGCGGCCCGGCGCCGGCGGACGGCGTCAAGGCCGTCCTCGGCCCCGGCACCGGGCTCGGCGTGGCCGGGCTGGTGCCCGCCGATCGCGGCTGGGTGCCGGTCCCCGGCGAGGGCGGCCACGTCACCGTGCCCATCCTCGACGACCGCGAGCTGGAGATCGTCCGCGTGCTGCGCGCGAGCGGCATGGCGCACGTGGTGGCCGAGCACCTGCTGTCGGGCCCCGGCCTGACCCGCCTGCACGGCGCGCTCGCCGTGGTGAACGGCGTGCGGGCCCCCCGCCTGGGCGCCTCCGACATCGTCGCCCGCCTCGACGACTCGCTGTGCGCGGAGACCGTCGAGGTGTTCTGCGGGATGCTGGGCAGCTTCGCCGGCAACGTCGCTCTCACGCTCGGCGCGAGGGGCGGGGTCTACCTCGGCGGCGGCGTGCTGCCCCGTATCGTGGACAGGGTTCGCGCCAGCGACTTCCGCCGCCGGTTCGAGGCCACGCCGCACCTGGTCGACTACCTGTCCGCCATCGCCACCACCCTGATCGTCGCGCCGCAGCCGGCGCTCGTCGGCGCCGCCGCCTGGCTGGCGCAGCAATCGCTGAAGGAGCTCGTCCCATGAGTCTGCTCGACCTGGCCCCCGTGATCCCCGTCGTCGTCGTCGACGACGCGGAGACCGCCGTGCCGATGGCGCGTGCCCTGGTGGCGGGCGGGCTGCCGGTCATCGAGGTGACGCTGCGCACGGCCGCCGGCCTCGAGGCCATCGCGCGCGTCGCGGCCGAGGTCCCCGACGCGGTGATCGGCGCCGGCACGGTCAGGACGCCCGCCGACGTCACGGCCTCGGTGGAGGCAGGCGCGAAGTTCCTGGTCTCGCCCGGCACGACGCCGGCGCTGGTGGACGCCCTCGGCGCCGCCGGGATACCCTTCCTGCCGGGCGCGGCGACCGCTTCGGAGGCGATGGCGCTGGCCGAGCGCGGGATCCGGGAGCTCAAGTTCTTCCCTGCCGAGGCCGCGGGCGGCCTGCCGTACCTGAAGTCGCTGGCCGGGCCGCTGCCCGACGTCAGGTTCTGCCCGACGGGCGGGATCAGGCCGCAGACCGCCCGCGACTACCTGGCGCTGCCGAACGTCGGCTGCGTCGGGGGCACCTGGCTCACCCCGGCCGACGCGCTGGCCGCCGGCGACTGGGGGCGCGTGGAGAAGCTCGCCGCCGAGGCGGCGGCGCTGCGCTGAACGGCGCGGCCGAGCGCGGACCCGTCAGCCTCCCAGCCGACGGCCACCGAGCCGACAACCGCAGAGCGGACAACCGCAGACTCGCCGGCGGGACAACCTCCCTCGCCCGCCGCGGCCATGGGTGAGCCGTGACCCGGCGCCGAGCTCATGGAACGGGCCCGTGGGGGCGAACCCGCGCCCACGGGCCTTTCCCATGCCTTTTCTCCGGTCCCTGAGCATTGGCTCATGATTCAGCGGCCTGTATGTCCGCTTGACGCGGGACGCGAGAGGATACGAATTGACTGTTGGGCGAGAGATCAGGAAGCTGAGCTGTCCCATCAGTGAGGATGGAGCCAGCAACCGCGGCGCCGAAGGCGCCTTTCGGGGGGGACGAGGTGGACGTGACGGCCAAAGACGCGCAGCGCCGCGCCGATGACGGCAAGAGCAAGAAGAAGGGCTCCTCATGGAAGGAGTTGCCGATCCTCATCGTTGTGGCGCTCGGCCTCGCCTTGCTCATCAAGACCTTCATCGTGCAGCCGTTCTACATCCCCTCGGAGTCGATGGAGAACACCCTGCTGATCAACGACAGAGTGCTGGTGAACAAGCTCGTCTACCACACGCGCGAGATCGAACGCGGAGACGTCATCGTCTTCAACGGCGAGGACTCCTGGGATCCCGAGGTGGTGACCGAGGAGCCGAGCAACCCGGTGACCGGCGCGCTGCACTGGGTGGGCGAGCTGTTCGGGCTGGTGCCGGGCGAGAAGGACTACATCAAGCGCGTCATCGGCGTCGAGGGCGACACGGTCGAGTGCTGCGACTCCAAGGGACGCGTCACGGTCAACGGGGTGCCGCTCGACGAGTCGAGCTACCTGTATCCGGGTGACGCGCCGTCGGAGAAGGAGTTCAAGGTCACGGTGCCGGAGGGCAGGCTCTGGGTCATGGGCGACCACAGGTCCGTCTCCTACGACTCGCGGGGCCACATCGGCGACCCCGGCGGCGGCACGATCTCGGTGGACAACGTGCTGGGCAGAGCCTTCGTGATCATGTGGCCGGTGGCGCGGTGGAGCTCGCTCGACATCCCCGAGACTTTCTCCCAACCGGCGCTGAAGAAGTAGCAGGTCAGGGGCCGAGGTAGGCGAGAACGGCGGCGACACGGCGGTGGACGTCGGCGCTGTTCTCCAGCCCCAGCTTGGTGAAGATGGCGTTGACGTTCTTCTCCACCGACGAGATCGACAGGTGCAGTGCGCGCGCGATGCCGCCGTTCGACCGCCCGCGGGCCATCTCGCGCAGCACGTCGCGCTCGCGCGGCGTCAGCTCCTCCTGCCCCTGCCGCACGTCCCTGCGGGCCAGCAGCCCCTCCACCACCTTGGGGTCGATGACCGAGCCGCCCGCGGCCACGGCCCTGATCGCGCCGAGCAGCTCCTCCAGGTCGCCCACCCGGTCCTTCAGCAGGTAGGCGAACCCCTCGGTGCCGTGCTTGAACAGCTCGAAGGCGAACAGCGCGTCGGAGTACTGCGACAGCACCACCACGCCGAGGCCCGGGTGGTCGGCGTGGACACGGTGGGCGGCGTCGATGCCCTCCAGGCCCTCCCGCCAGTCGCCGCCCGGCATCCTGATGTCGGTCACGACCACGTCGGGGCCGAGCCGGCGGACCGCGTCGACCAGCTCGCCGGCGGTGCCGACGGCGCCCACGACGACGACCTCGCCCGACAGCTCCAGCAGCCGCCTGGTGCCCTCCCGCACCAGGTAGTGGTCGTCGGCCACGACTGTCCTGATCGGGTCAGCCATCGACCGGCACCCACGCCGCCATGCGCGTTCCCTTCCCCTTCTCGCTGGTGACCTCGAGCCTGCCGCCGAGGGCGTCGAGCCGGTCCGACAGGGTGGCCAGGCCCCTCCTGGCCGTCGCCTCCGGGTCGAACCCGCCGCCGTCGTCGGCGACGGTGGCGTGCAGGCGGCCGTCCTCGCGGGCCAGCCGCACCTCTATCCTCGTGGCACGGGCGTGCTTGAGCGCGTTGGCCACCGCCTCGCTGACGGTGAAGTACATCGCGCCCTCGACCTCGTCGGGGAAGCGGGCCGCGCGCATGCCCTCACCGGCGCTCACCTTGGTGGGCACGGGCAGCCTGGCGCAGCGCTCCTCGACGGCCTCGACGAGACCGCCCTGGCCGAGCGCGGACGGGTGGATGCCGGCGGCCAGCTCGCGCAGGTCGGCGAGCGTCTGGCGGGCCTGCTCGCGCAGCTCGGCGAGCAGCTGCGGACCGCCGCCGGTGGCCCTGGCCAGCTCCAGGCCCGCGATGAGGGCGACGAGCTGCTGCTGGACACCGTCGTGGATGTTGCGCTCGATGCGCCGCCGTTCGGCCTCCTGGGCGTTGACCAGGCGCGCGGCCAGCCGTTCGCTCTGGATGGCGAGGCCCGCCGGGACGGCGAGCGCCTCGACGAGGCGGCGGTCCTCCGCGGTGAGCCCGCCGTGGTCGCGCGGGCCGCACTCCAGCTGCCCGAGCCCGCCCCTGACGGGGACGACCAGGGCCGCCGGGCCTTCCTCGTTCCCGGCCACGACGCGGGTGCCGTCGGCCAGCCGTACCGCCGCCCAGGTGGTGTTCAGCGCCGTGCGCACGGCCGCGGCCAGCCTGCCGAGCAGCTCCACCGGTTCGGGGCTGTCGTCGAGGGCGGAGCCGAGGCTGGACAGCACCTCGCCGACCGTGGGCCGCATGTCGAAGACCAGGAGCAGCCGGGAGCCGCGGATGCCGATCCTGATGTCGAGAAGCCGGTGCCGGGCGATGGCGACGGCCACCGCCGCGGGCAGCGAGCCGATGCCGACGGCCAGCCCTGCGACGCCCCATCCGATGTGCCCGCCGATCAGGAAGACGGTGAGCGCGACGAAGGCCGCCAGATTGGCCGAGGCACCGGCGACCATCCAGGCGTACTGCCCGCGTTCGGCCTGCCCGCTGCGCCGCCAGCGCACGACCAGCCCCACCAGCACGATCAGGGCGACCAGCCACGCGACCGACTGCCCGAGTGCCGTCATGGCCGCGGCGACAGGGGGCGGCGCGTCCTCCCGCCACGGCAGGGGGCCGAGGAGCGCGAGGCCGCCCGCGTGGACGGCGATCGCGGCGGCCCCCAGCCAGGCGACCGGCCGCCAGCGCCTGGACGGCGGCCGCCCCTCGGGGAACAGCAGCGGAATGAAGATCGAGTTGAGCCCGTAGTAGACGGCGAACAGCATCGCGCCCGGCACGGCGGCCCAGCCCATCGCGGGCGCCAGTCCGAACGCGGCGCCGGCGGCGAGGGCGCCGAGGCCCAGGCACACCGCCGTGGTCAGCAGCAGCCAGCCGTACGGGACGAGGGGCCGCCGGACGGCCAGCAGCCAGCCCAGCGCCGGGAAGGGCAGGGCGATGGCGATGAAGAGCCATTGGGAGAGCGGAACCGGCAACCCCGTCTCCACCAAGCTGCCCGTGATGATCCCCGCGGCCGCGATCGCCGCGAGGAGCCCGGCAGTCAGCCTCGAACGCATAGGCACCCATCGTCACCAGCCGGCCCGGCGGCGTCTATGAGGTTGTCCGCACACCTGATGGTGAGGCGGGCCTGGTGGGTTTCCACCGCCCCGATCGGTTGGCTGGACGGCATGAGAACCGTCGCCGTCGCACTGACCACCTCGTCACTCCTCCTGGCTGCAGGCGCCGCCACCGCCGTGCCGGCCGCCGCCGTCCCCGCTCCGGTGTTCGCTTCCGGGGCTGTGGCCGGGCTCGACGTCCCCATCCCCGACACCCCGGCGGGCAGGCAGCTGCGCTGGCTGCTCGCGGCCGTGCCGGACGCGCCGATCCCGGAAGACCAGCTCACCGAGCACTTCACCGAGGAGATGCTGCGCCTGCTGCCGCCCGCCCAGCTCAACGAGTACTTCGCCACCATCGGGGACCTGCGTCTGGACAGGATTCTCCAGGCCGAGCCGGCCGCGATCCTCGTGGAGGTGACGGCGGGAGGCAGGAAGCAGTGGATGGAGCTGTCGGTCGACGCGTCCGGCAGGATCGCCATGGCGCGCCTGATGAACCCCATCACGCCGAAACCGACCCCGGCGAGCTGGAAGGAGATCGACCGGCGCGCCCGCAAGGCGGCGGCCAGGATGGGGTTCATGGCCGCCGAGATCACCAGGGACGGCTCCTGCCGCCCGGTGCGCGGCCTCGCCCCCCGTACGGCCCGGCCGCTCGGCTCGATGTTCAAGCTGTACGTCCTGCAGGCCGTCGCCAGGAAGATCCCCGACTGGAACAGCACGCTCGTCATCCGGCCCGAGCTGAAGAGCCTACCGAGCGGCGAGCTGCAGACCCGGCCGGACAACAGCGAGGTCTCGGTGCTGGAGGCGGCCAAGCTGATGATCGCCATCAGCGACAACACCGCCGCCGACCTGCTCATCCACCGGGTGGGCAGGAAGGCGGTCGAGACCACCCGGTCGCGCGACGTCCCCTTCCTCACCACGCGCGAGATGTTCGTGCTGAAGGGCGCCGACTATCCCGCCCATGCCAGGCGGTACCTGTCGCTAGGGACGAAGCAGCGCGAGAAGTACCTGGCCGAGGTGGTCGCCAAGGTGCCGCTCAGCGCCGTCAAGGCCTGGCTCCAGCCGCGCGAGCTGGACACCATCGAGTGGTTCGGCTCGCCGGCCGACGTCTGCGCCGCCCACGCCAGGCTGCGCGGGTTGAAGGACCGGCGGGTCGAGGAGGTCATGACCCAGAACGACGCCGGGCTCGGCCTCGACCCGAAGACGTGGCGGTCGGTGTGGTTCAAGGGTGGATCGGAGTCGGGACTCCTCGACCTCGGCTTCTCGGCCAGGACCAGGGACGGGCGGACGTTCTTCGTCACGGCCATGGCCTCCGACCCCGCCGCGCCGCTCGACGAGGGCAACGTGGGGTCCGAGCTGGTCGCGCTGGCCAGGGGGGCGTTCACGCTCATGGAGAAGGGGTGACGGCCGCGTCGCTCCGGCTCACCTCGGTGAGCGGGAGGCCGTCCCCGGGGCGGCGGCGGTGTCCGGCGGTGTCCGGCGTACCCGATCAGATCTCGGCCGGCACGCAGAACGGGCGTGAGCGGGCCTGGTAGGACAGGGCGGCCACGACGAGGCCGATGCCGAGGCCGGCGAAGGCCAGACCGCCGAACAGCGTCATCCAGGTGATGCCCGCGACGCTGAAGGGCGGGGTGGCCCGCATCCCGGGCACGACGCCGGCCACGGCGAGCGCGGTGTAGGCCAGGAGCAGCACGCCGTACACCGTCAGGGTGCCGGCGGTCAGCCACGCGGGGATCAGCGGCAGCAGGCGCGGCACCCGCCGTCCGGCCAGCGGCAGCGTCCAGCGCGGGAACACCTGGCCCCACCGGTACATCAGGCCGGTCAGCAGCAGGACGCCGAGCAGCGCGGCCACCACGGTGAGGTCGACGCCCACCGACGCCAGAGCCGCCGCCAGGCCCTCGCCCTGCACCGCCATCAGCCGCTGCCAGGCCGCGCCGGACACGCCGAGCGCGTCGCCGCCCAGCAGCCAGATCGTCTTGACCCCCGCCCACGGCAGCAGCCCGCACGTCAGCGCGTAGACCGCCACGCGCGTCCGCGTGGACGCGCGTGTCGGCTCGGGGCGGGTCGGCCGCCCCTCTCCCGCGTGGCGGCCGCCGCACCTCGGGCAGCGCCCGCGCAGCCGCCTCGTGGCCGGCACCGCCGCCCCGAGCAGCAGGACGACGCCCACCGCGTGCAGCGCCACCTGCACCAGGCCGGGCACGCTGTCCACCCCGGCGAACGACATCAACGTGACGAAGATCATCGGCGCGCCCGCCGTGCCCGCCGCGAAGACGGCGACGGCCACCCACAGCGTCGCCGCCACCACCACGCCGCCGCGCCCGGCCACCCCCGCTATCCCGGCCACCCGTGCCACTCGTCCCGCCCAGGCCGCGGCGACGGCCAGACCCGCCGCCGCCAGCTGGAGCGCGGGCGAAGAGCTCAGCGGCCCCACCCACCCCACCGATGTTCCCGTCACGACCCAGCCCACCTGGACGGCCGCGTACACGCAGGCCCACACCATCAACACGTTCATGCGCCCAGGGTGTCGAGGGAGAGGCCCGCCCCGCCTCCCTCCCCAGAGGCGGCGCGCTCCCCCTGCGGAGGGAAAGCCAGGTCGGTCCGGATATCCAACGCAGTAGGCTGAGGTCATGGCCGAAGCCCGCCCCTGCTCGATCGCGGACGCACTCGCCGTCGTGGGCGAGAAGTACTCCCTGCTGGTGCTGCGAGAGGTGTTCTTCGGAGTGCGCCGCTTCGAGGCGATGGTGCGCAACATCGGGGCACCCCGCGACATCCTGGCGGCCAGGCTGCGCAGGCTGGTCGAGGCCGGCGTGCTGGAGAAGGTCGCCTACAGCCGGCGGCCGCTCAGGCACGAGTACCGGCCCACGGCCGCGGGCCTCGAACTGCAGGGCGTGCTGCACCTGCTGCGCCAGTGGGGCGACAGGCACCTCACCGGCACGCCGCCGGTGGTCTTCGACCACGCGTGCGGCGCGCCGCTCGAGGCGGTGGTGACGTGCGCGTCCTGCGGCCAGGCGGTCGAGCCCGGGTCGCAGACCGCGCACTTCCAGGTGGAGGGCTGGGGGATGGGCGGCCGGCGGCCCGCCGACGAGACGGCTGAGGCGCAGTCGAGCCCCTCGCAGGCCGTTCTCGGTTAGAGTTCCGGGTGAATACGGTCATGCCGGGCGAAGGACGGTCGGTTGGGACGGGAGCACGAAGGCGAGGGGGCAGCGACGGTGGGATCGCCGCTGACCTCTGACGACCCGGTCTCGATCGGGCCCTACCGGCTCGAGAGCCGCCTGGGATCGGGCGGCATGGGCACGGTCTACTTCGCGCAGGCGCCCGACGGGGCCAAGGTCGCGGTCAAGGCGATCAGGCGCGACTTCGCCGCCGACCCCGTCTACCGGGCGCGCTTCCACGAAGAGGTGTCCAACGCCAGGCGCGTGGCCTCCTTCTGCACGGCGCGCGTGCTCGACCACGGCGACGACGACGGGCTGCTCTATCTCGTCACCGAGTACATCGACGGCGTCTCGCTGGAGGACCATCTCATCCAGCACGGGGCGCTGTCGCCGTCGGTGCTGCACTCGGCGGCGGTCGGCGTCGCCGCGGCGCTCACCGCGATCCACGCCGCCGGTCTCGTCCACCGCGATCTCAAGCCCGCCAACGTGATGCTGACGCTCGCCGGTCCCCGGGTGATCGACTTCGGTCTGGCGCGTTCCACCCAGATGGGTTCCCGGCACACCAACGTCGGCCTGGTCATGGGCACACCCGGGTGGATCGCCCCCGAGCAGGTCTTCGAGGGCCGCACCAGCCCGGCGGCCGACGTGTTCGCCTGGGGCTCGCTGATCGCCTACGCGGGTCTGGGCGGGCACCCGTTCGGCTCGGGCGACGCCTACGTGATGGCGGCGCGTGCCCGCACCGCTCCCCCCGACCTGCGGGGGCTGCCCGCGCCGCTCGACCGGCTGGTGGCCGCCGCCATCCACCCCGATCCGGCGCGCCGTCCGCAGGCCAGGGACCTGCTGCTGGAGCTGGTGGGGGCGCCCGACGTGGCGGGGGCGCAACTGGCCGCCACCCGGCACCTGACGAACTCGTGGAACCCGGCCGATGTCGGCGTGCACCAGCCGCCGCCCGGCTGGGCGCCCCCGCCCGGGGCGGGCGTGCCACCGGGCGGCAGGTCTCCGCAAGGCCCGCACGCCCGCGCTCCGCACCCGGCCGGTCCGGAACGGCAGCCGCGGCCGCCCGCGCCGCAGGGCGACGATCCGCGGCTCCGTCCGCCGGGGCCGCCCGTCGACGACCGGCGACCCGGAGCACCGGTGCCGCCCGGTCCGCCTGGTCCGTCCGGGCCACCTCTCGATGACCGCCGGCCCGGGCCGCCCGGGCCACCTGGGCCGCCCGTCGATGACCGCCGGTCCGGGCCACCTGGTCCGCCCGGGCCGCCTGGGCCACCTGTCGATGACCGCCGGTCCGGGCCGCCCGTCGACCATCGGCGAGCCGGGTCGCCGGTGCCGCCGGTGCCGCCGGCGGAGACGACCATCCCGCCGACGCGGCGCGGCCCGATCCCGCACGGCGCCAATCCCGCCGAGACGACCGGGCCCGGCTCCCTGGCGGCCTACCACGGCACGGGACAGGGGCCGCGCCCGCCGTACCACACGACGGGGCAGGGGCCGCTGCCGCGCCCGCAGGCGCGCAGGGGCGGAGTGCTCACCGGTTGCCTGGTGGCGGCGGCCGTCGTCGTGGGGCTGGCGCTGCTGCTGATCGCGCTCATCGCGTGGATCTTCAAGCCGCCCGCCATCGGGGCGGAGGGGCCGGTGCAGGACGGCAAGCTGCGCTTCACCGTGGCCGGCCACACGTGCGTGAAGGCGGCCAGGTCGGCGGCGGTTCGGCGGTGCAAGGTCACGCTGAAGGTGAGCAACATCGGCCAGGAGGGCCGGGTGCTCTACCCCGGCCAGCAGAAGCTGCTCGACGACGACGCCGTCTCGCACGGCGCGACCACGCTGCTGGACAAGGCGGGCGAGCAGATCCAGCCGATCAGGATCGGGCCTGGCGAGTCGTTCACCGGCGGGCTGGTGTTCGAGCTGCCGAAGGCGGCCGACCCGGCCGAGGTCGAGCTGCACGACTCGGGGCTGAGCCGCGGCGTCAGAGTGCCGCTCGACTGACCTGCGGCGTCAGAGTGCCGCCCGGCCGACCCGCAGCGTCAAACTGCCACTCGGCCGACCCGCGGCGTCAAACTGCCGCCCGGCTGAGCCGCGGCGTCAAACTGCCGCCCGGCCGACCCGCAGTGTCAAACTGCCGCTCGGCCGAGCCGCGCGACGGCTCAAGGCGGAGCCGGGGCGCCGCCCGCCTGAGCCGCGCGACGGCTCAAGGCGGGGCCGGGGTGCCGCTCGGCCGGGGCGCCGGTCAGTCAGCCGGCCTGTTGCGGAAGCGTCTCGCCGAAGGTGCCCTGCCGGCGCACCGTGTGCCAGCGCAGCCGTACGCCGAGGATCGCGGTGGCCACCGACTGGATCACCACGAGGTACATCAGCTGCCGGTAGACGAACTGCTGCAGGGGCAGCACCCACAGGGCGGAGGCCCGCTCGCCGTCCAGCCGCAACGCGTACCAGCCGGTGAGCGCCTGCACGACGACGAACGCGGCCCACACCGCGACGACGGGCAGCGGATCGCCGACGGCGGTGTTGTAGAGGGCCATGAGGTCGACGACCGGCGCCAGCAACGGGAGCACCACCTGGAACAGGGTCAGGTAGCCCAGGCAGCGGCGCCCGAACGGGCCTGGTTCGATCACCGCGCGCCGGTGTTTCCACATCGCCTGGAGGGTGCCGTAGCACCACCGGTAGCGCTGCTTCCAGAGCTGGCCCAGCGAGGTCGGCGCCTCGGTCCATGCCAGCGCCTTCTCCTCGTAGACCACCCGCCAGCCCGCCCTGCACAGCGCCATCGTCAGGTCGGTGTCCTCGGCGAGGGTGTCGACGCTGACGCCGCCGAGCGCGACCAGGGCGGACCTGCGGAAGGCCCCGATCGCGCCGGGCACCGTCGCCATGCAGTCGAGCAGCTCGAAGGCGCGCCGGTCGAGGTTGAAGCCGATGACGTACTCGATGTGCTGCCAGCGCCCGATCATGCCCCGCCGGTTGCCGACCTTGGTGTTGCCGCTGACGGCGCCGACCTCGGGATCGGCGAGCTGGCGCACCAGATGGCCGATGGTGTCGGGCTCGAAGACCGTGTCACCGTCGACCATGACCAGCACCTCGTGGGCGGCGTGCGCGATGCCGGTGTTGAGCGCGGCGGGCTTGCCGCCGTTGGACTGGCGCAGGACCCTGACGTTGGGCAGGCCGAGCGACATGGCCAGGTCGGCGGTGGCGTCGGTGGAGCCGTCGTCGACCACGATCACCTCGAGCGGACCCTCGTAGGAGGTGCGGACGAGCGACATGATGGTCGCCCTGATGCCGGCCTCCTCGTTGTAGGCGGGCACGATCACGGTCACCGGCGGCGGCGTGTCCCAGCGCGCCCGGCCTCTGCGGCGCCTGCCGCCCCGGTTGCGGCGCGCGTGCACCCAGGCCAGCACCGCGAAGAGGAGGAGCCTGGCCAGGGTGAGCACGCCCGCCGCGACCAGGACCCACGCCAGCGCGCCGGTGAAGGCGCCGGAGGCGCGCTGCGCCAGGGCGAGCGCCCAGCCGGTGAAGCGCTCGACCGGTCCGGCCGGTTGGTGCGCGGACGGCATGCCGAGGGCGGCGGTCACGGTGACCGCTCGGTATCCCCGGCGGTCGAGCTCCTTCAGCGCCGTCTCCAGGCCCTGGACCGTCCGGCTCCGGTCACCGCCGGAGTCGTGCATCATGACGATCGCGCCGCGTCCTCTGGCGGGCAGCGCGCTCTTGGCGATGCTGTCCGCCGTCACCCGGCTCCAGTCCTTGGTGTCCAGGTCGGTCAGCGCGATCAGGTAGCCCTCGGCGGCGACGGCACGCAGGCTCCGCCACTGCGGCAGGGTGACTGCGGCGGGGGTCGACGAGTACGGCGGGCGGGCCAGCGTGGTGTGCTGCCCCGTCGCCCCGGCCAGCGCCTTCTGCGTCAGGGACAGTTCGAGCCGCAGCCGCCATTCCGGCACGTTCGTCAGGTCGGCGTGGGCGTAGGTGTGGTTGCCGATCTCGTGTCCCTCGGCGACGATCCGCCGCGCCAGCTCCGGGTACTGGGCGACCTTCGAGCCGACGGTGAAGAAGGTCGCCTTGGCGCCGTGCCGGCGCAGCACGTCGAGCACGAGCGGCGTCCACCGGGGATCGGGTCCGTCGTCGAAGGTCAGCGCCACCTTCCTGGCGGCCGGCGCGGCGCTGGCGACCGTTCCGGCCGTGAGGTTGAGCACGGGTCCGCCCCCGCGCAGCTTGTCGAGCTCCGGGGTGGACTCGTCGGTCGCCGGCGCGGGCGCCTGGGTCTCCCCCGCGACGTTGGTCACGTAGCCGTTCAGCGCCAGCGCGCAGGCGAGCAGCAGCATGCCGACGGCCAGCAGGAACCAGTGGCCGCGAGGGTCGGCCGCCTTCGTCCGCGGGAGCGGCGCGGTGATCGGACCGGCAGCGGGCGGCTGCGGCACGGCGGGCGTGTGCGGCACAGCGGGCGTGTGCAGCACGGCGGGCGTTTCCGGCGCGGCGGGCGGTTGCGGCACGGCGGGCGGCCGGTGTCCGTCGAGCGACTGCCAGGCGGCGAGCGGCCGGCGTCCGGCGGGCGGCTGCCCCTGGGCGGGCGGGTGGCCGTCGGCGGGCGGGTGCCGGTCGGTGGGAAGCGTCATCCCTTCGGCCCCTTCGGCCTGTCGGGGTCGTGGCCCGGCGGCGTCTTGCCGTCCAGACCCGGCGGCAGCTCGCCGGTCGGCTCGGCGGTGGCGGGAGGGTCGGTGACCGGGTCCGGCTCGGCGCTCGGGGCCCGGGTGGGCGCCTCGGGGGTTTCGGCGCTGTCCGCGGGTGGTACCGCCCGGGCGCTCGGCGTGGCGCGGGGTGCGCGTGACGGCGGGGCCTGCCGCGTGGCGCTGGAGGCGGGTGTGGGCCTGAACACGGGCAGGCTGCGTGACGCGGTCGGCGTTGCCGACGGCGACGCGCTCCTGGACCGCGTGGGCGAAGCCGTGCCCTTCGCCGGTGAGCCGTCACCCGGCCAGCCGCTCACCGACAGCGTCGTGCCGGTGAACATGCCGCCGAGGACGACGGCGAGCAGCACGAACGCCAGCGTGCTCGCGGCGATGGACCCTGCCATGACCAGCCGCCTGCGGCGGCCGCTCTGGTCGACGAACACGGCCTGCGGCGGGGAGTCGGGACGACGGCGCTGAGAGGACACGCCGAGCGATCGTAGCGACCTTGCATCACAGGGAGGAAATCGTGCGACGTCATTGCGGATCTGACGGGGCGTCGGGCCGCGACAGCGCCTGCCCGAAGCGGGCGAGCAGGTCGCGGAGCTGGTCGCGCTCCCGCGGGGTGAAGGCGTCGGCGATCTTCCGCTCGATCGCCACGGCGGCGGCGTCCGCCGTCTCGAGCGCGCGCCTGCCCTCCTCGGTGAGGTGGGTCTCGAGCATCTGCCGGTGCCAGGGGTGCGGGCGGCGCTCGACGAGCCCGCGCTCCATGAGGTTCCTGACCACGACGCTGGAGGCCTGCGGGGTCACCAGGCACTGCCTGGCCAGGGCCGCGTTGGAGATGCCCGGCGCGTCGGCCAGCACGAGCAGGGCCGCGTACTGCGGCACCGTCAGGCCGGCCTGCTTCACGGCGGCGTGCTTGGCCGCCATCAGCAGGTGCTCGGCCCGCTTCACGTCGAGACCGAGTCGCTCCTCCGCGGGCATGCGCATGGCCAAACTATACAAGCATGGACATCTATCAAAGCTTTGATAGTGTGCCGGGCCATGAGCGTTATTCCAGGCAGCCATCTCGATCTGCTGACCCGGCCGCTGTTCGCCCACCTGGCGACGTTGATGCCGGACGGGACACCCCAGGTGACGCCGGTGTGGACGATCTGGGACGGGGAGTTCCTCCGCTTCACCACCACCACGGACCGGCGCAAGGGCAGGAACGCGGCCGAGCGCCCCTCTGTCGCCCTGTCGATCAACGACCCCGACGCGCCGTACCGCTACCTGGAGGTGCGCGGCGTGGTGGAGCGCATCGACCCCGATCCGGAAGGGGCGTTCTTCGACGTGCTGGCCAGGCGCTACGGGCTGGACTACGAGGCGCCCGTGGGCGACGCCGAGCGGCGGGTCGTGCTGGTCGTGCGGCCCACCAGATGCACTAGGCAGTAGCCGCGCGGGCCAGCAGCGCGGCCTCGGTGATCGGGTCCTCGTGCGTGCCCTCGGAGACGCACGCGTGGGCGCCCGCGATGGCACCCAGGCGCGCGCACGTGGCCACCGGCTCGCCGCGCAGCAGGCCGTACAGGAAGCCGGAGACGAACGCGTCGCCCGCGCCGTTGGAGTCGGCGATCGGCGCGGGCAGGGGCACGGCAGGGAAGGCCGTCACCTCGCCGTCGCCGCTCAGCACGAGGCAGCCCCGCGCGCCGTCGGTGCAGACGACGGTGTGGGCGCGGCCGTGCCGCCTGATGTGGCGCATGGTCGCGGGCGGGTCGGCGAGCGCGGTGGCCGACAGGAAGACCAGGTCGGAGCGGTAGGCGAAGTCCTTGTGGTAGTCGGAGACGCCGTCCCAGTCGTGCAGGTCGGTGGAGGTGGGCACGTCGGGGAAGTCGGCGTAGACGTGGCGGGAGAAGTCGGTGATCGAGACGTGCACGTGGCGGGCCGGGTGCAGGTACAGCTCGCGCGGCAGCCGCTCGCCCGGCACCCCGCGCGGATCGAACAGCGAGGTCCTGCGGCCGTCCGGGCCGACGAGCAGGATGCTGCGCCTGGTGCCCGCGGCCGACGGCGCCCACGCGAAGTCGACGCCCCTGGCGGCCAGGTGCTCCCTGATCAGCCTGCCCTGGGGGTCGTCGCCGATCAGGTCGGCGAACCTGGTCCGCAGTCCCAGCGCGGCGCAGCCGAGCGCGACGCCCGAGCCGGTGTTGCCGATGCGGTCGACGACCGGCGGCACCGCGTAGGTGTCGGCGTACGGCAGGGGCAGCTCGGGCACGTAGGCGGTGGTGTCGACCCCCGCGCCGCCGATGACCAGCACGTCGTACATCTCGCACCCCTCCAGGGACTGGCCGGCCTCGCCTCAGGGCCGGCCGATGACGAGGATCAGCGGTTGACGAGCGGCCCCGAGCCCGTCGAGCCGCGCACCACCAGCTCGGGCTGGAAGATCAGCTCGAGGTGCCGCCCAGGGGTCCCGTTGACCTCTTCCAGCAGCGTCTGCACCGCCGCCGAGGCCATCGCCCCGATCGGCTTGCGGACGGTGGTCAGCGGCGGGTCGGTGAAGGCGATCAGCGGCGAGTCGTCGAAGCCGACCACGGAGACCTCGCCCGGCACCGACCTGCCCCGCTCCCGGCAGGCCCTGATCGCGCCCAGCGCCATCAGGTCGCTGGCGCACACGATGCCGGTGCAGCCCTTGGCCAGCAGCTGGGCCGCGGCGGCCTGCCCGCCCTCGACCGAGAACAGCGAGTGGGCGATCAGATCGTCGACGTCGTCGGCGCCCAGCAGCTGCGCCATCGCCTGCCGGTAGCCCTCGATCTTCCTGATCACCGGGACGAACCTGCGCGGCCCCAGCGCCAGGCCGATGCGCTCGTGGCCGAGGTCGACCAGGTGCTGGACGGCCAGGCGCGAGGCCAGCCGGTCGTCGGGCGAGATGAAGGGCGCGTCGATGTTCTCGTTGTAGCCGTCGACCAGCACGATCGGCAGCCCGCGGTCGGTCAGCCTGGTGTAGCGGTCCATGCGGGCGGTGGTGTCGGCGTGCAACCCCGAGACGAAGACGATGCCGCTGACCCCTCTGTCGACCAGCAGCTCGGTGAACTCGTCCTCGGGCGCGCCGCCGGGCAGCTGGGTGCACAGCACGGGCGTGTAGCCGTGGTGGGTGAGCGCCTTCTCGATGGCTTGCGCGAAAGCCGGGAAGATCGGGTTGTCCAGCTCGGGCGTGACCAGCCCGATGAGCCCGTTGCTGCGCTGGCGCAGCCGCGGCGGGCGCTCGTACCCCATGAGGTCGAGCGCGGTCATGACGGCCTGGCGGGTCGCCGAGGAGACGCCTGGCTTGCCGTTGAGCACCCGGCTGACCGTGGCTTCGCTCACCCCTGCCTGGGCGGCGATGTCGGCGAGACGGGCGTGACCGTTCATGATGGACACTTTACGCAACCTTTGCCCGCCACCACGTGGTGGAATCGGGAGCCAGACGTCCCTGCACGACGGGGCCACTGGACAGGATCGGCGTGCCGTCGATCAGGTAGCCGATCTCCTGTCCGGTCAGGTTGACCGTGCAGACGAAGCCGTCGTCCCGGCTGAAGACGAGCGTGCCGGCGGGCGAGTCGTGCCAGCGCAGCTCCCCCGCCACGGTACGGCGCAGCCGCAGCGCCTGCCGGTACAGCGACAGCATCGAGCCGGGATCGTCGGCCTGGGCCTCGACCGACATGTGCGCCCAGTCGGCGGGGATCGGCAGCCACGGGTCGCGCCAGCCGTACCCGTCGGCGGCGGTCCACGGCAGCGGCACCCGGCAGCCGTCGCGGCCGCTGTCGGGGTCGCGCAGCCGCTGGGGGTCCAGGCACACCTCGGGGGGCAGGTCGAGCACCTCGGGCAGGCCGAGCTCCTCGCCGTTGTAGACGTAGGCCGAGCCGGGCAGCGCGAGCATGAGGAGCGCGGCGGCGCGCGCCCTGCCGAGGCCGCCGAAGCGGGTGACGTGCCGCTTGACGTCGTGGTTGGACAGCACCCACGTGGACGGGGCGCCGACGGAGTCGGCGGTCTGCAGCGACTCGGTGATGACCTCGCGCAGCGCGTCGGCGTCCCACCGGGCGTTGAGGTAGTGGAAGTTGAAGGCCTGGTGCAGCTCGTCCTCGCGGACGTAGCGGGCGAGCCTGGCCGGCGTGGGCGCCCACGCCTCGGCCACGCCGATGCGCTCGCCGGGGTAGGAGTCGAGGATCCTGCGCCAGGCGCGGTGGATGTCGTGCACGGCGTCGTTGTCGAAGTACGGCACGACGTCGTTGCCGATGAGGCGGACCTGGTCGGCGTGGCCGATGTCGGGCAGCCCCTCGGGCTTGACCATGCCGTGGGCGACGTCGACGCGGAAGCCGTCGACGCCCAGGTCGAGCCAGAAGCGCAGGATCGACTCGAACTCCGCGCGGACCTCGGGGTGGTCCCAGTTGAGGTCCGGCTGCGAGGAGTCGAACAGGTGCAGGTACCACTGGCCGTCCTCGACCTGGGTCCACGCGGGGCCGCCGAAGATCGACTCCCAGTCGTTGGGCTGGTCGCGGAAGATGTAGCGGTCGCGGTTGACGCCGCGCAGCGCCTCCTGGAACCAGGGGTGGGCGGAGGAGGTGTGGTTGGGCACGATGTCGACGATCACCCTGATGCCCAGGCCGTGCGCCTCGTCGATGAGCGCCTTGGCGTCGGCCAGCGTGCCGAACAGCGGGTCGACGTCGCGGTAGTCGGCCACGTCGTAGCCGAAGTCGGCCATCGGCGACGAGTAGAAGGGCGTCAGCCAGACGGCGTCGACGCCGAGGTCGGCGAGGTAGCCGAGGCGGTCGCGCACGCCCATCAGGTCGCCGACGCCGTCACCGTCGCCGTCGGCGAAGCTGCGCACGTACACCTGGTAGATCACCGCGTCCCGCCACCAGCGGGCCGGTGCCGACGAGTGGGTCATGTGATGTCCCCCGCGAACCGACAACAAGCAGGTCCCGCCAACGCGACGGGACCACTTCATATGAAAGGGCTTGCCGCAAGTTTACGCAAGCCTTTCCAAAGTGGGATTTTTCGCAATAAGTCGAGGCTGGGGATGGTTGCCGGCATACCGAAGCCGACCGGATACGTGGGCGGGAGCGGGGATTCGGGCGCGTCGCGGGCCGCCGTCTTGAATCAGCCACGCACGGTTACAGATTTTTCATGTCAAGTCTGGACACCGGGGTGAACACGCGATGTACTACCTCATCAATCAGCCCCGTCACAGGTGACGTCTCGTGCCCGCCAAGCAGCGATGACTCCCTCGCGCTCGGGAGTCTGATGCGCGTCGACGAGGGTGGAGCAGACCCATGAGCACGGTCGTCCTGGACAAGGTAACCAAGGTCTACCCCGGGGGATACCTGGCGGTCGACCGGCTGAGCCTGCGCGCCGCCGACGGGGAGTTCCTCGTCCTGCTCGGACCGTCGGGATGCGGCAAGTCGACGCTGCTGCGGATGATCGCCGGGCTGGAAGAGGTCACCTCCGGCGACCTGTGGCTCGACGGCAAGCTCGCCAACCACGTGGCCCCGCGCGACCGCGACGTCGCGATGGTCTTCCAGAACGGCGCCCTCTACCCGCACCGCACGGTGCGCGGCAACATGGCCTTCCCCCTGGAGATCGCCAAGGCCGACCCCGCCGTGGTCAGGGAACGCGTGACCGAGCTGTCCAAGGCGTTACACATCGACGAGACCCTCGACCGTAGGCCCGGCACCCTGTCGGGCGGCCAACGCCAGCGCGTGGCCATGGGCCGCGCCATCGTCCGCCAGCCGAAGATCTTCCTGATGGACGAGCCGCTGTCCAACCTCGACGCCGGCATGCGCACCGAGCTGCGCATGGAGATCTCCTCCCTGGTCCGCTCGCTCGGCGTCACCACCGTCTACGTCACCCACGACCAGGTCGAGGCGCTCACGCTGGCCGACCGCATCGCCATCATGAACAGGGGCGTGCTGCAGGACGTCGGAACCCCCGCCCAGATCTACAACGACCCGGCGACCGCCTTCGTGGCGGCCTTCCTGAGCTCCCAGCAGCTCAACCTGCTGGCCGCGACCGTGCGGACGCCGCAGAACCAGTACGTGCTGCTCGACTTCGGCCCCCACCAGCTGGTGATCCCGTGGAGCGACCCCCGGGCGTACGCCATCTCCCAGCACACCGGCGGCCAGATCATCGTGGGGCTGCGCCCCGACGGGCTCGCGCCGGTCCCGGAGTCGTACGAGGGGCCGAGCTTCTACGGCAGGGTCAGGGCGCTGGAGTACCACGGCCACGAGTGGCTGGCCTACGTCGAGTGCGGGGTGCCGGGGGTGGCCGTCCCGGAGCCGCCCGATCCCCGGCGCAACGCCAACGGCCGCGACCAGGGGGGCGGCGGGCTGCGCGGGATGATGCGGCGGCTCCTCGGGCCGGTCGAGGAGGACCACGCCGACCAGGAACAGGTCGGCCACACCATGCGCGACGGCAGCCACCGCAGGGCGGACCTGATCGTCCGGCTGGGCGTGCGGCCGGCGTGGCGGACCGGGGACGCCGCCAAGATCGGCGTGGATGTCAGCCGCCTGATGCTGTTCACGATGGACGGCGCGCGGATCGACCCGCCGCGCCGCTGACTCCCCGCGACGGGATGACGGGACGTTCGACGGGGCCACGCTGAGACCGGACAGTCGATAGGGACGCGTGAGACGGGCCACGCTGAGACGGGACGCGCGAGAGGGACGGTCGATGGGGCCCGCGCGAGACGGGCCACGCTGAGACGGGACGCGCGAGACGGGACGGTCGATGGGGCCCGCGCGGGTGGTGGCCGCTGCCCTGGGACCCGCGCGGGCGGCTGACGGTCAGTCGGCGACCGGCTCGAAGCGGGTGGCCATGCGGGAGACGATCTCGACGATGCGGGCCGCGCGCTCCAGCTCGGCCCGGTGGAAGGGCGGGCCCTCGGCGCGGGCGACGATGACGTGCACGGCCGGGCTGGTCACGGGGAGCACCATCAGGCGGTGTTCGCCGGCCTCGTGGGACAGCGCCCTGGGCGGCAGCTCGAGCAGCTGGAAGGTGGGTGGGGCGGCGGGGCTGGCGTGCCGTACGACGCCCTCGCCCAGGGCGAGCGCCCACTCTCCCCCGCACAGCGAGGGCAGCGCGTCGACCAGTGTGGCGAGGCCGCGTGCGGGGTCGGCGGCGACGTGCAGGAGGAGATCGTAGTCGGGCGCGGAGCCTGGGACCTCACGGGTGGGCCAGACGCCTTCGACCTTGACGCCCGGGACGGCCGACAGCCTGTCGCGGACCGAGGCGGGAGTGGTGGCGCCCGGCCACGAGATGACGAAGTCGTCCACGGCCCTGCCCGCCTCGCGTTCGAGCACGGTGACCTGCAAGATGTCGGCCCCGAGCACACCCAGCACCCGGGCGACCTGACCCAGACCGCCGGGGCGGTCCGGCAACGAGACCCTGAGTCTCAGCAACATCGCATCTCCCCCTTCCGAAGGCTCCAAACAGTGCCGCAGGGAGATTTCGCGCGCGTTTCCGGGCTATGTCCAGAATGATGCCCGATAGGGCATTTGTCGATGACCCCTACCCCCCACCCGTAGCGCGTTGGAAAACCGGACGTTGTAGCGTGAAGACAGTCCAGTTTTCCAACGAACCAGGAGGCGCGATGCGCGACGCCGTGATCGTGCAGGCCGTACGAACCCCCATCGGCAAGGGCAAGCCCAGCGGCGCGCTGGCCCAGGTCCACCCGGTGGAACTGCTCGCGCACACGCTGCGCGCGCTGATCGAGCGCAGCGGCGTGGACCCCGCGCTCGTGGACGACGTGATCGGCGGCTGCGTCGACCAGGTCGGCGAGCAGGCGATGAACACCACCCGTTACGCGTGGCTGTCGGCGGGCTTCCCCGACGAGGTGCCGGCCGTGACCGTGGACCGGCAGTGCGGCTCCTCCCAGCAGGCGGTGCACTTCGCGGCCCAGGGCGTCATGTCGGGCGCCTACGACCTGGTCGTGGCCTGCGGGGTCGAGTCGATGAGCAGGGTGCCCATGTGGTCGAACGTGCCGCCCGGCGCCGACCCCTTCGGTCCCGGCGTCGCCGCCCGCTTCCCCGAGGGCCTGGTCCCGCAGGGAGTCAGCGCGGAGCTGATCGCCGCCAAGTGGAGCCTGAGCCGTGAGGAGATGGACGCCTTCGCGATGGGCTCGCACCGCAAGGCGGCCGCCGCCGACTTCTCCGCCGAGCTCGCCCCGATCGCCGGGCTCGACAGGGACGAGTCCGTACGGCCCGGCACGACGATGGAGGTGCTCGCGGGGCTGAAGCCCGCCTTCGCCGACCCCGGCTACGCCGAGCGCTTCCCGCAGATCGACTGGTCGGTCACGGCGGGCAACGCGAGCCCCACCAACGACGGCGCCGCGGCCGTGCTGATCGCCGGCGCCGACACGGCGGCCAGGCTCGGCCTGCGCCCGCTGGCCAGGCTGCACTCCTTCGCCGTGACGGGCTCCGACCCGCTGCTCATGCTGACGGGCGTCATCCCCGCCACGGAGAAGGTACTGAGGAAGGCGGGGCTGAGCCTGGCCGACATCGACCTGTTCGAGGTCAACGAGGCCTTCGCCAGCGTGGTGCTGGCCTGGCTGCGGGAGACCGGGGCCGACCCGGCGAAGGTCAACGTCAACGGCGGCGCCGTCGCGCTCGGCCATCCGCTCGGCGCCAGCGGCGTCCGCATCATGACCACCCTGGTCAACGCCATGCGGCAGCGGGGTGCCCGCTACGCGCTGCAGACGATGTGCGAGGCGGGCGGCCTGGCCAACGCGACCGTGCTGGAGCGGATCCCGTAAGGCGCCACCGTGCCGGCGTGCTGGAGCGGATCCCGTAAGGCGCCGCCGTGCCGGGGCCCAACTCGCCGGGGCCCAGCTCGTCGGGGCTCAGCTCGTCGGGCCCCGGTCACCGGCGCCGTGGTCGAGGCCGCTCCCGCTCAGCGCTGGTAGGCCCCGGCGTCGCGCGCGGCGCCGAGGGGCTTACCCGTGAAGTCCTTGGTGACGGCCGAGCCGCCGAACCACACGGGGCTCAGCACGGCGCCGCGCCCCAGCGCCGGCGAGCCGGGCCGCAGGCGCAGGTCGGTCCTGGAGACGAAGCGCGGGTCGGCGATCACCGATCCGGGACCGAGCGTGAAGCGCTTCTTGCGGCCCATGTAGACGCTGCCGGCCTCGTCGGCGCCCTTGCCGTCCTCCCAGCCCATCTCGCCGCCGACCGCGATCACGTTGTTGCGCAGCTTGAGGATGTCGGGAGCGCACCCGTCGTGGCAGGACCAGCCGATGGTCTTGGCGGCGGGCAGGTACACCGAGTTGTGCACGGCGACTGTCCCCTTCACCGGCCCGACGACGTGCCGGGGCCCGCGGGTGACGAGGAACGAGGCGAGCTTGCGGCCGGAGGTCACGACGTTGAAGGCGAAGACGTTGCCGGTCGCCGTCTTGCCCTTCTGCGCGCCCAGTTCGGTGAAGGTGACGTTGTCGTGGGAGCGGTTGTGCGTGATCCTGTTGCGGTCGCCGTTGAAGATCTCGACGGCCGCGCCGTCGAAACCGTAGTCCTTGCTGGTGGCGAAGCTGCCGGTGATCGTGTTGCCGGTGACGAGGTTGTCGTCGCCGTTGAGCAGGACGCCGAAGGCGCCGGAGTCGTTGTCGCCGCCGTCGTCGTTGACGCTCATCCGGTTGTTGCCGGTCAGCGTGCTGTTCCTGATGGTGTTGCGGCTGCCGTCGGTGCCGACGTGGACGCCGGCGATGTTGCCGTCGGCCGTCACGCCGGTCAGCTCGTTTCCGTCACCGCTGATCTCGAAGCCCGACCACTGGCAGTTGCTCGCCCTGATGCCCGAGACGCGCCAGTGGTTGCCGGTGATCACGACGCAGGGCTGGTCCTGGCCGCTCAGCTTGGGCGCGGCGCCCGTGCCGTACGGCTGGACCACGATCGGCCTGGCGGCGCTGCCCTTGGCGGCGAGGGTCAGCGTCTCGCTCCAGCTGCTGCCACGCTTGAGGTTGACCGTGTCGCCGGGCCGCAGCGTGGCGGCGTTGACCGTCGCCAGGCTCTTCCACGCGGTGGCGGCGCTGGTGCCGGCCGCCGCGTCGTCGCCCGCCTTGGAGTCGACGTAGTACGTCGTCCCCGCCACGTTGCTCTCCAGATGGCCGGCGGGCAACAGCAGAACGGCCACGACCAGCGACTTCATCGGCGCACCACTCATCTAGTTGAAGAACGAATCGTCAGGTGCATACCGTAGCGTGATCAGCCGCGTGCGGCGAGACGCCAAACCTTGAACGACGGCCCTTCTCCCGGTAGGACCGGCGAGTCAAGATCGTCGGCGTCGTGGACGCCGGTCAGCGTGCCGTCCAGGGGCAGCGCCAGCGGCTCGCCCGGCGCCCTGCGCGCGCACACCAGCAGCGACTCGCTCGCGCTCTCCCGCAGGAACACCAGGCAGTCGGCCGAGGCGTGCACCCAGCGCAGGCCGCCCCTGCGCAGCGCCGGCTCGGCCCTGCGCAGGCCCAGCAGCCGCCGGTAGGCGGCGTGGGTCTCCTCGTCGCGGTCCTCGGGCCGGTTCCACGGCATCGGGGTGCGGGAGTACTCGCCGTTGTCGCCGGTCAGCCCGAACTCGCTGCCGGCGAACACCATCGGCGTGCCGGGCAGCGTGGCCTGCAGGCCGAGCGCGACCAGGTGCCGCTCGCGCGAGCCGGTGACGGTGCGGATGCGCGGCGAGTCGTGGGAGTCGAGCAGCTGCCAGGAGTGGACCAGCGAGCGCCACGACATGTGCGCGGCGAACTCCTTGAAGGTGGCGACCGTGGCGGCGCCGTCGCGGGAGGGCACGCCGCCCGGCACGCCGAGGAAGTGGGCGAGCTCGAGCGACTCGCCGCGCAGCCACGCCCACACGGGCCGGGTGAAGCCGCCGTAGTTCATGGTGCCGTGCCAGCCGCCGGCGTCGAGGTCGGCGGAGGCGTCGTGGTTGTGCTCGGCGATGAAGGCGGCGCCCCGCGGCCTGAGCAGCCTGGCCACCTCGTGGTTGTGGTCGTCGCCGCCGCGCCTGCCGGTCATGTTGGCCACGTCGACGCGCCAGCCGTCCAGCCGGCCGAGCCACCTGGTGATGGCCTCCCCCATCCTGGCGCGGACCAGCGGGCTGCCCCAGTTGAGCTTGGGCAGCGTCTTCACGCCCCACCACGACTCGTAGTCGCCGGTGTCGTCGTCGAAGTAGTACATCTCCCGCTCCGGCGCGTGGACGTCGGAGACGGCGGCGGTGAACCACTCGTGCGAGTCGCCGGTGTGGTTGGTGGTGATGTCACCGAGCAGCCGCATCCCGCGCGCGTGCACCGCCGCCGACAGCCGCTCCAGCGCCTCGTCACCGCCCAGCAGCGGGTCGACGGCGTCGAACCGGGCGGCGTCGTAGCGGTGGTTGGACCGGCCGGGGAAGATCGGCGTCAGGTAGACGGTGTCGGCGCCGAGCTCCTGGATGTGGTCGAGATGCTCGACGATGCCGTCGAGGTCGCCGCCGTAGAACTGCTCGGGCGTGCCCGGCCCCTCGCCGATGACCTCGTCGGTGTCCCACTCGGCGGGCAGCGCCCACGCGGGCGGCTCGCCGCCGGCGCCCGAGCGGGCGAACCGGTCGGGGAAGATCTGGTAGACGATCGCGTCGGCCATCCAGTCCGGCGGCGGCTCGTGGGCGACGAGCCGGAAGTCGGTGGCGTCGGTCACGTCGTGCCCGACCAGGCCCCGGGCGGTCAGCCATTGCTGCCCGCCCGGCGTCAGCAGCAGGAAACGGTACGGCACGACCGGGTTGACCGCCGTGACCGTCGCCTTCCACCAGGTGTCGGCGGCGCCGTACCCGCCCGCGCCCCGCCTCGACGGGTCCTGCGCGGCCGGCATGTAGCGCGGCTCGCCGTCGTGGACGGCGCGCACATGGACCGCGTCCAGCGCGAAGGCGGGCGGGACGCGCAGCCACACGGTCACCTCCTCCCCCAGCGCGGGAGCGGGGGTGGAGATGTAGAGGGACGAGCCGTCGTGGTGCGGCTGGTCGAGGTGGTGCACGTGCCGTCTGCCTTCCTCAGCCCTTGACCGCGCCCGCGGTCAGACCGGAAACGATGAACTTCTGCAGCCAGAGGAACACGCTGACCGTGGGGATCGCGGTGAGGAGCGTGGCCGCGGCGAACATGCCGAAGTTGGCGTTGCGGCCGTCGCCGGCGATCATGCCGTACATGCCCACGGCGAGCGTCTTGCTCTCCGGGTCGCGAAGGAAAATGTTGGCCATGAGGAACTCGCTCATCGTGCCGATGAAGGCCAGCAGCGCGGTGACCGCGAGGATCGGCGTGACCAGCGGCAGGATGATCTTCCAGAAGATCTGCGCGTGGGTGGCGCCGTCGACGGTGGCCGACTCGTCGAGCTCCTTCGGGATGGTGTCGAGGAAACCCTTCATCAGCCAGGTGTTCACGCCGAGCGCGCCGCCCAGGTAGAGCAGCAGGATGCCCCACGTGGTGTTGAAGCCGAAGGCGGGGTAGAGCTCGGTGACCCTGGTGAAGATCATGAAGATCGTCACGATGGCCAGGAACTGCGGGAACATCTGGATCAGCAGCAGCGACAGCAGGCCGACCCGGCGGCCGGCGAAGCGCATGCGGCTGAAGGCGTAGGCGGCGAACATCGACAGCAGCAGGCTCGCCGACGAGGAGGCCAGCGCGATGAACACCGAGTTGAAGAACCAGCGGCCGAACGGGTAGACGTCCGAGCTGAACAACTTGGCGAAGTTGTCGAGGCTCGCGCCGGTGGGCAGCAGGTCGGAGGAGGCCAGCGTGCCCAGCGGGTTGATCGCCGCCGAGACCACGAACAGGATCGGGAACAGCGCGAACGCGCACACCAGCAGCACGTAGGCGTGCCGCAGCATCAGCTTCATGCGTAGACGTCCTCCAGCTTGCGGGTCCGCCTGAACGTGATCGCCGAGATGGTCGCCACGATCGCGAAGATGAACACCGACATGGTGGCCGCCAGGCCGAACTGCGCCGCCCCCTGGCCGAAGGCGAGCCTGACCGTGTAGCTGATCAGCAGGTCGGTGGCGCCGACCGTCGGGCTGTCGGCGGGGAACGGCCCGCCGTCGGTGGTCAGCGCGATCGCGTTGTAGTTGTTGAAGTTGAAGGCGAACGAGGAGATCAGCAGCGGGCTGAGCGACACCAGCAGCAGCGGCAGCGTGACCTTGCGGAAGGCGTAGGACGGCGGCGCGCCGTCGATCGAGGCCGCCTCGTTCAGCTCGCGCGGGATCGCCTGCAGCGCGCCGGTGGTGACCAGGAACATGTAGGGGAAGCCCAGCCACAGGTTGACCAGGAGCACGGCGGCCTTGGCCGACACCGCCCCGCCCAGCCAGTCGACGTCGAGCCCGAACAGGTTGTTGATCAGGCCGAAGTCGCGGTTGAACATGTCGCGCCAGACCAGCAGCATCGCGAACGCGGGCATGGCGTACGGCAGGATCAGCGCGATCCGGTAGATCCTGGTGCCGCGCATCTTCGGGTGGTGCAGGGCCAGCGCCACGGACATGCCGAGCGCGAACGTGCCCAGCACCGACAGCAGCGCGAAGGCGACGTTCCAGCTGAACATGCCGAGGAAGTGGGCCGAGAGCGTGGGGTCGGTGACGACGCGGGCGAAGTTGGCCAGGCCCACGTTGACCTGCCAGCCCTGCGCGAGGTGCTCGCCCCTGGCGTTGACGAAGTAGCCCTGCGACTCGTCGGCCGTCCAGGTGTCGCCTTCGCCGCGCACGCAGTCGCAGCCGGCGTCGTAGGCGAGGGCCGCCCTGCCCTCCACCGCGCGGCTCAGGCCGTTGGCCTTGATCAGGCCGCCCCGCGTGGGGACCGCCAGCCCGGCGATCTGGCCGGCGCGGGCGGCCGCCTCCGGCGCCTTGAGCACGGTGTAGCCGGGCGCCTCGATGACCTTGCCGGTCACGCCCAGCCGGGCGCCCTGGACGGGGGCGAGCCCCGCGGCCGTGCCCTCCTGGACCTGCTTGGTCTTGGGGTCGACCAGCAGGAACACCAGCGTGTCCCCCTTGAGGGCGGCGCTCAGGCCGTACTCGGGCGAGCCCGGCGCCTGCCGTACCGACCCGGTCTCGATCGCGGTGATCGCGGCGGCCTTGTCACCGCGGTGGCCGTCACCGAAGTTGGTGAAGGCGGTGCTCACGGTGTAGAGGACCGGGAACACCTGGAAGGCGATGAGGAAGACGGTGCCGGGGACGAGATACTTCGCGGGCACGAAGCGGCGGGTCAGGTAGAGGTATCCGATGATCGCGCTGGCCAGGCCGAGCACGGTCAGCGAGACCCATGACTCGGCGGCGACCAGCGGCGGCACGGCGTAGAGCAGGATCGCGGCGGCCACGGCCAGCACGGCGATCCTGCTCACCACGAACGCGGTGGTCAGTTCGCGACGGGGCCGCGGAGTGGACCTGACCTCCGCGGCCTCACGCACGTCCAGGGACATCGGCTAGTTCTTCAGCGAGCCGTCGATGGTCTTCTGCGCCGACTCGGCGGCCTTCACCGGGTCGCTGCCCTTGACGACGGCGGCCTCGGCGATGCCGAACGGCTCCCAGATGGCCGACATCTCGGGGATGGCGGGCATGGGGATGCCGCCGGCGCCCGCCTCGAGGAACTTGCCTGCGTCGGGGTCGCTCGCCTTGACGGCCTCCAGGGCGGAGGTCAGGGCCGGCGGACGCGGGTCGGCGTCGTAGAGGGCCTTGGCGACGTCGGCGTTGGTCACGTAGTTGGTGACGAACTCCTGGGCGAGGGTCTTGCTGGCGCCCTTGGCGGCGACGAAGAAGCTCTGCACGCCCACGAACGGCGTGGCGGGCTTGCCGTCCTTGAAGCCGGGGACGGGGCTGATGTCGTAGGACAGGCCGCTCTTCTTCACGTCGGCCATCGCCCACGGACCGGAGACGAGGAAGGCGCACTTGCCGCCGGCGAAGGTCGGGATGCTGTTCTCGTTGGTGAGCGAGGTCTTCAGCGCCGCGTCGCCCTTCTCGCCGAGCTCGGCCAGCTTCTTGAAGGCGGCCTGCGAGTCCTTGGAGCCGACCAGCACCTTCTTGGGGTCGGGGTCGCCGCTGGAGGTGGTGCCGAAGATGGCGCCGCCGGCGGAGGAGAAGAGCGGGTAGACGTGGTAGGCGTCGCCCTTGGCGGTGACGGGCAGGCAGAGCACCTCGTCGACCTTGCCGGCCTTCTTGAGCTCCTTGCCCTTGGCGAGCACGTCGTCGAAGGTGGCGGGGGCGTCGGGGGCGAGCTTGGTGTTGCGGATGAGCGCGACGTTCTCCACGGCGTACGGCGCGCCGTACACCTGGCCGTTGAAGGTGACGGCCTTGAGCGCGATCGGCGAGAAGCTCGCCTTCTGCTCCTCGGTCAGGTTGACCGGGTCGATGGCGCCGTTCTGCACGAGGTTGCCGATCCAGTCGTGCGCGCCGATCATCACGTCGGGGCCGCTGCCCTGCTGGGAGGCGGTGAGGAAGGTCTGCTGGTTGTCCTTGCTGATCTCCTTCACCTCCACCGTGACACCGTTCTCGGTGCCGAACTGGTCGGCGAAGGGCTTGAGCGCCTTGGTGCGGTTGGGGTCGGCCCAGATCACGAGCTTGCCGCTGCCCTTGTCGGCGGAAGCCGACGCCGTGGCGGACGGCGCGGCCGAGCTCGGCGCCGCTGACGGCGCCGGCTCCGAACCACCGCATGCCGTGGCGCCGAACGCCACGGTCGTCAGGGCGGCCACACCCAGTGCCCGGATGCGCATGGGACCCTCCTGAGGTCAAGCGGCGCATGTGGGGGAGCGCCGCTGAAAGATCCTGAAACAGCCGCCTTTGCGGCTTATGTTTCGGGGACGTTAGCGAGTCTTTGCAAGAATTGGAAGAACTTGCGCAGGAGAGTTACCTCACCGCTACCTGCCATGAAGCGTCTTTGAACAACCGTGCGGACGATCGACATGACTGCAACTTTCCGAAACTTGCGCTTGACCATCTTCACACGGGATCCTTCTTGCCGACATCGTGGACATCGGGGAAGGACGGCTTCATGCACGGCAACGACGACTGGTGGCGGGACGCCGTCGTGTACCAGGTGTACCCCCGCAGCTTCGCCGACGGCAACGGAGACGGGACCGGCGATCTGATCGGGCTCCGCGAGCGCCTGGGCTACCTGTCGGACCTGGGCGTGGACGCCGTCTGGCTGAGCCCCTTCTACACCTCCCCGCTCAACGACGGCGGCTACGACGTGGCCGACTACCGCGACGTCGACCCCCGCTTCGGCACGCTCGCCGACTTCGACGCGATGATCGCCGACGCCCACGCGCTGGGCCTCAGGGTGATCGTCGACATCGTGCCCAACCACACCTCCTCCGAGCACCCGTGGTTCAAGGCCGGGCTGCGCGAGCGCTACATCTTCCGCGACGAGCCCAACGACTGGGAGTCGATCTTCGGCGGCCCGGCCTGGACGCAGGTCGAGGACGGTCAGTGGTACCTGCACCTGTTCGACCCCACCCAGCCCGACCTGAACTGGGAGCACCCCGCCGTCCGCGAGGAGTTCCGCTCGATCCTGCGCTTCTGGCTCGACCGCGGCGTCGACGGGTTCCGGATCGACGTGGCGCACGGCATGGTCAAGGCGCCCGGGCTGCCGTCCGTGGGGCCCAAGGAGGGGCGCCAGGCCGAGATGCTCGGCGACGAGAGCGTGCCGTACTTCGACCAGGACGGCGTGCACGAGATCTACCGGGAGTGGCGGCCCATCCTCGACGCCTACCCCGGCGGCCGGATGGCGGTCGCCGAGGCGTGGGTGTCCTCGCCCGCCCGGCTGGCCCGCTACGTCGGGCCGGACGAGCTGCACCAGGCGTTCAACTTCGAGTTCATGATGGCCGCCTACGGGGCCAAGTCCTTCCGCGAGGTCATCGACAAGGCGCTGGCGGAGGCCGAGCTGGTGGGCGCGCCGACGACGTGGGTGCTGTCCAACCACGACAAGCCGCGCCACGTCACCAGGCACGGCGGCCTGGCCCGCGCCCGCGCCGCCACCCAGCTCATGCTGTCGCTGCCCGGCTCGGCCTACCTCTACAACGGCGAGGAGCTCGGCCTGCCCGAGGTGCTCGACCTGCCCGACGAGCTCAAGCAGGATCCCGCCTTCCTGCGCACCGGCGAGAGCCGCGACGGGTGCCGGGTGCCGCTGCCGTGGACCGCCGCCGACGGCTTCGGCTGGCGCGACCCGTGGCTGCCGATCCCCTCGACGTGGGGTCCGCTCAGCCATGCGGCGCAGGAGGGCGACCCTGACTCGACGCTGGCCTTCTACCGGGCCGCGCTGCGGCTGCGCAAGGAGCATCCGGCGCTCGGCGGCGGCGAGCTGACCTGGCTCGACTCGGCCGAGGACGTGCTGTCGTTCCGGCGCGAGCCCGGCCTGCTGGTGCTGGTCAACTTCGGCGAGGAGCCCGTCCAGGTCACCGGCCGGGTGCTGCTGTCGAGCGGGCCGCTGACGGCCGACGGGTCGGTGCCCGCCGACACCGCCGTGTGGGTGGCCACCGGCGAGAACTGAGCGCCGCGCCCCCGCGAGCGCCCCGTCCGCCCGCTGCGCGATACTGCCCGTCGGGCGGGTACGCGAGCGAAGGGGGCCGGGACCATGCGGACGCATGACGTCGTCGTGATCGGCGCGGGCGCCATGGGGTCGGCGGCGAGCCGGTCCCTGGCCGCCGCCGGTCGCGACGTCGTGACACTCGAGAAGTACGGGCTCGGCCATGACCGGGGCGGCTCGCACGGCGGGACGAGGCTGTTCAGAGCGGCCGTCGACGACGAGCACTACCTGCTCGAGGTGCGGCGGGCGGGCCGGATGTGGGCCGAGCTCGAGGAGGAGTCGGGCGAGCGGCTGCTGGAGCTCACCGGCGGCCTCGACCACGGCGTCGGCGAGCGGGCGGTCGAGAGGTTCCGCTCCCTGTTCACCCGTCACGGCGTCGCGCACGAGGTCCTCGACCCCCGCGAGGCCGTCGAGCGCTGGCCGGGCATGCGCTTCGAGACCCCCGTGCTGTACCAGCCGGGGTCGGGCAGGCTGCTGGCCGACCGCGCCGTCGCCGTGCTCCAGCGGCTGGCTCGCCTGCGGGGCGCCGAGTTCAGGCCCGGATGCCCGGCGACGGCGCTGCGCGTCCTGACCCACGGCGACGGCCCGGACGGCGGGCTGGTGGAGGTGGACACGCCCGACGGGGCGCTGCGCGCCCGCCAGGTCGTGGTGACCGCGGGGGCGTGGGCGCCCCGGCTGCTGGGCGGCCACCTCGGCCTGCCGGCCATCGTGGCGACCCAGGAACAGCCCAGGTTCTTCGTGCCGCGGGACCCGGCGCATGGCTGGCCGAGCTTCGTGCACTGGCGGGAGGGCGACGACCGGTTCACGACCGCCGGGGCGTACGGGGTGTTCGAGCAGGGGTCCGGCGTCAAGGTCGGGCTGCACGGGACGGGTCCCGTGGTGGACCCGGACCTGCGCGACTTCACGCCCGAGGCGCGGGCCGACCGGGAGCTGCTCGAGTACGTCAGGACCTGGCTCCCCGGCCTCGACCCCGCCGGCTCGACGCCGATCAGCTGCCTGTACGACAACACCCCGCGCGACACCTTCGTGATCGACAGGAAGGGCCCCATCAGCGTGGCGACGGGTTTCTGCGGGCAGGGCTTCAAGTTCGTCCCGCTGGTCGGCCACTACCTCACGGCCCTCGTCACGGGGCGGGGTGCTGCTCCGGCCGGCTACGGGCTGGCGGCCCACGCGCCGCGGTCCTGACATCAGCCGCATCGCGGGCCCCGCAAGGTATGGCCAGCCACGCGGAAGGATGACCTAATTTTTCCCTCTTTAGGGCTTTTGTGAAAGTTGTGGCTCAGTAACCTCGTGGCGTGTCACGCATGTGGGCGAGCTCCCTCCGCGGACGGATCACGCTCATCGCCGTGGCCGTCGCGACCTTCGTGCTGATTCCAGCCGGAGCCGGCGGTGTGCTGGTGACACGATCGCTGGTGAACGCCGGCGCGTGGAAGAACACCAAGGACGCCGCCGCCACCGTGGCCGCCTCGCTACGCGAAGGGCATCTGGTCACCGGCACGATCCCCGTCACGACCGACGAGGTGAACCTGCTGCAGGTCGTCACCAGCGGCGGCCGGGTGGTGGCCTCCAGCAGCGCCGCCGCGGGCATGCCCCCGCTCACCAACCTCATGCCCTCGCCCGACAGGCGTGTCGTCAACCTCACCACCTGCGGCGCGACCAGCTGCCTCCACATGACCGCGGTCAGGCTGTCGACGGCCCCCGACTCCATGGTGGTCTACGCGGCACGGCCGACGCCCGGCCTGCTGGCCACCCGCACCCTCGAGATCGCCATCGCCGCCCAGGTGGCCCTCGTCGTCGCGCTCGTGGGATGGGTGACGTGGATGGTGACCGGCCGCACGCTGCGCCCGGTGACCACGATGCTCACCGAGCTGGACATGGTCAACGCCACCGACCTCAGCAGGCGCGTGAGCGTGCCGTCCGGGGAGCACGAGGTGGCGCAGCTGGCCAGGTCGATCAACAGCACCCTCGACCGGCTCGAACGCTCGGCCGAGCAGCAACGGCAGTTCGCCTCCGACGCCTCCCACGAGCTGCGCACCCCGATCGCGGGGCTGCGGGCGCAGCTGGAGAGCGCCCAGCTCTACCCCGAGGACACCGACATGGACGCGCTGGTGGACAGCGCCCTGCACGACACCGACCGGCTCGAAGCGATCATGTCGGATCTGCTGCTGCTGGCCAGGATCGGGTCGCGGGTGGACGTGGTCAAGGAGCGGATCGACCTGTCGGAACTGGTGCGGGAGGAGCTGGCCTGCCGCCTGGACAAGATCCCCGTCCGGCTGGAGACGACCGAGGACGTCGTGGTCGAGGGCGTGCTGATGCAGCTGCGCCGCGCGCTGACCAACCTGCTGGACAACGCCCAGCGCCACGCCGACAGCTCGGTGACGGTGTCGGTGCGCAAGGAGGACGGATTCGCCGTGCTGGCCGTCCAGGACGACGGGGCGGGGATCTCGCCCGAGGAGCGGGAGCGCGTCTTCGAGCGCTTCACCCGGCTGGACGCCGCCCGCAGCAGGGACGCCGGGGGCACCGGGCTCGGCCTGGCGATCGTGCGGGACGTGGCGATCGCGCACCGCGGGGACATCAAGGTGGACGACAGTCCACGCGGCGCGCTCTTCGTGCTGAGGCTGCCCCTGGCGTGAGGGGCCCGGCATGAGGTCAGACCGCCGTCATCTCCCGCTCGGCGGCGGGCGGCTGCTCCGGCTCCGGCTCGTGCTCGTCGAGCAGCGTCGCCTCGTCGAAGGGGGCGCGACCGGCCAGGACCTCGGCGGCCCGCTCCCTGTCGAACTCGCCCGTCCACGTGCCGACCAGCACCGTCGCGACCGCGTTGCCGGCGAAGTTGGTCAGCGCCCTGGCCTCCGACATGAAGCGGTCGATGCCCACGATGAGGCCGACGCCGTCCACCAGGTCGGGCCGGTGGGACTGCAGGCCGCCGGCGAGCGTGGCCAGTCCCGCGCCGGTGACCCCCGCCGCGCCCTTGGACGCGATGATCATGAAGAGCAGCAGCGAGACCTGCTCGCCGAGCATCAGCGGCGACCCGGTGGCCGAGGCGACGAAGAGCGTGGCCATGGTCAGGTAGATGGCGGTGCCGTCCAGGTTGAAGGAGTAGCCGGTGGGCACCGTGATGCCCACCACCGAACGGGAGACGCCGAGGTGCTCCATCTTGGCGATGAGCCTGGGCAGCGCCGACTCCGACGACGACGTCGACAGGATGAGCAGGAACTCCCTGCCCAGGTAGCGCAGCAGCGACCAGAGGTTGACCCGGGCCACCACCCACAGCAGCGGGCCCAGCACGAGGGCGACGAACAGCAGGCAGGTGGCGTAGAAGCCGACCATGATGACCGCCAGCGACTGCAGCGCCTTGATGCCGGTGGAGCCGACGACCGCGGCGATCGCGCCGAAGGCGCCCACCGGCGCCGCCCACATGATCATGGCGAGGACGCGGAAGACGAGCCGCTGGATGTGCTCGATGCCCTTGAGGATCGGCGCGCCCCTGCTCCCCATGGCCTGCAGGGCGAAACCGACCAGGAGGGCGACGAGCAGCGTCTGGAGCACCTGGCCCTCGGTGAAGGCCGACACCAGCGTGGTGGGGATGACGCCGAGCAGGAAGTCGACGGTGCTCGACTCGCCGCCCTTGGCCGCCTCCGCCTCCGCGGCCTGCTTGGCGGCGTCGGTCAGCTGCAACCCGGCACCCGGGTCGAGCAGGTTGCCGACGACCAGGCCGATGGCGAGCGCGACCGTCGACATGAGCAGGAAGTAGCCGAGCGCGAGCCCGCCCACCTTGCCGACCTTGGCCGCCCGGCTGACCGAGCCGACACCGAGCACGATCGTGCAGAAGATGATGGGGCTGATCATCATCTTGATCAGCGCGACGAAGGCGGTGCCGAGTGGCTTGAGCTCCTTGCCGACCTCGGGTGCGACGAACCCGACGACGACTCCGGCCACCACGGCGAGGATCACCGCAAGGTACAGGTACCGTGTGCGGTCACGCATGGGGACACTCCTTGAACGCTTGGCTGCTGGTTGTGCGAATATGCGCCCAGGAGTGACGCAGGTCACTATTACGTAAGTTTCGTTCACCGACGAGAGGAGGCGTCTGTGAAGAACTGGAGTCTGGCCAGGCAGATGCTGGTCCTCCAGCTGGCGGTGGTGGTGGTGACCCTGACGGGGGCGGCGGCGCTGGCGCTGGTCCAGACCCGCGAGCTGCTCGACGAGGAGGCCGAGGGCAGGGCGCGGGCCGTCGCCGTGAGCGTGGCCACCTCACCCGACGTGCTGTCGGCGCTGCGGGACGCCTCCCCTTCCGTACGGCTGCAGCCGTACGCCGAACGCGTGCGGACCGCCACCGGCGTCGACTTCGTCACGATCATGGACACGAGGGGCAGGCGGTACACCCACCCGAACCCCGCCCAGATCGGCGGACTGTTCCTCGGCCACATCGACCGCGCGCTGCGCGGCGAGACGTTCACCGAGACCTACACCGGCACGCTCGGCCCTTCGGTGCGCGCGGTCGTGCCGGTGCGGGATGCGGCAGGCGCGGTCAAGGCGCTGGTCAGCGCGGGGATCACGGTCGAGCGGATCGACGCGCGGCTGCGCGAGCAGCTCTCGTGGGCCGGCCTGGTCGGCGCGCTGGGGCTGGGTGTGGGCGCGGGCGGCACGTGGCTGGTGGGTGACCGGCTGCGCCGCCAGACGCACGGGCTCGGCCCGGTCGAGCTGGGCCGCATCCACGAGCACCACGACGCGATCCTGCACGCGGTGCGGGAGGGTCTGCTGCTGGTGGCCAGGGACGGCACGCTGACGCTGTGCAACGACGGCGCCCGCACGCTGCTGGACCTGCCGGCCGACGCCGAGGGCCGCCACGTCGCCGACCTGGGGATCGCCGACATCGTCGCCCCCCTCCCCCACGCCCCGCGCCCCGTTCCCGCGGGCTCCGGCCCTCTCCAGGGAACGGGGGCGGCCTGCCCGCCCGCGCTCCCCCACCCCGAGGAGCCGCGACCCGCACCCGAGGCGGGCGTCCCGGACTCCTTGGAGGACCGGGTGCACCTGGTCGGCGAGCGGGTGCTCGTCGTCAACGTCGCCAGCAGCAGGCTCGGCACCGTCGTGACCCTCCGCGACCACACCGAGCTGCAGGCCCTGGCCGGCCAGCTCGACGCCGAGCGCGGCTTCGCCGACTCCCTCAGGGCCGCCGCGCACGAGTCGGCCAACCGGCTGCACACCGTCGTCACCTTGGTGGAGCTGGGCAGGACCGAGCAGGCCGTCGCGTTCGGCACCGCCGAGCTGAAGGCCGCCCAGGAGCTGACCGACAGGGTGGTCGGCGCGGTGCGCGAGCCCGTGCTGGCCGCCCTCCTGCTCGGCAAGTCGGCCGAAGCCGCCGAGCGCGGCGCCGAGCTGGTCATCACCCCCGACAGCGAACTGGACGACCTGGGCCTCGACCCCCGGCAGGTGGTGACGATCGTGGGCAACCTCATCGACAACGCGATCGACGCGGCGGGCAGGGTGGAGGTGCACCTGCACGCCGACGCGGAGAGCTTCGTCATCAGGGTGGCCGACGACGGCCCCGGCCTGGCCGACACGGCGGCCTTCAGCAAGGGCTGGACGTCCAAGGGCGACGGCCGCGGCCTGGGCCTGGCCCTGGTCGGCCAGGCGGTGCGGCAGCTCGGCGGCACCATCGAGGTGGCCGGTTCGGTGTTCACGGTGCGGGTGCCGCGATGACGATCACGGTGCTGGTCGTCGAGGACGAGGAGATCACCGCCGAGGCCAACCGCGTCTACGTGGAGCGGGTGCCCGGCTTCACCGTGGCGGGCGTGGCCAGGTCGGGACGGGACGCGCTGCGCTTCCTCGGGTCCACGCCCGTCGACCTGATCCTGCTCGACCTCTACCTGCCCGACATGCACGGGCTGGAGGTGTGCCGGGCGGTCAGGGCCGCGGGCCTGTCGTGCGACGTGATCGCGGTGACCTCGGCCCGCGACCTGCAGGTGGTGCGCAACGCGGTGTCGCTGGGCGTCGCGCAGTACCTGCTCAAGCCGTTCACCTTCGCCACCCTCAGGGAGAAGCTGACGCGCTACGCCGCGTTCAGGGCCAGCGAGGGCGAGGTGACGGGACAGGGCGACGTCGACCGGGCCCTGGCGACCCTGCGCGGCGGCGCCTCGGCCCTGCCCAAGGGGATGACGCAGGACACGCTGGACGCGGTGGCCGCCGAGCTGCGCAAGGCGGCCAGGACCGCGCAGGCGGTGGGCGCCGCGATCGGCGTGTCACGGGTGACCGCGCGACGGTATCTGGAACACCTGGTGGAGACCGGGGCGGCCGACAGGGTGCCGCAGTACGGCGGGGTGGGCAGGCCCGAACTCCTCTACCGGATCCGCACGCAACGTTAACAGGGAGTTCAGCTGCGATCCCCGGCGCGGTCGGATGGCCTGACTAGCTTCCTTGGCACCTCAAGCAATCCAAGGAGCCACGTTGCGAGTCCTCGCCGTCATTCCCGCCCGCGGAGGTTCGGCGGGCATTCCCCTGAAGAACCTCGCCCAGGTGGGCGGCGTCCCGCTGGTGACCCGCGCCGTCAAGGCCGCGCTGGGCGCCGAGCTGGTCGACCAGGTGGTGGTCAGCACCGACCATGAGGGGATCGCGGCAGCGGCCCGCGAGGCGGGGGCCACGGTCGTCGAGCGGCCCGCCGAGCTGAGCGGCGGCGCGGCCTCGAGCGAGTCGGCGGTGCTCCACGCGCTCGACGCGCTCGGCGGCGACCCCGAGGTCGTCGTGCTCGTGCAGTGCACCAGCGCCTTCATCGACCCCGCCGACCTGTCGCAGGCGGTGCGCAGGGTGCTGGACGGCGAGGCCGACGCGGTCCTGTCGGGCGCGCCGAGCCACGCCTTCCTGTGGACGCCGGACGGCGCGGGCATCAACCACGACCGCTCCACCCGGCAGATGCGCCAGGACCGGCCCGCGGAGTTCCGCGAGACCGGCGCCTTCTACGTCATGCGGACGGCGGGCCTGCGCGAGCACGGCCACCGCTTCTTCGGCGAGGTCACCGTGCAGCCGGTGCCCACCCGCCACGCCATCGAGATCGACGAGCCCGAGGACCTGGAGACGGCCAGGGCGCTCGCGCCGCTCGTCGACCTGCCCGGGCCGATCGACGTCGACGCGGTCATCACCGACTTCGACGGCGTGCACACCGACGACCGCGCCTACGTCGACTCCGAGGGCCGCGAGATGGTCCTGGTGAGCCGCTCCGACGGCATGGGCATCTCGCTGCTGCGCCGTTCGGGGGTGAAGCTGCTGGTGATGTCCACCGAGCAGAACCCGGTCGTGGCCGCCCGCGCCCGCAAGCTGGGTGTGCCGGTCCTGCAGGGCCTGGCCGAGAAGCGGACCGTGCTGCGCGACTGGCTGACGATCGAGGGCCTCGACCCCGCGCGCGTCGCCTACGTGGGCAACGACGTCAACGACCTGGGCCCGATGTCGCTGGTCGGCTGGCCGGTCACGGTGCCCGACGCGCACCCGAGCGTCAAGGCCGCCGCGCGGGTCGTGCTGACCAGGTCCGGCGGCGACGGCGCGGTCAGGGAGCTGTGCGAGCGCGTGCTCGCCGCCCGGCCCGCCGTCCAGGATCCGGCGCCGGCCCCCGTGCCCCTCAGCAGGGCCTCGCTGCGGATCGGCCAGCCGAAGCCGGTGGCCATCGGCGACCTGCTGGTCGGCGACGGCGAGCCGGTCTACGTGATCGGCGAGATCGGCATCAACCACAACGGCGACATCGACATCGCCCGCCGGCTCATCGACGTGGCGGCCGACGCCGGCTGCCAGGCGGTGAAGTTCCAGAAGCGCACGCCCGAGATCTGCGTGCCGGTCGAGCAGCGCTCCCAGATGAGGCAGACGCCGTGGGGCGAGATGACCTACCTGGAGTACAAGGAGCGCACCGAGTTCGGCCGCGAGGAGTACACCCAGATCGCCAAGTACTGCGACGAGCGTGGCCTGCACTGGTTCGCCTCGCCGTGGGACGTGCCGTCGGTGGAGTTCCTCGAGGAGATGGACGTCCTGGTCCACAAGATCGCCTCGGCCAGCGTCGCCGACCACGAGCTGCTGCGCGCCCTGGCCGCGACCGGCAAGCCGCTGATCCTGTCGACCGGCATGTCCACGCTGCAGGAGATCGACCAGGCGGTCGACATCCTCGGCACCGACAAACTGATCATGATGCACGCCACGTCCACCTACCCGCTGCCTCCCGAGGAGGCCAACCTGCGCACGATCACCACGCTCAAGGAGCGGTACGGCGTGCCGGTCGGCTACTCGGGGCACGAGCGCGGCCTGCAGATCTCGCTGGCCGCGGTCACGCTGGGCGCGGTCACCGTCGAGCGCCACATCACGCTGGACCGCACGATGTGGGGCTCCGACCACGCCGCCTCGCTGGAGCCGGCCGGCCTCGAGCACCTGGTGCGCGACATCAGGATCATCGAGCAGGCCATGGGCGACGGCGTCAAGCGCGTCTTCCCCGGCGAGGAGGCGCCGAAGGCCAGGCTCCGCAGGGTCACGGTGTGACGGCGAGTGATCACCCTCTCCGTCGTCGTACCGGTCCGCGACGGCGAGCGCTTCATCCCCGACGCGCTCGCCTCGCTGGCCCGCAACACCCGGCGTGACTTCGAGTTCATCGTCGTGGACGACGGCTCGGTGGACGACACGGCCGCCATCGTCGCCGAGTCGGAGGTGCCGGGCCTGTCGCTGGTGCGCAACCCGGCGCCCGTCGGGCTGGCCGACGCGCGCAACACAGGGCTGAAGCTCGCCTCGGGCACCTATGTGACGTTCATGGACGGCGACGACTGGCTCGCCCCCGGCTACCTGTCCGACCTCGTCGCCGCGATCGACGGGCTCGGCTGCGACTTCGTCCGCGTCGACCACGTGCAGGCCGAGGGACGCAAGAGGGTGGTGCACCGGGCTCCGGAGGCGCGCCGGGGCCTGGTGCTCGACCCTCGCGACGCGATCCTGCCGGCCGATGTCAGGACGATGGTCGACTATCCCTACGCCTGGGCCGGGATCTACCGGCGCACGCTGGGCGACCTGCTGCGCTTCCCTGGATCGCTGCACACGGCCGAGGACCGGCCGTGGATCTGGCGCCTGCACCGGCAGGCCGCCTCGTTCGCGGTGGCGTCGCTGGCCGGGCTGTTCTACCGCAGGGGCGTGACCGGCTCGCTGACCCAGATCGGCGACGAGCGGCAGCTGCACTTCTTCGACGCCTTCGAGCTCGTCTTCGAGGACCTGGAGCCGGAGTTCCTGCCGAAGGCGGTGCGCAACTTCTGCGCGCTGTTGGCCCACCACCTGGAGCTGGCCGACAGGTTCACGCCCGAGCTGCGCCGGCGGTTCGAGGCGCGGGGCGTGGCGATGGTGCGGTCGCTGCCGGCCGAGCTGGTCGCCGACGCCGTGCCGCGCATGTCCGTCGAGCGCGAGCAGACGCTGCGCGCGCTGCTGCCTGAGATCCCCGCCGGCGTGCGGGTGCGGAGGGAGGAGCTGTGACGCGGGTCTTCTACGCCTCGACCCTGTTCGGGGCGATGTCACTGGCCGCGGCGATCGACGCGGGCCACTTCGGCGAGGGCGGGCGCCGGCTGTTGATCGTCTCCACGAACACGGCCGTCCCGGAGGTGTCCACGCCGCTGGACCAGATGCCGGGGTTCGCCGCGCTGCGCTCCCGCTTCGACGAGGTGCGCTCGTGGAACGAGCTCATCGCGCCGCTGCACCCGTCCGACTGGAAGGCGCGCGTCATCGAGGTGCCGATGATGAGCAGGCTGATCGGGGCGTCGCTGGGGCTCGACACGGTCGAGGAGCTGGTGCTCGAGTCGATCGCGGTGCCGCCGGCGCGCACGATCGCCGGGCTGGTGCGCGACTGCCCCATCACCGTCTACTCCGACGGTCTCATGAGCTACGGCCCGACCCGCGACCCGCTGCCGGCCGAGATCTTCCGGCGCGTCACCCGGCTCCTGCATCTGGACCTGGTCCCGGGGCTGCGGCCGCTGCTGCTGTCGGAGTACGGCGTGCCGGCCGCCACCCTGTCGCAGGAGGCGTTCCTCTCGGTGGTCGGTCAGGTGGCGGGCACCGCGCCCGACATGATGGCCGGCGAGGCGATGATCCTGGGGCAGTACCTGTCGTCGCTCGACATCGTCACGCCCGAGGAGGAGCACGAGCTGCACATGGCGATGCTGCGCGGGCTCGTCGCGCGCGGGCACGACAGCGTGGTGTTCAAGCCGCATCCCGCCGCGGGCCGGCGGCACACGCAGCTGCTGCGGGCCGGCGCCGACGAGCTGGGCGTGCGGCTGGTCGTGGCGGGCGAGAGCGTGCCGGCCGAGGTGTGCTTCGCGGCGCTGCGGCCCGCGCTGGTCGTCGGATGCTTCTCGACCGGCCTGGTCACGGCCGCCCGCTTCTTCGGGCTCGATGCGGCCTCGTACGGGACGTCGACGGTGCTGGAGCGGCTGTCGCCGTACGAGAACAGCAACAGGATCCCGGTGACGATCATCGACGCGCTGCTGCCCCGGCTGGCCGCGGACGGGAGGCTCACCGCGGCGCCGCCGGTGGAGATCTCGCGCCTGGTGGGCGCGGTCGGGTACTGCATGCAGAGCGAAGCCCATCCCGAGCTGCGCGCCGGCACCGAGACGTTCGTCGCCGAGCACGGCGCCGACCGGTACTTCAAGAGGCAGCGGCTGAAGGCGCTGGGGCTGCTGCCGGAGGGGGAACGGCCCGGCACGCTGAGCCGCATCCGCCGCCGCCTGTCCCGCACGCTCGGCTGAGGCCGCCTGCCAGGCCTCAGGCCCACTGGGCCACCGGTGTTCCGTGCCCCGAGGGAGCCGCCTCCCTCGGGGCACGTGGCGTTCAGGTGAACGACTTGATGTACCTGCGGACCCTGCGCTTGGCGCGGTAGCCGGCCCGCAGCACCTGCGGCGGCACCTCCACGCGCAGGCGGGCGCGGCGGCGCGCGGCCACGTGCTCCGGCCCGTCCAGCAACGACCTGGCCGGTGTGCGCGGCCCGATGACCAGCGCGGTGAGCAGCGCCACCCAGTCGCTGCGGTTGGCGGGGTGGAAGTAGTTCTCCGCGCACCAGGCGGGCGACGGCGAGCGGAAGGCGCCCTCCGCGACCTCGTCGAGCGTGCCGAGGACGTCGCTGCCCTCGAACACCAGGTTGATCATCTCGGCGCTCACCCCGAAGTCCGACAGCACCAGCAGCGGCACCCGCTGGGCGATCGCCTCCAGCGCCGCGGTCGAGCTGACGGTGACGAACCCGGCGGCGTGCGCGAGGTGCTCGTGCATCGGGCCGGCCGCGAAGCGGACGTCGCCGTCGAGGCCGAGCTCCCGCCACAGCCGCTGGTAGTGGTAGCGCTCGTTGTGGGTCTGCCGCTCGTCCTCCAGCGCCCGCAGCTTGACCACGACATCGAGGTCAGGCCGGGCGGCGGCGAGCGTGGCCAGCGCGCGCAGGATCGTCTCGCGGTCCTCGCGCCGCCGCGGCACCTTGGCCTGGGTGGCGAACACCACCCGGTTGCCGCCCTCGACGGGGGGCACGTCACGCAGGAACGGCAACCTGGCCAGCCCCACCGCGCCGCCCCCGCCGAGCCGGGCGGCCAGCGCGCCGAACTCGGCGACCTCCCTGCCGCTGTGCACGACGAACAGGTCGCAGCCACTGCGGAAGAGCCAGGCCTTCTCGGTGGCGGGGACCGAGATGCCGGGCAGTCCCGTGACGAAGACGGGTCGCGGCCGCAGGCCGTCGAGGACCTCGGCGACCAGCACGTCGACGACCGGTCCCGTGCACGCCACGAGGATCGCGTCGGGCCGCAGCCGTTCGGCCGCGCGCCTGAGCGCCCGCGCCGACAGCACGGGGACGGCCGAGGACCGCGTCCCGGCGACCGCGGCGGCGATCTGCTCCGGTGAGGGGGTGATCGGGGTGCGCACGACCGCGAGCTCCGTCACGCAGTCGGCGGGCAGGTCGTCCAGGAGACTGGCCGCCCACTTCAGGTACGAGTCGGAATCGGCCAGAGCCAGGACCTTCAACTGGGTACTCCCGAGAACATCTGCAGGTGGGATCGGAGGGATGGCGCCGCGCGGCTGGTCCACCAGTCGTCGGGCACGTGCACGGGCTCGACCGCGACGCCGCGCGGGCTGAGCAGCACCCGCAGCGAGCTGATGGCGGTCGAGGGGAGGCTGACCACGCGCTGCTCGGCGGACAGGCCGCGCAGGGTCAGCTCGGCTGGAACGCCGGGGGCGTGGACGGTGATGCCGGGCCGCTCGCGGATGAGGGCCAGGTCGACGGGGTCCTCGCGGCGGTGCGGGTAGTAGGCCAGCGGCTCCTCGGCCGCCAGCTCCGTCAGCCAGCGCAGGTAGCGCTCGCGGTGCACCAGGCCGTTCCTGACCAGGGAGGTGCCGAGCACGACCGTCCGCTCGGAGGGGCCGGGCGTGCTCATCGGCTGCGCGCGCAGCCAGTCGAAGTCGTGGCCGGCCAGCTCGACGCCGGCCTGCCGGACGGCCGCCGCCAGCTCGCCTGGCACGGGAAGGGCCGTGAACACCGACAGCGCGCCCTTGCGGGCGGTACGGCGCAGCCGTCCGGCCGCCAGCAGGCCGAGCGTGGTGCGCCAGGCGCTCGGCTCGGCGCGGGCCCGCAGCAGCGGCCTGGCGGGGCGGGCCGACAGCAGCTCCAGCAGCCGGATCGTGGCGAGCCCGTCGTCGACGATCACGACGCGACCGGGGCGGATCATGACCCAGCGCAGCTGGACCCGGCCGGAGAAGGCGTCGCCGACGGCGTTGAGCGTGCGGGGCATGCGCTCGCTGGGTTCGGCCAGCTCCAGCCCGCGCGGCAGGTCGAGCCTGAGCAGTTCCCGCCTGGTGGTGGCCAGCGGGCGCAGCCCGGCGCGCGGCACCACCAGCGTCCGGTCTCCCAGCAGCCCGGCGTGGTGGGCCTCGACGGCGCAGAGCATCTGAAGTGGCGACTCCACCCAGGCCACGGATTCCTGTTCGTTCACGACACGCGCCACGGTAGGACGCCCACTCGAAGTGCCAGCCAACGCGACGTTAACAATGGAGAGATGAACATGAACTCGCTGCTGCTCAACACCGACGGCGTGCAGATACCGCAACTCGGCTTCGGCGTCTGGCAGGTTCCCGACGACGAGGCGGAGCGGGCCGTGTCCTTCGCCATCGAGGCCGGCTACACCAGCATCGACACCGCCAGGCTCTACTTCAACGAGGAGGGCGTGGGCCGGGCGATCGCCCGCGCGGACGTTCCGCGCGAGAAGCTGTTCATCACCACCAAGCTGTGGAACGACGACCACGACAGGGCCGAGGCGGCCTTCGAGGCGAGCCTGTCCCGGCTGGGGCTCGACCAGCTCGACCTCTACCTCATCCACTGGCCCGTCCCCGCGCAGGACAAGTACGTCCAGGCGTGGAAGTCGATGGAGCGGCTCTACAAGGACGGCAGGGTGCGTGCGATCGGCGTGTCGAACTTCACGATCGCCCACCTCGAGCGGCTCATGAACGAGACCGAGATCGTCCCCTCGATCAACCAGATCGAGCTGCACCCCCGCTTCCCCCAGCCGGAGCTGCGCGCCTTCCACGAGGCCAACGGCATCCTGACCGAGGCGTGGAGCCCGCTCGGGCAGGGCAGGGGGCTGCTCGACGATCCGGCGCTGGCCACGCTGGGCCGCAAGCACGGCAAGTCGCCCGCGCAGGTCGTGCTGCGCTGGCACGTCCAGCTCGGCAACGTGGTGATCCCCAAATCGGTCACCCCTTCGCGGATCAGGGAGAACATCGACGTGTTCGACTTCACCCTCGACCCGGAGGACATGGCGGCGATCGGCGCGCTGAACACCGGCACGCGCCTCGGTCCCGACCCCGCCACGTTCAACTGGATGGGCTGACATGACCGAACGGGCACGGCCCGCGCCGCCGGCGCGGGCCGTTCGCATGTCCGAGATAAGGGAGGATTGATCGCGGAAAGGGAGGTTCGTCATGCGTGAGTTAGCGTGGGGCATCGCGGCCACGGGCGGGATCGCCAGGACGGTCGGCGCGGTGATCGCCGCGGAGCCCGGCATGCGGGTGGCCGCGGTCGGCTCCCGCGACCAGGGCAGGGCCGCGGAGCTGGCGGCGGAGCTCGGCGCGGACGCGGCCTACGGCTCCTACGCCCAGCTGTGCCAGGACCCCGCCGTCGACGTGATCTACGTGGCCACCCCGCACGCCCAGCATCTGGAGGTGGCCGAGGCGGCCATCGCGGCGGGCAAGGCCGTGCTGTGTGAGAAACCTCTCGCCGCGAGCGTGGCCGACGCCGAGCGGATGGTGAAGCTGGCCAGGCAGGCGGGCGTGTTCCTGATGGAAGCGATGTGGATGCGCTTCAATCCCCTGATCAGGGCGCTGCTGACGGAGGAGAGGTTCGGGGAGCTGCGCTCGGTGCAGGCCTCGTTCGGCTTCGTCCAGCCTTACGCGGCCGAGCACCGGCTCTGGAACCCCGCGCTCGGCGGCGGGGTGCTGCTCGACCTGGGGATCTACCCGTTCGGGCTGGCGCAGCTGCTGCTCGGCGAGCCGGCTGAGACGCATCTCACCGGATCGCTCGGCCCCTCCGGCGTGGACGCCGAGGTGGCGGCGCTGCTCACCTACGCGGGCGGCACCAGGGCGCTGGTCGAAACCTCGCTGCTCAGCCCGCTGGCCAACACCGCGACCGTGGTGGGCACGGGGCTGCGGGCCGACATCGCCGCGCCGTTCTGGGCGCCGCGGCGCATCGTGCTGTCGGGGCCGGGCGTGGATCCGGAGGAGCTCGTCCTGGACCCCGCCATGAACGGCTACGCCGAGGAGGTGCGCGAGGTGCGCGCCGCGCTGGCCGAGGGCAGGACGGAGAGCTCTGTCATGCCGCTGGACGAGAGCCTGGCGATGATGCGGATGCTGGAGGACGCCAGGGTCAGGCTAGGCGCTCGGTAGCGCGGGCCGCCGCCTCGGCGTGGCCGGAGCCCGCGGCCGCCCGGAAGTGGGCGCGGGCCCGGTCGGGGCGGCCCTCCCTGCCCTCCAGCAGGCCGAGGTTGAACATGGCGCGCGGCGCGGCCTCCTCGTGGCCGGTTTCGATGGCCCTGGCGTACCAGCGCCGGGCCGCGTCGGTGTTGCCGCAGCAGTCCTCCAGGACGCCGAGGTTGAACATCGCCCTGGGTGTGCCGGCCCTGCCGTACCAGTGGCGGGCCGCGTCGAGGTGGCCGCTCTCGTCCTCGATCAGCGCGAGGTTGAAGGCCGCCCGCTGGACGGCGGCCGGATGGCCCGATGCGATCGCCAGGAGATACCATCGCCGGGCTTCGTCCGGACGGTGTCCGTCTTCCCGCAGCCCCCTGTTGAACAGGTCCTGTGGCGACATGACCTGACCGTAAATGATCGCCGGACCTTTATCAATTTGTAAGCTACTTGCCTCGTGTATTACCTTAGGCTCACTCAAGGCATAAACCGGGCATTCCGGACATTGCCTGTCATTGCAATCATCACAGGTTCGCCTGTGACCGCTGAATCCGCACCTTGCGGAACCGGGGACCCACTTCCTCTGGGGTGAATCGGCACACCGTGCCGTAGGGCAGCTTCGCGTCCGAACCCGTCAGCTAACCCGGTAAGCGGCAGGAAGCTAGCAAGGAGTTCCCCTTCCCATGGCAAAGCCCAGCCGTAGCCGTGCCCCGAAGCTCACCTACGCGCATGCCGCGCTCGGCGCCGTCGTCATCGCCGGCTCGTTCGTTCCCACCGCCGCCCAGGCCGAGAAGCTCCCGCTGTCCGAGAGCCAGCGGGTAGCCGTCCTCGCCAAGGCGCCCAAGGAGGAGGCCGGCAGGCCCGCCGCCGCCAGACCGGAGGCCAAGGTCATCCCCTCCGCCACCGTCGTTCTCACCGAGGCCAAGAAGCAGGTCGGCGTCAAGGAGAACTCCGCGGGCGGCGGAACCAAGTTCCAGAACTGGTACGTCGGATCGCAGCGCGCCAGGGAGACGGTCGTCAGGGACGGCGGCGACGTCAGCGCGTACGCCAACGCCCCGTGGTGCGCGATGTTCGTCTCGTGGGTCGGTGAGATGACCGGCGCCCGCACGCAGGTCGGCTGGGACGCCTACACGGTGACCCACGCCAAGTGGTTCAAGGCCAACAAGCGCTGGGGCACCGCGCCCAAGCCTGGCGCCGTCGTCTTCTTCGCCTGGGACGGCAGCAAGAGCCTCGACTCCATCGACCACGTCGGCTTCGTCGAGAAGGACAACGGCGACGGCACGATCAGCACGATCGAGGGCAACACCGGCAACGGCGCCGTCGAGCAGCGTGTCCGTCCGAAGTCGCAGGTCGTCGGCTACGGCTACCCCAGCTACGGCGGCTGACGCTTCCCCTTCCCCCGCATTCCCCCCGGCCCTGTCGCCAGGACGGCCACGCGCCGCTCCGGTGACGGGGGCCACCCACGGGCTCGGGCCGGTCCCCTCGGACCGGCCACCCCGTTCCCCCCGCAGTACGTTCCCCCGCAGAACGTTCCCCCGGGCCGCGACGGCGCCGTCTCAGCGCGCGCGCCCTCCGGCCACCCGCAGGACCCTCGTCCATCCCCCTGTCTGCACCGATCAGTCGGGGAACCGCAGGTAAGCAGCCGGCACGGCGTCGGTGAGCCACACCCCGTTGGCGCTGACCACGAACTCGTAACCGGCCGTGTGCATCGCCCGCGCGTCGACGACCAGCACCACCGGGACGCCGCGCCGGGAGCCGACCCGCACCGCCGTCTGCCTGTCGGCCGACAGATGGACGTGCCTCCTGGTCATCGGCAGCAGGCCCGAGCGCCTGATGGCGGCCAGGTTGCGCCCGACGGTGCCGTGGTAGAGGACGTGCGGCGGCTCCACCGGCGCCAGTCCCAGGTCGACGGGCACGGAGTGGCCCTGGCTCGCCCTGATGCGGTCGCCGTTGATCGCGTAGCGCCGCTTGTCGTTGTCGGCCACCACCGTGTCGAGCTCATCCCTGGTGATGGGGAAGCCGTGCCTGGCCGCGGCCGCCAGCAGCTCGTCGATCGGCACCCAGCCGCGCTCGTCCAGCGTGATCCCGATGGCGGCGGGGTCGTGGCGCAGGTGCCTGGCCAGGTACTTGGAGATCCGCACGGTCCTGTCGGTCATGCGGGCATTGTGCCGACCGCCCGCCGTACCCGGCAAAGGGGGTACGGCGGGCGGGGCCGCGCTCAGCCGCCGCAGGCGGCGAAGACGAACGTGTCCGTGAGCATCGAGTAGCTGTCGCGGACCCTGGTCGCGCCCGAGGTCACGTCGTGCTGCAGGACGGTCATCCTGGTGGCCTTGCCCGTGGGGTACTGGGAGACGTGCAGGGTCACCTGGTTGTCGCCGGTCCAGTCGAGCTTGTGGACCGTGCCCTCCTTGGGCAGCTTGATCGCGTGGCCTCCGACGACCTGGCCGTCCGCCAGGTCGTAGAGCTTCACCTTGGTCCCCCCGACCAGCACCGCGATCGTCCTGCCGTCGGCGTGCAGCGCGTGCGGGCCGTTGGCCGACACCAGCTGCGGCGGCGTGTCGCTCAGCAGCCGCCGGCCCGCCAGATCGTAGACGTGCATCTCCAGCACCGACTCCGCGCCGTCCATGGTGGCCAGCACCTTCTCCCCGTCGCCGCTGAAGCCGACGAAGACGCTGTTCCTGGGCAGCGTCCCGAGCCTGGCGCCGGTCGCGGTGTCGAACACCTGCGCCCTGCCGGCGACGACGGCGAGCCTGGCCCCGTCGTCGGACAGCTGCAGCGTCACGTCGTACTGGCTGGTCCTGGGTGGCAGCGCGTCCTTCGGCAGCACGCGGACACCGCCCTTCACGGTGCGGACGGCCAGGTGGCCGGCCTTGGCGAAGTAGGCGACCCGGGTGCCGTCGCCGGAGACCGCGACGGGCGCGACGGCGTAGTCGACAGGCTTGCCGTCCGCGCCCAGCGCGCGCAGCTGCGCGTCCTTCAGCGGCGTGACCTCGCCCTTGTGGGAGACCAGCCGCCAGGTGCCGCAGGGCACGACGGTGCCGTCCTTCTGCGGGCAGCCCTGGGCGGAGGCGTAGCGGATGGCGTCGCCCCTGCTCTGGGCGTGGTCATGTCCCCGGTCGTGACCCGGCGCCTGACCGGGGCCGGCGACCGCGGCCTGGCCCGGCACGCCGAGCACCGCCAGGGCGACGGCGACGGCCGCCAGGATCCTGAGCTTCATCTCGTCACTCTCCCGCCGTCATCCAGGCGTGCTGCCTGGCGGTGAACGTGAAGGTCTCCACGGGCTTGACCGCGCCCGTCGCCGTGTCGACGGTGAGCACCCGTACCACCGTCGGCTTGTCGTCCCCGCCCGACTGCGTCTTGACCGTCAGCCGGTCGGCGCCGCTCCACTGGACGTGGTAGACCTCGCTGCCCTTGGGCAGCGGCACGTCGACCGCCGCGGCCAGCCGGTCCGTGCTCAGGTCGTACAGCCGCAGCCTGGGCTTCTCCCCCGCGAGCACCGCCACCGTGCGGCCGTCGGCCGCCAGCGCCCGCGTGGCGGCGTTGATCACCACCTGCGGCGGGACCTGCGCGAACCTGCTGCCGTCCAGCCCGACGGCGAGCAGCGTCGTGGTGTTGTCGTTGTTGTAGCGCTGGGCGAGCACCTCGTCGCCGTCGGCGCTGAAGCCCTTTAGATCGTCCCCCGCCGGCAGCTTCACGATCTTCCCCGTGGCCACCGTGACGATCTTGCCGGGCTCCTTGGCGTCGGTGTCGTCGTACTCCAGCAGGACCCGGTCGCCCGAGGGCGACAGCCGGACCGTCAGGACGTCGGTGCCGAGCCTGGTCAGCGACTTGGGCAGCAGCGTGACGCGGCCGCCTGCCGCCCTGCGCACGGCCAGGCGGTGGTCGCTCCTGCGCTCGTAGACGATCCACCGGCCGTCGGCGCTGACGGCGAACGCGCCGGTCTCGTCGGTCGCGCGCCCGTAGGCGTCGACCGAGGTGGCGGCCGCGTCGGCGACCGTGACCTGCTTGCCCGAGCGCAGCCGTAACCGCCAGGCCCCGCAGGCGCGGCTGCTCTCGTCCGGGCTGACGCACGAGCCCACCCACGCGGCGCCGGCCGTCCCCGCACTGTCGGCGTGGGCCAGGGCGGGCAGTCCCGCGGCCGCCACCGCGACCACCGCCGCCCCCAGAAGTGTCCTTCGCATGGTGCCTCTCCTCCTTCACCGGGTTGGACTGCCGGCGAGGCGTAGAGGTTGGTCACAGCTGGGACACGGCTTGGCTCAGCCGGTCATCGCGTGCCCGACGCGTCCAGCGGCTCGTAGGCGTGCAGCAGCAGCCGTTCGGCGTCGTCGAGGTAGCTCTCGAGGAAGGTGCCGGCCTCGTCGGCCCGCCCCGCCGCCAGCAGCTCCAGCAGCTGCCGGTTGCGCTCGACGAACGGCTCGTGCAGCGCGCGCGGATTGCTCATGACGTGGAAGACCAGGCGCAGCTCGGCCAGCAGCTGGCGCATCGCCTCGTTCAGCCGCGGGCTGCGGTGGAGCGCGACCAGCGCCTGGTGGAAGCGGCTGTTGGCGGTGCCGACGTCCTGCCAGCGGTCGGCCAGCGCGGACCGCTCGGCCTCCTCCACCGTCTCCTTGATCAGGGCCAGCGCCTCGGGCGAGGCGGTGCGCCGTACCGCGGCCCCTTCGAGAACCCGGCGCATCTGGTAGAGGTCGGCGACGTCGGCGGCCGACAGCACGCGGACGAAGACGCCGCGGTTGAGCTTGTGGTCGAGCAGCCGCTCGTGGCCGAGGAGCCGGAAAGCCTCGCGGAGGGTGTTGCGGGAGACGCCGAGCGCGTTGCCGATGGCCTCCTCCGACAGCCGCTGGCCGGGGGCGAACAGCCCCTCGATGATGTGCTCGCGCAGGATGTCGGCCACTCGCTCGGCCGTGCTGCTGCGCCCCAGACGGACCCGTTCGTGTTCAAGCGCCGCGACCACGTTCTCCACACCCCTCAGGGAATCATCGAACAAAACCCTTGTCGAATTGTTCAACGATCCTTAGATTCAAAAGAACACCCCCGCCTCTAGGAGCGATGACTATGCACCAGACGCGGCGAGTGATCCTCGCCAGCCTGATCGGCACGTCGCTGGAGTGGTACGACTTCTTCCTCTACAGCACGGCGGCGTCGCTGGTGTTCGGCAAGCTGTTCTTCCCGACCTTCGACCCGCTCAACGCGACCCTGCTCGCCCTGGTCACCAACGCCGTCGCCTTCGTGGCCCGCCCGCTCGGCGGCATCGTCTTCGGCCACTTCGGCGACAAGGTCGGCCGCAAGACGGTGCTCGTGGTCACGCTGCTGGTGATGGGCATCTCGACCTTCCTCATCGGCGTGCTGCCGACCTACGACGCCATCGGGGCGGCGGCACCGGTCCTCCTCGGCGCGCTCAGGTTCGTCCAGGGCCTCGGCCTGGGCGGCGAGTGGGGCGGCGCGGTCATCATGTCCATCGAGCACGGCGACCCGCGGCGGCGCGGCTTCAACGCCAGCTGGCCGCAGGTCGGCGTCCCCGCGGGCTTCATCCTGGCCACCGCCCTGCTGGGCATCCTGGACGCCACCATGTCCGAGCAGGCCTTCCTGTCATGGGGCTGGCGGGTGCCGTTCCTGCTGTCGGGCGTGCTGGTGCTGGTCGGCCTCTGGGTCCGGGTGAAGATCACCGAGTCGCCGCTGTTCCAGGAGGTGGAGCGGAAGGGCGCCAAGGCCAGGATGCCGCTGATCGAGGTGCTGCGCAGGCACCCCCGCGCGCTGCTGTCGGCCTTCACCGCACGCATCGGCGTCGACGTGGCCTTCTACACCTTCACCATCTACATCCTGCTCTACCTCACGACCGTGCTCGGCATGGACCGCTCGGTCGGCCTCAACGCCGTCCTCATCGGCTCGGCCTGCCAGCTCGTGCTGATCCCGCTGTTCGGCGCGCTCTCCGACCGGTACGGCAGGCGCACCGTCTACCTCGCGGGCGTGATCGGCGCGGCCGTCTGGGTGTTCGTCTTCTTCCAGCTGCTCGACACCAGGTCCTTCCCGCTCATCGTGCTGGCGGCCGTGGTCGCGCTGGTGACCCACGCGGCGATGTACGGCCCGCAGGCCGCCTTCATCGCCGAGCTGTTCAGCACCCGCCTGCGCTACAGCGGCGCGTCGATGGGCTACCAGGTGGCCGGCATCGTCGGCGGCGCCATCGCCCCGATCATCGCGCTCAAGCTCCACGCCACCTACCAGACGACCCTCGCCGTCTCCGTCTACGTGGTGATCGCCCTGGCCGTCACCGCCTTCGGCCTCGCCATCGCGCCCGGGAGCGAGGACGTGCACAAGCCCGTTCCCGAAACCATCGGATAGCCGCGAAAGGGACGTGGGCGGCGGCTGCCACCGCCGCCCACCAGGGAGGCTCCCGTGAGAATCACCCTGATCGTCATCGCCGTCGTGGTCGCGTTACCCACCCTCGTCGGGCTGGCCCACGGCTTCGAGAGCACCAGCGGAGGGCAGGTCGCGGTCGTGCGCGACGGCGGCCCGCTCGACGACAACCGGGTCCGCCAGGTCATCCCGCCCGCTTCCGGCCTCACCTGGACCGGCTGGTGGTCGGCGGTGCACACCTATCCCGCCCAGCAGCGCTTCTACACCATCACCGCCGACCCCAAGCGGGCCACCGCGCTCGGCGTGGACGTGGTGACGGTGCCGAGCAGCGACGGGGTGAACCTCGGCATCGAAGGCACGCTCTACTTCACCCTCACCCTCGACCCCGAGACGCTCAAGAGCTTCGACGACAAGTACGGCACCCGCACCTACCGGGGCGGCCGGTACGCCTGGGACGGCGAGGAGGGCTGGGCGGCCTTCTTCGGCCAGGCCGTCAGGCCGGTCATCGACAACGCGCTGCGCGTCCAGGTCGGGGGCATGCGCTGCGCCGAGCTCGTGCCCTCGTGCTCGCTGTTGAACAGCTCCGCGCTGCGCGCCCAGGACAGCAACGCGACCATCGCGCAGGTGCAGGACGGGGTCAACCGCGCCCTGGCCCGCGACCTGCCCGCCACGCTCGGCGGCGACTACCTGACCGGGCTGCGCTTCACGCTGGCCCGGGTGACGCTCCCCCTGGCCGTGCAGCAGGCGGTCGACCGGTCACTGGCCGCCAACGCCGCCGTCTCCGAGGCCCAGGCCAAGGTCGCGCAGGCGAAGGCGGAGGCGGCGGCGAACCGGGCCAGACAGGACGGCTACGACGCCTGCCCGGCCTGCGCGGAGATCGAGAAGCTGCGGTCGCTGCCGCAGGGCATCACCGTCTACGCGCCGGGCAACCCGCAGTCGGTCGTCGTCCCGTCACGCTGACCGGGTCACACCGCGCCGGCTCAGCCCAGCCCTCCCCGCCCCGCCGCGGCCCGGCGCCCCGATTCCGCGGGCCGCCAGGTCACGGCGGGGCCGGTCGCGGCACGGCCGGTCGCGGCGGGGCCGGGGTCAGAAGGAGACGCCGCAGCGCAGGATGACGTTGGCGTACGGCCGTGCCTCACCCGTCCGCACGGCGAGCCTGACCTTCCCGGCCATGCGTTTGAGCTCCTCGTGCGGCACGTGCACGAGGCCGGGCAGCCGGTCGGCGAGGATGGCCGCGCAGGCGGGGTTGGCCTCGGCCACCTCTCCCGCGGCCACCGCGCCCTCGACGACGAGCTCGGCCAGCAATCCGTCCAGCACGGCGGCGAAGGACGGCACGCCGGCCACGAACGCCAGGTCGACGGTCTCGACCTCACGCGGGATCGGCATCCCGCTGTCGCAGACCAGCACCTGGTCGGTATGGCCGAGCCTGGCGAGCTGCCCGGCCAGGGCGCCGTTGAGAATCCCCGAGCGCTTCACAACTCCTCCAGCCGCGGATACGAGCTCTGCGCGCCTTCACGGCGCACGGCGGCCGCGCCCACCCGCACGGCGAAGGCGGCAGCCTCGGTCAGGCTGTCGCCGCGGGCCAGGCGCCAGGCGAGCGCGCCGGTGAAGGCGTCGCCCGCCCCGGTGGTGTCGACCGCCTCCACCCGAGGGCTCGGCACGGCGGTGACGGCGGCCCCCTCCTTCTCCGCCACCACGGCGCCCGCCGCGCCCAGCGTCACCACCACCGACCGCGCACCGAGCCCGAGCAGCGCCCGAGCCATCCCCGCGGCCCGCTCCGAGGCCCCCTGCGCGGCCCCCTCCGCGCCCCTCTCGGCGGCCCCCTCGGCGGCCCCCTCTGCGGCCTCGGAAAGGTCCCCGGAGCGGGCCGGAGCCGAGGCCCCGGCAGCGGGCACGGCAGCGGGCACGGCGACAGGCCCGACGGGGTCGTCGGGAACGCCGGCCGCCATGCCTGGGACCTCGGGCGCGACGGCGAGCAGGAAGGCGGCCTCGTGCTCGTTGACCACCAGCGGGTCGGCCAGCGCCAGCAGCTCGGCGGGCAGTTCTCTCGGCGGGGAGGCGTTCAGCACCGCCCGGCGGGCGGCGCGGGCCGCCGCCGTCACGGTGTCGAGCGGGATCTCCAGCACGAGCGAGACCACCGGCGCCTCCGCCAGCAGCGGCGCCGCGGCCGCCACGTCCGCCGATGTGAGGCGCGCGTTGGCGCCCGGCGAGACGATGATGCTGTTGTCGCCGTCGGCGCCGACGGTGATGAGCGCGACCCCGCTGGGCCCGTCGGTGGACAGGACGTGCCCGGTGTCGACGCCCTCGGCGGCCAGCCCCGCGGCCAGGCGCGTGCCGTACTGGTCGGATCCGGTCCTGGCCAGCAGGGCCGCGTGCGCGCCGAGCCTGGCGGCCGCGACGGCCTGGTTGGCGCCCTTGCCGCCGGGAAAGGTGCCGAGGTCGGAGCCCAGCACCGTCTCACCTGGTGCGGGCCGCCGGTCGACCCGCACCACGAGATCGGCGTTGACCGACCCCACGACCACCACGTCCATGGCTCAGCTCGTGAACTCGGAGAGGTTGTCCTTGGTCGCGACCTTCACCGGAACGGCGACCACCTTCTGCAGGCTCTCGCCCTTGGCCGCCTTGACCGCGTTGCCGACGGCCTGCTGGCCGAGGAGCTTGGGCTGCTGGGCGATGCTGGCGGCGAGCGTGCCGGCCTGGATGGCCTTCAGCCCGTCGGGCGTGCCGTCGAAGCCGACGACCTTGACCTCCGCGCCGGCCTTCGCGCCGAGCGCCTTGATGGCGCCGAGTGCCATCTCGTCGTTCTCCGCGAACACGCCGGTGATGTCGGGGTGCGACTGCAGGAGGTTGGTCATGACGTCCAGGCCCTTGGTGCGGTCGAAGTCCGCGGGCTGCTGGGCGACCACCTGGATGTTCGGGTAGGCCTTGATGCCCTCGGTGAAGCCCTGGCCCCTGTCGCGCGAGGCGGAGGTGCCGGGCACGCCCTGCAGTACCACGACCTTGCCCTTCTCGCCCATCTGCTTGGCCAGCTCCTGCGCGGCCAGCTTGCCGCCCGCGACGTTGTCGGAGGCGACGGTCTGCGCCACCTCGGCGCCGTTGACGCCGCGGTCGGCGGCGATCACCGGGATGCTGACCCGGTCGGCCGCCTTGACGGCGGGCGCGGCGGCGTCGGAGTCGACCGGGTTGATGACGATCGCCTTCATGTTCTGGCTGGTGAAGTTCTGGACCTGGTTCACCTGCTGGGAGGCGTCGTTCTGGGCGTCGGTGACGGTCAGCGCGACGCCGAGCTTCTTGGCCTCCTCCTCCGCGCCGGCGCGCAGCTGCACGAAGTAGGGGTTGTTCAGAGTGGAGATCGACATGCCGATCTTGATGTCGCCGGAGCCGCCGGCGGGAGTGGAGCCGCCGGAACCGCTGGAACCGCCGGAACCGCAGGCGGCGAGACCGAGCGCGAGCGCGGCGCCTGCCGCGATGATGCCGAGTTTCATGATGGTGCTTCCCCTCAGTTGGCTGATCTGCGGCGCAGGGTGTCGACGAGGACCGCCAGGGCGATCACCACGCCGATCACGACCTGCTGCCAGAAGGCGGAGACGGACAGGAGGTTGAGGCCGTTGCGCAGGACGGCGAGGATGAGCGCGCCGACGAAGGTGCCGAAGGCCCGGCCCTTGCCGCCGGACAGGCTGGCTCCTCCGATGACGACGGCGGCGATGGCGTCCAGCTCGTATCCGGCCGCGGCCTGCGGCTGGGCGGAGGCCAACCGGCTGGCCAGGACGATGCCCGCCACGGCGGCGAAGCCGCCCGACAGGGCGTAGGTGACGAGCTTCATCCGGTTGACCTTGATGCCGGACAGCCGGGCGGCCTCCTCGTTGCCGCCGATCGCGTACATCGCCCGGCCCGCGTAGGTGCGGTTGAGGATGACCGCCGCGATGACGCCCATGACGAGCATCACCAGGACGGGGACCGGCAGGTAGCCGGCGACGGTGTCGCCCACGTGGGAGACCGCGTCCGGCATGGCGATCGGGCTGCCCTCGGAGATGACGAGCGCGAGGCCTCTGGCGATGCCGAGCATGGCCAGGGTGGCGATGAACGGGGGAAGCTTGCCGTACGCGATGAGCGCGGCGTTGGCCAGGCCGCACGCCACGCCGACGGCCAGCCCGAGCAGCGTGGCCAGCGGCCACGGCAGGCCCGAGGTGGTGGACAGGTAGGCCAGCGTGATCGCCGAGAGCGCCGCCACCGAGCCGACCGACAGGTCGATGCCGCCGGTGATGATCACGAATGTGGCGCCGAAGGCGAGGATGGCGGTCACGGCCGCCTGCACGCCCACGTTGAGCAGGTTGCTCACGCTGAGGAAGTCGCTGGACAGCAGCGACAACGCGACCGCCAGGACGACGAGCGCGACGAGCGCGCCGTTCTCCGAGAGCCAGCCTCTCGCTTTATCGGACACGAGTACCCTCCACCTCGGTGACGGCCAGCGCCATCACCGCGTCCTGTGTCGCCTCGTCAGCGGGGAGTTCGCCGACGAGCCTGCCCCGGGCCATGACCAGCACCCTGTCGCTCATGCCGATCACCTCGGGGAGATCGCTGGAGATCATGAGGACGGCGTCACCCGAGGCGGTGAGTGAGTTGATCAGTTGGTAGATCTCGACCTTGGCGCCCACGTCGATGCCGCGCGTGGGTTCGTCGAGGACGAGCACGCGGACGTCGGCCAGCAGCCACTTGCCGATGACGACCTTCTGCTGGTTGCCGCCGGAGAGCGTGCGGACCTCCTGCTCCAGGCCACTCATCCGGACGCCGAGCTGCCCGGCGACCTTGGCCGCCGCCTTGCGCTGGCCGGTGCGGTCGACGAAACCGGCGCGGCTGGCCCTTCCGAGGGTGACCAGGCCGAGGTTCTCGGCGATGTCGGCGCCGAGCACCAGCCCCTGGCCTTTGCGGTCCTCCGGCACCAGGCCGAGTCCCGCCTCCATGGCCGCGTCGATGTCGCCGCGCGGCAGCCGCCTGTCGCCGACCGTGACCTCGCCCTCGTCGTAACGGTCCGCGCCGAAGATCGCCCGGGCGAGCTCGGTACGGCCCGCGCCCACCAGCCCCGCGAGCCCGACGACCTCGCCCGCCCGCACCTCGAAGGAGACGTCCTCGAACGCGCCACGCCTGGTCAGCCCCTCCACCTTGAGCAGCGGCCGCCCGGGCGGCTCGGCCTCGCGCGGGTACTGCTGGTCGATGGGCCTGCCGACCATGAGCCGGACCAGCTCGTCCTGCGGCGTGTCGGCGGGCACCTCGGCCACCGAACGCCCGTCGCGCAGGACCGTCACCGTGTCGCCGATCTGGGCGATCTCCTCGAGGTGGTGGGTGATGAACACGACGGCCACGCCGTTGTCGCGCAGCTGCCTGACGATGGCGAACAGCCTGTCGACCTCGCTCGTGGTCAGCACGGCGGTCGGCTCGTCCATGATGAGGACGCGCGCGTCCAGCGCCAGCGCCTTGGCGATCTCGACCATCTGCATGCGGGCGATGCCGAGCGTGCCGATCCTGGTGCGGGGATCGACGTCCAGGCCGACCCGGTCGAGCAGTTCCCTGGCCTTGTCGTGCATGGCCTTGACGTCGACGAAACCGAACCGGCGCGGCGGGCGGCCGAGCGAGAGGTTCTCGCCGACGGTCAGGTCGGGCACCAGGTTGAACTCCTGGTAGATGGTGGCGATGCCGAGCCGCTGGGCGTCGCCGGCCGTACGGATGTCGACCGGCCGGCCGTCGAGCAGGATGCGCCCTTCGTCCGGGTGGTAGGCGCCGGACAGCATCTTGATCAACGTGCTCTTGCCCGCGCCGTTCTCGCCGAGCAGCACGTGCACCTCGCCCGTGCGCAGGGCCAGATCGACCCCGTCGAGGGCGAGGACACCGGGGAAACGCTTGCGCAGGCCCTCGACCCTGAGGATCTCCTGGCTCATCTCACGCACCCTTCCTCTCGCAGGACCTGCGGATGACCAGCTCGGCGGGCAGCGCCACCGACTCCGCCGGCCGTCCCGCGACGCGGTCGAGCAGCAGCCGTACGGCCCGGCGGCCGAGTTCGGCGGTCGGCTGGGCGATCGCGGTGATCGGGGGGTCGACGTGGACGAACCACGTCACGTCGTCGAAGGAGGCGACGGCCACGTCGTCGGGGATGCGGAGGCCGCGCGCCCTGATCTCGTCGAGGCCGCCCAGCGTCATCAGGTTGTCGCCGAAGAAGATCGCCTCGGGCGGCTCGGCCAGGTCGAGCAGGCGTGCGGTGATCGCCCTTCCGCTGCCTTCGCGGAAGTCGCCGGCGGCCAGGTAGTCCGGCCTGACCTCGAGGCCGGCCCCGGTCATCGCCGCGACGAACGCGTCGGTCCGTTCCCGGCCGGTGGACAGGGTGGCCGGGCCGGAGGCGAAGGCGATCCTGCGGTGACCCATCTCCTTCAGGTGCGCCACCAGCCCGGCGATGGCGCGTGCTCCGTCGGCGCGCACGAACGGCACGTCGAGGCCGCTGATCGTGCGGTCGAGGAAGACCAGCGGCCTGGCGGTGGAGACGAGCTCCTGCACCAGCGGGGTCACCTCGGCGGTGGGGCAGATGAGCAGGCCGTCGACGCGCTGTCCCACCAGGGTGCGCACGTAGTGGTCCTGCTCCTCGGCCCGCTCGTCGGCGTTGCCGATGATGACGGTGTAGCCCGCGCGCCTGGCCTCGTCCTCCACTCCCCTGGCCAGTTCGGTGAAGAACGGGTTGAGGATGTCGCCGATGATCAGGCCGAGTGTCCTGGTCGCCTCGGTGCGCAGCGACCGGGCGACGGCGTTCGGCACGTACCGCAGCGCCGACATGGCGGCGTAGACGCGGTCGCGGGTCTCCGGGGTGACCGACGGGTGGTCGTTCAGCACGCGGGACACCGTGGCCACCGAGACGCCCGCGTGTGCGGCCACGTCCTTGATGCGTGCCATGCGTCCTCCATGAAATCGATTACATCACCTTAGGTAATCGATTACATGGAAGTAAACGGCAAAAAGATGTGACCCGCATCACATTTGACCGGATATTTCGGGAGATGTGGTGATGGGGACGGCCGCCTGACCCGAGCAAGCGCTCGCCTTACTCCAGGGATGTCACGATGCGATCTCAGTCACCCGACTGGCCGGTGAGACTGGTGAGGTTGTAATGCAATCGCCGCCGTTTTCGGGCACGCGGCTTTCCAAATAGCCATAAACTCCGCGCCGTGAGCCTGCCTGTACGTGAACGTTCCCCCCGGCCCGGCGGCGGTCGCCACCGCCGGCCCGTTCCCACGTCCCTGCCACCGGACGCCCCCGTCCTGCTGCTCGTCAATCCTGGCGACGCCGGCGAGCCGGCCGCCGAGATCGCCGCGCTGGTCCGGGTCGACAACCCGCACATCGAGGTGCGGCTGGCCACACTCCATGACCTGGCAGACCAGCTCCCCCAGGATCGCGGCGCGATCGTGGTCCCCCTGACGCTCTGGTCCGACCCTCGCGTCACCGAGGAGACCACCAAGATCATCGCCGCGACCGGCAGCGACGCGACCGTCACCGACGCACTCGGCCCGCACCCGCTGCTGGCCGAGGCCCTGCACATCAAGCTCGCCGAGAAGGAGCTGGCCAGGGCCGACCGCATGCGCCTGCTCAGCGTCTCCAGCCCCGTCGACGCCGTCATCCTCGGCACCGTGGGCGGGGAGCAGGCCGTCCACGCCGCGCAGGCCACCGCCGTCCTGCTGGCCTCCCGCCTGACGCTGCCCGTCGTGGCCGCCTCGCTCGACAGCGAACCCGGCGTGGCCGTGGCCGCCGAGCGCCTGCGCGCCGCCGGGGCCGAGCGCCTGGCCATCTCCCCCTGCCTGATCGGCCACGAGACCGACGCCTCCGTGCTGGAGTCGGCGGCCGCGAGCGTCAAGGCGGGCTACGCCGACCCTCTCGGCGCCCACGGCGCGGTGGCCGAACTTGTCGCGCGAGCTTACGGCAGTCAACTGGCGACTTGACAACACTTGTGAAGATCGTCCCCTAGGCGTTACCGTCTGCGCATGCGCAGCGTCCACGTCACCGGCAAGCGGCTGGGGCTGCGCGAGGTGTCGGCCGAGGACGTCGACGCTCTGCATGCCGTCTACGGCGATCCCGCCGCGACCCAGCACCTGCCGTTCGACCCGCGGACCCGCGCGGAGGTCGTCGAGATCGTCAGCGAGGCGGTCGCGGCGGCCCTCGCCAGCCCCCGCCGCCTGTACGTGCTGGCCGTCACCGAGGCCGACGGCCACGACGTGATCGGCGTGGCCCGCCTGCACATCGAGGCCGACCACCCGCACAGCGCCGAGATCGGCCTCGGTCTCAGGCCCGACCTGTGGGGGCGCGGCATCGGCACCGACCTGTTCCGGCTGGTGCTGACCTTCGGCTTCAAGCACCTCGGCCTGCACCGCATCTGGGGCGCCCGCGCTCCGGCCAACACCGCGGCCCAGCTCGCGATGCTGGTGGCGGGAATGGTCGAGGAAGGCCGCATCCGCCACCACGTCCACACGCCGCACGGGTGGCGCGACTCCATCGTCCACTCCGCCCTGTCCGACGAGTGGCCCGCCGACCGCGCCCTCTGACCCTTCACCTGCCTGGAGAGTGGCCGCCGGCCGCGCCGCCGTTCGCTCCTCCCGGTCCGACGCGCGGACCGCCGGCCGTCCTCTTCAGCCGTCCCGTACGGCGAGCCGTTCCTGTCGGGTCCGAGCGCGACGTCGCCCGGCCTGCGACGGCGGACCGGCGATGACGGACCGGCGCCCCGGCGATCCCCGAGCGGCCCGCCCGCTCAGGCAGTCACTTCCATCTGACCCGCCTCGCCGACTGACCCCGCTTGGAACACCTGGACGAGCAGTCCTGAGAACCCGCGCGGATAGGTCGGGCTTGGAGCCCACAGTCGAGCGGTGGTGCGCCCCGATCGGCCACCACTTCGGGGCTGGTGATCGTCAGTAGAAGTACGTAACGGGTTTGAGGGTGTGCCGGGGTTGGTGGGATGTCAGTGCAGGCGCCTAGTGTGCCGGCCATGGAGACGATCTACCAGACATGGGCGGAGGCGGTCGCTCTGTTCGAGCGTCGCGGCTTCCCGAAAGCGTCCTACGACAACCTGGACGAGGACGAGTACATCCTGCACCCGGGGCCTGCGGCGTTGCCCGGCTCGCTCTGGCTGGACGACCACCAGTACCGGCACCAGAATCCCTGGATCAAGGCAGGCGGCCGACCCGAGTACGAGGGAATCGACGGCGCGGTCTCCGGATACGTCATCGACGGCGACCTCCACGTCGACGGCAACATCCTCAACCTGGACCACGGCAGCCCGTCGCTGATCGTGCTCGGCGACCTGAAAGCTGCCAACCTCGTCCTCACCGGCACCTCACACCTCCTGGTCCAGGGCGACATCCACGTCGAGACCTTCCTCGGCAACTCCACCGACCAACACGTCGACGTCCTCGGTGACCTGCGTGCCACTCTGGCGATCATGTGGGACGAGTTCCTTCCCGAGATCGGCGGACGTCTGCGCGGGCGGGCTCTGGTGCCCGACTATCTCGACCTCGACGGCTGTGGCCTGGCCGTCGAGGATCCGGCGGCGCGCGTCGGCCTGTCCGATCTTCTGGTGCCAGAAGTCCTCATCGCCGACGGCGACGACCCCGGGGAGGACCTCTACCTCGCCGATACGGGCCTGCGCTACGAGCATATGATCGACCGGCTGGTGCGGGGGCTGCCGGTGGTACGCGGTGGGCGCACCGTCGCCCCGCTGGAGGAACTGCCGCCGAAGAGGTAAGAGATCCTGGAAGACAGAGAGGGGTCATGGCTGACGACAACGACATGCAGGAAGACATCCTGTACGTCCACGAGGTCCAGGGCACCGTCTACTTCCTGCTGATCGTCTACAAGCCCGGGCACGCGGCCCATGCCGCCGGCTACGTGTTCCGGCGCCCGGCGGGCAGCGACGGCCCCGCCGAGAACGTCCTGGCCACGAACGACACGCTGCGCGAGATGTGGTGTTCGCCGCAGGGGAATCCCTGGCTGACGAGCACCACCGGCCTGGTCTGGACCACGGCGCCGGTGGCCTGGCCGGACGGGGAGGAGATCGCCGACCTCGAGTTCGATGTGCCTGACGGCGATCTCACCTGGCGGCATGCTGAGTTGCCGGCGCAGGAATCCAACGGCTCGCGCCCCAACCCGATGGCGATCTGGGGAGTTCGGAGCAGGACGTGCATGTCGGCACCTTCGGCGGCGTGCTCTACCACTGGGACGGCGAGGTCTGGACCCAGCACCATCCGGGTCTCAGGAAACCCATCGGCGGCATCCGCGGACGAGCCGCCGACGACGTGTACGCGGCGGGGTACGGCAGCACCATCCTGCACTTCGACGGAGAGCGGTGGCGTGTGCTCGAGGATCCGGACGGGGCGGCCACCGAAGACACATTCACCGGTATCGCGTTCCTCCCGGGCGGCGACGTGCTGATCAGCGGCAAGTCCCGGGGCGGGCGCGTGCTGCGCGGATCGGCGAACCGGGCTTCACCGTCATGGGCCGCCACGGACTGTCTCTGATCGACATGGCCCCGGTGGATGGCCGGCTGTTCCTCGCCGCGGGCAAGAGCGGCGTGGCGGAGCTGACCGCCGACGGCGTGCGGATCCTGCGCGACGACCTGACACCTTGGTCGGTCGCCGAGGGCCACGGGCGGGTCTACTTCACCATCACTCCCGGCGACGCCGCCTATGCCGAACTGGACCTCGCCACCGGCCAGTGGCGGCAACTCAGCTACTGACCACGCACGATGTCCTCACCACCGCTGAGGAGAGGGCGACGTGCGCTCTCCACCTGAGCCCTGGGCCATTCGCATCATCGCAGTTCAGGGCGCTCTTCCTGCTCCTGACCAAACGCCGGACGCCTGGGGTGTGAAGAGCACGAGGCAAGGACCGTGATCGGGTGGGCGGTGGCCCCGTTGTGCCGAATGGCGGCGGTAAGCGCCAGGAAGCGCCCTGGATCACCCGGCGCGGCAGGGGCCCGACCAACGGAGGCAGACGGGGAGCCAGCTCATCGCATCCAGCACGACCCGGCTGCCCAGCGGCTCCTGGAGCCGGACGACGCCCTCGCCGGACGCGCCGACGCCCACACACAGCCCGTTGCCGATGTGCGTGTGGACCTCGATTCCGAGGACCACGACATCGGGCCGCTCGTCGACCCGTAAGCGGACAGTCGGCGTCTTCTCACCGAGGCAGACGCCGTAGTCGTAGCTCACCCGCAGCGTGCGCTCGTCGAGCACCTCGAAGCCGCTGATGTCGGAGGACAGGTGGTCACCGACGGCCTCCTCGACGGTGCCGAGCGTGGCCTGGTCGACCGCGGCGTGGTCGACCGGGCCTGGCAGGTTCGAGAAGGACAACCGCCACGCCGGAACAGTGGCCATGCCGCGCAGGGTCCGCAGGCGCATGGTCGTGAAGGTAGCGGCGGTCATCTTGTATGCCCGATCGTCCTGAGCGGAGGCCTCCATGTCGTAGGGGGACAGTTCGATCAGTGCCTGGCGTGCGCTGATCACGGGAACCCGCATGGTGGAGCCGTCGTCCCAGCGGATCCATGCCTCCTTCGGAGTCGCGGGGAGCGGGACGGCCACGGCGAAGCCGTACTCCTCATCACTCGAGATCCGCTCCGCCACGTCCTGCCGCATCTGGCTCAGGTCCTCCGTCGGCACGAAACCGTTGCGCCAGATCTCCGCCGCGCCGCTGGTGCGCCAGGTCCAGACGGCACGGACGGCGTGGTCATCGAATGTGAGCCGGCGAGAAAGGAGGTGGTCGCCGCCGGCGAGCGCGGTCACGGTCAGGAGCGTCACCAGTAATCGCAGCATCCGAAGATTATCGAGGGTTCCTCGGATCGTCGGCGCACCCTATGGCCGGCTCGACCTCGAACTGCACGGCACCCGTACCCCCGACCGGCTCGGTGCGTGGGACCGCCTTCCAGCGCGAGAATGCCGGGCCCCAGGCGCCGTTCGGCCGCTCCGCCCTCCCGCCAAGGGACCCTGTCACAGATATGACGAGACAGCATGACCTCGTCCTGAGCCCCTTTCGTCCCAGGCGTGCGCAGACGTCATCGGCCCCCGTACAGGGAAAGCCGTCCTGCCCGAGTACGTCGCCACCTTGACGAACCGCCGATTTCCCTGACACATCGACGATTGCGACATATAACTCGAATCCTCATCTATTGACATGAAACCGGCATGCAAGTCAGTGGGCCTAGAAATGTGGACATAGCTCACCAGAGCTTCACTCCACCACCACCACAGCTCGCCAGAGCAGCCAACAGAAAGAGATATCTCATGGTCGACATCAAGAAGGTCGTCGCCGGCGTCACCCTCGCCGCTTCCGCACTCGTCGTTCCGATGGCCCTGGCCGCCCAGCCCGCCAGCGCGGCCACCTCCTACGTCATGGGGGGAGACGACGGTGGCCACGGCAAGAGGGTCGAAGTCCACAACGAGGGCGGCAACCTCGGCCACGGCAACGGCGGCAACGCCAACGGCGCCCACGACAGCTCCGCTCCGGGCGGCAACGGCGGCAGCAACAACAGCGGTGACATCAACATCGGCAACGGCTGACGCCCATGAGACCAGGGATCACGATCCCTGGTCCACCTGAGAGGCGGCCGACGCGAACAGCGTCGGCCGCCTTTCTCATGCGTGCGGCCACTCATGGGCGCGACCGCTCGCGTGCGTGTGGCCACTTTCAGGCCCGTGGCCGCTCTCATTCGTGCGGCCACTTTCACGCGCTCGACGGCGAACCGCCCTGCCGCGGGTACACCCTCCCCGCAGGCCTGTCTCTGCCCGAACGAATCCCGTCCAGGGCTCGCAAGGGTCCGGCGAATCGCCGGTTTCCCCGACAGGAACGGCGATGCAGATATTTCGCATGCCATCCGTTAACTGCATGAAAGGGGCATGCAAGGACTCTTCGGTACAAATATCCACATAGCTCCCCGGAGCCCAGAAACACACCACCTAAGGAGAACCTCATGCTCGACTTCAAGAAGGCCTTCGCCGCCGCCACCATCGCCGCCTCCGCCCTGGCCGTCCCCGTGACCATGTCGGCCCAGCACGCCGCCGCCCAGCCCACCACCACCGTCGCCCATACCGCCGAAGCCACCGGCTGCGGGCCCAAGTTCGTCAAGAAGGTCAACAAGAAGGTCATCAAGATCGACAACCGCGGTGGCAACATCGGCAACGGCAACGGCGGCAACGCCAACGGCGCCAGCGGCAACCAGCCCGGCGGCAACGGCGGCAGCGGTAACAGCGGCAACATCAACATCGGCAACGACTGAGCCCGCCATCATGCCCAACCGCACAGCGGGCAGCAGCCGGCAGTTAGACACCCCACCACGGAGGCGGTCGACGCGAAGAGCGTCGGCCGCCTTTGTCGTGTGCGACGACCGCCCATGGTCGTGCCCGCCTCTCCAGCGCCACACGCCGTCCGCGCGCTTGCCGGTGGACTCGGGACGCCGTCCGGTCAGGTTCACGGGGCCAGGCCGTAAGGGTTGAGTCGTACAAGCCCATTACATCAGTCTGGTCAGCGTGAAACACCCCACCGATGTACGGCAGGCGGACGACGTCGCGACGCTCGCACGACCTCAAGCCCGCGCGTCCGCCTGCGCCCAGATCAGCCACCGACGACGCGCATGAGACCACGTTCCTGGATCCCGCCCACCGGACCGCAGCGCGTCCTCGTCGCGGCCACGTTCGTCAACGCCGTGGGCAGGGGCGCCTACCTGACCGCCGGGGTGCTGTATTTCACCCAGGCCCTCCACCTACCGGCCCACCAGGTCGGCGCCGCCCTCAGCGTCGCGGGCCTGCTGTCGCTGGCGGCCGGTCCGCCCAGCGGCCACCTGGCCGACCGGATCGGTGGCCGCGGCCTCTACATCGTCACCCTGCTGTGCGGGGGACTGGCGACGGCGGCGTTCGTCATGGCCACCGAGTTCTGGGGGTTACTCGCTGCGGCCTGCGCGAGCGCGTGCGCCTCCACCGCGGGCCTGGCCGCACGGGGACCGCTGATCGCCCACCACAGCCCGGACCGCCCGCAGGAGTTCCGCGGCCGGCTGCGCTCGGTGAGCAACATCGGCATCTCCATCGGAACCCTCCCCGCGGGGTGGGCCGTCCAGGTCGGCACCCGCCCCGCTTACGTGGCGCTCATCCTCGCCGCGGCCGCGACCTTCCTCTGCGCGGCGGCGATCGTCGCCTTCCTCCCGCCCACTCCTCCCGTACCGGCACACAACGGGCCGCGATGGATCGCGCTGAGAGACATCCCCTACGTGACCCTGACCGTCCTGGACGGGCTGATGGCCGTGCAGTTCAAGGTGCTCACCATCGCGGTCCCGCTGTGGATCGTCGCCGCCACGTCCGCCCCGCACTGGCTGATCAGCGCGACGATGCTGGTCAACACCGCCATCGTCGGACTGTTCCAGGCACGGACCGCCAGAGGCGTCGACACGCCGGCGGCGGCGGGCCGGGCCATGCGCCGGGCCGGGACGACGTTCCTGATCTCCTGCACGATGATCGCGCTCGCGGCCGGCATGCCGCCATGGGCGGCCGCCGCGATGCTGCTGGCCGGCGTCGTGGTGCACACCGTGGGTGAGCTCTGGCATGCCGCCGGAGGCTTCGAGCTGTCATTCGCGCTGGCCCCACCCCACGCGATCGGCCAGTACCAGGGATTGTTCAGCATGGGCATGGGCGGCTCCGAATTCGTCGGCCCGGCCCTGGTCACCGCGCTGTGCATCGAGTGGGGACAAGGTGGCTGGGTCGTTCTCGGGATCGCGCTGGCGGCCGTCGGCCTGCTCGTCCCGCCCGCCGCCCGCCTCGCCGGACGCCGGGTCGCGCCGGCGACCGAAAGCAGTCTCCAAGCCGCCCGGTAACCGGGCAGCTTCTTCGGTCCGGCCGGTGGCGCGGTCCCGTCCGACCGCCCACCGCCGGCCCCCGTCCGATGCCGGCCGGGCGTGACCGCGTGACCGCGTGGCCGCGTGGCCGCGTGGCCGCGTGACCGCGTACCGCGTGGCCGCGGGCCGGCGGGGGCCGCTGAAGGGAAGGGCATGCCGTACGGCGAGGGCGGAGTCACCGCCTTCGGGTGGCCGCGCCCACCATGCCGCTCACGCCGCAGCTCGTGCCGGCCGGGATGGCCGGAACCGCCAGGATGGCCGGAACCGCCGGGATAGGCGGAACCGCCGGGATAGGCGGAACGGCCGGCGGCGCCGTACCGACCGCCCAGCGGGTTTCGGCACGGCCATGCTTGCCGATCTCCTCCCGCCCTTCCGCCGCGCGGAGATCACGCGACGCCGGCCCTCTCATCGGCCCGGCCGCGTGTGGTTCGTGGCGGCGGCCTTGCTGACGGCACTCGCAGACCTGGCGCGATGAGGGTCGGCTCGCCATCGCCCCCGGTCCGCACGGTCCACGAAACCGGTCACACCGCCGGCATCGCCGCCCCCGTGATGAGCCCGAGCCGCGACGGGCGCCGGCGGGCGCGAGAATGCGCCTCTGAAGCCTGGCGCAGGCCACGCTGCTTACCTCCGATTCGGCGAAGCGGGGATGAAAGCGCGGCGGAAAGAGCCTGCGCGCGCCCCGGGAATCCGTGCCGGAACGGAGCTGAGTCGGCGTTGTCCAGGACTGGCAAGCGTTTCCGGAGTCGCCGGCTTCCCCGGCAGGAACGGCGATGCAGATATCTCGCATGCCATCCGTTAACTCCATGAAAGGGGCATGCAAGGACTCCTCGGTACAAATATCCACATAGCTCCCCGGAGCCCGGAAACACACCACCTAAGGAGAACCTCATGCTCGACT
>NZ_JBSFNE010000033.1:0-73982 GCF_053586935.1 Nonomuraea sp. NPDC003727
TCGTGCCCGTCGGGGAAGGGGAAGCGGCTGATCGGACCGTGCTCGCGCGCCTCGATCAGCTCCTTGGGCGGGTCGAAGGGACAGCCGGGCTGACGTGCCGTCGGCATCGTGCTGACAGTGTGGAGGGATTCAGTCATGATCTTTCCTGGGTTCGCGATGGTATGTGTCGTGTGGAGCTCGAAGGATGCGTGCAGGGAATGGAGGCCGAGCCACATGCTCCGGCCCACGGTGGAGGTCGTTCGTCATCCGCCCTAGGAGATCTTGCGGCGGTAGGTGTTCATGGCGAAGCCGTACGCGACGATGAGGATGCCGACGCACCAGGCCAGGGCGATCCAGATGTCGGTGCCGACCGGCTGCTGGGTGAACAGGGCGCGGATGGCGTTGACGATGGAGGTCACCGGCTGGTTCTCGGCGAAGACGCGCACCGGGCCGGGCATGGTGCCGGTGGGCACGAAGGCCGAGCTGAGGAACGGCAGGAAGATGAGCGGGTAGGAGAACGCGCTCGCGCCTTCCATGGTCTTGGCGGACAGGCCGGGGATGACGGCGATCCAGGTCAACGCCAGGGTGAACAGGATCAGGATGCCCGCCACCGACAGCCACGCCAGCACTCCCGCCGAGGAGCGGAAGCCCATGAGCAGGGCCACGAGCATCACGACCACGAGCGAGATCAGGTTGGCGACCAGCGAGGTCAGCACGTGCGCCCACAGCACCGACGACCGCGCGGTCGGCATGGACTGGAAGCGCTCGAAGATACCGCCCTTCATGTCCATGAACAGCCGGTACGCGGTATAGGCGATGCCCGAGGCGACCGTGATGAGCAGGATGCCGGGCAGCATGTAATTCACATACGAATCCGATCCTGTCCTGATCGCGCCGCCGAACACGTAGACGAACATCAGCATCATGGCGATCGGCATGATCGCGGTCGTGATGATGGTGTCCGGGCTGCGCGTGATGTGGCGCAGGGACCGTCCCAGCAGGACGGCGGTGTCGGTGAAGAAGTGCTTGCTCATCGTTGTTCCTTATGCCTTCGTGCCGACGAGGGTGAGGAAGACGTCCTCGAGGGTCGGCTGCTTTTCGACGTATTCGACCTTGGCGGGCGGGAGCAGTTGCTTGAGCTCGGCCAGGGTGCCGTTGACGATGATCCGGCCCTCGTGGAGGATCGCGATCCGGTCGGCGAGCTGTTCGGCCTCGTCCAGGTACTGCGTGGTGAGCAGCACCGTTGTGCCGCGGCCGGCGAGTTCCTTGACGGCCTGCCAGACCTCGATGCGGGCCTGCGGGTCGAGGCCGGTGGTCGGCTCGTCGAGGAAGATGACCGGCGGGTTCCCGATGAGGCTCATCGCGATGTCCAGGCGGCGGCGCATGCCGCCGGAGTACGTCGCGACCTTCCGTCCGCCCGCGTCGGTGAGCGAGAAGCGGGCGAGCAGCTCATCCGCGATCACGCCCGGATCCTTGAGATGCCGCAGCCGGGCGACCAGCACGAGGTTCTCCCGCCCGCTGAGGATCTCGTCGACGGCGGCGAACTGCCCCGTGAGGCTGATCGATTCACGTACGTCCGTGGCCTGCGTGGCGACGTCGAAGCCGTTCACCCGTGCCGTCCCCGCGTCAGCCTTGAGCAGCGTGGACAGGATCTTCACGGCCGTGGTCTTGCCCGCCCCGTTGGAGCCGAGCAGGGCGAAGATGCTGCCTCGCGCCACGGTGAAGTCCACGCCGCGCAGCACCCGCAGCTCCTTGTACGCCTTCTCCAGGCCCTGCACCTGGATCGCCGCAGCTTGCTGTGTCGTCATCAGTCCGTCCTGTCCTTTGTCGTGGTGTTCTCGCCGGCGGCGCGCTCGATGGCGCTGGTGAAGCGGTTGCGCTCCCGGGTCCTGTACTGGCCGAGGGGGTAGTTGGCCACGAACGCCTCGACGAACTCCACCGGGTCCGCGCCGAAGATGTCGCGGATCGGGGTGCCGTCCGCCGCGCCCTGCTCGAACAGCTCGGCAAGGTCGTCGTACATCGCCATCGCACCCGCGCCGTCGGCCGGCCCGAAGTGCATCAGATACCGCTCCAGCGCTTCGACCGCGATGCGGTAGTTCTCGGGAAGCTGCTTGATGCGTGCCTTGTACTGCCGGTAGCGCTTCTTCTCCTCCAGCGACCCGGTGACGATCTCCAGGTACTGCAGGTAGCGGCTCTTCGGCTCGTTTGGTCCTGTCGTCATGTCTGCTTGCCTCCCTCGTGGAGCTGTTCGAGCCGGTCGGCCAGGAAGCTCCAGGTCCGCCGGAACTCTTCGAGGTACTCCCGTCCCTGAGCGTTGAGGGAGTACACCTTGCGCGGCGGCCCCTTCTCCGACGGGACCTTCTCCACGTCGACCAGGCCGCGTTGCTCGATCCTGACCAGCAGCGCGTAGATGGTGCCCTCGGCGATGCCGGAGAAGCCCTGCTCTCGCAGCCACGCCGTGATCTCGTAGCCGTACGCGGGCCGGCCGGACAGGATCGCCAGGACGATGCCCTCCAGCGTTCCCTTGAGCATCTCCGTCACGAGCTTGCCCATGGGACACCTCCCCTTTCGGCTACTTCGTGACACTGACTACCGGTACAAAGTAACACTCACTACTGGTACCTAGCAATACCGAATAGCTGAGAGCAAGAAGCGTGGAGCGAGTCCGTCATCCCTCAGGCCAAGACGGGCTCCGTCGGCCCACCGGAGAGTTCGTTCGTCGCGGACGAGGCGGGAGCGCCCGCGACCACGAGTGCGCAATCACTGAACGGTTCATGGCGTCCACCATCACCGAAAGCGCTGACACGAGGCCGTTGCCGTGCTGACACGGCACCGCAGCAGCAGGCCTACTCACCGCCGGGACATCCGCCGGCCTGGCACGCCTCCCCGATGGGGGTTCGGAGGATCCTCCCCGACGTCTTCACGGATCGGGGTCCCGTTCGCCGCGCGCTGCTACGGCAGGCGCGGCCTCGGGAGGGTGTTCAGGCGCCCCCCAGCACCTCTGGGGTCCGTCCAACGGAACGGCGCCTACTCGCAGAAGACGCGCAAGTGGCCATCGGGCTGCTCGAGCTCCACGATCGCCCCTCCGGCGCCGGCCAAGGCCCGGCTTCAGCAGTTACCCGGTCCTACCGCTCTGCTGCACAGCCCAGCGCCCGCCGGCGCCTTGGTCGGCGACGGGTGTTACTTCCCGGCCGTGCCGGGTTGCCCGCTGATGGACTCCTGATAGATGTCCGCGTAGGTGCGCGAGTCCTTGACCAGGTCGTCGCAGAAGGCAGCGACGTCGTTGCCGATGAGTTCCAGGACTCCCTTGCCGGCCGCGACGCCCTCCTCGAAGAAATCGACGATCCCTGAGAGCAGGGACCCGTCAGGCAAGTCGATCGGTCCGACCTTGAAGAGGTACCTCTGAATCTCCTTGTAGACGATCTGGTAGTCCGGCGGGAGCGCCTTGACCCGGGCCGTGTGCGCCCGCCACTGCTTCTTGCCCTCGATGATGTCCTGGATGCCCACGTCAGCCTCCCAGCCGGCCCAGTTTCCTTGCGACGTTCCTGTTCAACTGCTCGCGCCACCGGTCGCGATGGCTCCGAGCCCCTTCTCCGCCGGCCAGCGCCGCGCAGAAGCCCTCGATGTCGTCACCCAGCACCTCGTGAACGCTCTGCCCATCGGAGGCTGTCTCTTCGAGCAGCCCCAGAGCATTGTCGAGAATCGGCATCAGGTTGCGGCCGGTGAAGTCCGCGTAGGGAAAGAGGTGACCCTTGATCTTCTCCCACGCCGCCCGGTAGTCGGCCGGCAATGCCGCGGCCCGGGCTTCGAACGCCTTCCACTCCCTGGTGAGATCGCCGCCTGTCACGGTCTCCCAGAAGTTCATCTGCCGCCCTCCTTGAGCTTGTCGATCCGCGAGGAGACGTACTCCCATTTGGCCCAGAACCTCACGAGTTCTTCGCGCCCCGCGTCGTTGAGCGCGTAGAACTTGCGCGGCGGGCCCATCCCGGAGGGTCGTTTCGTCACCTGGACGAGCCCGTTCTTCTCCAGCCGCAGCAAGATGGTGTACACCGTCCCCTCGACGACGTCGGTGAAGCCGAGTTCGTTCAGCCGACGCGTGATGGCGTACCCGTAGGTCTCCTCGCTGCCGATGATTTCCAGCACGCAGCCCTCAAGCGTGCCCTTCAGCATCTCCGTCAGGTCGTCCATCGTGGGTCCTCTTCGGTCTCCTGGTACTTTGTAGTACCGAGTACCACTATACAGTACCACAGAGTAGTGAAACCAATGCCCAGCGAGCGGCGGCAGGAATTCGAACCCGACCTCGATCGAGGCGACCGACTGGGACCGGATCGTGGTGCTCTACGAGGCACTTGGCCGGGTCGCACCTTCGCCGGTGGCTGGAGCTGGCGGCCCGGCTGTGCGCCAACCAGCGCGAACGCTCGGTGCTGCTGCGCAAGGCGGCCACGCTGAGCTGACTTCTCCAGCTCGGCCAGCCGGGACTCAATCGGGCCCCGGATGCATGCCGCCCTACATACCCGCGATCCGGTTACAGCGGCGTTAACCGTTCCGTTCACCGCGGCGTAACCCGCCTTCGGCCACCTTGGGCTCGTGATCAGAGTCCTTTGCTCCGCCATCCTGCTGACGGCCTGCTCGATGTCCGCGCCGGCCCCGGCCGCCCCGCCGCCCCCGGTCGCCCAACTGGCCCTGCCGGTCCCGGTCGCCCGGCCGGCGCCGACGTCCACGCCGGCCGCCGGCTGCGCCGCCATCACCGCACCACCACCGGCGCCGGCGCCGCCGACGTCGGTGAACACGCTCCGGCAGGCCTACTTCTGCGTGCTGGACAACTACTACAGCGGCCCGGCCATGGATCCGAAGGCGCTGTTGAAGAGCGCCTTCGCCGCCTACACCCAGGACCTGATGCGGCACGGCGCCGACCGGGCGGACCTCCGGCTGCCCGCCCTGACAGGCAACCGCGACACCGACTGGGACGCCGTCGCCAAGGTGCTCGGCACGGGCGAGCCTGCCGCGCTACGCGCCGCGATCACCGGCATGGTCGCCGGCCTGCACGACAACCACGCCCGCTGGATCAGGCCAGCCCCGCCGCCGCCGGGCGGGCCGGCAGGAACGGGCATCGTGGGCCTGTCGGCCCTGCAGGGACCGCGGCTCGACCCCGCCGCCCGGCCGCCGCTGTACATCACCCGCGTGCTGCCCGGCAGCCCCGCCGCCAAGGCCGGCATCAGACCCGGCGACATCGTGGTCAAGGTCAACGGCGTGCCGGCGTTCGTCGGGGACACCCCGAACCAGGGCATCATCGACGCCTTCACCTCCAGCACGGTACGGCTCACGCTCAGGCGCCCCACGACGGGACGGACCCGCACCGTCGAAGTCAGGCAGGGCCCCATCACGCCACAACCCCCAACGGTGACCTCCAGGCCGCTGCCCGGCGGTGTCGCCTACGTCCACCTGCCCGGATTCTTCGAAGGCGCCGCCGACCAGGTCATCGCCAAGCTGCCGGACAAGCCGAAGGCCGTGGTCCTCGATCTGCGTGGCAACGGCGGCGGGTCACCTCGGGAGGTGACGCGGCTGCTGAGCGCGTTCGCGCACGGCAAGGTCACCAGCTACTTCTGCTCGCTCAAGGGCGACTGCGTCCCGAACCGGACCGACGACACCGTGCCGCTTCTGGGCCTGCGCCTGGTCGTCCTCACCGACCGCGCCTGCGCCTCGGCCTGCGAGGACTTCAGCGCAGCCGTCAAGGACAACGGACTGGGCACCCTCGTCGGGACCCGCACCGCCGGAGCCGTCTCAGGTCCGGCCGAGGGGTACCTTCTCGACGACGGCAGCGTCCTGCTCCTGCCCAGGTTCAGGCACCTCGGGCCCGCCCGCGAGATCATCGACACGATCGGCGTGCCGGTCGACCACCACGCCCCCATGACCGCCCTCGACCTGGCCGCCGGGCACGACCCGGGCGTGGCCAAGGCCCTTGAGCTTCTGTAGAGCCGCCCAGGGCAGGCCCCGCGACCGGGGCCGAAGGCAGTCGTCACTTCGCCGGTTCGCGGTGGGTGGCGACCTTGTCGCCGCGGCCGCTGGGCGCCCTCCTGGAGACCGTCCGACGGGAACCAGGCGTGGTGCACCCGGATCCGGTACGGCCCCTTGCGGCCGTTGAGCGCGAGGCCGGTCGGTCGGAGTGGGGAACCAGGAGGAAGCCGAGCGGCCACGGCCGAGGCGAGCCCTGCCACGGCGGTCTGCGTACGTGCGGATGTGGTGCCCGGCCCGCGCGTGAAGACGCTGATCGACACGGCGCGGCCGGGTGAGGGGGTGCTCGCGGCCCTGGTGCACGCCGATGACCCGCAGCCGGTGGGCGCGGCCGAAGGCGCTGTCGGACGCCTGGGGTCAGGCGATGGTGAGCGGCCCGTCGACCAGGTACGCCGCCAGCGGACCGGTCATCTGGGAGCGTGCCGGCGGATGCAGGGCCAGCCCGTTGGCGAAGGTGGCGAGGTAGCCGACCTCATCGGAGCCCGTGGAGTCGAGGTCGGCGAGCAGTTCGACCGCGCGCGGGACCATCCGGGAGAGGGCGTCCTGCACGCAGTACCGGACGTACAGCGAGTCGGCGAGCGTCGACTCGTCCGGGCCGCCGTCGTCGATCCGGCGGGCGACGCCCTCCGCGGCCGACATCGCGCCCTCGGTCTCCACCAGCAGCCGGACCCGCTCGGACTCGGGCACCCGGTTGTCGAGCAGCACCCGCTCGACCAGTGCGCTGGCGGCCCCGAGGTAGCTGCCCGTCATCAGCAGTTGGAACCAGGCGAAGCCCGCGGTCAGCAGTACGTCCAGCTGCCCGTCGAGGTCCGAGGTCCGCACCAGCAGCTCCGGCGCCACCAGTACGTCGTCGAGAGTGACCTGCTCGCTCCCCGCCCCCGCCCCGCTGACGGTCAAACCCTCGCTTTCCGCCGGCACCAGCGCCACCGCCAGTTCCTCGCCCTCGCCGTCCGAGCGGGAGACCATGACGCTGGCGGCGAGCAGGTACATCGACCGGGCCAGACTGTAGGGGCGCGTCACCCCGTTGATCAGTACCCCGTCGGGCCCGTCCGTGGCGGTCATCGAGGGGGAGAGGATGCCGGCGTCGGGGCGCTCCTCGGCGAAGCCGTACGCCACGAGATAGTTGCCGGCAGCCAGCCCCTCGACAAGCATCGACTCCGCGCCACCGTCGTGCGCGGTGGCAAGACCGACCAGGGTGGCCATCGAGAAGTGGTGCATGGTGATGGCCACGGCCAGCGACGGTGTCCTGCTACCCAGTGCGCGCTGCACCCGCAGGGCGTCCAGGGCGGTGGCGCCCCGCCCCTGCTGGGAGATCGGCACCAGCAGCCCGGGGCCGCCGCCGTCGCGGAAGAGCTGCACGCCGGGGCTACTCGGATCCTCCAGCTCCATGAGGGGTAACGCCCGCAGGCTCTCGTCCAACCCCGGCAGCAGCTTCGCCACGGTGGCGCGTTCCCGCTCCAGAAATCGCATGTCCTCCCCCATTCGTCCGGGACGACCACCCCGGTCGGTGGCCCAGGCCGGCTCACAACGCCCGAGGTGGCGCGGCAGCCGCCACACCGCCCCGGGGCCGGGCCGCCCCCGGAGGCCAATGTACTTCGGCAGTACCGCGTGCGGCGGCCCTTGAACCACACGCGCAGCGGCACGTCGGCGGACGCGGTCGGCCTCGCGGCGTCCGCCTCGGAGGTGGAGGTTCCCGAGCTTCTTCGCACCGCGCTCGGTCCGTGCCGGTGACCGGCGCCACGGAACCGTCGCCGGGCGCGAGGAGACCGACCACCTCGTGGCCTGTCGGCAAACGTCCCGGTGCCGGTACGCGTAGCCGGGTGTGCAGGTCAGAATCCCCGACGGGCAGCTGGGGCACGCCTTCGTCCCACCCCTTGATCACTCTGCCGACGCCGATCTGCGTCACGAACGGGCCCCACGATCGCGGGAGGAATCAAACTTCGTGCCGTCCTCGAGATTCCCGACGTAGTGAATCGCCACCTCGCCCCCTCACTGGAGGAAGTCTCGCCGTCTCCCGGCGACAGGCGTGCTGTCGTGACCCCCATACGTGCCGTCTTCCGCTGGATGATTCTCACGCAGCTCGGCGAGGCCGCTGGGATCAGCCGCCAGTCCGCCCGGGAGCGCCGGCGGCGCCTCATCCCCGAACAGCTCGGCGGGCGGGGGCACGGGTCGGCGGCCGGGGCGGCGGCGCAGCCGTCGTCACGCCGACCGTCGCGGCGCCGGGCTCAGTACGGCAGGAGCCGGGCGAACCGAGGGGTGAACGGCGGCGGCCGCGTGTGACCATGGGGAGATGGACGGCACGATGACGGCCTGGGTGGTGCGGCGTCCAGGCCCCATGGCGAAAGCGCCGCTGGAGAAGGTACGCCTGCCCGTGCCCGAGCCGGCCGCGGGCGAGGTGCTCATCCGGGTCGAGGTGTGCGCCGTCTGCCGTACCGACCTGCACCTGGCCGAAGGCGACCTGCCGCCGCGCCGCCCCGGGACGGTCCCGGGGCACGAGGTGGTCGGCCGGGTCGCCGGCCGCGGTCCTGGCGCCGACCTGCTCGCCGACGGCACGCGCGTGGGCGTCGCGTGGCTGCGGGCCACCTGCGGCACGTGCCGCTACTGCGCGCGCGGCGCGGAGAACCTGTGCCCGTTCTCCCGCTACACCGGCTGGGACGCCGACGGCGGCTACGCCGAGTACCTGGTCGCGCCGCAGGACTTCGTCTACCCGCTGCCCGGCGACCAGCCCGCCGACGCGCTCGCGCCGCTGCTGTGCGCGGGCATCATCGGCTACCGGGCGCTGCTACGGGCCGAACTGCCGCCGGGCGGGCGGCTCGGCGTGTACGGCTTCGGCGCCTCCGCCCACCTCACCACGCAGGTCGCCCTCGCCCAGGGGGCCACGGTGCACGTGATGACCCGCGCGGAGCCGGCCCGGCGGCTCGCCCTGGAGCTCGGCGCCACCTCCGCGGGTCCCGCCTACGCCGCTCCCCCGGAGCCGCTGGACGCCGCCATCCTGTTCGCCCCGGTCGGCGATCTGGTGCCCGTGGCGCTGGCGGCCCTGGACCGCGGCGGCACCCTGGCCGTCGCCGGGATCCACCTGTCCGACATCCCGCCGCTGGTCTACCAGGACCACCTGTTCCAGGAGCGCACGCTGCGCAGCGTCACCGCCAACACCCGCGAGGACGGGCGCGCCCTGCTGGAGTTCGCCAGCCGGCATCCGCTGCGCGTCACCACCGTCCCCTACGGGCTCGACGAGGCCGACCGCGCCCTGTCGGACCTGGCGGCCGATCGGGTGACCGGCGCCGCCGTTCTCCAGGTCGGCGCGTAGTCGCCCTCCGGGGCGGCACGACCGGAAGGCGACGGCTGGTCGGTTCGACCGACGAGACAAGCTGAGAGAGCGAATGCGACCCGGGCCGCGGCGATGACCTGCCGGGGCCCGGGCCGCTTCGGTCAACCGAGTGTGCGGCCGGCGTGATCCCCGCTGACCGGTTCGAGGACGAATACCGGGATCTGGCGGTCGGTCTTGCGCTGGTAGTCGGCGTAGTCCGGGTACGCGGCCACCGCCCGGCGCCACCATTGGGCCTTCTCCTCGCCGAACACCTCGCGCGCCCGGTACTCCCCGGTCGCCGTGCCGTCCTGGAGCTCGACGACCGGCTCGACGACCAGGCTGGCGTACCACTGCGGGTTGGCCGGCGCGCCGCCCTTGGACGCGACGGCCGCGTAGCGCCCCTCGTGCTCGACACGCATCAGCGGCGTCTTGCGGACCTTGCCGGTCTTGGCGCCTCGGTAGGTCATCAGCACGGTGGGCAGGCCACGGATGGTGACGCCGTCGGTCGTTCCGGTGCGCATGATCTGCTCGACGTGCTCGCGGACCCACGCCGACGAGCTCGGCTCGTAGTCGCCGGTCAACGCCATGCTCCGAGCAACGCGCCTGGTCGCGATCTCGCGACCGGACCGTGCCGGCGGCCTGGTGTCCACGTTGCCGGTCAAGGTCCTGAGGATGCCGGGCAGGTCTGCCACCGTTTGGGCGGGCAGGCCGGCCACGGTCTCCTCGGCCAGAGCGCACCACAGCTGCTTGACCTGTCCGGCCAGCGCCTTGCCGCTGTCGGTGAGTTCGACGATGCTGGCGCGCTTGTCGGAGGGGGCGGGTACGCGGCGGATGTGGCCGGCGGCTTCGAGCTTGCGCGTCATGAGCGTGACGCTGGGCGGCTCGCAGCCGAGCGCCTCGCTGAGCTGCGCCTGGATCATCGGGCCGGTCCGGTCGAGTTCGAGAAGGAGCGCCTCCTGGCCGGGGTGCAGGCCGAGCGGGGCCAGCAGTGCGGCGGCCCTGGCCCGGTGGCGCAGGCTCAGCAGGCGGATGGCCTGGTTGAGGGTGTCGGCTTGCTCGAAGTCCATGGGCTCTCCTTGACAGATTAGTTATGCAGATAACATTATCCGCATAACTAATCCTATGCGACATCGAGGGAGACGACATGTCCGTGAAGGTCGCCGTCATCTACTACAGCGCGACAGGCACTGTGCACGCACTCGCGCAGGCCGTCGCCGAGGGCGCCGCCTCGGCCGGAGCCGAGGTGCGGCTGCGGCGGGTCGCCGAGCTGGCGCCCGACAGCGCGATCGAGCAGAACCCGCTGTGGCGGCAGCACGCCGACGCCGCCGCGTCGATCACCCAGGCCTCGGTCGAGGACCTGGCGTGGGCCGACGCGTTCGCGTTCGGGACGCCGACCCGGTTCGGCGCGCCGGCCGCGCAGCTGAAGCAGTTCATCGACCAGGCCGGCGGGCTGTGGCGGGAAGGGAAACTGGCCGACAAGCCGGTGACGGCCTTCACCTCGGCGTTCAACCGCCACGGCGGCAGCGAGGCCACGATCTTGTCGCTGGGCAACGTGTTCTACCACTGGGGTGCGCTGATCGTCCCGCCCGGCTTCACCGATCCGGTCGTGTACGCCGCCGGCGGCAACCCCTACGGCACGTCGTACGTGACCGGCCCGACCGGAGACGGCCCAGACGCCGCGGCGCTCGAAGCGGCCAGGTACCAGGGGCGGCGGTTGGCCCAGATCACCATCCGGCTGCAGGAGGACGGTCGCGTCACCGATGCCGACGGCAACGCCCCCGCACCCCTGGCCGCGGCAGCCTCCCGGACCGCGTGAGCGGCGGGATCGGCAAGGAGGAAGTCATGACAAGCACCAGCACCGCATCTCAGCGGGCCAGGTCGCACGCCGGCCTCGCCTGGTTGATCCTGTCGCTGGCATGCGCCTGCCAGTTCATGGTCATCCTGGACGCGTCCATCGTCAACGTCGCCCTGCCCTCGATCCGCGAGGAACTCGGCTTCACGCCCACCGGCCTGGCCTGGGTGGTCAACGGCTACCTGCTCACTTTCGCCGGCTTCATGTTGCTGGGTGGCCGCGCCGCCGACCTGTTCGGCCCGCGCCGCATACTGATCATCGGGCTGTTGTTGTTCTCCGCCTCGAGTCTGGCCGGCGGCCTGGCGACCACTCCGGAGATCCTGGTGGCGGCCCGCGTGGTCCAGGGCATGGGAGCCGCCATGATGGCCCCGGCGACACTGGCCGTGATCAACACCACCTTCACCGAGCCGCACGCGCGGGCCAAGGCGTTCGGCGCATGGTCCGCCTCGGGCGGTGTGGGCGGGATGGCCGGCGCGGTCGCGGGCGGCGCCATCACAACCGGACTGTCGTGGCGGTGGGTCTTCCTCATCAACGTGCCGATCGGCGCGGTGCTGATCGGCGTGGCCGTGATGTCGCTGGCCGGCATGCGAACCGGCCGGCGCGAACCGCTCGACCTGGCCGGCGCGCTCACGGGGACGGCCGGGCTGGCCGCGCTCATCTACGGGGTCATGCAGAGCGCCGATCACGGCTGGACCTCCCCGCTGGTCGTCGGGCCAGTGGGGGCGGGCCTGCTCCTGCTCGTCGTCTTCACCGTGGTGGAGGCGCGTCTCGCCGGCCGGCCCATGGTGCCCCTGCGACTGTTCAAGATCCGGGGAGTGGCCGTCGGCAACGGCATGCTCCTGCTGTTCGGCGGAATCGCCATCGCGATGTGGTACTTTTCCTCGCTCTTCCTGCAGAACGTCCTCGGCTTCAGCGCGCTTCAAGCCGGGCTCGGGCAGACACCCGCGGCGGTGACGTTCATGGTGATCGCGCGATGGGCCGCCGCCCTGCTGCCGCGAACCGGCGTGCGCCCGCTGGTGCTGGCCGGCAGCGCCTGTTTCCTGACCGGGTTCGGCTGGTTCTCCCTGGCCAACGCCGACAGCGGCTACGTCACGAGCGTGCTCGGGCCCACGCTGCTCATCGCGGTCGGCATCGGGCTGACCTTCCCCACCCTCATGGCCGCGGCGACCGCCGACGTTCCCGAGGGCGACGCGGGGATCATCGGCGGCCTGGCCAACACCGCCAGCCAGGTAGGCGGGTCGATCGGCCTGGCGGTGCTCGCGACGGTCGCCGGCACCCGAGCCGCGTCGGAGACCGACGCGAGCTCGCCGGCCGCCGCCCTCGCCGCCGGCTACGACCTGGTCTTCCTCATGGCGGCCGGGCTCGGCCTGGCCATCGCGGTGGTCAGCTTGCTGCTGCCGCGGCACCGGCGCGGCTGACCGCCGGCGACGCCTCACCTGAGTGGTACCGACTCGGCTGCACCACCGTGGTGCAGTCGTGAGGAGGAAGTCAGACGGAGGGCTTGCGGAACTGTTCGATCAGCGCCGCGTAACCGTCGTCGGCGTGGCCGTCGGCTGCCGCACGTTCGGCCAGTGCCAGGAAGAGATTCGGCAACTCGGAGTTGACACCGAGGGCCTCGGTCTCCTGGATCAGGTGCTCCATCCCGCCCATGTGGACGGCGACGGTGGCGTCGGTGGCCGGGTAGCCGCCCTCGTCGATCTGCTGCGCGTACGCGGAAACGTAGTCGGTCGTCACCTTGATCGCGGTGTTGGCCAGGGCCGCGAAAGTCGTCGCCTTGACGTTCGCGGTGCCCAGCAGCGCGGCACCCTGCAGGAATCCGTTCAGGACCCCCCACATGATGCTCAGGACGGACATGTCGTACAGGGCAGACAGGCCGTGGTCCTCATCGAGGTAGACGGTCCCGGTCTCGCCGAGCGCCTGCAGGGTGGCCTGGTGCTCCTCGAAGGCGGCCTTCGAGCCGGAGTACAACAGCGTGGCCTCGGCGGTGCCGATGGCCTGGGGAAGGCCGAGGATCGCCCCGTCGAGGTAGGCGCTGTCGTTCTCGGCCGCCCACGCGGCGGTTTCGCGCGCTTGGGTGGAACTGGCCGTGGTCAGGTTGACGAGGGTACGGCCGGCGAGCGAGCCGCCGACCGGGTCCAGCAACTGGTGCACGGCGTCGTAGTCCGAGACGCAGACGACGACGAGTGGGCTCGCCTCGACCGCGCTCTTGACCGAGCCGGCCAGGGTGGCGCCCCTGGCGACGAGATCGTCAGCCTTGTCCGCCGAGCGGTTCCAGACGGTGGTCGGGTGACCGTTCTTCAGGAAGGCCTCGGCCAGCGCGTGGCCCATCAGTCCCAGGCCGACGACGGTGACCGGCGCTTGTGCGGCGGAACGGGGGGACATTTGTGCTCCTGCGTGTCTCATGCGGCGTCCGCCGCGACGGGTGTGGTCGCCGTGGCCGTCCGGACGGCTCGGCCGGACATGTCGGTGACGTGGTCCTCGGACCGGTTGGGCGCTCGGTCGTCGCGGCGAGGCGGCCAGGCGGCGGTCCAGCCGTACCGGGGCCGCCTCATGTGAAGAACCCGACGATGCTGCGGATGCGGCCACCGGCGAACTCGACGACGTCGTAGCCGGTGGCGACCGTGCCGAGCTTCCAGCTGAACAGCGCGCGGTCGTGGTGGGCGCCGACCACGGTGTCGAGGGTGAACCTCAGGTCGCCTAGCTTCTCCCGGACGCGGCCGATCTCCTCGGACAGTTCGGCGTGCCCACGCAGGCCGGCGTTGTCGGGGTCGGCGTAGAGGGAGTCCTCGGTGAGGACGGACTTCATCAGTGTCATCCGGGTGGCGGCGTCCGGCTCGTTCCAGATGTCGAGGTAGGCGCGGATCACATCGATGGCGCTCACCAGCTGGCTCCTTCCGACGTGGGTGCTTGCTGTGGTTGCGGGGTGGGCCTGAGGACGATCAGGCCACAGGCGACGGTCAAGGACGGCCGTGACGGGGTCGCTTTCTCTACATGCCGTCTTGTTTCTACACGCCGTTCAATTGGCCGCACGACGTAGATTAATCCAACCCAGTAGACTGTCAAGCGTGAGCGACCAGACGATGAGCCGCCGCGACCGGCTACGTGCCCAGACCAGCGCCGAGATCAAGGCGATCGCCATGAAGCTCATGGCGGACGGCGGCCCGGACGCCATCTCGCTACGCGCGATCGCCCGCGAGATGGGCATGACGGCCGGCGCGATCTACAGCTACTTCGCCACCCGCGATGATCTGATCACGACGCTCATCGGCGACGTCTACACCTCGGCGGTCGACGCCGCCGAGGCCGCCCGCGACGCGGTGCCGGAGACCGATCCGGGCGGCCGGATCCTGGCCTGGGCCCAAGCCATGCGGGAGTGGGCGCTGGCCAACCCCGAAGGTTTCCGGCTGATCTACGGCGACCCCGTGCCCGGCTACCGTCCGCCCGACGACGGCCCCGGCAGGCAAGCCGAGGCGCGTGCCTGCAGCGGACTCGTCGGCCTCGTCGCCGCCGCCTGGCCGACGGTCCAGGCGCGCCAACCCGAGGAGGGCGCCTACGACTGGGCGGATTTCGACCCGGAGCTGGTAGCCCATGTCCGGAAGGACTTTCCGGACCTGCCGCCGGCAGGCATCGCGATGACGCTGAGGGTGTGGGGCCGCATGCACGGGCTCATGGCCCTGGAGATCTACGGGCACCTCCGCACCGCCATCCACGACCCGGCCAGTGTCCACCGCGACGAGATGCACGACCTCATCGCCTCGCTCGGCCTCGTGTCCTGAGCGCAGCCCACCATCGGCGCCGACCGCCGCCGGCCTCGCCCTCTCGCAGCACGATCGCCCCACTGGGCCTCATCTCGCCGCCCGGGCCGGCGGCCGGCGCCCGCGCTGCCACCGTCCCGGCCACCGCCGTACTGCTCGCCCCTGCGGAAGTCGTGCGGCCGTCACGAGTGAACGGGACGGGACGTCCACCGCGCTCGACCGGTGATCCCCCCTGCGAGGTAGGTCCTCCCCCGCACGGGGGAGGACGGCCGGCGATCGCCCCGGCAGAGTGGCGGGGTGACTGAGGAGCCGCGCACAGATGCCATCGCCTGATCTGCCGCCGTCCAAGGGCCAAGAGGTCCAGCGAACGTTCAACAGGATCACGGACTACTACGACCGGATGAATCGCCTCATGACGCTGGGGCGACATGCCGCCTGGTGTCGTGACGTCGCAGTGAGTACGAAGGTCCCTCCAGGTGGAAGCGTGCTCGATGTCGCCACCGGAACCGGCGTCATCGCTCTGGCCGCACTGGAGAAGTATCCGAACGCGACCATCCATGCCGTCGATTTCTCCGAGCGGATGCTGACGGAAGCGGCACGCAAACCGGGGGCCTCGGCCATCAGGTGGCAGCACGCGGATGCGAACGATCTGCCCTTCGGCGACGAGTCCTTCGATGCCGTCACGCATGGCTACCTCCTCCGTAATGTCGCGGATGTCGAGCGCGTGCTCCAAGAGCAATACCGGGTGCTCAAACCCGGAGGCCGGGTCGTCATTCTGGAGACCTGCCCGCCACGAGGACCACTCCGTTACCCGGTGACTCTGGGTGTTCGTGTGCTGATCCCCCTGCTCGGCCAGATGATCGCCCGCGATCGCGAGTCGTACGCATACCTGCAGGAATCCACACTCGGGTTCATGACTCCGCAACAGGTCGTCGCGATCCTTCGCCGAGTCGGGTTCGCCTCCATCGCGTGGAAGAAGAAGTTCTTCGGCACCCAGATGATCATCACGGCCCGGAAACAGTAGCCGCCGGAGGATCTCGCCGATCTTCCGCTCGATCGGGCCGGCCGAGATGGTCCTTGGTCCGGACAGGCGTGGGGGCACACCGCGGCCTGCGGGGCCACCAGGGGCGGGTCCGCTGGACGCCGGCCGGGCTGGGCGGCCCGCTGGACGAGGAGCGCCGGATGGACCGGCTGCCGGCCGGGCGACTACTGGCCGGGCGACTGCTGGGCGGGCCGCTGCTGGGCGGGTCGCTGCTGGGCGGGCCGCTGCTGGGCGCGCGCTGTGACAGGGAGAGGGCCGGCCACACGCGCCCGTGGCCGGCTGCGCACGCGTCACAGGTCAGTGGCGATGATCTTGTCGATGTTGCGTTCGGCCAGCGCCGTGATGGTGACGAACGGGTTGACGGTGGTGTTGCCGGGGATCAGCGAGCCGTCGATGACGTACAAGCCGGGGTAGCCGGCGAGGCGGCCGTAGTTGTCGGTGGCCTTGTTCAGCACCACGCCGCCGAGCGGGTGGTAGGTGAGGTGGTCGCCCCAGATCTTGTAGATGCCGAACAGATCGGTCCGGTAGATCGTCCCCTCCTTCGCGTTGATCTTGTCGAAGATCGTCTTGGCCATGGTGATCGACGGCTGCTTCCAGGCGGTCTGCCAGTTCAGGTCCACCTTGCCGGTCGCGGCGTTCCAGGTGAACTGGGCACGGTTCGGGTTCTTGGTGATCGACAGGTAGAAGGAGGCGTAGGTCTCGATTCCGGTGGGCAGCGGCGCCACCTCGGCGAAGGCGCCTCCGGCGGCCCAGTTGTCGATGCCGCTGCAGGGAATGGTCGACTGGAGCTTGCCGGTCGGGTCCCACAGGTGGTTGGCGCGGCCGCACATGACGTTGCCGTTGTCGCCCCAGCCCTTGCCGACCTCGTCGTTCAGGCCGGGCAGCGCGCCGGTGGCCTTCAGCTTGACCAGCAGCTTGCTGGTGCCGACGCTGCCGGCGGCGAAGAACACCCGGTCCGCGGTCACGGTCTTGGTGGCCGTGGTCTCGCCGCCGGTGTCGATCTGCTCGATGACGACCGTGTAGCCGCCGCCGGAGGCGGGGGCGACCGAGGTGACCCTGTGCAGCGCCGAGATGGCGACCCTGCCCGTGGCGTTGGCCTGGGCGAGGTAGGTCCGCTGCAGCGACTTCTTGCCGTGGTTGTTGCCGTAGAGGATCTCGCCGGCCAGCGCGGACTTGGTGACCGTACCGGCGGCCTCCTGTTCCATGTAGTCCCAGTCGTACACGTCGGGCACGAAGACGAACGGGAAGCCGGACCGCTGGGCGTGCTTGCGGCCGACGCGGGCGTACTGGTAGTAGGGGGTGTCCTCGAACCAGGCCGGATCCACGGTGCCGACCCCGAGTCCGGCGTTGGCGCGCGGGTAGTAGACGTCGTACATCTCGTCGGCGTTCACCGACGGGAGGACCGCGCCGAAGTTCTCGCGCCGGGGAGTGACGGCCATGCCGCCGTTGACGAGGGAACCGCCGCCGACGCCGCGTCCCTGGTAGACCGTGATGCCGCTGAAGTCCTCGGCGTCCAGGATCCCGGTGTAGCGGGGGATGTCCCTGTCGATCGGGAAGCCCAGGAAGTAGTTGAGCGGCGCCTTGGTCCTGGTGCGCAGCCAGTAGGAGCGGTAGTCGGGCTGAAGCGTGTTACAGAAGATCTTGCCGTCGGAGCCGGGGGTGTCCCAGGCCATGCCCATCTCGATCATGTGGACGTCGACGCCCGCCTGGGCGAGGCGGAGAGCGGCGACGGCGCCGCCGTACCCGGTGCCGATCACCAGGGCGGGCACGTGCGCGCCCGAGGCGATCGGGGCGGAGGCGGGGACGGCGGCCGCGCGGGCCGCGGTGGCGTGGCCGCCGAGGGCGGCGGCTCCCAGCAGGGATCCGGTTCCGGCGATGAAGCCGCGACGCGAGATGCCGGTGGTGGTCGGGGGTCTGCTCCTCATGCGGTGCTCCTCACTCTCGCAAAACGAGAAAACGGTCCATATCTCGTCGCGCCTGGAGTCACTGCTGTCGGGTCAAGAGGGACGTACGGCGCGGGGCGACGCGCCGCTGGGCAGCCTGCACACGGTGTCGAGGCCCAGCACCCGGTTGAGCCGGCCGAACGCCAGCCACGAGCCGATGCTCATGCTCAACTCCACGATCTCGAGCTGGCTGTAATGCGCGCTCATCCTTGTCCAGAACTCCTCGTCCAGGCCGTGGTGATCCAGCGCGTACCGCTCGGCGTACTCGGCGGCCAACCGGGTGCGATCGTCGAAGGCGTCGGTGGTACGCCACTGGGCCACCGCGTCGGCGAACTCCGCCTCGACCTTCTCCCCGTCCCGCTCGGTCCGCCAGTCGAGACAGAAGACACAGCCGTTGATCTGCGCGATCCGCAGCCGCGCCGCCTCGAACTCGCGCAGGCCGAGAGTCGTGTGGGCGTAGACGGCCAGCGAGAAGTTCGAGGCCGCGACCCCGATGCCGGGGACCATCTCGCCCCACACGTACTCGATCGCGTCCTTGCCGTCGGGGATGTCGATTCTCATGGCCGTTTCCTTCCGAGTCTGCCGACGGCCGGGCGCAGGGGGACGTCGAGCGCGTCGTACAGCCCGGGTTCCGCGTTCACGAGCCAGTCGATGGCGCCCACCAGCCGGCCGACCGCGGTGGCGTTGCCGCCCGCCGACCGGTTGCCGCCCTCGTCGGTGGCCTCGACCGTGACCTCGATGCGGGGGCGGCCCTCGATGACGACCCGGTGCGCCCCCTCGCCGTCGGGCGGCGACGGCCAGTCCGGCGCGCAGGACGGGTGGATGCGGGTGACGTGCTCGATGACGATGCGCGGCTCGCCCTCGACGACGCCCTGCACCTCGAAGCGGACCGCGCCCTGGGTGCCGGCCTGGAACTCGCCCATCGAGCTGGTGCCCACCGTGGCCTCGAGCGGGCGCCGGTCCACGGTTTCGCGGATCTCGTCGAGTTCGACGCCGAGGGCCCTGGCCATCAGCCGTACCTGGCCGCCCCACACCATGGTCGGCACCGTCGGCGCGATCATCGGCGGCTCGTAGTCCATCGGCTGGCCCATGCCGACGATGTACCGGACCGCGTCGGGCTGGTCGTAGGTGGAGTAGTCGAAGATCTCCTGGCAGCGGACGGCGTCGATCGTGGTGCCGAGCCCGCTGATCAGCAGGGGCAGCACGTCGTTGCCCCAGCCGGGGTCGACGCCGGAGACGAACAGCGAGCCTCCGCCGTCCGCGATGGCGGCCAGCACCGGCTCCCGCAGTTCCGGCGGGGCGTTGCGCTGGTCGTAGAGCGCGTAGAGCGAGGGGGTGACGACCACGGCTCCGGTCCTGATCGCCCTGACGATGTCGGCCAGCGCCTCGTCGGGGCGGATGTCGCCGGAAGCCGCGTAGACCACGGCGCGCGGGCGGGTGGCCAGCACCGCCTCGACGTCGTCGGTCGCGGCGACGCCGAGCGCGTGGTCGAGGCCGCCGAGTTCGCCCGCGTCGCGGCCGACCTTGCCGGGGTTGTGGACGAGTACGGCCGACAGGCTGAGCGCCGGGTGGGCCTCGACGGCGCGGATGGCCGCGCGGCCGACGTTGCCGGTGCCCCAGACGATGGTGGGCGTCATGGGCGGAGCGTAGCAAGCGCTTGGTTAGGTGTATAGTGCCCGCTCCGCCCCGCCTCCGAGCGTGAAGATCACACGGTCGACCAGGCCGTTCCCGACGCGGCAGGAGACCAGCAGGTCGACGTCACCGCGCGACGTGCCCGCCGCATCCGCGAAGCAGGACCGGGCGGGCGCTAGTGTCGTGTCCCTGAGCGCGTGCGTTTCCAGCTGAAGGGGGCGAGTGTCAAATGATCTTCATCACCGCGAGGTTCCGCGTACGGCCGGAGCACGCCGACCGGTGGCCCGAGATCGTGGACGAGTTCACCAGGGCGACCCGGGGCGAGCCCGGCTGCCTGTGGTTCGACTGGTCGCGCAGCATCGAGGACCCTGCCGAGTACGTCCTGGTCGAGGCGTTCCGTGACGACGACGCGGGCGCCGCGCACGTCCAGTCGGAGCATTTCAGGAAGGCCCAGCGGACGCTGCCCGGCTACCTGGCGCAGACGCCGCGGATCGTGAACGCGAAGCTGGATCAGCAGGACTGGTCATTGCTCGGCGAGATGGCCGTCCCCCGAGAAGACGCGTAGTGCCGGGGCCGCGGGTGGCCGCCCGCCGAGGCGGCGGCTCCCCGTTCCTGTGATCGTCCCGCTCGTCGCCGGCGGCGGCCGCGCGGTGCTCCTGCCGGGCCGGCCGTACCCGAGCTAGCCTGGCAGGGTGAGCATTACCGCAGGTAGCTACACGCTCGGACCTGAATCCGGGCGGCTCCTGATCAAGACGACGCGTAGCGGGCTGGGCGCGAAGGCCGGCCACGATCTCACCATCGCGGTCACCCGCTGGCGCGGCGATGCGACCATCGACACCACCGACCCGGCCGGCTGCTCCGTGACCGTCGAGGCCGACGTCGAGTCGCTCGACGTCCAGGAAGGATCCGGCGGCGTCAAGCCGCTGACGAACTCCGATCGCGAGGAGATCAAGAAGATCATTCGAGAGAAGATCCTGCACACCGCGCGCCATCCGACGATCACGTTCCGCTCGACACGGGTCGACGGGACGGCGGAGTCGTTCCGTGTCGAAGGCGACCTGACCATCGCCGGGACCACCCAGCCTGTCACCCTGCAGGGCTCACTGGCCGAGGACCGGGTTCGCGGCTCGGCGACCATGGTGCAGTCCCGCTGGGGGATTCGGCCCTACTCGGCCTTCCTCGGCGCGCTCAAGGTGAGCGACGAGGTGGGCATACAGTTCGACATCGGCCTCGTGTCGAAGCAGTGACCTGACCGGACCCGCGTCCGGCGCGAGACCCGGTTGACGAGGGACCGGCTCAGGGGGCGATCGGCAGCTGTCGCTTGTGCTCGGTGAGCCGGTAGCGGCGGACGATCGCCTCGAAGGCGGCCTCACCGACCGGCTTGCCTTCCAGGAGGTCGTCGATCTCGTCGTAGGTGACGCCGAGCGCCTCCTCGTCGGGCCTGCCCGGGTTCAGCGTCTCCAGGTCAGCGGTCGGGGTCTTGCGGACCAGCGCGGGCGGCGCGCCCAGAGCCTGCGCCATGGCCCGTACGCGCCGCTTGGTGAGGCCGGTGAGCGGAACCACGTCGGCCGCGCCGTCGCCGAACTTGGTGAAGAAGCCGGAGACCGCCTCGGCGGCGTGGTCGGTGCCGACGACCAGGCCTTCGTGCGCGCCCGCCACCGCGTACTGGGCGATCATGCGCTGCCGGGCCTTGATGTTGCCGTGCACGAAGTCCTGGTGGTGGGCATCACGGAAGACCATGCCGCCGGCCAGCACCGCCTCCAGGGCGGCGTCGCCGGCGGACTTCACATCGACGGTCATGACCCGGTCGGGCCGGATGAACTCCAGCGCCAGCTGCGCGTCCTTCTCGTCGGCCTGCGTGCCGTACGGCAGCCGCATCGCGAAGAAGGTCGCCTCCCGCCCGGCGGCACGCACCCGCTCGACCGCGAGCTGGCACAGCCGGCCCGCGGTCGTGGAGTCCACACCGCCGCTGATGCCCAGCACCAACGACCGCAGGCCCGTGGAGGTCAGCTGGTCGGCGAGGAAGGCCACCCGGCGCTCGATCTCCTGCTGTACGTCGAAGGACGCGCTCACCTGGAGATCCCGGGCGATCTCCTGCTGCAGGGACATGGACGCCAAGTCGGTCACGGTCGCTCCGGGGTCGGGCTCTGGGGCAGGGTCGGCACGCGCCGCCGGCGCGTGCAGGGGACGGAAGCACTCTAGAGGACGGCTGGGAAGACCTGCTCAAGGCCTGCGACGTGGTGGCCGCCGTCCTCCTCCGGGAGAGGCGGGCGGCATGCCGCGGATCCCGGGAGAGCTGATCAGTGGCATCATGTCCGGATGGTCGTGGAGCGGCAGGCGTTTTCCGGTCGGCTGATCAGCCACATGGCGCGTTCGACGATCGTCGTCATCCCCTCCGCCGGCGTCGCACTCGCGACGACGATGTCCAGCGTCGTTCTTGCCGACCCGGATGTGCCCCTCGCCTGGGATTATGTGACGCCGCTGGCGATCATCCTACCGGCCGCTGTTTGCTGGCCGGTGTTGCGCCTTCTTGAAATACCCCGGGCCTGGCTGGTCGCCGCTTTGGGGGGAATGTTCATGGGGGTGGTGTGGCGGCTGGCCGGGCCGAGTTTCGGCACGCATATCACCGGTCTGGCCGTTCTCCTGGGCGGAACAGTCGCTTACCCTTCGGCCGTCATGGTGGCCGTACCTGGCACTCCTGTCGTATGGCGTGTTCTGCCGCCGGCGCTGTTCGCCGGACTCTTCTGGTTCGTCGCGTAACCTCGAACCGGCGAGCCGTCTTCGGCCTCGGACCGCGGATCCCGCAGCTCGCCCGACGGCCGCGCCCCGGGGTTCACAGTCCGCTTTCATACCCGCATGTGGTCGGCTCACACAGCGCTATCACCGGATTGTCCGTCTTTACCCCTTTAGCCCTTATATCACCATATAGCGGGCGAAATTCCGCCCCGGCGGCCAGCCAGGCATTGATGCCAATCGGACACTAAAGAGCGATACCTGCAAACCAAAGAGGTTTGCTGGCACTTGTGCACACGGCAAACAGAGCACCCGGACACCGTCGAAACAGGTTTCCCTCTTGGGCAGCGAAACAATGAATTGTCTGAGAAAGGCGGGAACCATGTGGTTGATACGATTCTTGGCAGTGATTTCGGCCATGACCATGAGTTCTACCGAGGACATGGTCCCGGCTTCGCTTGCGCGGCCCGGCGACGTCGATCCCGTAGGGCCCGGCGGCCAGTGGAACCTCAGGTTCCAGGACGAGTTCGATGGATCCGCCGTTGACGGGTCGAAGTGGCAGTTCCGCTCGACGGCCGAGTCCGACTGGTCCGACGAGCCGTACGGCACCGGGAATCCCGACAGCAAGCAGATGGAGTTCGACCGGCCCGAGAACTGCTCGGTGGGCGACGGGGCACTGACGATCACGGCCGAGCCCGCCAAGATCCGGTCCCAGTCGGGGCACCGGTACAGGTGGTCCAGTTGCCTGATCACCTCCACCGGGCCCGGGGGCTACGCCTTCCGGTACGGGTACATGGAGATCAGGGCGATGCTTCCCCAGTCTCCGGGATTCTGGCCGTCGTTCTGGACCTGGCAGGCGTCCGACAACGGACATCGAACCGAGACGGACGTCTTCGAGTACTTCTCCGACAACCACCAGCAGCTGTACCACTCCTGGCACTGGGGCGAAGACCATGGGTGCACCCACCGGCCCGCCTTCGATCCGAGCGCCGGCATGCACGTCTACGGGGCCGACATCCACGAGTCGGGGACGGACTTCTACGTCGACGGGCAGCACGTGTGTCACGCCGAGGGCACCCCTCCCGGACCGGCCAACCTGGTGGTGAGCAACTTCGTCTACTCCGGGGTGCCGCCCGCGCCGGATTCGTCGGGGCGCATGGTGGTGGACTACGTCCGCGTGTGGCAGAGGTAGGAACGCGTTCCCCGCCGGCCCGACACAGACATGGCGCGCGTCACACTCCACTTGCGGACCATAGTCCGGTTACGCCACAATCGGACCACAGTCCGATTGAAGGAGTGCACCATGATGAAGAAGGTCCTCGTCGCCCTGTCGGCCGCGGTCCTGGCCGCGATCACGACGGGGTCGGCGAGCTCGGCCACCGCGCAGGACCCGGTCACCTACCACCACCACGTTCAGGGCAAGGGATCCCCCTGCGAAGGCCTGGCGGGATGCACCTACGTCCAGCTCAAGGGAGACCCGAAGGCCGGACCGTCGGAGGCGATGTTCACGCTCAAGGCCGGCACGCCGTTCTCCCCCCACTGGCACACCAGCCCCGAGCACGTGGTCGGCGTATCGGGCACCATGCTGTGGAACGTCAAGGGCCACAAGAAGACCTACCGCGTCGGCGCCGGCGACTTCCTGTACTACCCGGGGGAGGCCGTCCACTGGGGTCGCTGCGCTCCCGGCGCCGACTGCACGTACTACGTCTTCGACGAGCTGCCCTACGACTTCCACGAGGCCACCCGCTAGGGGCTCCCTCCCACACCAGGTCCAGGAAGCGCACCACACCAGGCGGCAAGGGCCCTGCCGTCTGCCCCGGCGCCTCCGGCGAGCACGCTCGCCCTGCGGGCCGGCGAGAAGGCCGCGCCCTCCTGACCGGCGTCCAGAGCACGCTCGCCGTCCCGTAGCGGCAGGGCGGCCTGTCTCCGCAGCGTGTCGGCGATGCCGTACCGGACGGAATCGCCGCAGTCGCCGGGCGGCCCAGGGGATTGCGACGTGCCGGGACCCGCGCGGCGGTCAGATGCTGCCCCTGCGCTCGACGACCAGGACGCGCGCCTCCGGTGCGGGGTGCGCCAGGTGCTCGTCGCCGGGTTCGGCGTAGCAGATGCGGCCGGGAGTGAGCCGTTCGACGTGTTCCTCGCCCTCGTGGCGGTAGTGCATGTCGACGGCGCCATCGAGAACGACGAAGACTTCCGGCCCGTCGTTGACGTGCCAGACATAAGGCTGATCCGTCCAGTGCAGCCGTACGGTCGCATCGTCGATCTCGGTGACGTCGAAGGCTCCCCACGGCCGCTCGGCGGTGTAGGAACGGGCATCGAGGAAGAGCATGAGGTCCTTTCCCTGGTTCGCGCGCTCGGGCCTCGTCGTCCGGGTCCGGCGCTGAGCCATCAGCTTGCTCCACGGCGCCGCCCGCCACGAGCAGCAGGAATGCCCATATCCGTAAGAATGCTGCCATGCATCGTGTCATGGCGCTGGTCGTGCCCGCCGTCGTCACATTCGATCTGGTGATCCCGGCCGAGGTCTTCAGCGACCGGGACCACTACGCCTTCGCCGTGTGCGCCGAGTCGCCCGGACAGGTGCCCTCGACCACTGGTTGGGACATCCATGTCCCGCTGGGCCTGGACGCCCTCGCCACGGCCGACACCGTCGTCGTGCCGGGCTACGCGCCGCTGGACGAGCCTTCCCCGCCGGTGCTGGACGCGTTGCGCGCCGCCGCCGCGCGTGGCGCGCGGATCGTCTCGGTGTGCACGGGCGCCTTCGCGCTCGCCGCCGCCGGCCTGCTGGACGGCCGCCGGGCGACCACGCACTGGATGGACGCGCCCGATCTGGCCGCCCGCCACCCGGCCGTCGACGTCGATGCCGACCTGCTGTACGTCGACAACGGGAACGTCCTGACCAGCGCCGGTTTCGCCGCCGGCATCGACCTCTGCCTCCACCTGGTGCGGAACGACTACGGCCCGCAGGCCGCGGTTCGGGCCGCGCGGCGCCTGGTCGTCGCGCCCCACCGCGACGGCGGCCAGGCGCAGTTCCTGGAGCGCCCGGTACCCCCCACCGGCGCCGGGATGGCGGCGGTCTGCGCGTGGGCGCTGGACCGGCTGGCCGAGCCGTTGACTGTAGCCGATCTCGCTCGCCAGGCGGGGTTCGCGCCCCGCACCTTCGCCCGCCGCTTCGTCGCGGAAACGGGCACCACCCCGCTGCGCTGGCTCGCCGCGCAACGCCTCCTCGAGGCCCGGCGGCTCCTGGAGACCAGCGATCTGTCGGTCGACGAGGTGGCCCGGCGCTGCGGCCTCGGTACCGCCGCCAACCTGCGGCTGCACCTGTCCCGCGATGCGTCCACCACGCCCACGGCCTACCGCCGCGCCTACCGCGGCCGGCCGGCCACGTGACCGCGTCCATTACCCGACGCATGCGCGCGGGGGCCGCGCGGCCCCGGAGGTCCGTCTCACTTCCTGGGAGGAGACCCCACACGAGATATGAGCCCGGTCCGCCCAGCCTCCAACCAGTTGTCCCGCGCTGGGTGGGAGCACATGCCCGCCGTCGCCGACGTTTTGTCGCAGGGCGCTGCTATAGATTGCGCCATCACCTGACATACACAGAAGCAGGATGTTCGATGGCATCGGTAGTGTTTCGCGATGAGACGGCGACAGGCCGGGCGTTGGAGGAGTTCTCCCTGCCCGACTTGCCCGAGCGGATCTCGGCCCGGGAGCTGGTACGGCTGCGCGTGCGCGCGGAGGTGGCCCGTCACAACGCCACCCCGTCCCAGCACTTCCGCGGCCTGGTCAAGCCCAGTGACGCCGAGGCCGAGCTGAACGGCTACCGGATGCGCACCGCCCGCAAGCTCGACTGGGAGCGGCAGGCCGACGCCGCCGAGGCCGCGTTCGCCCGCAACGGGTTCCTGCTGCTGGTCGGCGACCGCCAGATCGAGGACCTGGACACCGAGATCGACCTGACCACCGACCCGGTGGTGTCGTTCGTCAAGCTCGTTCCTCTGGTCGGCGGCTGACCAGGGGATTCTCGACGCTCATCTCCGCATCGTGCCCCGCGGCTCGGCCGACCAGGTCTTCCTGCCCTTCGAGGAGGACGGCGGCATGCTGCCGATCACCATCTCCAAGGCCTTCCTGCTGGTCGCCGGCACCGCGATCACCGACCCGTCCATCACCCGCCAGATCCACCCGTGACAGGAATATCAGCGTGCCCCTCTCCCCCCTCGCGGAGCGCCTGCTCAAGCTGCTCAACGGTTCCGCACCCGACGCCACCCACTGGCCCGCCGCCTCCCAGCTGACCACCGCTCTGGGCCGGCCAGGTGACAGCGCGGTCGTCGACCACACCTGGCGCAACATGATCGTCCCGGCCGGCGAACTCGTCGGCCACCTCCTGCGCGAGACACATCATCGGCCCTTCGCCCTGCTGGTGGCGGCAGGGATGGCGGACATGGATGCCGAGGTGAGAGCGCAGCTCGCCGAAACGCTCGGCCCGATCGCGGTCTCCGAGATGGACCTGCTGCTCGGCTGCGACGTGGAGTTGCGCGCCCTGTTCGCCGAGGCTGTCCGGGACCCTCAATTCGGCACCCCACGACGGGCCGGCCTGGCCGAATGGCTGCACGGCCTGCCCGGCTATCCCGCCTTCGCCCGCACCGCCCTGAACCAGGCCGACGCCCGCGTCGCCGCCATCCAGTCCGGCGAGATCCCCTACCAGGCGGAGAAGGCGTTCGACGACCGGGAGAAGGAGACCCTCGGGCGTGCCGTACGGCTGGCCCTCTTCAGCGACGAGTCCTGGCTGCCCAGCCTGCTGGACCGGCTGCTGCGCGGCGTCGCGGTGGCTCCCACCGCGGCCAAGACCCTCCCCTCCCAGGGGCTGCTGTTCGAGATCGGCCGCGCGGTGGAGGACCACCCGACTCCCGAGGCGATCTCCTCGCTGCGCGCCGCCCGCCAGATCACCCGTCATGCCGGGGTGCCCAAGCAGCTCGACCGCATGTTCAAGCGCATCGAGCCCGCGCTGGCCGAGCGGCTGGAGGTTGCGTTCCGGCTGCCGGACGGGCGGGTACGGCAGGCGTTCGGCGAGCACACGGCGGTGATCTCGATCGACGGCGAGGCAGAGCTGTCATGGTGGCACGGTGGCAAGAAGCTCAAATCGGTCCCGGCAGCCGTCAAGCGGGAGCACCCCGACGAGGTGAAGCGGCTGCGCGAGCAGGTCAAGCTGGTCCAGCAGCAACAAGCGACCCTGGCCAGGGCACTGGAGGCGGGCTATGCGGCCGAGGCGGCTCCGCCGTACCGGCGGTTGGAGGGTCACCCGATCACGGAGCGGCTGATCTGGGAGTTCGAGATCACACCCGGCGTATGGCGCAGCGAGCTGGGACTAACCAGACCGGACGTGCCAGTGCGGCTGTGGCATCCGGCGCGCGCCACGGTGGAGGAAGTGCGGGCCTGGCGCGACGTCGTGGAGGGCAAGGAACTGCGCCAGCCGTTCAAACAGGCCTTCCGCGAGGTCTACCTGCTCACGCCCGCCGAGGAGGAGACGCACGACCATTCGAACCGGTTCGCCGGACATGTGGTGCACTACCGCAGGCTCCGCGCACTGTTCAAGAGCCGGGGCTGGACGTCGAACTTCCTGGGGCAATGGGACGGCGGCTTCGACGGCGGCGACGCGCGGCGGCTGCTGGCAGGCGGGCAGTGGCGGGCGACGCTGGAACACAGCCTCTACGACGAGGGCTACGCGCTCACCGAACGGGTCCACTTCCACCGGCTGGTCGAGAGCAGATGGCACCAGGCGCCGCTGGCCGAGGTCCCCGCGCTGGTGTTCAGTGAGGCGATGAGGGACGTGGACCTGTTCGTGGGGGTCTGTTCGATAACATCCGATCCGCAGTGGGCCGACAGCGGGCCGGACGAACTGCAGACCTACTGGCACACCGGCTCGTTCGCTCCGCTCGCACCTTCCGCCGAGGTGCGCCGGGACGCGTTGTCCCGATTGCTGCCGCGCCTGGCCATCGCCGACCGCTGCACGTTGACCGACCGCTTCCTGGTGGTCCGCGGCGACCTCCGCACCTACAAGATCCATTTGGGGTCGGCGAACATCCTGATGGAGCCCAACGACGCCTACCTGTGCATCGTCGCCGGCCGCGACCCCCAGGCCGGGCTGTTCCTGCCCTTCGAGGAGGACGGTCGGTTGGCGCTCATCTTGTCCAAGGCGTTCCTGCTGGCCGCCGACACCGCCATCACCGATCCGTCCATCACCCGCCAACTCCAGCCTTGACCGACGCCAAGGGGCGGGGCACACTCGCGCCCCGCCCCGGCTGCACAGGTCAGGATGGGGCGGCCGGGACACCGTCGGGCTCGGTCAGCGCGGGATGACTTCGTCACCACCACCGGAAACCCCGCACCATCCTGGGCAACGCTTCCGAAAGCCGAGCCGTCGGTCGGCCGCCTCCATCGCCAGCAGGTCGGCGTGGGCCAGCCGTCTCACCTGGACTCGTCCCTGGGTGCAGGCGTGGCCGACAACCTCCTCACCGAGCAGGACCACCGCGCCGATCGGCAGTTCACCGGCCGCGAGCCCTTCCTCGGCGACCGCGATGGCCAGCCGACCAGTTCCTCCAGGCTCACCGGAGCACCCGATAGCCGTGGTCACCGAGCACCAGCGCGGTCGCAGGGAAGAGCGGTGTCGGCAGCGCGTCCGGGGCGAACCAGGCCCATCGGGCGAAGACCTCCGGTTCGGCGATGTACGGCTCCGCCACACCCGCGGACATGGCCACGGCGGCTGTCACCCGGACCGCGCCGCCGGGGTGATCCAGGACCACCGCGGTGACCACGGGCACGCCCGCGTTTCTGATCCCGGTCTCCTCAGCAAGTTCGCGTACGGCTGCCGCCTCGAAGCTCTCGCCCGGTTCGACCGCCCCGCCGGGCAGGCACCACGACGGCTCCTCACCGGCCTTGATCCGATGCCCAAGCAGGATCCGCCCACGGGCATCTGTGAGGACAACCCCGACCCCGACCATCCGTTCCGCACGAAAACCATGGGCGCTGTGAACCGACACGAACGGAACAATAGTGGCGGCATGAAGTGGCGGGGGATCGGGCTCGGGTCGAGGAGACGTCGTCACCCGCCGACCACGATGGGCAGTGCAGCCCCCCGAATCCTCAGCAGTGGGGTGGTGACGTTCGGGCGGGCCTGTTTGCGGACCCGGGCGCCTGCCATAAGATCACGTCCCGGCTGGTCTGGCGCATCGCGAACCGCGACATGATCGTCCAAGGACCGGCCGTCGCCATCACGATGCCCATGGCCATCGAGCGGCGCGACGAGCCCACCGCGTGGGCAGCCGCTTGACGCGAGGCCGGGGTCACAGGCCACCTGACGGCGCACGCTCCAGGGGACGAGAATGCGACCAAGGCGGTCGCCCACGACCTCCGCCTCGCCCCCGGCTCCCCGTCGTGACCTGGGAACTCCACAGCGACATCGACGGGCAACTCGTATGCCTCGACCAGACGCACGTCTCCAGGCCAGGCACGAGGCCGACGTCTTCGACATCGAGCGGTCGTCCGGCGTCGTGGAGCTGCGCACCCGGGTCCGGCCGGCCGACCCGAAAGAGGCGTCCAAGCCCAAGGTGAGCCGCGGCACTCCCCTACTCGACGTCACCCGCATCGCCTTACGACGACACCGGCCAGCCCCTCCACCTGCTTCGCCGCTTCGTCAACCCGCAGCGGGTCCAGCGACTACCGATCACGTCGCCCTAGCGCAACCTGCCTACGCGCCGAATGACTCGATCAAATGGTCATCCAGGTCGGACACGAAATCCTCGCGCCGCCATGGGTGGAGATCGCGGCGCGCACGACGCAGACGGATCGCGGCAACTCTGCCACCCGTTTCGGACGCGGCATCGATGCACTCGTGCAGCAACTCAGCACCCGAGCGTGGATCGTCGAGTCGAATACGGGCAATGGCCTGATCGGTCGATACGATCGCTCGCTGCACGCGTTCGCGAGGCGCGACCAGCGACTCAGCCGAGCGGGCGAAGTAGTCGTGCGCCTTCGACAAGTCGCCGATGTACAAGTTCGTGAGGCCCTCGAAGCCGCGAAGATAGGCAGGTGAGAACGAGCTGACCGCCGGATCCATCGCGGTCTCTGCCCATGTCGTACCAGGCGAGGGCGAGCGCAGTCTGGGCGTGTTTCTGCTGACCTGCTCGGGCTGCGATCTCCGCCTGCAGGGCATGCGCCCGAGCCCGGATCGTCACGCTCTCGCCAGCTCGGGCATCGCGTACCGCTGCGTCCACGAGTTCCTTCGCGGCATCAAGGCCCGGAGTCGAATACAGCGTGACGAGCGCGTGACTCATGCGGACGACTGCGCTGCGCCATGGCGCGCCCAGACCGCTGGCTGCGTCCGTCGCCGCGATGTACAACGCCCTGGAGGCTTCGTCGTCTCGGGTCTCGAAAGCGAACCGCCCGGAGAGCATGTATGCCTGGGCGGCGACGGATCTCAAGTCGGGAAGGAACTGCCGGGGAGCCTGGGAGCCGAGCAGCCGGCGACATGACTCGACGATCGGCGCGAGCACCAGCTGCAGCCGCACGAACGGGATGCTGCCGACTTGGTCGTTCACGGCGGAGACGGCATCGCGCATCGCCGCGATCAGCCCCTCGTCGAGACGGGACGCGTCGGCCAGGGCGACCGAGAGTGTGCGCTGCATCGGCGGGCCAAGCAGCGCGAGCAGACCTCCGCCAGCGTCGGTAGTGGTGCGTAGGAGGAGTGTGCGCAGCTCGCCGAGTCGCCGCTCGCTCTCCCCGAGCTGTCCGAGGGCATCGAGCAGCTCGGCGAAGTCACTGCCAGTGCCGAGGGATCTCCGCCCGTCAGTGCCGTGTGCATACAAATGCGCGAGGAGCAGTTGATACCGCTCGCTGGGCAGGACCGGCGCCGTACCGGTCTCCCAGCGGGCGACGGTCCGCTGCACACTCGCAGCGCTGATGTCGAAGGGCTGCCCGAGTCGGGCCGCCGCGTCGATGATGGCTCGGGCAGTGTCGGATAGTGACCAACCGCGGGCGAGCCGTAGCCGTTTGAGGGTGGCCGCGCCGACGAGCTTGTCCCGCGTGCTCATCCGCTTATGATGCACTCCTCGCGGCTCAGACGGGCACGATCAGCCGGGGTTTCCCTTGCGTCGCCCCATAATTGATCGTCTGCCAGGTCCCTGAGGTGCCCTCAACACCGTCACGGGGAAAGCCGATCACCATGTCAGCGTGATCGACCATCCACATGTTGCGCGCCCAGTACGTGGGTGTATGCAGCTCCGCGGCACCCAGCTCGACGATCTCGGCGATTCGATCACGGCACCGGGCGATGGCTTGCCGCGCCTCAGCCGGCTGCTGCTCCACGGTGCCCGGGACGACGATCGTGATCTGCGCCTTCGAGTTTCCGGCCAGCCAGAGCAACGACAGGCTGTCGATGCCGACCGCACCTCCGATGTAGAAGTGCGCGCCATCCTTCGCGAACGGCCCGAGGTAGGTGCTGAACCGGTCGGCGTACCACGAGAGCTCGCGATGGCCGGTAGACCTGGTTCCGGTGATCGTCACAGCCAAAGGCATTGATCAACTCCGTGTCATAGGTTGTCAGATCCCGCCCACTCATCCTCCGCAGTGAGATTGAGCCGTGGAAGCCAATCACTCGACCATTCCGACCGAGCCGCTCGAAGCGCGCGGGCAGTCCGTGACAAACCGGGACGACGGCTCACTAACCATCAGAAACCCTCTGCATCCACACGTCCGCGAGGCCGTTGGCGCCATTAACGGTCGCTACCTCACCGATTACGGATACCTGGCGCAGCCAGCCGCGCCGAGGCAACCACCCTGCTGAGACACGACACGACACGACAACCGACCAGCGCACCGGACCAGGAGCCCCGGCATTCGCGTCATAACGCCGGGGACCCCCACTCCTGATCGCGGACGGGAGGACCAACACCGTGACATCGCCCACGCAGCCACAGCAGACGAGCACAAGCAGGCTCTACTTGCAGCCAGCAGCTGTGTTCGGAGCCGCTGGCCAACATGCTGGCCAGCAGACGCATCACGTACATGGCGGCCGCCCTTCTCGACGAGACAGAGGTCCGACGTGACGCCGCCCCGGTATGACGCGCACGAGGCGCCCGCGCCGAACTTCTGCAGGCGTTCTGTCCCGGCTGGCTCATCATGTGGCGTCCCTGGGCACGAACCTTCTGCGCGATGCACGTGGCCGATCCCGTCCAGTGCCGCTATGTCGAGTCCGTCGACCTCGACCCCTTGCGTCACCTGATGATCGACGCCGAATTCGAGACTCCGGCGGGCCTCAATGTGCTCACCGGCAGCGACGCGCAGTCAATCCGCTCGCCGGCGAGGCCCGCCAGGCACAAACCCGTGGCCACGAGACGAATCGCCCTTCACTTCCTACAGGTGGTGCGCGCGGGGGGCGGCATCTCTCGTGGCCATGGGCTCGACCTCGTCCCCCCACAGAAGGACCGACGATGACAGCACAAGCCACACCCCAGCTCGCCCCTGTCCACTTCCTGGAGCTGGAGATCACCGGCCGCTGCCAGCTCCGGTGCGGCCACTGCTACGCCGACTCCGGTCCCAACGCCAGCCACGGCACCATGACGACCGGCGACTGGGAGAACCTGCTCACCTCGGCCCCGCCGCCGGGATCACCACCGTGCAACTCATCGGCGGCGAACCCACCCAGCACCCCGACTTCGAGCGGCTGCTGAAGCACGCCCTCGCCCAGGGCCTGAAGACGCAGGTGTTCTCGAACCTCTACCGGGTCACCGACCGCGTGTGGGACCTGCTCGACGACCCCAACGTCACGCTGGCGACGTCGTACTACACCGACGACCCCGACCAGCACGACCGCATCACCCAGCGCAGCGGCTCCCACGCCCGGACCCTCGCCAACATCCAGGAGGCCCTACGGCGCGGCATCCCTCTCAAGGTCGCCATCGTCCAGCTCTCCGACGAGCAGCGCGCCGAGCAGGCGTGGGCGCAGATGAAGGCGCTCGGCGTGAACCGTCTCGGGCCGATCGACCGGCTGCGCGGCGTCGGTCGCGGCGCCGCCACCATCGAGACGGGCGTCAAAGAGCTGTGCGGCCAGTGCGGCAACGGACGCGCCGCCGTCGCGTCCAACGGGGACGTGTGGATGTGCGTCATGTCCCGGTTCCTTCAGCCCGCAGGGAACGTGAAGACCACACCGCTCGCGGAGATCCTCGTCGGGCAGATCTGGCAGAACCTCCTCACTCAGGTCCCCCGCCCCGCCGGCGCGACGGCCTGCAACCCGGGGTCGGACGGCAACGACTGCGCGCCGGCCGAGACCATCTGCGAGAGCAACGCACTCATCCTGCCCGCGCAGCGGATCCCTCTCGCCGGGATCAGGTGACAGGGAGCAGACTGATCACTATGGACTGGCAACCCTACGCGCACGCGCTCGCCGCCCGCGTCACCCATCCTGGGTCGCGGTGGCGCGACGCCATCGCGAACGTCCCCCGGCACCAGTTCGTGCCCGCCTGGTGGACGTGGAGCGGCGGCCACTGGGAGCTGCATCAGGGCGCGGCCGACGAAGCGGCCTGGTTGGACACCGTCTACCGGGACCGCACGGTCGTCACGAAGGTCGGCACTCTCCACGCCGACCACGCCAAGCCCAGCGACGCCCCGACCGGACGGCCGACCTCCTCCAGCACGCTGCCGACTCTCGTACTGCAGATGTACCGGCACGCGAGGATCAGCGAGAAGGACACTGTGCTCGACGTCGGCACCGGCTCGGGGTACGGCACCGCCCTGCTGTGCCACCTGCTCGGCGAGAGCCAGGTGACCAGCATCGACGTGGACGACTACGTCACCTCCATCGCCGCGTCGCGGCTGTCCCTGCAGGACTGCCATCCGCGTGTCGCGCCGATGGACGCCGTCGGGGAGATCCCGTGGACGTTCGATCGGATCGTGGCGATGGTGTCGGTACGGCCTATCCCCGCCTCCTGGCTGACCGCGCTCAAACCCGGCGGCCGCCTGGTGACGACCATCTCCAACACCTCGCTCATCGTCAGCGCCACCAAGACCGACGACGGCGGCGCGGCCGGCCAGATCGAGCGAGACTGGGCGATGTTCATGAAGACCAGGACCGGCGCCGACTACCCGCCGGGCCTGGCCAGTCTGATGGACACCGCGCGCACCGTCGAGGGTGACCAGGTCGCGGCCGCGAGGTACCCCGTGATCGACATCGAGGAGAACGCCTGGGAGCTCCGCTCGATGCTGGAGGTCATGTCGCCGGGCATCGAACACGACTTCCAGCAGGACGGCGACACCCGGACCGCGCTGATGGTGCACGCGGACGGGTCGTGGGCCCGCGCCGTTCAGACCGGGAAGGAGACCGGCGTCGTCCATCAGGGCGGGCCGCGCCGCCTGTGGGACGTGCTCGACGAGACCCGCGACTACTGGCTGGAGAACGGCATGCTGCCGCTGTACGGCGCGAACGTCCGGATCGACTCTGACGGGGCGATCCACCTGCAGCGCGGCCGGTGGAAGGCCACCATCGCCTGACTTCAGGAGTCACCGGAAACGCGAAAAGCGCCCCGCCCCTCCGCGGAGGAGGAACGGGGCGCTCTCGTGTGGCTGCTACTGCTGGTCGGCCGGGAGGTCCGACCAGCGGGGTGTGCCGGGCCTTATAGCCGACGACGGCCGCCAGCGCGGTCGGCAGCAGCGGCAGGGTGATCGCCTCCACCCAATCAGGCAGGAACGCGATCATCGACGGGTCGTTGCTGACCGCCTGCAGTACCGCCATACCGGCGACGCCGGCCAGGTAGGGCGCCAGAGTCATGGCTTTGAGGACCTTGTCCCACGCCGCGCCAACGCTGCTCCGTCAGCCAGGGGAGGCGTGGCACGACAACTGCCCCGTGGCCACGCCGCCCCTCTGACGCGCGAAGTTCTCACCTCACTGGCAGGCCGGTGACGGCGCGCCCGATGATCAGGCGCTGGATCTCCGACGTACCCTCGAAGATGGTGTAGATCTTGGCGTCGCGGTGGAAGCGTTCCACCGGGTGCTCGCGGGTGTAACCAGCGCCGCCCAGCACCTGGATCGCCTGTTCGGTCACCCATACCGCCGTCTCGCCCGCCACCAGCTTGCACATCGAGCCCTCCGCGCGGTCGAACGGCCTGCCGTTCCTGGCCATCCACGCCGCCCGCCAGGTGAGCAGGCGGGCCATGTCCACGCGCGTCGCCATGTCCGCGAGCAGGAAGGCGATGGCCTGGTTCTCGCCGATCCTGCGCCCGAACTGCTCGCGCTCGCGGGCGTAGTCGCGGGCGTACTCGTAGGCGGCGCGGGCGATTCCCACGGCCATGGCGGCGACGGACGGGCGGGTGGTCTCGAACGTGCGCATGGCCGCCTGCTCCCCCGCGCGCTCGCCGCTGCGGACGCGGGCGAGGCGGGCGTCGAGCTTGTCCTGCCCGCCGAGCAGGCAGGAGGCGGGCACCCGGACGTCCTCCAGGACGACCTCAGCGGTGTGCGAGGCGCGAATGCCGTGCTTGCGGAACTTCTGCCCCATGGACAGGCCCGGCGTCCCCGGCGGGATGACGAAGGAGGCCTGCCCCCGGGCGCCGAGCGCCGGGTCGACGGAGGCGACGACGATGTGCACGTTGGCGATGCCGCCGTTGGTGGCCCAGGTTTTCACGCCGTTCAGGATCCAGTCGCCGGAGGGGTCCTGTACGGCACGCGTGCGGACGGCTCCCACGTCGGAGCCGGCGTCGGGCTCGGAGACGCAGAAGGCCCCGAGCTTGACGTCGTTCTCCGTCCCGAACATCTGCGGCAGCCACTCCCCCATCTGCTCGGGAGTGCCGCCGGAGGCCAGGGCGGCGGCGGCCAGGCCGGTGCCGACGATGGACAGGCCGATGCCCGCGTCCCCCCAGAAGATCTCCTCGAACGCCACGGGGAGCGCGAGGCCGCTCTCCTCGAACCACTGGGTGGCGAAGAAGTCGAGCGAGTACAGGCCGACCTTCGCGGCTTCCTGGATGACAGGCCAGGGGGTTTCTTCGCGTTCGTCCCACTCGGCGCCTGCGGGGCGGATGACGTCACGGGCGAACTCGTGCACCCATGTGCGCACGTCACGGACGTCGTCGCTGGGTTCTGGACAGAAGCCGGCCATACCACTGCTCCCACTTAATGGCGATATTTCCGGTTCCCGCCCCAGCGGGCGTTACCGGCGGTAACATCGCTGACTGTACCCGCCGGTACGGCAGGCCGCCACTGCCGGGGACCGGCCAGGCGGGCCCGGAGCCGGCGCTGGCAGCGGCCCCTGGTGAGCGGTGATGCCGGCGAGACGATTCGGTCGCGCCTGGAACCACCAGAGTCGGGGGCAGCGTCTTGATGGGAGCGTCTGGCGCCCACCGGCGCCGATGTGCCCACGGCACATGCGGGAGACGGTCGGGGGTTGGGGGCCCGACGCATACGCGAGGGCGCCGTAGGTGGGTGTCCGGCGCATACGCGAGGGCGCCGTAGGTGGGGTCCGGTCCATGTGCGAGGGCGACACAGGTGGGATCCGGTCCATGCGGCGAGGGCTGCTCAGGTGGGGTCCGGTACGTGCGCGAGGCGGTCGTGGGGTCCGGCGTATGCGCGAGGTGGTCGCAGTGGGGGTGAACCCGCGTGGGTCGGACGGGGTGGCCGGCCGTAGGGGCTGACCAGGCGTCTCGCGCGTGGCCTGCCACGTTCGCTTCGAACGGCGGTGGCCTGCCGCGAGGGTGCGTCCGTTCAGGGACGGCGGCCTGCCGTGATCGCCCTCGACGCCAGCACCGCCAGGGCCGCGACGACCATCGCGCCCGCCAGGCCGTACATCAGCAGGTTGAAGCCGGTGAACGTGGCCGCCGCCAACGGCCCCAGGCTGCTGCCGACCGCCAGGAAGAAGGAGAAGAGCGCCAGGGCTGCGCCGCGAGAGCCCTCGGCGAGCGCGGCGATGGACTCGTTCAGTGCGGGCAGTCCCGCGGTGATCGCCGCGACGTAGAGGGCGAGCAGGACGGCCAGCCCCACCGCGCCCGGCACGGTGGCGCCGGTGACGGCGAGCACCGCGGCGCCCAGCAGCAGGAAGGCGGCGGCTCGGACGGGTGCGCCGAGGCGCGCCAGCCATGGCGTGAGGAGCGGGACCAGCAGGATGGACGGCAGGCCGCTGGCGCGCAGCCCGAGGAGTTCGCCGGAGGAGGTGACGATGCCCGAGAGCTGCAGCCCTGCGTAGACGGCGACGAAGCCGCCGAGCAGGACGAGGACGGCCGCGTAGCGCAGCGCGAGGGCGGGGTTGGCCAGCAGCGACGGCACCACGCGGTAGGCGGAGGCGAGCGAGACGGCCGACCGGCGCGGCGCGTCCGGGATCATGACGGCGCGCAGGGCGAGCGCCGCCGCCAGGCCCACCGCGGGCAGGAGGAACAGGCCACGCCAGCCGAGCGCACCGACGACGAGCTGGCCGCCGACCTGCAGGAGCACGGCGGAGGCGAGGAAGGCGCCGGTGATCGCGCTGATGGCCACCACCCTGCGGCGGGGTTCGACGCTCTCCCCCAGGTAGGCCATGCCGGCGGGCGGGAAGGTCGCGACGGCGACGCGCTGGACGAAGCGCAGGGCGATCGCGACGGCGGGGTTCGGGCTGGCCGCCACCAGCGCGGTCGCGGCGGCGGCGATCGGCATGCCGAGGAGCAGGAGCCGGCGCCTGCCGTACTGGTCGGAAAGGGGGCCGAACAGGAGGAACCCGAGCCCGTAGCCGGCGGCGAAAGCGGTGACGAGCCAGGTGAGCGTGTTCGAATCGGTGTGCCATGCCGCCGCCATGTCCGGCATGAGGGGGATCACCACGTAGAGCTGGCCGCTGACGAGAAGGGCGGTCAGCACGAAAACGGTCACGGTGGGAGCGAAGGCGACCGAGCGGATCGCGCTGCCCAGCGACCCCGTCGAGTACGTGGCCGAGCTGACCGACTACTACCGCGAGCATCCCGACCTGGTGCGGCTGCTCATGTGGGAGGCGCTGAACTTCCGCGGCCCCGAGCTGCCCGGGTTCGAGGCGCGGGTGGCGCGCTGCGGGAAGAAGACCGCGTCGCTGGCGGCCGGGCTCGACAGGGAGCCGTCGCCCGAGGTGTCCAGGCTGCTGTTCACGCTCACCGGGCTGGCGCTGTGGCCGTCCATGATGCGGCAACTCGGCCGGATCATCCTGGGCGACGACGTGGAGGACGAGGCGGCGGGGCGCGATCAGATCGCCGCCTTCGTCGCCGCCGCGCTCAAGGGCGGCGCGCCCTGACCGATCACCCGTTCACCCGGGCGACGACGTCGACTCCACCCTGCTCACCCCGGGCGCGCCCTGAGCCCGCAGGCCGACCGGCACACGCCGGGCGCGCCTAACCGCACGCCGGGCGCGACCCTAACTGGACGGCCGGCATGGGCGCGCCGCTCCCGCCGCGGATAGATGCCCGGCGACCGGCCCGATCCGGCGCACCGCGTGCGGTTACCGGCCGTGCACGTTGACCGCGTACCCACCACCCCGGTACGGCTCGCCGCCCCCCGGTGGCGCGACCAACCCGAACCGGCGCGGTTACCGGCCGTGCACGTTGACCGCGTACCCACCACCCCGGTAAGGCTCGCCGCCCCCCGGTGGCGCGACCAACCCGAACCGGCGCGGTTACCGGCCGTGCACGCTGACCGCGTACCCCCCATCCCGGTACGGCTCGCCGTCCCAGGCGGTGCGACCGCCCCAGTCCGGCGCGGTTACCGGCCGTGCACGCTGACCGCGTACCCCCCACCCCGGTACGGCTCGCCGCCCCAGGTGGCGAAGCGGTCCCGCAGCCGTAGCCCAGCGGCCGCGCACCAGGTGTCGTAGTCGTCGAGCGTGAACGTCGGGCGTACCGGCAGGTGATCGGCGTCGAGCCCGAATCCGGCCACCAGCAGGCCGCCGGGGTGCAGCGCGTCGGCGAGGCGGCCCACGGTCTGAGGCTCGCTGCCCTCGGCGAGCAGCGGGATCACGTTGCCCGCCGCGACGACCAGGTCGAAGCGCTCGGGAAGGTCGAACGCGGCCAGGTCGGACTCGATCCAGGTCAGCTCCGGCGCCCTGCTCCTGGCGACGGCGAGCATGGAGGGGTCGAGGTCGACGCCCACCACGTCGTAGCCCTGCTCGGCCAGCCAGATCGCCACCCTGCCGGTGCCGCATCCCGCATCGAGGATCCTCGCGCCGGGCGGCACCAGCGCGGCGCAGAAGCGCGCCTCTCCGTGGACGTCGGCACCCGTGGCGGCCAGCGCCGTGAAGCGTCCGTCATAGGCCTCGCCCAGCTTTCCACCGGTCAGGTCACGCCATCTGCTCATGCAGCCCATTCTGTACGGCCCGCCCCGGCGCTCCGCCCACCGGTCCCGCATACCGCGATCCATCGGTCCCACATACCGCGGCCCGCCGATCCCGCAACCCCGGGCCGCCGATCCCACATATCGCGATCCATCGCTCCCACATGCCGCGGGCCGCCGATCCCCCATACTGCGCCCATCGCTCCCACATACCGCGGGCCGCCGATCCCGCATACCGCGACCCATCGGCCCCGCATGCCGCAGGCCGCCCGTCCCGCACGCCGCGGTGCGCGCGAGTCGCGAGCCGTACGGCCGAGGCCCCTCCCGTCGAACCGGGGAAGGAACCCGACGGCGCGCCCCCGGCCCGACCCGATGCTCCGCCTCGCGTTCACCGGAGTCCCGCAGGTCAAGCGGCGGTGGGCCCACAGCCGGAGGGGCGAGGTCCTGATCCCGCGCGAGGCCCGAGCGTGCCGGCACGCGGACCGGTGAAGCCGGCACGCGGACCGGTGAAGCCGGCACGCGGACCGGTGAAGCCGGCATGGAAGCGGACCGGTGAAGCCGGCATGGAAGCGGACCGGTGAAGCCGGCATGGAAGCGGACCGGTGAAGCCGGCATGGAACCTGTACATCCACACCGGGAGCGGCCCGGTCTGTTGGCGCTACTGGCGCAGGTCAATGGAAATGTGCGGGGACAGTGCGCGGAGGAAGTCCGGCGCGTCGAAGACCGCACCCGCGGAGGCGACACCGACCGTCCTGGTCCGTCCCGTGAGGATGCGGTCGACCGCTTCCACCGCGAGCGGCGCGGTGACGGCGTAGATGTCCTGGCCTCTGGCCACAGCGCGCCGTTCGGTGCCGCCGGAGCGCACGACGACGTCGACAAGGAAGGTCTGCGCCGACCGCCCATGCTCGTCGACCGTGGCCGGCGTCGGTGTGTCCGGGGCCGACACGTCTCTGGCCGCCTCGACCGTCATGTACGTGCGCACCTCAGGGATGGACAGGTGGCTGGGGATGGTGACCACGTCGGCCATCGTGAACTCCCCGATGACCGCCCGGGTGCCCAACGGGTCGGGAAACGGCCAGTCGAGGGTCGGCGGGTCGTCATGGCGGTACTCCAGCTGTCCGTTCGTGTATCGAACGCGGCGTCCGCCCCGCCGCTGCCGGGAGACCGCGCCCGCGGCACGCGTTCCGGCGGTGGGGTGCCAGTTGCTCAGCCCGTACGCGACGTGCGCTTCGTCGGCCGTGGCCCAGTCGCCCATGGTCGCGGTGGCCAGCAGGTCGCCGAGGCCGCCGTAGAAGGCCATCGCGGGGACGATCACCGCTCCCGCGTCGCGGGCGCGGTCGGTGAAGTGCGCGAACGTGTCGACGTTGGCCTCGACTTCGGCCGCCACGTCCACATACGGGATCCCGGCGCGCAGTGCCGCCTCGATCACGGGGGCGGCGGTATCGGCGAAGGGCCCGGCACAGTTGATCACGGCCGCCGCACCGGCCAGTGCGCGGTCGAGCGAGGCCGGGTCGTCGACCGACGCCGGCCGGGCCTCCAGCCCGGATTCGGACGCCGCCAGCATCTTCAGCTTGTCGGCGTCGCGCCCGGACAGAACCGGAACGGACCCGCGCTCCAGCAGCTGTGCCACCACGAAACGCCCGGTGTGCCCGTACGCGCCGAACACCGCTACTGTGTGCCCCGATCCCATGGGTGGTCCCCTGTCCTCGAATGATTGGTTGCGGACATCCTGGCGAAGGCCGGCATCCCACCGCGAGTGTCCGGAACGCCATGACACGTACAATTCCGGACATGGGTACTGTCGCGCTGGCCGTCACCGACGGGATGCTGCACTTCGAACTGTCCGTGGCGTACGAGATCTTCGGCGCCGCCCCGGACGGCGTGGCAGGCCCCTGGTACAGCGTCGCCGTCTGCGGGCCGGGCTCCGTGCGGGCAGGCAGGTTCCGGCTGGAGCCCGACCACGGCCTCGACCGGCTGCCGGACGCCGACACGGTGATCGTCCCGGGCTGGGCCGACGTCGACGAGGACCCACCCGCCGATCTGGTCGACTCGGTGCGCGCGGCCCACGAGGCAGGCGCGCGCGTGGCCTCACTGTGCACGGGCGCCTTCGTGCTGGCCGCCGCCGGCCTCCTGGACGGGCGGCGCGCGACGACGCACTGGGCGCACACCCACACCTTGGCCGCCCGCTACCCGCAGGTGAAGGTGGACCCGGACGTCCTCTACGTGGACAACGGCAGCGTGCTCACCTCCGCCGGCAAGGCCGCCGCCGTGGACCTGTGCCTGCACCTCGTCCGCCTCGACCGCGGCTCGGCGATCGCCAACGTGGTCGCCCGCCGCCTGGTCGTGCCGCCGCACCGGGACGGGGGCCAGGCGCAGTTCGTCACCACCCCGGTGCCCGCCCCGGACAACCACCCGCTCGCCGAACTGTTCCCCTGGGTGATGGAACGGCTGGACCATCCGCTGACCGTGGAGGACCTGGCCCGCCAGGCGCGGATGAGCTCGCGCAACCTGGGCCGCCATTTCAGGTCGGTGACGGGTACGACTCCGCTGCAGTGGCTGCTGACCCAGCGGATCCGCCACGCCCAGGAGTTGCTGGAGACCACCGACGACAGCGTCGACACCATCGCGGCGGCCACCGGCATGGGCACCGCCACGACGTTGCGCCGGCACTTCAACCGCACGGTCGGCGTGCCCCCGGACACCTACCGCCGCACCTTCCGCTCGCGGACCCACCCCGGCCTCGACGACAGCGGCCGGCACCACCAGCACCCCTGAGCCTTCTCCCGGACAACGCTCGCGGTGTCACCGTCAGCGCCGCCGCTCTCGAAGACCGGGAGACGCCGCCGCTTTCGAAGACCGCATTACGCTGCCGCTCTCGGAGACCGGGAGGCGCCGCCGCCCTCGAAGACCGGGAGGTGCCGCCGCTTTCGGAGACCGGATGACATCGATGTGCGGAGGGAGACGGCGGCCGCCCCGGCCCACGTCAGTAACGTGCTGTCCAAGCTCGGCCTGCGCGACCGGATCCAGGCGGTCATCTGCGCCTGCGAGTCCTGATCCGGCGCGCTTGGTCGAGCGCGGACAAGGGCGCGTCGGCCCGTCCGGGTCAACCGGCCACGGTGATCATCGGAGGTCGTTCCGCGACCGAGACGTTCCTGGTCAGCACGTGGTGACCACGCTCGTTCCTGCGGAACTGCGACAGCCGTACGGAAGGCTCGTGGAGCGGGATCATCTTGCCCTGCCGCTCGAGCCGGGACCAGGCGGCCAGCATGATCTGCCCCGCCATCCCGCCGAGCGCCTCGGTCGACTGGTGGGAGTGCTCGCGGGAGCCGAGGTCGACCTGGGCCAGCGCGTCGAGCCCGGCCAGCTCGTACAGGTCGACCAGCAGACCGAGCTCGACGCCGTAGCCGGTGACGAAGGGGACGCGTTCGAGCGCCGAGCGCCGCCCTGCGTACTCTCCCGCCAGCGGCTGCACGAACCCCGCCAGCTCGGGCCAGTGCATGTTGATGAGCGGGCGGGCCACCAGCTCGGTCACCCTGCCGCCGCCGGTGGGCGCGCCGAGCAGGGGACGGTCGTAGCTGCCCTTGACGTAGACCACGGACGGGTCGGACAGCAGCGGACCGAGCAGCCCGGTCACCATGGAGGAGCGGAAGTCGCGCAGGTCGGCGTCGATGAAGGCCAGCAGGTCGCCCGAGGTGACCGCCAGCGACTTCCACAGCGCCTCGCCCTTGCCGTCGAGCGGTTTGAGATCGGGCAGGATCTCGTCCTGGGCGTGCACGGACGCGCCCGCCCTGGCGGCCACCACGGCGGTGTCGTCGCTCGAGCGGGAGTCGATCACCACGACCTCGTCGACCAGGGCGCGCAGCTCCCGCCTGATCATCCCGACGATCTCGCCGACGGTCTCGCGCTCGTCGCGGGCGGGCAGGACGACGCTGATCGTCGTGTCGCCCTTGCGCTCCAGGAGCGCCTCGAGGGGCCAGTCGGCGGCTGAGGACGTGCGGCTCCGCAGCCACGCCTCTACCTCAGGCAGCACACGCCCCTCCCCCGTCGATGTCACCTCAGCTTAGAGTCCGGCTCAGGCGTTCCTGACGAGGGGTCGTCCGACGGGAGGCCGCCCTGACCGGCGGCCGCCCGACGAGCGCGCCGCATCGCCACCGCGAGGTCCGAAAACCGCCGATCCTTCCTGGGCCCTCCGGTGTTCTCTCAAGAGAGGGACACCACGAAGAAGGGTGCGGAGCATGAACGTCCACACGACGGTCGACAGCCCGATCGGCGAGCTGCTGCTGATCGGGGAGCGGTCCGAGGCGGCCAGGGGCGGGCTGGCCCTGGCGTCCGTGTCGTTCGCTGACCAGGGCGCGACGCAGGGCGCTGACCAGAGCGCCGGCCAGAGCGCCGGCCAGGGCGGCGCGCGGGCGGGGCGGCGCGACCCCGGCGCGTTCGCCGTGGTCGAGCGCCAGCTGCGCGAGTACTTCGCGGGCGAGCGGACCGGCTTCGAGCTGGACTTCGTCCACCACGGCAGCGCCTTCCAGGAGACGGTGTGGGCCGCGCTGGACGGCCTGCCGTACGGCAGGACCACCACCTACGGCCGGCTCGCCGAGCAGGTCGGGGCGCCGCGCGACCGGATCCGCGCGGTGGGCGGGGCGATCGGCGCCAACCCGCTGCTGATCGTCAGGCCGTGTCACCGGGTGATCGGCGCCAACGGGTCGCTGACCGGCTACGCCGGCGGCCTGGAGCGCAAGCGGTTCCTGCTGACCCACGAGGGCGCGCTGCAGCCGCTGTTCGTCTGACATCGAGAAAGGAGCAGATCATGCCTAAGCCGCACGAACGCGTGGACAGGGCCGACTGGGCCGCCCTGGCCGAGGAGATGGACGCGCACGGGTGCGCGCTGACCGGTCCGGTCCTCACCCCGGACGAGTGCCGCGAGATCGCCGGCCTGTACGACGAGGTCGCCCAGTTCCGCTCGACGATCGACATGGAGCGCTACCGGTTCGGCCGGGGCCAGTACCGCTACTTCGACCGGCCCTTCCCTGAGCCGGTGGAGGAGTTGCGGCAGGCGTTCTACCCCCGCCTGCTGCCCATCGCCAGGGACTGGGCCGCCAGGCTCGGTAGGCCCGCCCCCTGGCCGGACACGCTGGCGGAATGGCTGGAGATGTGCCACGCGGCGGGGCAGACCAAGTCCACCCCGATCCTGCTGCGCTACCGGGACGGCGACTGGAACGCGCTGCACCGCGACCTGTACGGCGACCTCGTCTTCCCCCTGCAGGTCGTGATCGGGCTGGACGCGCCTGGCGCCGACTACGAGGGTGGCGAGTTCCTGCTGGTCGAGCAGCGGCCACGGGCCCAGTCGCGGGGCACGGTGACGCTGCTGCCGCAGGGTCACGGGTTGGTCTTCACCACGAGGGACCGCCCTGTCCGCTCCTCCCGCGGCTGGTCGGCATCGCCGGTCCGGCACGGCGTCAGCACGGTACGGCGCGGCCGGCGGCACACCCTGGGCCTGGTCTTCCACGACGCGGCCTGATGTGCCCGGCAGGTCATTATACTGGTACCAGTACTGGTATCGTCCCATTCATGGTACGGTCCTTCTATGAGCACCGACGCGAGCGGCGCCGACCGGCCACAGCCGCAGCAGGAAGGCGCGCCGTCCCGGCACGAGCGGCGGCGGCGCCAGACCAGGGAGCGGATCGCCACCACCGCGCTGGCCCTGTTCAGCGAGCGGGGCTACGACGCGGTGACCATCGCCGACGTCGCCGAGGCCGCGGACGTCGCGAAACAGACCGTTGTCAACCACTTCCCTGCCAAGGAGGACCTCCTGTTCGCCTGGCACCGCCCGGTCGAGGCCGACGTGATCGACATGGTCGACCAGCTCCCGCTGAGCGCCTCGCTGCCGGCGTTCCTCAAGGACGAGCTGACGCGCCTGTTCGCCCACCTGCCGGAGCTGCCGCAGGCGCCGGACGGCGGAGATCCGCGGACCGCGGTCGACGATCGGCTCGCCGGTGTCGTCGCCATCATCCAGAACAGTCCGGCGCTGCAGGACGCGTTGCGACTGCGTGGCACCCGATACCAGGAGGACCTGGCGGCGATCCTGTCCGACCGGGTGCCCGCGCATCTGGGAGCCGTCGCGGCACGGGCGATCGCCGCCTTCGTCCTGACCACCGTCTCCGCCATGGTCGAGGAGGCGGCACGACTGCGGGGCGCGGGCCGGTCGCCTGAGCAGATCGTCGCCACCCTGACCGACACGGTCGGCCGCGCGCTGGACATCCTGGACACCGGCATCGGGAACACCGGCGGATCGGCGACACCCCCTCAAGACACCTGACAGCTCAAGACACCTGACGGTTCCCGAAGCCGCGCGGACCGAGGAGGGTCATGCGAACGGAATCGACATCGGTGCTGGTCGTCGGCGGCGGGCTGGTAGGCCTGTCGGCGGCGGTGTTCCTGTCCTGGCGCGGGGTTCCCGCGATGGTCGTCGCGCGCCGTACCGCGGGTTCGCCGCATCCGCGCGTGCCGGCGGAGTTCCTTCGCGCCTACGGACTCTTCCGGGGCGGCGCGGCCCTCGTCCGGCCGGACGGTTACCTCGCCTGGCGCTCCCGCGACCTGCCCGCCCTCCCGTCCGACGCGCTGACCGTGGCGCTGAGCCGGGTGTCGTGCGCCACCCGACAGACCACCCGGCACACCCCCCGTCACGCCACCGGGAACCGTACGACGTGACCGCCCGGGCCCAGACCCGCCAGGCCGGGGCTAGGGAAGGCTCAGCCGTGGGTGGCGTGCCGTTCGAGGAAGGTGTAAACGTCGGCCTCGTCCACGCCGGGGAACGAGCCGGGCGGCAGCGCGGCCAGCACGTGGGAGTTGGCGCGTGCCGACGGCCAGGCGTAACCCTCCCAGCGCTGGGCCAGCTCGGCCGGAGGGCGGCGGCAGCAGTCGCCGTTCGGGCAGTTGGAGCGCGTCCTGTTGGTCGTCTCGCGCCCGCGGAACCACCGCGACTCCCGGTACGGCACGCCCAGCGTGATCGCGAAGTCGCGTTCGCGGGACGGGTCGACGTGCGCCACGCAGAAGTAGGTGCCGGTCGGCGAGTCGGAGTACTGGTAGAAGACCGAGAACCGGTCGGGTGACAGGAAGACCTGCCGTCCGGACCACTGCAGGCACATGCGCTGCCCCTCGATGGCGCCCTGCTCGTCGGCGGGGAAGACGATGCCGTCGTTCTCGTAGGCCTTGTAGATGGTGCCGCCGGCGTCGTTGCGGACGAAGTGGCAGACCAGGTCGAGATGGTGGGTGGCCAGGTTGGTGAAGCGGTGGGCGGCCATCTCGTAGGAGACGGCGAAGACGTCGCGCAGGTCCTCCACCGACAGGGCGCGGTCCTGCTTGGCCTCCTGGAGGAACTGGGTGGCGGTGCGCTCGGGCACGAGGACGGCGGCGGCGAAGTAGTTGGCCTCGGTGCGCTGCAGCAGGAAGTCGGCGAAGTCGCGCGGCTTGCCGTGGCCGAGCGCGAGGTGGCCGAGGGTCTGCAGCAGGATCGTGCGCGGGGTGTGCATGCCGAGCTGCTCGTGCTTGACGTAGATGCGGCGGTTGCGCAGGTCGGTGATGGACCTGACGGAGCGCGGCAGGTCCTGCACGGTGTTGACGGAGTAGCCGAAGTGGGTGACCAGCGCCTGGACCGTGCTCTGCGACAGCGCGCCGGTGCGGTAGCCGACGGCGGCCAGCGCCGCGGCCGCGGCCTTCTCGATCTCGGGGAAGTAGTTGCCCTGCTCGCGCTGCCTGCGGCGCAGTTCGGCGTTGGCCGCCCGGGCCTCCTCGGGGGTGGCGGTGCCGCGGGCCTGCCTGGCGCGCAGCTCGCCGTACAGGCCGAGGATGTGCTCGAGGACGTCGTTGGGCACCCGGGCGGAGACCTTGAGCCGTGGCAGGCCGAGCCCGGCGTAGAGCGGGTCGCGCTGGGCCTCCTCGAGCGCGATCTCCAGCTGGGCGCGGCGGTTGGGCGGCTGGCGGCGCAGCAGTTCCTCGACCGGGACGTTGAGCGCGGTGGCCAGTGACTTGAGCAGTGACAGCTTGGGCTCGCGCTTGCCGTTCTCCAGCAGGGACAGCTGGCTGGGTGCCCTGCTGACCCGCTCCCCCAGGTCGGACAGGGTCAGCCCGCGCTGTTTGCGCAGGTGACGCAGGCGCTGGCCGAAGGCGATGAGATCGAGCTCCTGCGTCAAAGAAAGCGGTTCTTCGCCGAGCAAGGGGGCCATGCGCGCATCATAAGGGGAAGAATCCTGGTTTTTCTACACCCAGCCACCGGAAGCCGGGCTGAAGTGGGCGACGGACCCCCGATCGCCGCCGGAACACCGGACGGGCGCCGAACGCCGAGGTGACAGCCGGTCCAGTGGTCTAGTCCATAGCGAAAAGTCGTGAATTCTTCTCTATCGAATACCCGCCAGTATGTCCCAGGTGTGAAATTCGTCGATTCTTCTGTACTTCGGACCCTACTGGGAGGGCTTGCCCGGGGCAGACACTCGGAACAAGCACCCAGGGGACGACAAAGGAGTGAAAAATGGACGATCGCCTCAAGGGAGCGGCTGACCAGCTGCGGCACGCATGGGAGAACGACCCCCGCTGGAAGGGCACCGAGCGCACCTACTCCGCCGAGGACGTCGTCCGGCTGCGCGGCAGCGTCCAGGAGGAGCACACGCTTGCCAGACTCGGCGCCGAGCGGCTGTGGGACCTGCTGCACACCGAGGACTACGTGCACGCGCTCGGCGCGCTGACCGGCAACCAGGCCGTGCAGCAGGTGAAGGCGGGCCTGAAGGCGATCTACCTGTCCGGCTGGCAGGTCGCGGCGGACGCGAACCTCGGCGGGCAGACCTACCCCGACCAGTCGCTGTACCCGGCCAACTCCGTGCCCGCCGTCGTGCGCCGCATCAACAACGCGCTGCTGCGCGCCGACCAGATCAGCTGGTCGGAGGGCTCGGACCAGACCCACTGGCTCGCCCCGATCGTCGCCGACGCCGAGGCCGGCTTCGGCGGCGTGCTGAACGCCTTCGAGCTGATGAAGGGCATGATCGCGGCCGGCGCCGCGGGCGTGCACTGGGAGGACCAGCTCGCCTCGGAGAAGAAGTGCGGCCACCTCGGCGGCAAGGTGCTGATCCCGACCGGCCAGCACATCAAGACGCTCAACGCCGCCCGCCTGGCGGCCGACGTGTCGGGCGTCCCCTCACTGATCATCGCGCGGACCGACGCCCAGGCCGCGACGCTCCTGACCAGTGACGTGGATCCCCGCGACCAGCGCTTCACCACCGGTGACCGTACCGCCGAGGGCTTCTACCGGGTCCGCAACGGCGTCGAGGCCTGCATCGACCGCGGCCTGTCCTACGCCCCCTACGCCGACCTGCTGTGGATGGAGACCTCCACCCCGGACCTCGACGTGGCCCGCGAGTTCGCCGAGGCGATCAAGGCCAGGTACCCCGACCAGATGCTCGCCTACAACTGCTCGCCGTCCTTCAACTGGAAGCAGCACCTGGACGACTCCACGATCGCCAAGTTCCAGCGCGAGCTCGGGCACATGGGGTACAAGTTCCAGTTCATCACGCTGGCCGGCTTCCACTCGCTGAACCACTCCATGTTCAACCTGGCCCACGGCTACGCCGCCGACGGCATGACCGCCTACGTCGAGCTGCAGGAGGCCGAGTTCGCGGCCGAGGCGCGCGGCTACACCGCCACCAGGCACCAGCGCGAGGTCGGCACCGGCTACTTCGACCTGGTCAGCACGGCGATCGCGCCCGACTCCTCGACGACCGCGCTCAGGGGCTCCACCGAGGAGGAGCAGTTCCACTAAAGAGCCCGCCCGGACTCGCCGATACCTCCTAGGGCATGGGAGGGTTCCCCGGCGACCGCCCCGGTCCCGCGCGCCCGCGGGACCGGGGCGCTTTACGCTCCGCGCGATCCGTCACCTTCGCCCCCTTCCGGCTGATCTAGCCTCACGAGAGTGCTCAGGCTGCTGCGGGACCGCACCTACCTCACCTACTGGCTCGCCGTCGTGGTGTCCTTCCTCGGCGACGCCATCACCAAGGTCACCCTGATCTACGTCGCCGCCACGCTCACCGACGCCCCCGTCGTGCTGATCGCGCTCGTCGTCGTCGCGCAGCTGCTCCCGTCAGGCATCCTCGGCGCCTTCGTCGGCCCGCTGGCCGACCGGCTGCCCAAGCGGGTGCTGCTCATCGGATCCGACCTGGCCCGAGCGCTGATCGTGCTGGCCATGATCCCCGCCCTGCGCTCGGCCTGGCTCCTGCTGGCGCTGATCTTCCTGGAGGGCCTGGGCAAGGCGTTCTTCGAGACCGCCCGCATCGCCGCCATCCCGAAGATCGTCGGCGGGCACAGCATCCCCTCCGCGGTCGCCCTGTTCCAGAGCACCGCCCACACGATCAACCTGCTCGGCCCGGCGCTGGGCGGGCTGCTGGTCGCGGCCGGCAGCGTCCCTCTCGTCCTGATGATCGACTCGGCCACCTTCCTGCTCTCCGCGCTGCTGCTGGGCAGCATGGCGGTGCTGCGCGAGGTGCCGTCCGCGGCGCGCGAGCCGTACTGGGCGGCGCTGCGCGCCGGCGTGCACGGCGTCCTGGCGGTGCCCTCGCTGCGGTACCTGGCGGTCTTCCTGACGCCGGTCATGCTCGCCCTCGGCCTGTTCACCACCAACCTCAACGCCCAGCTGCTGACCGTCTTCCAGCTGCCCGCCCTCACGTTCGGGCTGGCGCAGGCGCTGTTCGGCGGCGGTTCGATCCTCGGCGCGCTGGCCGGTCCCGCGCTGCTGCGCCGTTTCCCCGACCGGCTGCTGCCCGCCTCGATCGTCGCCTTCGGCCTGTCCATGGTCGCGCTCGCCCCCGCCCAGTGGAGCGGCCACATCGCGGCGATCGGCGCGTGGTGCCTGCTGACCGGTTTCGGGTCGGGCCTGTTCCAGGTCCCCGTCGCCCACACCCTGCTGCGCGACCTGCCCGAGGATCTGCGCGGGCGCGGCGTCGCGCTGGCCAACGCGCTCATGGTCAACGTCACGATCGCGGGCGTGCTGGCCGGCAGCCTGGTCGCGGAGCTCGCGGGTGTCGCCGTGTCCATCATCGGATCGGGCGCGCTGCTGCTCTGCGCGGCCACCGCGCTCTCCCTCCGGTACGGCAGGCGCCGGCCCGCCCCCGCCGGGCAGCGCTGACCCCCGAACGCCCGGCTCAGGAAGCCGGCCCGCGGTTCAGGCGCCCGGCGAGGAGTCCGTGGGGCCGGGCGACACCGGGTCGGTCGGGGTGACCGACGCCGACGCCGACGGGTCCGGTGTCTCGCCCGGTCCCTCCTGCGGGATCGTGGTGATGCTGGAGGAGGGCTGCGGGCAGTCACGCCCACGCCGCTTGCCCGCCGGGTTGACGCAGTCGCCCGGGTCCCCGTTGCCCGGCGGGTCGGGCGACCAGACGCTCTCGTGGTCGGGCCGGCTCCGCTCCTCCGGCGTCGTGGACGGCGGTCGCAGCGTCGTGGGCCCCAGCGTCCTGGTCTGGGTGACGACCACGGTCGGGGTGATCGACGGCCCGGCGGGGATCGGCTCGGCCGGTGCCCTGGTCAGCGGATCCGGCCTGATCGTGGACTGCGCGGTGCCGTTGGGCACGACGAAGGGAACGGCCTCCGGCCGGCGGGTGCCGTCCAGCCGGATCCCGGCTCCCCCGCTGGCCGCGGCCACCGTCAGGGCCGCGATCGAGACGGTGGCCAGCGCGGCGAAGCTCGCGTGCGACAGCTGAGCGCCCGACCTGGCCCGCCGCCGGCGCGCGGCAGGGCCGGGCCGCCCCGGCGGTTCGGTCCCCGCCGGGTCCGGCGGCGCGTCGGCCAGGCGCACCCTGCCCCCACCCGGCGGATACGGCACCGGTGTCCAGATGTCCCCCAGCACCCGGCCGACGGCCTCGCGCAGGTCCCAGGGGTCGCCCACGCCGCCCGCGGCCAGTAAGGCGCGCAGCAGTTCGGCCGAGCTGGGCCGCGCGGCGGGATCCTTGTCCAGTGCCGCCTCCACCGCCGGCCGCAGCAGCGCGGGCACGCCGTCGACCCGCGGCTGTTCCAGCACGATCCGCCTGGTCAGCACGTCGGCCTCGCCGGCCCCGAACGGGTGGTGGCCGGTGGCGGCGAAGGCGATCAGGCAGCCCCACGCGAACACGTCGGAGGCCGGGACGGCGGCACCGCCGGTCAGCCGCTCGGGCGCCACCCAGCCAGGACTGCCCATCACCAGCCCCGCCTGGGTGTGGGCGGCGGCGGTGTCGACGTCGCGGGCGATGCCGAAGTCGATGACGCGCGGCCCGTCCGGCGACAGCAGCACGTTGCCCGGTTTGAGGTCGCGGTGCACCAGCCCCGCGTCGTGGACGGCGACCAGCGCGGCGGCCACCCCGAGCGCGACGCCGTAGGCGAGGTCGGGCGTCAGCGGGCCGCGCCCCACCACCACCTGCGACAGCGCCGGCCCCGGGATGTACTCGCAGACCAGGTACGGCCGGTCGCGATCACTGCCGTCCTCGATCACGGCGGCCGTGCAGAACGGCACCACCCTGCGCGAGAACGTCACCTCCTCGGCGAACCTGGCGCGGAGCGTGGCGTCCCGCAGGTGCACGTCGTGCGGGGTCTTCAGCGCCACCAGCCCGCCCCGTGGGTGCTCGGCGAGGTAGACCACCCCCATCCCGCCGGCGCCCAGGCGGCCGAGCAGCAGGTACCTGCCGATGATCACCGGGTCGCCCACCGTCAGCGGTCGCACGCCTGGCGGCATGCCGCTCGTACCACGCGCCATCCGGCTCGCCTCTCCTGCTCTGGACCACGGCCACAGCACACTGTGACCGGATCGGGCGAGGCATTTCCCCGGGACTGCCACAAGGAGTATCGAAGGTAAGGCGAATCTTTCCGCTAGGTGAGAAAGAGCTGAGGTACCTGGGCTTTCAGGGACGAGGGGACAGTGCCGGGGCTCATCCGTCGAGGGCGGCGCTCTCCTCGACCTCCACCTGGCGGTTCCACTCCTTCTTGACCGCGCGCCAGCCCTCGTCGTCGACGCCGAGCCGCCAGTAGCCGGAGATGGACAGCTGCTCGAGCGGGATCTGCCGCTCCACGCGCAGGAAGCGGCGCAACTCCTTGACGAAGCCCGCCTCGCCGTGCACGAACGCGTGCACCCTGCCCTCGGGGAAGTGCAGGCCGCGCACCGCCTCGACCAGCTTGCGCCCGTACGGCGCGCCCTCCCGGTGCAGGTAGACCACGGGAGCGTCCAGCTTCTGCTCCTCCGCCGCCGACTCGACCTCGACGAGGACATGCGCCCTGGCCCCTTCGGGCAGCGCCTCCAGGGAGGCGGCGATCGCCGGGAGCGCGCTCTCGTCACCGGCGAGCAGGTGCCAGTCCGCCTCGGGACTCGGCGCGTAGCCGCCGCCGGGGCCCAGCAGGTGGATCACGTCGCCGGGCCTGGCGGCCGCGGCCCACGGACCGGCCAGTCCCTCGTCGCCGTGGACCACGAAGTCGAGGGTCAGCTCCCTCGCCGCCGGCTCCCAGGCGCGCACGGTGTAGGTGCGCAGCCGCGGCCAGTGTTCGCGCGGCAGGAGCTCCCTGCAGGTCGCGACGGTGAACGGCGTCGGATACGTCACGCCCTCCACCGGGAAGACGAGCTTGACGTAGTGGTCGGTCAACCCAGCGGTGGCGAAGTCACGCAAGCCGTCGCCGCCGACCACCACCCGCACCATGTGCGGCGTGAGCCGCTCGGTCCGCAGCACGACGCCACGATGCTCGGTCATGAGAACCCTCCAGCTGTAGTTAGGTCACCCTAACCTACAACTGGAACGTCAGGCCGCGAGAGAAGATTCCTCTCCCGAGGCGTGCACGGCGGCCAGGAAGCGGGCCATGTGCCGGTAGACCAGCCGCGCTTCGGGCAGCACGTCGGCCAGGATGGCGAAGACGTGCGGCATCCGCGGCCACTCCTCGTAGGTCACCGGCACGCCCGCCGCGCGGGCGCGCACCGCGACCCTGCGACCCTCGTCGCGCAGCACCTCGGTCGAGCCGGTGACGATCATCAGGGGTGGCAGGCCGGTGTAGTCGCCGAAGACCGGCGAGACCAGCGGGTCACGCGGGTCCAGACCCGACGTCCACCGCCTGGCCAGCCACTCGACGCGCCCGGCCGGCAGCATCGGGTCCGTCCAGCGGTTGGCCCTGCGCGGGGTGTCGCTCAGGTCGGTCCACGGCGACAGGCAGATGGCCGCCGCGGGCAGCCGCAGCCCGCGATCGCGCAGCGCGAGCAGGGTGGCCAGCGTGAGGTGGCCGCCCGCCGAGTCGCCGGCGAGCAGGATGTCGGCGGGCTCGTGGCCGCGTTCGATCAGCTCGCCGTAGGCGTCGAGGGCGTCCTGCAGCGACTCGGCCAGCGAGTGGACCGGGCCCTGCCGGTAGTCGAGGGCGAAGACCGGACGGCGGGCCACCACCGACAGCCGCCAGGTGATGGGCCGGTGGGTGGCGGGCGAGCAGCTGAAGTAGCCGCCGCCATGGAAGTAGAGGAGCACCTTGCGCTCGTCGAGGCCCTGCCCCGCGCGCACCCATTCGCCGCGGCGGTGCGCGACGATGCCCACGTGGCCGGGCGGCCGCACGGGCACGAGCCTGGCCAGCTCGCCGAGCCGGGAGCAGGCGGTGATGGCCAGGGAGTGACGCAGGAGCAGGCCGGCGGCGGGCTTCAGGGTGCCGCGCATGACCGTGTTGAGCGCTCGCGACTGCCAGCTGAACGGATAGTCGGGGATGACGTCCAGGTCGATCTCATGCCGCACAGGTAAAGAATTCCCTCCAGAGGATCGTTCTATCGGCAAGTAAGCAACTCATCTATTTCGGGTGAATCATCGCCAGGTCGGACGCGGCCCTTCGCTCCGTACATCTCCATCTACCACGGACCCCACAGACCGAACCGGGGCACCGCGAACCGGCGGGCGGGCGGCCGCCGCCGATATCGCCTTGCCGACGCCTGATCAACGAGCGGATAATTATCGCTCCACACACCCGTGCCCCCTCGTGGACACGGGCTGTCGTCATGCCATCACACAGCGGAGGTGACACGCCATTTCCCTCTATCTCCGGCTCATCCGGTACGGCTTCCGCAAACACGCCACCTATGTGTGGGCCGCCGCCGCCGGAGCCTTCACCAACAGCGTCTTCGGCATCCTGCGCGCCTACGTCCTGATCGCGCTGTGGCAGGCCAGGCCCGGCCTGGCCGGCTACGACGTGCTCGACGCCGTCACCTTCTGCTTCGTCACCCAGGCCTTCATCGGCCCGATGCAGCTGTTCGGCGGCGGCCTGACCATTCCCGAACGCATCCGCACCGGCGACATCGCCCTCGACCTCGTCCGTCCCGCCTCCCTGCAGGCGTGGGCCCTGTCCGAGGACCTGGGCAGGGCGGCCTACCTGTTCCTCGTCCGCGGCCTCCCGCCGATGATCACCGGCGCGCTGGTGTTCGGCGTCGTCGTTCCGTCCGGCGCCGGGCGGTGGGCGGCCTTCGCCGCCAGCTTCGCCCTCGGCGTCCTGGTCAGCTTCGCCTGGCGCTACCTGATCGCGCTGTCGGTGTGCTGGCTGGCCGACGACCGCGGCGTGGTGACCGTGTCGATGGTCCTCACCACCTTCTTCAGCGGGATGATGCTGCCCCTGCCGATCTTTCCCGGCCTGCTCGGCGACGTGGCCGCGACGCTGCCGTGGGCCGCGATGGCGCAGCTGCCCGCCGACGTCTACCTCGGCAAGGCGGGCTTCGCCGACGCGGTGCCGTTCCAGGCGCTCTGGGCGGTCGCGCTGCTCGCCCTCGGCGCGCTCGGCACGCGGGCGATCAGGCACAAGGTGGTGATCCAGGGTGGTTAGGACCTACATCATGCTGGCCTGGACATGGACCCGCGCCGCCGCGGCCTACCCCGTCTCCTTCGCGCTCATGGTCGGCTTCGGGCTCACGATGGCCGCCGTGGACCTCGCGGTGATCCTGGTGGTCTTCGCCAACACCACGGCGCTGGCCGGATTCACCCGCGCGGAGGTCCTCTTCCTGTACGGCGCGGCCAACATCGCCTTCTCCGTCGCCGACATGTGCGTCGGCAACCTCGACAAGATCAGCCAGCACATCAAGGCAGGCACGCTGGACACGATGCTTCTCAAGCCGGCCCCGGCCTGGCTGCAGGCCGCCGTCGACAGGTTCACCCCCTCCAGGTTCGGCCGCGTGCTGCAGTCGGTGATCGTCCTGGTCATGGCGCTGGCCGCGCTCGACATCCCGTGGCAGCGGGCGTGGATGGTCCCGGTGATGATCGCCACCGCGGGCGTCATCTTCGCCTCGCTGTGGACGCTGGCGGGGGCGGTGCAGTTCGTGCTGACCGACGCCCCCGAGGTGGTCAACGCCTTCACCTACGGCAGCGGCCAGCTCACCCAGTACCCCTTCAGCGTCTACGGCCGCGACCTGGTGCGCGGCGTCACTTACGTGCTGCCGCTCGCCTTCGTCAACTGGCAGCCCGGCCTGTACGTCCTGGGCAAGGACGACCCCTTCGGCACGCCGGAGGCACTGCGTTTCCTCGGGCCCGTCGCGGCCCTGCTTCTCGCCCTGCTGGCCGCCCTCGCCTGGCGCCAGGGCATCCGCCGCTACCGATCGACGGGGAGTTAGCCATGATCGAGCTGAAGCGCGCCGGGCGCGTGTTCAAGGTGAAGCGCACGCTGGTGCACGCGGTGCGCGAGCTGTCGTTCACCGTCGCGCCGGGAGAGTTCGTCGGCTGTCTCGGCCCGAACGGCGCGGGCAAGTCCACCACCATCAAGATGCTGTGCGGCATCCTCACCCCCACCTCCGGCACGGTGCGCGTCGCGGGGCTCGACCCCTCACGCAGGCGCACGGTCCTGGCCAGGCGGATCGGCGTGGTGTTCGGGCAGCGGACGACGTTGTGGTGGGACCTGCCGCTGCGGGACAGCTTCGAGCTGATCCGGCTCCTTTACAAAGTAGATCGCAGGGATTTCGCCGAGCGGCTCGACGAGCTGGTGGAGACCCTCGACCTGGCCGCCTTCCTGCGCACGCCGGTGCGCCAGCTCAGCCTGGGCCAGCGCATGCGGGGCGACCTGACCGCCGCGCTGCTCCACGCGCCCGACGTGCTGGTGCTGGACGAGCCGACGATCGGGCTCGACGTGGTCAGCAAGAACAGCATCCGCTCGTTCCTGCTGCGGGTGAACGCCGAGCGCGGCACCACCGTGCTGCTGACCACGCACGATCTCGGCGACGTCGAACGCCTGTGCCGCAGGGTGATGCTCATCGACCACGGCAGGCTGGCCTTCGACGGCTCGCTCGACGACCTGATGGCCACCGCGCCCGACGAGACGATCGAAGAGGTGGTGACCAGGCTCTACACCCGGGCCGGTCAGTAGTAGGCGCCCTGCTCGGCCTCGTCGTACTCCTCGTCCGCGTCGTCGCGCCGGCTCCAGCGGGAGGGCATCAGCACCGGCAGGAACAACGCCACGCCCAGCAGGGCGTAGACGCCGGTGGTGAGCAGCGTCCTGCTGCCGGCGCCCGCCTCCACCAGGACGCGGTGCATGGACGGCTCGTCGGGCACGAACGACAGGGCCCTGGGGACGTCGAGCGCGTAGACGACCGTCCACGCCAGCAGCACGAGCGAGGGCACGAACGTGGCCAGCGGTGACACCCTGCCCGCCGTCACCAGCCCGACCACCAGGCCGATGGCCGCCATGGCGCCGAGCGCGACCCACAGCTTCGGACCCGCGACGGGCGCGGCCGTTCCAGGCGCGATCATCAGCGCCTGCTGGACTGCCCAGCCGCCTCCGACCAGCAGGACACCGGTCACGATCACGCCGAGTAGCAAACCAGCGAAATGCCGCACAGACATCACCTCGGGCCTGACCATAGCGACAAATCAGATGTTTGAGCCAGGTATTGGCCGGAGCCGTATGGTTCGGGCGGAGTCGCCGGACGGTCCGCCCCGGGGCCTGGCGTGAGAGCATGAGGGCACCCATGCGCGCCGACCTCCCCCTCCGGCTGACGCGGGCGGCCGCCTTCTCGGCCGTCTGCGTGCTGCTGGCCGCCCTCGGCCACCGCGCCGCCGGCGGCACGGGCCCGTCGGGCTGGATGCTCGGCCTGGGCGGCGGTGCCGTGCTGGCCGTGGCGCTGGCGCTGTCGGGCAGGGAGCGCTCGTCCACCACCGTCAACGTCACGCTCGTCGCCCTGCAGGCGGGGCTGCACGAGCTGTTCGGCCTGGACGGCACCGCCGCTCTCCTCGGGACGGCCCACGGGCGGGGCGCCGCCGTCCTCGGCTACGGGCAGGCGCACGAGTCCGGGCTCGGCGAGAGCCTCGGCATGCTGCTGGCCCACCTGACCGTCACCCTCGTCACCGGCTGGTGGCTGGCCCGCGGCGAGGCCGCGCTCTGGTCGCTGCTACGCCGCCTCGGGCACCGCCTGATCCGTCTGCTGCCGCCGCCCACCGCCGTCGCGGTACGGCCGGCGCCGGTGCCCGCCGCCCGTCGTGCCATCGGCGGCGGCCCGCTCCTCCGCCACGTCGTCACCAGGCGCGGTCCTCCCCTTCCCGCCCGCTGACCTCGCCCCTCTTTCCTTCTTCCTCCCACAGACACGTGGAGTTTCCGCATGCCCACCTTCCCCCGTACGGCTGGCGTGCTCGCCGCCGCCACCGCCCTGTCCCTCGGCCTGGCCGTCCCGGCCCTCGCGCATGTGACCGTCAACCCCGGAACCGCCGAGCAGGGCGGGTTCACCAAGGTCGCCTTCCGCGTCCCGAACGAGCGTGACGACGCCTCGACGACGAAGATCGAGGTGTCCTTCCCCGTCGACCACCCCCTGGCCTTCGTCTCGGTCAAGCCGGTGCCCGGCTGGGAGGTCAAGGTCACCGAGGGCAAGCTGCCCAAGCCGGTGAAGACCGAGTACGGCGACCTCACCGAGGCGGTCACCAAGGTCGTCTGGTCGGGTGGCCAGATCAAGCCGGGCCAGTTCCAGGAGTTCGAGGTGTCGATGGGGCAGCTGCCGACCGACACCGACCGGCTGGTCTTCCCCACCAGCCAGACCTACTCGGGCGGTGAGGTCGTGAAGTGGGCCGACGAGCCCACGGCCGACGGCACCGAGCCGGAGCGGCCGGCGCCGCTGCTGAAGCTCACGCCCGCCACGGCCGGCGACGGCCACCACGGCACGGCGTCGGCCGCCCCCTCGGCACCCGCCGCCTCGTCCGCGCCCGCGGCGCCCTCGGTGACGCCGGTGGCGGCCTCCGCTTCCGCGGCGGACGGCACGGCCCGGCTGCTCGGCGGCGCGGGGCTGGTGGTGGGAGCCATCGGCCTGGTGGTCGGCTTCCTCGGGCTGCGCCGCCGCCCCTCCTGACCCGCGGGCCCGGTGGCCGGCCCGCGGTCCGGTCACCGGGGGCCGGAGGGGTGCGCTCCCCTTCGGCCCCGCCGCGGCTCAGGAGGTGATGTCCTTGCTGGTGAAGCGGGCCCACGCGAACGAGCCGAACAGCAGGATGTAGGCGCCGAAGGCCAGCAGGCCCGAGGTCAGGTGATCGAAGGCGATCGGGTCGCGCAGGACCGCGTCGAAGCCGCTCCACCAGTTCGGCAGCAGGTACGCCTGGACGGGCTCCAGCTGCGGGATCGCCCGCATCACCTGGGTGGCGATGACCAGCACGACGGTCGCCGCGATGGCGCCGATCGGCGCCTCGGTCAGCGTCGACAGCGCGATCGCGACCGCGGCCAGCGCCGCCATGCCGAGCGTGACGTAGCCGATGACGATCAGCAGGCGCAGCAGGGCGTCGCCGAGCGGGATGGCGACCCCCGACAGCAGCGTGACGGGCCCGGCCGGGAACAGCAGCAGGCCGGTGATGAGCGCCGCGAGCGCCACGGCCGAGGCGACGGCCAGGCAGAACAGCACGGCGTTGACGAACTTGACCGCCAGCAGCCTGGTGCGCCCGGCGGGGGCGGCCAGCAGGTACCGCAGCGTGCCTCCCGCGGCCTCGCCGGCCAGCGCGTCGCCCGCCACGACGGCGACCGCGACCGGCATCAGCAGCGGCACCAGGGCGCCCAGCGAGACGAGCGCCAGGAAGAAACCGTTGCCGGCGACCTGCTGGATGAGGCCGCCCGGCCCGTCGGCCATGTCGTCGCCGAGGATGCGCAGGACGACGCCCATGATCACGGGGACGGCGGCGAGGACGGCGAGCATGGCGAGGTTGCGCGGCCGGCGGAAGGTCAGGCCGAGCTCGGAGCCCAGCATCCTGGCGAACGCGGCGACGGCTCCGGGGCCGGACGTCGCCTCCCGGGTGACGGCGTCCAGGGTGGAGGCGGCCGGCACGGGCAGGTCGGGGCGCGGGCCCTGCTCGGCGGTGCGCCTCGACTCGCTCACCGGGACCAGGCCGGGCGTCCGCCTGGCTCCCGCGCCGCGCCCGCTCCGCAGGCCGGGATCCTCGACCGGCGTGCCGGCCACCGGGCCGGCCGTTGGGTCTTCCACGGTGTCTGCCACCAGGTCTGCCACTTCGGGCTCAACCTTCGACATCGAACCCCTCCCCCGTCAGGCCGACGAAGACCTCTTCCAGGCTGGGCCGTACGACCGACAGGCCCCTGACCGCGACGCCGGCCTCGACCAGCGCGACGTTGAGCCGCTCGGGGGCGTGACCGCCGAGCTCGGCGCTCACCTGCGTCCCCTCGTGGGTGACGGCCGCCAGGCCGAGCCCGCGCAGCACCCGCGCCGCGTCCGCGCCGTCGGGCGTCTCCACCCTGACGCGCGGGGCGCGGCCACCGCTCAGCGAGGCGATCGTGCCGTCGGCGACGAGCCTGCCGGTGCGCATGATGGCCGCGTGCGTGCACATCTGCTCGATCTCGGCCAGCAGGTGCGAGGAGACGAACACCGTGGTGCCGTCGGCGGCGATCTCCTTGACCAGCGTGCGGACCTCGCGGGTGCCCTGCGGGTCGAGGCCGTTGGTCGGCTCGTCGAGGATGAGCAGATCGCGCGGGCCGAGCAGGGCGGCGGCGATGGACAGGCGCTGCCGCATGCCGAGGGAGTAGGCGCGGTAGCGCTTGCCGGCGGCGGCCGACAGGCCCACCCGCTCCAGCGCGGCGCCGACCCTGGCGCGGGCGGTGCGGCCCGAGGCGGTGGGGTCGGCGGCGTCGTAGCGCAGCAGATTGGCCTCGCCCGACAGGTAGGGGTAGAAGGCCGGGCCCTCGACCAGCGCGCCCACCCGCGGCAGCGGCACCGTCGCGTAGGTGCCGGAGGTGGGCGTGACCAGGCCGAGCAGCATGCGGATGGTGGTGGTCTTGCCCGACCCGTTCGGGCCGAGGAAGCCGTAGACCGAGCCGCGCGGCACGGTCAGGTCAAGGGCGTCGACCGCGATCTGCCCGCCCTTGAAGCGCTTGGTCAGGCCCTCCGTGACGATCGCGTGGTCAGCGGAGGGCGGGGCCGCCCCTGAGGGCGCCCCCGCTTCCAGCGTCATGCTCACCTGGCGCCTGCCGCCTTCGTGAGCTCCTCCGGGGTGACCGCGCCGACCAGCAGCCGGCCGTCGTCGGTGAACAGCACGCTGACCAGCTTGGTCTTGATCAGCTTGCCGCTCCCCCACGGGCCGCTCACCGGCGTGGCGGTGCGCAGGATTGCATCGAGCGAGGGCGCCTGCTCGCCACCGGGTTCGGCCTGCGGCTGGGCGGCCCCTGCCGTGGGCGTGGGCGTCGGCAGGACCGCGACCGTGGTCCAGCCGGCGCCGACGGTCTTGACCGCGCCTTCGCGGAAGTCGTGCTCGGGCTTGCGGTCCTCGAGGGCCGGGCCGAACGTCTTCTCCTCCACCTTGGCGCCCGCGGGCGGGGTGAAGGTGAAGTTCTCCTTCGCGGGGGCGGAGAAGGTGACCTGGGTGAACCCGACCTCGAAGGCCGGCTCCGCCGACCCCTTGGCGTACACCTGGACGCGCAGCGGGACGTAGGTCTCGCCGTCGAGCGCCAGGCGGACGTCCTGGATCAGCGAGCCGTCCTGCTTGGGCGCCAGCACCAGCTCGTAGGCCGGGCGTCCGGCCACCTTGGTGGTGTTGGTCACGCTGACCACGCTGTGCTCGCCGACCTGGGCCAGCAGGCGCTCGGCGGCCTGCTGGGGGGTCAGCGCGGGGGCGTCGGGCACGTGCGTCGCGCCGGGCCGGTCGGCGGTGCCGGGGGCCAGCTTGACGCGCGTGGCCCGGTTGGACTGGCTCTCCCACAGCCACGTCTGGTCGCCGTTCACGATGACGTTGGTCTCGCTCATCGGGCCCGGTACGGCCAGCCTGAACTGGTCGCGGGAGCCGTACCAGACCTTCGCCTCGTGGGAACCCGACAGCAGGCTGAGCGGGGAACCGGTGGCGGCGCCCTGCGGCAGGGCGGGAAGGCCGAGGGAGGCGGTCTCCACGACCGTCCCCGACATCGGGGGCAGGCCGTCCTTCTGCACCGCCGCGGCGGCCTCGGCCAGCAGCTGCTGCGCCGAGCGTTCCGGCAGGACGGGGTCCCCGCTGACGGCGGCGATGACCGGACCCGCGCCGATGGCGGCACCGATCACGGCGACGGCCGCGACGGGGACGCCCCACCTCACGAGCTTGCCTCTGGACATCTCACTCCTTCACGGTATTGCTTACGTCTCAACAGTGCGTGAGGAGTGCTGTGGTGATCCTGAGACGAGCTGAGAGGCCTCTCAGCACCGATGGTGCACTATGTGCGCTATGAGAGTTCTGGTCGTCGAGGACGAACGGCGGATGGCCGCCGCCCTCCAGCGGGGGCTGCAGGCCGAGGGGTTCGCCGTGGATCTCGCCCACGACGGCGAGGAGGGGCTGCACCTGGCCAGGCACGGCGACTACGACGTGGTCGTGCTCGACATCATGCTGCCCCGGCTGTCGGGCTACAACGTGTGCAAGCGGTTGCGCGCGGAGGAGAACTGGGTGCCCATCCTCATGCTGTCGGCCAAGGACGGCGAGTACGACATGGCCGACGGGCTCGATCTGGGCGCCGACGACTACCTCACCAAGCCGTTCTCCTACGTGGTGCTGGTGGCCAGGCTGCGCGCGCTGCTGCGGCGCGACGCGGGGCGGCGTCCCGCGGTGCTGACGGCGGGCGACCTGTCGCTGGACCCGGCCAGGCGCAAGGTGCAGCGCGGGGAGGAGTCGGTGGAGCTGACGCCCCGGGAGTTCGCGCTGCTGGAGTACCTGATGCGCCGCCACGACGAGGTGGTGTCGAAGGCGGAGATCCTCGAGCACGTCTGGGACACCTTCGACACCGACCCGAACGTGGTCGAGGTGTACGTCGGCTACCTCCGCCGCAAGATCGACGGCCCGTTCGGCAGGAACGCGCTCCAGACCGTGCGCGGCGCGGGTTACCGGCTGGCCGGCGACGGTGGCTGACGATGGCTGAGTGGTGGCGGCGCAAGAGCCTGCGCTTCCGCCTGACGGCGCTGTCGGCCGTGGGGCTCGCGCTCGCGTTCGCGGTGTCGGCCTCGGTGCTGATGATGGTGCTCGGCCGGTCGCTGACGAACACCGTGGACGAGACCACCAGGCAGCACGCGCAGGTGGTGCGGGCGCAGGCCGACAGCGGCACGCTGACCGACCCGATCACCACCCAGGACGGCACGATCGTGCAGGTCGTCGGAGCTGACGGCAGGGTCACCCACGGCACCTACGGCGCCGACCGGCTGGTTCCCCTGCTCGACGCCGGCGACCGGCGCAGGGCGCTGCGCCACGACTCGGCCTGGTTCCTGAACGGCGAGCCGTACGGGATCCCCGGGCCACTGCGGGTCGTCGTCGTCAGCGGTGACAGGGGCGTGACGGTGCTGGCCGCGCGGCCGGTGCGCGAGATCGAGCGGAGCCTGCTCACGGCGGGCAAGGTGCTGCTGTTCGGCACGCCGCTGCTGGTGGCCTTCCTGGCGGGCGGCGGCTGGCTGATCATCGGCAGGACGCTGCGGCCGATCGACGCGCTGCGCAGAGGCGCGGCGGACATCACCCACACCGCCAGGTCGAGGCGGTTGCCGGTGCCCGCCGCCCGCGACGAGGTCCACTCGCTGGCCGTCACCCTCAACGACATGCTGGCCAGACTGGAAGAGGCCGAGTCCCGCCAGCGGGCGCTGGTCTCCGACGCCGCGCACGAGCTGCGCAGCCCGCTGGCCAGCATCAGGCTCCAGCTGGAGGTGGCGCTCGGTCACCCCGACGGGCAGGACTGGACCGAGACGGCCGAAGGCGTGCTGGAGGACACGCTGCGCCTGTCGCGCCTGGCCGAGGACCTGCTCGCGCTGGCCAGGCTGGACGAGCGCGGCGGCAGGCTGGCCAGGAACGTACCCGTCAACCTGGACGAGGTCGTCCGTCAGGTGGTGGAGAGGTACGGCGAGGCGAGGCTGACCGCCTGCGACCCCGTCGTGGTGCGCGGCGACGCCCTCGACCTGAGCCGCGTGGTGACCAACCTGATGGACAACGCCGTCCGGCACGCCACCTCCACCGTCGAGGTGGCGCTGACCCGCGACGGCGTGCTCACCGTCACCGACGACGGCCCCGGCATCCCCGAGGAGGACAGGGAGCGGGTGTTCAACCGCTTCACCAGGCTCGACCACGGGCGCAGCAGGGACGAGGGCGGCGCGGGCCTGGGCCTGGCGATCGTCCGCGAGACGCTGAGGGCACACGGCGGGGCCGTCCACCTGGAGGACGCCGGGCCGGGCCTGCGCGCGGTGGTGCGGCTGCCCGCCCTCATCTGATCGACCGAACTGCGAAGTCGAGGCGATCACGGGCCGGGCCGTGATCTTCAACGTCACGTACTGGCCCCTGGCAGCCTGGAGCCCTCTGCTCGCTCTGGTGGCCGTCGACTACTACCGCCGCCGCACCACCGCACCCCGCGACCTCTCCGCAGGGTCGCGTCGCTGAGGGCTTGTACAGACCCCCGGTTCCCGATCTGCCGGAGCCCTTCCCGTTTCACCCCCTCCGCCTTTCCTCTCACCCCAGCTCCGCACCGACTCGCCTTCTCGCGTCTCCGCCCCACCATCTGCCCCGGCCGCTCCACGGCCGCCCGCCGGGCCGACGGCTGACGGCTGACGGCCCTGGATCGCCGACCTAGGTCTACGGTTGCTCGGCCTGGGTCGCCTGCCCGCTCGTCGTCCGGCCGCCTCACGGCTGTGGGCCGGGCCCGTCCCGGACGGCCGGCGAGGGCACCCGCTCGGCTCTCCGGCCGGTCGGTCGATGACCGCCGGGACTGTCGGCGGCGGTCAGGGGGTGGGATTCGTGGGGGCGAGCCGCGCGACCTCCGCCAGCCCGGCCCGCGCCGAGGCGGCGTCGTGCACCCTGAACACCCTGGCGCCCTGCAGCGCCGAGACCGCCAGCGTCGCGATCGTGCCCGCGTGCCGTTCGTCCACCGGCAGCCCGCCCAGCGTCTCCCCGACGAAGTCCTTGTTCGACACCGCCACCAGCACCGGCCACCCGGTGGCCACCATCTCGTCGAGCCGCCGGCTGACCTCCAACGAGTGGTAGGTGTTCTTGCCGAAGTCGTGGGCCGGGTCGATGAGGATCGACTCCCTCGCCACCCCCGCGGCGACGGCCCGTTCGGCCAGGTCGACCGTGTAACCGATGACGTCGGCGACCACGTCGGCGTAGGCGATGCGGTGTGGTCTGGTGCGCGGCTCGACCCTGCCCGCGTGGGCGCACACCAGCCCGGCGCCGTGCTTGGCCGCCACCTCCGCCAGCAGCGGGTCGACGCCGCCCCAGGTGTCGTTGAGCAGGTCGGCCCCCGCGCCGGCCACCACGTCGCCCACCTCCGAGCGCCAGGTGTCGACGCTGATGATCAGGTCGGGATGGCGGTCGCGTACGGCGGCGACCAGGCCCGCGACGCGCCTGATCTCCTCCTCGGCGTCGACCGTGTCGCCGGGGCCCGCCTTGACACCGCCGATGTCGACGATGTCGGCGCCGCCCTCGACCGCGGCGTCGACCGCTTCGAGCGCGGCGCCGAAGCCGTAGGTCTTCCCCTTGTCGAAGAAGGAGTCGGGGGTCCTGTTGACCACGGCCATCACCGCGTGGTCTCCGGGACCGAACTCCTTGCCGCGCAGTCGCAAGATGCTCATCACCTTCGAGCCTACGGAAGATCCCGCGGGTTGGCACATCGCCGTCCCGCACCTGCCCGTCCGGTGTCGCCTCGGGACATGAAGAGATTCTCAGTGGCCGACTCGGCGACGCGCAGGGGCTCATGGTGACCGACCGGGAACGCACCCGGGTTCAGGCTGACCCGGCCCGGAAACCCGCAAGAGCCCGTCGCGACCGATCTGGGAACGCACGGGGGCTCAGGGAGGTCGGCCCGGGCTCGCGCGGATCGGCGGCTGGTTCGAGGGCGACGAGGCGCAGGGGTTCAGGGGGCCGGCGGATCCGGGCTCGAGACGCGCAGGGGGTCGGATGGCGGCGGGCCCGGCTTCAGGGTTGTCTCAGAACGGGCTTGCGCGTGCGGTGGCCGGGTGCCTGGGCGGCGTGGTCCGATGTCGGGGAGGGGCGTGTCCCGGCAGGCGGTCCGGCGTGTCCGGGGTCTGGCGTCAGGGTGCACGGGTGAGGAGGCGGGCCGCGGCGGCGTGCGCTGCTGCCGGCCCCGCGTCGGCCGCGGGGGTGGCGCGTGGCCCCCGGGCGTACGGATCGGTGGAGGTGGAACGTTCCTAGGCGGCTGAACCCTTCTCCGCGGTCGCCAGGAAGTCCTGGGCGATCAGCGGCAGCCTGCGGCGGGCGTGGACGACGGCGATCACGCGGCGGACGGCGGGCTCGAGTGACCGCACCACCAGCCCGGCCCTGAGCGCCTGCTCGGCCATGCCGCGGTACCACAGCAGCGAGGCCTGGCCCGCACGGACGGCGTTGAGCCAGCCGTTCCTCTCGTCGGTCTCCAGCACGATGATCGGATTGACCGCGTACTTGCCGAACATCGCGTCGAACTCCCTTCTCCTGACGCTTCCCCGTGCGGGCAAGGCCAGGCGTAGTCCGTCGAGGTGGGTCATCGGGACGGGATCCGGCAGGTCGGTTCCCGGCGGCGAGATGAGCACGATCTCCTGTCGTTCGAGGGGATGGGTGATCAGGTCGGTCGGGACCGGCAGGTCGGTGAGGCCGAGGTCGGCCCGCTGGTCCCTGATGGCGTTGACGACCGCGTCACGGCCGTCGCAGCGGATGATGTGCACGCGGACACCCGGATGCTCGGCCGCGTAGGCGGGAAGCAACCGCCCGGCCAGGCCGGGCTCGAGGGTTGTCGTCGATGCGATGCGCAGTTCGGCGTCGGAGGCACCGCCGTGGCTGGAGAGCGCCTCGATCTCCCCCACCGCGTCGAGCGCCTCCTTGGCCAGCTTGACCACCCTGCGGCCGTGCGCGGTGACGACCACCCCGCGCCCCGAGCGGGCGAAGAGGGTCATCCCGAGCTCGCGCTCCAGGTCTCGGATCGCGCGTGAAAGCGCAGGCTGCGCGATGTAGAGCGACCTGGCCGCGTCGGTCATGGTGCGGTGCTCCGCAGTCGCGACCACGTAGCGGAGCTGCTGCAGATTCATGACATTGAAGCTAGGACAACTGCGGCCGCTCGGACGGCGACATAGCAGAGATCACCTCGAATGATTTCGGACTGTAATCGAGCACGGCGACATCCGTGACGGGTGATAAATCAGTATGCTTCTGCCCCAAATTCGGCAAAGGTCCGGTATGCGGGTCCGGTTCGGACGGCCAGGTCGAGGGGGAGACAGGGTGACAGGCAACGGGCAATATCCACCGCCGCCTCCGGGGCATCAGGGAGAGCCCGGGTCCGGCGAGCCCCAGCAGCCGCCCTTCCCCACGTGGCCGCCCCAGCAGAACGGGCCCGGGGCGTACGAGGAGCCCACGACCCGCCGGTACCGGCCACCCACGCCTCCCCCGGCCCCGCCTCAGGGACCCGCGCAGGGGCACCCCTACGCGCCGCCGCCTCCGCCGCCCGGTTCGGGCCCCGCGCAACCGCCGCCTCCGCCCGGTCCCGGCGTACAGACCCCGCCCCCGCCCGGCCATGGCCCCCCGGCACCGCCCCCGCCCGGCCACGGCATGCAGGCCCCACATCCGAACGCCCCAGGAGCACAGCCCCCGTACCCGCACGGCCCAGGAGCGCACCCTTCGCACCCGCACGACCCGGGAACGCACACCCCGTACCCGAACGGCTCGGGAACGCAGGCCCCCTACCCGAACGGCTCGGGGGCGCAGAGCCCGGCCCCGCCGTACGGCGCGCCGCAGCCGCCGCCGCCCGCGGGGCCGTACGTTCCCCCGCCCGGCCCTCCGAACGGCCACCGGCCCGCCGGACCGCCGCCCGGCGGGCCGCAGGCGCCTCACCCCGGCATGCCGTACCCGCCCCCGCACGGGCCGGGCCAGGGCGGCCCCTACCCCCAGGGGAACGGCCAGGGCGCACCGTACCCCCAGGGAGGCGGGCACCCGCAGGGACCCGGACAGGGCGGCCCCCATCCGCACGGGTCAGGGCAGGGCGGGCCGTACCCGCCGGGGAACGGCCGGCCGCGGCAGGGCCCGCCGCCGCATCCGGGGCCCGGTCACCGGCCGCCGCACGGTCCCGCGCAGGGGCCGTACGGCCCGTGGCAGCGCCCGCCGCAGCGCAGGAAGTCGAACGCGGGCGCCATCGTCGGCGCGGTGTTCGGTTCGCTGGCGGCGATCTTCGTGCTGCTCGTGATCGGCTCGGCGGTCTTCAAGGGCGCCTCGGACACCGACACGACCTCGCCGATCGCGATCCCCACGTACACGCCGCCGACGTTCGAGCCGCGGGACGACGACACCGACGAGTCGGCCGAGCCGACCGACCGGCCCAGCGACCAGCCGTCCTCCTCTGACCAGCCGTCGGACCGGCCCAGCGACCAGCCGTCGGACCAGCCGTCGTCGGACCGGCCCTCCTCCTCGGAGCAGCCATCGTCCGAGCCGCCGACGTCCGAACAGCCGACGTCCGAGCAGCCGACATCCGAGCAGCCCGCCACGGTCAAGCTCAACACGAGCCTGCAGGCCAACACGCTGTACTTCGCGGGCGGGCTGCCGCGCACGACGTGCAGGGCGGGCAGCGCGAGCCTGTTCAGCCACAGCCAGCTCAAGGCGCTGATCCTGAAGACCGGCAAGTGCATGGACGCGGCGTGGGCCCCGATCCTGCGCAAGAAGGGCATCGACTGGAGCCCGCCGAACTACGCGATCGCCGCCAAGCGCGGCAGGGGCGCCTGCGGCGACTACCCGTCGCCCGGCAGCATGGTGCCGTACTACTGCCCGCGCAACAACACCATCTACGCCTCCACCTCGGCGCTGGCCAGGGGCAACGGCAACTCCATCGGGTACGGCGAGATGGTCGCCTGGCACGGGGCGACGATCAGCATGATGGCCCACGAGTACGGTCACCACATCCAGCAGATCACCGGCATCCTCGACTCGCACTGGCAGAAGCATGTCCAGACGTCGAGCCAGAGCGGCCGGCTGGCACTCAGCAGAAAACTGGAACTCCAGGCAACCTGTTTCGGGGGTATGTTCATGCGGGCGGTGGCCGACACCTATCCGGTCAGCGGCCACCAGCGTGACATCCTGTTCTGGTTCTACTCGAAGGTGGGCGACCATCCCGGGTATCCCCGCGACCACGGCACTCCGGCCAACAACAACGTCTGGTTCCGGCAGGGCTGGTTGAAGAACAAGGCCTACCAGTGCAACACGTGGCTGGCCCCCGCTTCCACGACGTCCTAGCTTCATGGAGCGTTCATCCCACATTGGTCATCTGTCATTGATGTCCCAATATGGGGGCTAGAATCCTGGCAATCTCGTGACCAACGGGGGGCAAACCTTCGGGTTTGGCCTGGTACGACGTGCGAAGGAGCCGGTGTGTCGAAGCGCCCTGGAGGAGACTTCCCCGAGCGCGGCAGAAAGCGGCGTGCGCCTCGGCGCGCCGCGCCCGCCGAGCCCTCCGCCCAGGAGCCATCCGCCCGGAACGGCGCCGGTCAGGACCGCCCCGCGCAGGACTCCGCGGCGCCGGACCAGACCGGCCAGGACCGCTCCTCCCGCGAGCGTGGCACCCGCGCCCGCGCGGCGCAGGACCGCGCCGCGGACGACAGCGGCGCGCAGCGCGACACCGGCTCCGGCCCGGCGGTCAGGGAGCAGAACACGCGACCGAGCCTCAAGGCGCCCGGCGCCCCGAAGAACGCCAAGGCGCCGAGAACGCCCAAGGCCCAGGCGCCCGCGTTCGCCAGGAAGATGGGCGTCGGCTCGATCATCGGCTGGACCGCGCTGTCGGCCCTCGTACCCGGTGCCGCACACCTGCGGGCCGGGCGGCGCCGTACCGGATTCGTGTTGCTGGGCGCGTTCGGCGCGCTGCTGATCGCCGCGATCGTTTACGGCCTGTCCTTCGTGGGCAACCTCGGCGCGGCCGTCAGGGAGAGCACGATGATCACCGTGTCGGTGGCCGCCGTGATCGGCGCGCTGGCGTGGTTCGCGCTCGTGCTCGTCTCCTACATCGCCCTCGGCCCCGACCGTCTGAACGGCCGGGGCCAGATCGTCTCCGGGATCGTGGTCGGACTGCTGTGCGTGGTGGTGATGTCGCCGTTCGCGCTGACCGCCAACGCCGTCCTGGCCACCCGGGACGCCGTCCAGGGCATCTTCCCCTCGGTCTCCGACCCGGAGGTGCAGCCGATCAAGGAGGAGGACCCGTGGAACGGCAAGGACCGGGTCAACTTCCTGCTCATCGGCGGTGACGGCGCCGGCAACCGCCAGGGCGTGCGGACCGACAGCATGACCGTGGCCAGCGTCAACATCAAGACCGGCAACACCGTGCTGTTCAGCCTGCCCAGGAACCTCCAGCACGTACGGTTCCCGCCGTCCTCGCCGCTGGCCAAGCACTTCCCGAACGGCTTCATGGCCGAGTTGCCCAACGGCGGCCTGCTGAACGAGGTCTGGCAGTTCGCCAACGACCACCCCGAGATCATGCACGGCAAGAACAAGGGCCCCCGCGCGCTGATGGACGCCATCGGCCACACGCTCGGGCTGCGGCTCGACTACTACGCGCTGATCAACATGTACGGCTTCGTCGACCTCGTCGACGCGATCGGCGGCATCAAGCTGCGCGTGGAGAAGGACATCCCGTGGGGCGGCCACTACGGCACCGCGGGCACGATCAAGGCCGGCTACCAGCGGCTGTCCGGCGAGGAGGCGCTGTGGTACGGGCGCTCCCGCGTCGTCGACGACGACTTCAGCCGCATGGGCAGGCAGCGGTGCGTCATCGGCGCGTTCGCCCAGCAGGCGACGCCCGACAAGATCCTCACGAACTTCACCAAGATCGCGGACGCGGCCAAGCGGATGGCGCAGACGAACATCCCGCAGGAGTTGCTGGAGCCGCTGGCCAACCTGGCTCTCAAGGTCAAGGACGCGCGGATCACCAGCCTGCAGTTCGTGCCGCCGCACTTCTACACCGGGTCGCCGGACTGGCCGAAGATCCGCAGGGCCACCGTCAAGGCGCTGAACGACTCGGTGAAGCCGAGCAGGCGCGCGCTGGCGGCGCAGGTGACGGCCTCTCCCGGGGCGACGACGTCCCCGTCCGGCACCGTGGCGGCGACGCCGCAGGCCTCCAAGACCGCGACGCCCTCGCAGACGCCGACGCGGAACGGGCAGGCGGCCAACAACGGCTCGGCCAAGAGCCTCGCGGAGCTGTGCGGGCTGTAGACGTCTCGTCTCGACCGTAAGCCCGCACCCCAGGTGACCTGGGGTGCGGGCTTCCGCGTTGTCGGGACAGCCCGGGCGAGGGGCCGGTGATCCCGGCTGGAGGCGCGGGCCGCCGCCTTCAGGGGATCCGGCGGAGAGCTCGGGCTGACGCCTGACGGGAACCGGCGCAGGACGTGGGCTGACGTCCCTTGAGAGCGCGCCGAGGCTCTTCGGGACACCCCGTGGAGTGCGGACCCCCAGGCTCAGGGTGACTGTGGGTGACGGGCAGGGCGCCGAGTGCAAGGGCATGCTCCCCGGGGGCGCGAAGCCGGTGCATCTTTGACGGCTGGCAGTGCATCCGCAGAAGGTTGTCGCGCGAAGATGGGAGAAAGAGGGTGAGGGGGCGATGACCCGGATGCACCAGCTGACCGAACTCCTCGACGCGCTGGACGCCCAGCTGCCTGCCGTGCCGTACCGGATCAGACACTTTCCCGAGGGGGAGGAGTTCGTCCGGCTGGGCCTTCCCGACTCCGCGCGCTCGATCGTCTACGTGTCGGGCGACCAATGGATCTGCGTCGGCGAGGACCGATCGGGTCTGATCTCGCAGCGCTGCCTCGGCCGTGTGGGTGAGGCGCCTGAGGAGATCGTCAGCCGCCTGGCCACGCCGCTCCCCCCGCCGCGGCCGCGGTCGCGCGTCTCCCGGCTGGTGCGCACCGTCGCGGTCGGCGTGGCGTCGGGGGCGGCGGCCTGCGTCCTGGCCGCGATCGTCATCGCCGTGCTCGTGCTCGGCAACGGGTACGGCTACGGCTCCGACGTCGTGCACTGGACCATCAACGCGCTGGCCGCCGGCATCGGCGTGGGCGTGGGCTTCTGGGTGGCCTGGCGATACCACCGCGCCGTCTCGCGATGCAGGAAGGCACAGGACGATGGGTGAGCTGACGCGGGTACCGAAGGCCGCCGGCGGTCCGGCCCGCTTCCTCGACGACCGGACGGGCGCGGGCAACTTCCTGCGGCGTAACCTGCGCAAGGTCTTTCCGGACCACTGGTCGTTCCTGCTCGGTGAGATCGCCCTCTACTCGTTCATCATCCTGCTGCTGAGCGGCACGTTCCTGACGTTCTTCTTCGTGCCGAGCATGAGCGAGGTCGCCTACGACGGCCCTTACGAGCCGCTCAAGGGCGTGATGATGTCGGAGGCCTACGCCTCGACGCTGAAGATCAGCTTCGAGGTGCGCGGCGGTCTGCTCATGCGGCAGATCCACCACTGGGCGGCCCTGCTGTTCGTGGCCGGCATGATGGTGCACATGCTCCGCGTGTTCTTCACGGGCGCGTACCGCAAGCCGCGCGAGCTGAACTGGCTGATCGGCGTCATGCTGCTGACGCTCGCGCTGCTCGAGGGGCTGACCGGATACTCGCTGCCCGACGACCTGCTGTCCGGCGCGGGCCTGCGGATCACCGAGGGCGTGATGATCTCGCTGCCGCTCATCGGCACCTACATCACCTTCTTCCTGTTCGGTGGGGAGTATCCGGGTGACTCGGTCATCGCGCGGTTCTACTCGCTGCACATCCTGCTGATCCCGGGCATCCTGCTGGCCCTCATCTCGGCCCACATGGTGCTCATGTGGGTGCAGAAGCACACGCAGATGCCGGGCAAGGCACGCACCAACCACAACGTGGTCGGCGCGCCGTTCCTGCCGGCGTTCATGCTCAAGGCCGGTTCGTTCTTCATGTTCACCTTCGCGGTGATCGCCGGACTGGCGACCTTCGCACAGATCAACCCGATCTGGGCGTTCGGCCCGTACACCCCGGCCGACATCTCGGCCGGGTCGCAGCCCGACTTCTACATGGGCTTCCTGGAGGGCGCGCTGCGGCTGATGCCTGCCTGGGAGATCAACCTGTTCGGGACCGCCCAGGCCGGCACGTTGCCCTTGAGCGTGATCATCCCGGCGCTGCTGCCGATGGGCATCATCATGACCGGGCTCGCCCTGTACCCGTTCGCCGAGCAGTGGGTCACCGGCGACCGGCGCGAGCACCACATCACCGACCGGCCCCGCAACAACCCGCACCGCACCTCGATCGGCATGGCGGCCATCACCTTCTACGGGGTGCTGTGGCTGCTCGGCGCCAACGACGAGATCTCGGCCAACTTCCACATCAGCCTGAACTGGACGACCTACATCGGCCGGGTGCTGGTGCTGGCCGGCCCGGTGGTCGCCTACATCGTCACCTACCGGATCTGCCTGGGCCTGCAGCGATCCGACGCCGCCGTCATCGGGCACGGCGTGGAGGCGGGTGTGATCAAGCGGATGCCGCACGGCGAGTACGTCGAGATCCACACGCCCCCGTCGGAGGACATCGAGGCCCACGTGCGGGGCAAGGAGCCCGTCCGGGAGATCAGCGCCGCCGAGACCGAGGGCATCCCGCCGAAGGGGCTGCGCGGCCCGCTCGGCAGGCTGCGGGCGCGCATGTCCCGGGCGTACGGAGGGGAGAAGATCCCGCTGGACACCGGTGAGGGACACGGCCACGCCGCCCTCGGCCCCGCCGACGAGGAGCGCTCCCGCTCCGAGTGAGCGCCCCCGCGTGACCAGGCCCAGCACACCCGGGGTGCCTGCCGGTCACGCGCGGCCGGCGTGGCCGGGCCCTGCGGCCGTGACCCGCTCAGACTTCTTCCACGCTGCTCGGCTCGCGCCGGGACAGGTCGATGCCGAGCTCCTCGGCCGCCCTGAAGACGTCCTCGTCGGTGTCGCGCATCTCGATCGAGGTGCCGTCGCTGGACAGCACCTCGACGTTCAGGCACAGTGACTGCATTTCCTTGATGAGGACCTTGAAGGATTCGGGGATACCGGGTTCGGGGATG
>NZ_JBSFNE010000034.1:0-69451 GCF_053586935.1 Nonomuraea sp. NPDC003727
TGCGCCGACGCGTCGGTCATGACCGCCTCCGTGGTGAGCGGCAGGATCTCCGACACCGCGCCCACGAACGTGGTCTTGCCCACACCGAACCCGCCCGCCACGACGATCTTCGTCGAGGTCAGGCCGCTAGAGCCTGCGAAGTCCACTTAGCACCCTTTCCAGCAGGTTCCTGTTCGGCATGCCCGCGTCCAGCTGCGGCTGGTAGATCCGCACCAGACCCTCCGCCTCCATGTCCGCGATCAGCACCCTGGCCACGCCGAGCGGGATGGCCAGCAGCGCCGACACCTCCGCGACGGACCTGATCTGGCGGCAGAGCTCGCTGATCGCGCGGTATTCACGGGTGTGGTTCATACCGAGCTGCGCCGAGGTCGCCGAGGAGACCAGCGCCTCCATCGCCAGGTTGGTGCGCGGCGCGGTGCGCCCGCCGGTGAGCGAGTACATCCGCACCAGCGAGGGGCGCTCCTCCTCGGGAGGGGTGGGCGCGGGGCCGTAACCCGGCGGCTGGCCGTACCCCCTGCCGTAGTCCGCCGGCGGCCCATACGGAGGAGGGCCGTCATTCCACGAAGCCACGATCGTCTCCCATCACCAGGGGTGCGCGGATGACAGTTCCGCCCGTACGGCGGGCGTGAGCACCTGGCCCGCCCTTTCGACCAGCACGGTCATCTGGTAGGCGACCAGGCCCATGTCGCATTCGGGCGCGGCCAGCACCGCCAGGCACGAGCCGTCGCTGATCGACATCACCAGCAGCAGCCCGTGCTGCATCTCCACGACGGTCTGGGTGACCCCGCCGCCCTCGAAGACCCTGGAGGCGCCCTGCACCAGGCTGATCAGCCCGGCGGCCACGGCGGCGAGCTGGTCGGCGCGGTCCTTCGGGAACCCGCGCGAGAACGCCATGGGCAGCCCGTCGGAGGAGACGACCACGGCGTGCGCCACACCGGGCACCTCCTCGACGAAGCCGCTGACCAGCCAGTTGACGTCCCTGGCGGCCTGGCTCAACTCCTTCACCGCTGCTCCTCCTCCTGCGCGTTGTCGAGCTCGGCGCGGCCCTTCCGCACGCCCTGCTGGAAGCTGGCCAGCCTGCTCCTGATCCGGTCGGGCGAGACCGGCGGCATCGGCGGCGTGGGAGCTGCGGACTGCGGGGCGGCGGCGGTGCCCGGCACCAGGTTCGCTCTGGGCTTGCGCTTGGGCAGGCCCGAGGAGGTGAGGCCGCCGAGGCTGGGGTCGCTGGCCGCGCGGGCGGCCTGCCAGCCCGCGTCGGCGGGCGACGACCAGGCGTCGGGCGAGGGTGCGCCCTGCGGGGACGCGACGGGCGGTTCCGGCGGGTACGGATCGGCCGGCCGTGCCGTCGCGGGCCTGCCCGGCACGCCGCCCCCCACGGTGGGTCCCGCAGCGGGCCCCGCGCTGGGTCCCGCGTGCGGACCGGTGTCGAACGCGGGGGCGTCCGGGGTGTCCGGGGCGTCGGAGAAAGGTTCCGGCCGCTTGAACCAGCTCGACTCCACCGCCGCGAAGATCGGCAGGTACTCCTCCTCGCCGGTGTCGAGCGAGGAGGTCTCCACCCTGGGGAGAGGGCTGGTGGCGTCGGGGAAGCCGGACCTGGGCGGCGCGTCGAAGGAGTCGAACGGGCGGCGGTCGAGCGTGCCGTACGAGTCGGGGCCCTGGGAGCCGCCCAGGCCGGGCATCTCGCGGAAGCCGGGACCGTCGTCCGGAGCGTGCCCGCCGCGCTTGGGCAGCCCGTTGGCCGTGAAGTCGGAGGTGTAGTCGGACGGGAAGTCGGAAAGGTCGGCCGAGGGCGCGTCGTTGGTGCCGAACCAGTCGACGGGCGGCGAGTCGAGCACCGGCGCGCCCATGGGCGAGGGCTTCAGGTCGTCGAGCATGGGCCGCTCGTACGGCTGGGGCCCGGCCTGCGGCGGCACCATCGGCTGGAGCGGCACCTGCGGGCCCGACGGCAGCTGCGACATCGGCGACATGGGCGGTATCTGCGGCATCTGCGGCTCGGACGGCGAGCCGTGCAGGGGCGGCATGCCCTGCCCCGCCGGGAAGCCGTGCCCTGGCTGCTGGCCGGGGATGGCGGTCAGCAGGCTCTCGGGGATGAGCACCATCGCCGTGAGGCCGCCGACGTCCTGCCTGCGCAGCTGCACGCGGACGTTGTGCCGGAGCGCCAGGCGGCCGACCACGAACAGGCCCATCCGCCGCGACACCGACACGTCCACCACCGGCGGGTTGGCCAGCCGCCAGTTGGCCTGGGAGATCTCCTCCTGGCTCATGCCGATGCCCTGGTCGGTCACCGCGATCATGACGCCGCCGCCGTCGATGCGGCTGCTGGAGACCGTCACCTTGGTGTCGTTCGAGGAGAAGGACACGGCGTTCTCCACCAGCTCGGCCAGCAGGTGGACGGTGTCGGTGACGGCCTGGCCGGCGATGGCGACCTCGGAGGCGCCCTGGATGACGACCCTGTCGTAGCTCTCGACCTCGCCGAGTGCCGCGCGGACGATGTCCATCAGCTCGACGGACTGGGTCCACTTGCGGGCGGCCTCCTGGCCGGCGAGGACCAGGAGGTTCTCGCTGTTGCGGCGCATGCGGGTGGCCAGGTGGTCGAGCTTGAACAGGTCACCGAGGCGGGTGTCGTCCCGCTCGCCGCGTTCGAGCCGCTCGATGAGCGTCAGCTGGCGTTCGACCAGGGTCTGGCTGCGGCGGGAGAGGTTGACGAACATCGCGTTGACGTTGGCGCGCAGCTTGGCCTCGTCGCCGGCCAGCCGTACGGCCTCGCGGTGGACCTCGTCGAAGGCCCGCGCGACCTCGCCGACCTCGTCGCGGGAGAAGACCCCGATCGGGGTGACCTCGGCAGAGACGTCGCTGTCGCGCGCCTCGCGCAGGCGCTGGACGAATCCGGGCAGCCGCTCGCCGGCGATGTCGAGGGCCTCGCTGCGCAGCCTGCGCAGCGGGCGCACCAGCGAGCGCGCCACGCCGGTGGTGATGAGCAGGACGGCCAGCAGCAGCGCCACGACGGCGCCGGCCACCAGGTAGGCGCGCTTGGTCTCGGCCCCGGCCAGTTCCTCGCTGCGCAGCACGATCGCGGCCGACTGCCGCTCCTCGACCGAGCGCATGGACTCGACGATGACGGTGGCGGCCTCGAACCACTCACGCGCGTCGTCGCGCTTGGCGAGGTCGAGTCCCTTGAGCGGGGCGCCGGTGCTCACCCTGGTGAGGACCAGCTCGCGCAGGAAGCGCGCCCGGTCGGCGCCGCGGCCGTTGACCGTCTCGTCGAACAGGCGGCGCTCGGCGGCGGTGGCTTCGGCGGCGAAGGCCTTGCGCTGGTTGGCCTCGTTGGACTGCTCGCCGAGGAAGGTCTTGAGCTGTTCCTGCTCGAACCTGCCGACGACCAGCACGCTGGTGAGCAGCGCCTGCTGCAGCGAGGCGCTCTCCTTGGCCCGCGCGAGCGCGTCGAGCGTCGCCGACTGGCGTACCAGTTCCTCGTCCTCGCCGTTCTTGCCGAGCTCGTCGTTCAGGGTGAGCAGGTCGGCGATGACGGTGGTGTAGGCGTCGAGGGCGGCGCCGGGCAGCAGGTCGGAGTCGAGCGCCTGGTCGCGCAGCGCGGCGAGGTCCTCCAGGCGGTTCAGCACGGTCGCGACCTCGTCGCCCGTCCGGCCCGCGACCTCGGTGCCGAGGACGGCGGCGCTCTGCCGTACCTTGTCGGCCTGGGTGTCGACCCTGCTCATCTGGGTGCGGACGTCGGCCAGGCCGCGCTCGGGGCGGCCGAGGGTGATGTACCAGGCGGTGCGGGCGCGTTCGGCGCCGAGCTCGTGGGTGAGACCGCCGATCTGCTGGGCGAGCTTGGCCAGCTGGTTGGCGCGGTCGTAGTCGGCCGCCGCGCTGGTGGAGGCGACGACCTGGATGCCGCCGAGGAGGACGGCCGCTGCGGTCGGGACGAGGATCAGCGCGACTAATCGCGCGCGCACCCGCCAGTTGCGCAGCCGCCATCCACCGTGATCGGCGGCCTGGTCGGCGGCCTTGGCACTGGTTCTTCTACTCACCGAACGCAACCTCAGTTGGGGGGAGAGCCTCCCGTGAGACTCCTGGGAAAACTCCAGCAAGTGGCGGCTATTTCAGCACACCAATACCTGAACGACCAAACGAACATAACGCGACAAATCTAGTCGGGTACCACACAAGCGTCGATAACTTGGGGCCCCCAATTTCGGTCCGCCGTTATCGGATCTCGAGATGAAAATGTCGCGATATATCACCTTCTGTCCGGTTGTGGGGGTTTGCCGCGTTCCACTTGAAGATCCACTCCGTAACACCCGCGTCTCTACATGGTCACGACGTTGTGATTCGCGTTATTCAGGCCCTATGTTGAGCCCCGTCGCGCCTACCCTCGACAACTCGGACCGGGCCAACCGCGGGGCCGGCAAGCTTCTGGAGGCAGCAAGTGGCAGCCGGGCAGGACAGTGCGGCGATCCAGGTCAGCGGGCTGTGGAAGATCTTCGGCCCGCGGGCGGATCGCGTCATGAAAGGCCCTGACAAAGATCTCGACCCGGCCGAACTACGCGAGAAGACCGGCTGCACGGCCGCCGTCAGAGACGTCACGTTCGATGTCAGACCAGGCGAGATGTTCGTCGTGATGGGTCTGTCGGGAAGCGGTAAGTCCACCCTGGTGCGCTGCCTGACCCGCCTCATCGAGCCGACGGCCGGAAAGATCTCCATTGGCGGCCAGGACGTGATCGCCGCCGCCCCCGCCCAGCTACGGGAATTACGCCGCCACCACGTCAGCATGGTCTTCCAGCACTTCGGCCTGCTCCCGCACCGGCGCGTCATCGACAACGTCGCCTACGGCCTGGAGATCCAGGGCGCTCCCAAACCGCGCAGGCACGAGCGCGCGAGAGAGATCCTTTCCCTGGTCGGCCTCGACGGGCACGCCACCGCCTACCCCGACCAGCTGTCGGGCGGCATGCAGCAGCGCGTCGGGCTGGCCAGGGCACTGGCCGTCGACCCCCAGGTGATGCTGTTCGACGAGCCGTTCAGCGCGCTCGACCCGCTGATCCGCCGCGACATGCAGACCGAGGTCATCAGGCTGCACCGCGAGGTCGGCAAGACGATGGTCTTCATCACCCACGACCTGTCGGAGGCGCTCAAGCTGGGCGAGCGCATCGCGATCATGCGGGCGGGCCGGATCGTCCAGCTCGGGACACCGGAGGAGGTCGTGGGCGCGCCCGCCGACGACTACGTGGCCGACTTCGTCCGCGAGGTGCCGCGCAGCCACGTGCTGTCGCTGCGCTGGATCTGCCGGACGCCGGAGCCGGGCGAGCATCTGGACGGCCCCGTCCTCCCGGCCGGCACGATCATCAGGGACGCCATCCCCGCGGTGACCGGCTCGGCCAGGCCCATCCGTGTCATGGACGGGGACGAGCTGATCGGCGTGGTCGACCGCGTGGACATCCTGTCGGCGATGGCGCACGAGCCGGCCGTACCGGAGGAGATCCGGGTGCCCGAGCCCGCACCGTCACCCGAGGAGGCCGCGCAACCCGGCGCGCACCAGGGCGAGGCCGGCGACCCGACGGAAGCGCAGCCGGACCAGGGCGAAGCCGGCGACCCGACGGAAGCGCACCCGGACCGGGGCGAGGGCGACGACGCGGCGGGAGCGCATCCGGACCAGGGCGAGGGCACGGCGCCCGTCCCGCAGGCGCGCGCATGAGCAGCGCCGTCGCCGTCGCGGACGCGCCCGGCATCCGCCGCCCGCCCCGCTGGGTCGTGCCCGCTGTCGCCGTCGCCGCCCTCGTCGCCGGCTACCTCACGCTGAACGGCACCGCCACCCTCCCGCACGACGACGAGGCGGCCACCTTCCTCGCCGTCAACGACGCCCGCGACTGGGTCGACGCCAACAGGAACGACAACCCGCTGTTCCTGTACTTCATCAACTACGTCCGCATCTACCTCGGGCAGTTCTACACCGCCTTCGAGACCGTGCTGCAGGCGCTGGGCTGGCCCGGCCTGATCGGGGTGATCGGCGGCCTCGGCTGGTTGGCCGGCGGCTGGCGGATCGCGCTGCTCGGGACGGCCGGATTCGCCTCCTTCGGGGTGCTCGGCGTCTGGGACGCCGGTGTCCGCACGCTCGCCCTGGTGCTCGCCTCCGTGCTGATCGCCCTGCTGATCGGGCTGCCGCTGGGCGTCTGGGCGGGCCGTTCGCCACGCCTGCGCCGGGCCCTGTCGCCGGTGCTCGACGTCATGCAGATCATGCCGACGTTCGCCTACCTGACCCCGATGGTGCTCTTCTTCGGCATCGGCCCCTCGTCCGCGACCGTCGCCACCCTCATCTACGCGATGCCGGTCGCCATCAAGATCACCGCGCTGGGGATCGAGCAGGTCTCCCGTACCGCGACCGAGGCCTCCGACTCGATCGGCGCCACCCGCTGGCAGACGCTGCGCAAGGTACAGCTGCCGATGGCGCGCGAGACGATCGCGCTGGCGATCAACCAGACCATCATGATGGCGCTGTCGATGGTCGTGATCGCCGCTCTCATCTCCGCCCCCGGCCTCGGCTCCGACATCATCCGCGGCCTGTCACGGGCCAACGTCGGCTTCATGCTGCCGGCCGGCGTCGCGATCGTCGTCATGGCGGTCGTCCTGGACAGGATGACGATGGCGGCGGCCCGCCGGAGCGCCGCGGGACCCCTCGGGTACGCCGTCGCGGGCGCGCCGGCCGTGGTCGGCCTGGCGCTCACCTTCGTGCTGCCCCCCGCCTTCCCCGAACAGTGGGTGGTGCCGATCGGCGGCCCCGTCAACGACGCGGTGGAATGGGCCAAGTTCAGCTGGTACGACGTCACCGAGGCGATCAAGAACATCACCTCCACGATCCTGCTCAACCCGCTGCAGGACGTGCTGACCTCCACGCCGTGGTGGCTGGTGGCCGCCGCCGTCCTGGCGCTGGCCTGGTGGGCGAGCGGGCCGCGCCCCGCGCTGGTCGCGCTGGCGTGCCTGCTGGCGCTGGCGGGGGTGGGGCTGTGGGAGCACAGCATGGCCACGCTGACCACCGTTCTGGTCGCCGCGGCCGCCGCGCTCCTGCTCGGCCTCGTCCTCGGCGTCGCCGCCGCGCGCTCGCGCGCCTTCTCGGCCGTCCAGCGTCCGCTGCTCGACGCGGCCCAGACGATGCCGTCGGTGGTCTACCTGCTGCCCGCGCTGGCGCTGTTCGGGCCGACGAGGTTCACCGCCATCTTCGCCTCGGTGATCTACGCGGTGCCACCCGTGGTGCGCCTGGTCGAGGACGGCATCCGGGGCGTGTCCCCCACCTCCGTCGAGGCGGCGCTTTCAGCCGGCTCCACCCGGCGCCAGCTGCTGTGGAAGGTCCAGCTGCCGATGGCACGCGGGGCCATCCTGCTGGCCGCCAACCAGGGCATCGTCATGACGCTCGCCATGGTCGTGGTGGGCGGCATGGTCGGCGCGGGCGGGCTCGGCTACGACGTCGTCACCGGCTTCTCCCAGCACTCCGACTTCGGCATGGGCTTCGTCGCCGGAGTGGCCACGGTGCTGCTGGGCGTCATGCTCGACCGCATCACGCAGGGCGCCGACAGGCGCACTTCCCCCCACTCAAGAGGATGATCACCGGATGAAGATACGCCTCATGGCCGGGGTCGTCGCCCTCGGCCTGGCCGTCGCAGGGTGCGGCGGCGGCGCCAGGGTCGACGGCGGTACCACGGCGAGCCCCGCCACCCAGCCCAGCGGCTCGGCGAGCGCCGCGGCCGCGGGGACGGTCAGGATCGCCATCAACCCCTGGGTCGGATACGAGGCCAGCGCGGCCGTGATCGCGCAGCTGCTGCAGAGCCAGCTCGGCTACACGGTCGAGAAGAAGGAGCTCAAGGAGGAGGTCGCCTGGGCCGGCTTCGAGACCGGCGAGGTCGATGTCATCGTCGAGAACTGGGGGCACGACGACCTCAAGAAGAAGTACATCGACGAGAAGAAGGTCGCCGCCTCGGCCGGCTCGACCGGCAACAAGGGCGTCATCGGCTGGTACGTCCCGCAGTGGATGGCCGACAAGTACCCCGACATCACCGACTACAAGAACCTCAACAAGTACGCCGACCTGTTCAAGACCTCCGAGTCCGGCGGCAAGGGCCAGCTGCTCGACGGCGACCCCTCCTACGTCACCAACGACGAGGCGCTGGTCAAGAACCTGAAGCTGGACTTCAAGGTCGTGACGGGCGGCAGCGAGGCCGCGCTGCTGGAGTCGGCGGCGCAGGCGCAGGAGCAGCAGAAGCCGCTGCTGTTCTACTTCTGGACCCCGCACTGGCTCTTCGACAAGGTCAAGCTGGCCAGGGTGAGCCTGCCGCCGTACACCGCCGGCTGCGACGCCGACCCCAAGAAGGTCGCCTGCGACTACGCCGAGCTCGACCTCGACAAGATCGTGAGCAAGAAGTTCGCCGACACCGGCGGCAAGGCCTACGAGCTGGTCAAGAACTTCACCTGGACCAACGAGGACCAGAACGCGGTCGCCAACGACATCCAGAACAACGGGATGTCCGCCGAGGCCGCCGCCAAGAAGTGGATCGACGCCCACACGGCCACGTGGCAGGCCTGGATCCCGAAGTAGACGATCGTGTGCCCCCGTCGCCGGCGGGGGCACGCCGGAGACCGCACATGAGAACCAAACTGCTGGCCGCGGCCCTCACCCTCGGCCTGATCCTCACCGGCTGCACCAGCGAAGCACCCCAGACCCCGAAGGCCACCGGCACCGTACGGCTGGCCGTCAACCCGTGGGTCGGCTACGAGGCCAGCGCCGCGGTGCTCGCCTACCTCCTCGAGCACGAGCTCGGCTACAAGGTCGAGACCAAGAAGCTGACGGAGGAGGAGTCCTGGAAGGGCTTCGAGAGCGGCGACGTCGACGTCATCGTCGAGAACTGGGGCCGCGACAAGGAGAAGAAGGAGTTCATCCAGGACAAGAAGGTCGCCGTGTCCGCGGGGCTGAACGGCAACAAGGGCGTGATCGGCTGGTACGTGCCGCAGTGGATGGTCGAGGAGTACCCGGACATCACCAACTGGCGCAACCTCAACAAGTACGCTCACCTGTTCAGGACCGAGAAGTCGGGTGAGCTCGGGCAGGTGCTCGACGGCGACCCCACCTTCGTCACCGCCGACGAGGACCTGGTCCGCAACCTGAAGCTGAACTACAAGGTCGTCTACGCGGGCAGCGAGGACGCGCTGATCAAGGCGATGCGGTCGGCCACCAGGACCAGACGCCCGCTGCTGATGTACTTCTACCAGCCGCAGTGGCTGTTCACGCAGGTCAAGATGGCCAAGATCAACCTTCCGTCGTACGCGATCGGCTGCGACGCCGTGGCGGCGAAGGTGGCCTGCGACTACCCGCCGTACCTGCTCGACAAGATCGTCAGCAAGAAGTTCGCCGACACCGGCGGCAGGGCCTACGAGCTGGTCCGCAACTTCTCCTGGACGAACGACCACCAGAACGCGGTGGCCAGCGACATGACCGACGGCGGCATGTCGGCCGAGCAGGCGGCCAAGAAGTGGATCGACGCGAACAAGATCGTGTGGAAGGACTGGCTGCCCAGGTGAGCGGGCACCGGGCCCTCCCCCGGCCACCCCGGCGCGCGCCCCGTCCCGGCCGCCGGCCGGGAGAAACCCGTCGCCATCCCGGGGGCACCGGCCCTCACCCCCGGGGAACCCGTCGCCCTCCCGGGGGCACCAGTCCCCCACCCCCGGGGGGAAGCCGTCGCCGACCCGAAGGCACCGATCCTCACCCCCAGGGAACCCGTCGCCCTCTTGGGGGCACCAGTCCCCACCCCTCCCGGGGGAAACCCGTCGCCGACCCGAGGGCACCGGCCCTCACCCCAGGAACCCGTCGCCCTCTTGGGGCGCACCAGTCCCCCCTCCCGGGGGAAACCCCGTCGCCGACCCGAAGGCACCGATCCTCACCCCCAGGGAACCCGTCGCCGCCCGGATGGAACCGGTCGGCGGCCCGGGGGCACCGGTCCCGCCCCCGGGGAAACCGGTCGCCGTCTCGGGGGCGCTGGTCCCGCCCCCCGGGGAAGCCGGTCGGCGGCACGGGGGGAACCGGTCGGCGGCACGGTCCGGCGTCATTCGGTCGGCGGCCCGCCCCGCGCCGTGACGTGGCCGGGCAGGATGGGAGGTGGGGCGCGTGATCGGTGAAGGGACCGCGATGAGGCTGATGCGGTTGTCGGGGGTGGCCGGCGCGGTGGTCTTCGTCACCGCCTTCCTGGTGGAGGGCGCCACGCGGGGCGGCGGCTACGACCCGCTCCGGCATCCCGTCAGCTCGCTCGCCATCGGCGACCTCGGCTGGACCCAGACCGCGAACTTCCTGGTCACAGGGTTGCTCATGCTGGCCTTCGCGATCAGCCTGCGCGGCACCTCCCGCTGGGGCCTCGCCCTCATGCTCGCCTTCGCCGTCGGCCTGATCGGGGCCGGCCTCTTCGTGACCGACCCCGTGAACGGCTACCCGCAGGACGCGCCGGCGACCTCCACCACCGCCGGCGCCCTGCACGACCTGTTCTCGCTGCTGGTCTTCGCGGGACTGCCCGCCGCGTGCTTCGTGTACGCCAGGCGCTTCGCCGGATGGGGCAGGCCCGGCTGGACGGCGTACTCGATCGTCACGGGCGTCGTCTTCCTCGCCGGCTTCGTGATCACCGGGGTCGGCTTCTCCGGCGCCGCCGGACTCTCCCCGATCGCGGGACTGCTCCAGCGGCTCACGCTCGTCGTCGGCCTGACCTGGGTGGCCCTGCTGGGCAGCGGAATCCGTACGGTGTACCGTACGTAAGGTGACCGTCGAGTACACCGGCAAGGGCGACCCCGCCCGCAGCCTCGCCCTCCTGTGGCGCACCAGCGAACGCCCGAGCCGCAAGGGCAAGCCGGAGCTGAGCGTCGACCGCATCGTCAGGGCCGCCATCGAGGTGGCCGACGCCGAGGGGCTGGCGGCGCTGTCCATGCGTAGGGTCGCCGAACGGCTCGGCGTCGGCACCATGTCGCTCTACACCTACGTGCCCGGCAAGCCCGAACTGCTCGACGTCATGCTCGACACCGTCTACGGCGAGACCGCCCGCCCCGACGACCTCCCCGGCGGCTGGCGGGCCCGCCTGCTGCAGATCGCCCGCGAGAACTGGGCGCTCTACCTGCGCCACCCGTGGCTGCTCCAGGTCGCCACCAGCCGTCCGGTGCTCGGCCCCAACACCACGGCCAAGTACGAGTACGAGCTGCGCGCCATCGACGGCATCGGCCTCACCGACGTCGAGATGGACTCGGTCATCACGCTCGTCACCGGGTTCGTCCACGGCGCGGCGCGAGGCGCGGTGGAGGCGCTGGAGGCGGAGAAGCACACCGGGATGACCGACGAGCAGTGGTGGGCGGCGCACGCGCCCTTCCTGCACCGGATCGCCGACGTCAACCGTTTCCCCGTCGCGTCGCGCGTCGGCGAGGCCGCCGCCGAGGTGTACGGCTCGGCGCACAGCCCCGAGCACACCTTCGAGTTCGGCCTGCAGCGCCTCCTCGACGGCATCTCCCTCCTGATCGACTCCCGCTCCTGACCGACTCCGGATCCCGACCGGCTCCCGCCCCTGACCGGCGCCGATCCCCGACCGGCTCCGGATCCTGATCGACTCCCGCCCCTGACCGAGTCGCGTTATTTCTCCGGCAGTCGGGCTACATCAGATACCGGTCCGATGTGGGCAAGCTTGTCGGGATTGGCGACCGAGTGGACCGCCTGGACCACGCCATCGGCGATGTCGAGTTCGACCACGGCGGCCACGCGTCCTTCGGCGTCGTACATCACAGCGCCCGGCCCGCCGTTGACCCAGGCCGGCCGGAGGGAGACGCCGAGCATCCGTATCCGGCGGAGCCCGGCGACGAGCAGCTGTGCGACGCGCCGCGGCTCGGTCGCCGGCTTCCCGATCGCCTGTGCCTTGCCGCCGCCGTCCCCGTGGAGCACCACGTCGGGCGCGAGCATGCCGAGCAGCGCGTCCATGTCGCCGCCCGCGGCGGCCTCGAAGAACCTGCGGGCGAGCTCTTTGCCCTGCGCCCGCCGCGCCGGGGTCGGCGTGCTGTCGCGCAGCCGCCCCCCAGCGGCGATGCGCTGCCTGGCGCGCGCGAAGATCTGCCGGCAGTTCACCTCGGTCTTGCCGATGATCCTCGCCACATCCGGGTAGCCGTACCCGAACACCTCGCGCAGCATGAACACCGCCCGATCCACCGGCGAAAGGGACTCCAGCAGCACGAGGAACGCCATCGACAGCGAGTCGGCCAGCTCGGCGTGCTCGGCCGGGCCCGGCCCATCGGCGGGCACGACGACCGGCTCGGGCAGCCAGTCCCCCACATACGTCTCCCGCCGCACCCGCGCCGAACGCAGGTGGTCGATGCCCAGCCGCGTCACCGCCGTCGCCAGGTACGCCTTGGGGTCGGCGATCACGGTTCCCGCCTGGCGCGCCCGGGTCATGCCGAGGAACGCGTCCTGCACGATGTCCTCGGCGTCGCCCACGGATCCGGTCATCCCGTAGGCGATGGAGAACAGCAGCGGCCGGTACCCGGTCGCGCCCGTCTCATCCGCCGGCCCAGGCACGGAATCCCTCCCGCCGACTCGCGTACCGCTGCTCACCTACTCGCCTTCTCGCCTTCTCGCTCGAGGACGCTTCCGCACGACGGACAGCAGGGTATCCGAGGCGCCCGGCCCGTCGATCACGCCCTATCACTGCACGGTTCCCTCCGGCGCCGCGACCGGCACGGTCTTGTCCACATACCACCGCCCGCACCAACGGCGGACGCAGGCCCGACCACGAAGGCAGACCCGACCACGGAGGCAGACCCGACCACGGAGGCAGACCCGACCGCGGAGGCAGGGCGCGGCGGTCACCAGGCGATGCGGCCAAGGCGATCGATGAAGGTCCCGGTCGGCCCGTCGGCGTCGATCATCGCGAGTTCGAGGATCGGGTCGGTGCCCTGGGTGACTGTCAGCTGGCCGGTGTGATTGTTCATGTCGGTGGCGGCGAACTTGCGGTTGGCGACCTCCCCGGGGGTGACCATGTTGAACTTGATCTCCGGGAGCGCCTGGGCGTACCGGACGGTGATCATGTTCAGTGCCGTCTTGGACGAGCTGTAGGCGAGCTCGTGCATTTTCGAGGCGGGCTGCTCCGGATCGGTCACGACCGCGAAGGTACCGACGGCGCTGGACACCATCACCACCCGCGGATTGTCCGCCGCCCGCAGCAGGGGAAGGAACGCGTGCGTGACCCTGACCGGTCCGTACACGTTGGTGTCGTAGACGGAATGAATCTCGTCGACCGTCGCGTCCGCGGGCGCGATGGCTCTTCCTGACGCGCCGGCGTTGTTGATCAGCACGTCCAGCCGGTCGGTGTGCTCCCGGACGAGCCGTTCCGCGTCGGTCACCGACTCGTCCGAGGTCACGTCCAGCGGGACCATGACCACGTTCGCGCCACCGGCGGTCAGCTTGTCGGCGGCCGTACGTCCTCGACCTTCGTCACGCGAGCCGAGAAAGATCGTCCAACCCAGTTCCCCGAGGCGCCGGGCCGCCTCGAACCCCAGTCCCTTGTTGCCTCCGGTGATCAGCACCGAGGTCTGTTCCGCGTTCGTCATGCCCTCTAAGACGACATGCTCCATCGGGCTGTGACACCGTGTGAGCGAGCTCACATCCGGAGCGCGTTGCAGGTTGCCGGCTGTGCCGCCGAACCCCGCTGCGGCCAGCCCGGCACTCGAACCGGCCGACCACTCCGCCGCAGCCGACCCCGCACCCGTACCCGCCAACCACTCCAACACAGGCCCGCACTCGTACCCGCCAACCACTCCGACACAGGCCCGCACTCGTACCCGCCAACCACTCCAACACAGGCCCGCACTCGTACCCGCCAACCACTCCGACGCGGCCCGCACGGGGCCGACGGACTCCCGGGGGGAGATCAGCCCGCATCTTGGACGAGCCTTCGGACCCTCGGGCACGCAACCCTGCGGCGGCACGGAACGTGTGCCGATGAGCCAGGACAGCAAGCACGCTGATCGACGACCGCTCGAGCGGCGAGACCACCGGTGGAGAGATGGGCCGTCCGGTCGTTCGCCCGGTCAGGCCCCGATCTCGCGCTCGTAGGCCAGGAGGGTGTCGATGAACATCCTGCGCTGCTCCGGCGTGAGCGGCTCCAGCGCCTTCCGCCACGCGCCCGCCCCTCGCCCCAGCCACTCCTCGATCGAGGTCTGGTGCGCCGCGGCGATGCTGACGATCGTCCGGCGCCGGTCGACGTCGTCCTCGCGCCGCTCCAGCACGCCTTTGCGGCTCAGGTCCCCGACCATGAGGCTTACGGTCGCGGGCGCCACCTCCAGCCGGGCCGCCAGGTCGTTCACCGTGGTGGGACCGTCGAACAGCAGGTACGCCAGCAGCGACAGGTGACGCGGCGCCAGCGACAGCGACTGCAGCTCTTCCGGAATCTTGATCCGCTTCACGCGCCCGACCATGCGCGGCATCAGCAGCAGCAGCGTGCGGATCCCTTCATCGACGCTCAGGCCCTCCGTTGACATCGGCCCACTCCTCGAAATACCTTGCCTATGAAATTAGCTTTGCTTGCAAAGCAAATCATCTTGACCATCTAAGGATATCGAATGGCCGAGGACTTCAATCAGCAGGTCATCGAGGAGTTCAGGGCGAACGGGGGCACCGTCGGCGGCATGTTCGAGGGCGCCCCGCTCGTCCTGCTCACGACGGTGGGCGCCAGGAGCGGCGCGGTGAAGACCAACCCGGCCGTCTACCTGCGGGACGGCGAGCGGATCCTGGTGTTCGGCTCCAACGCGGGACAGGACAGGCACCCTGCCTGGTATCACAACCTGCTGGCCAACCCGGACGTCGTGGTGGAGCTGGGGTCGGAGCGGTTCGCCGCAAGAGCGGTGCCGTTGGCGGGCGAGGAGCGGGACCGGATGTACGAGCGGCAGGCCGCCATCGACCCGGCCTTCGCCGCCTACCAAGCGAACACGTCGCGGGTCATCCCGGTCGTCGCCCTCCACCGCCTCGACCGACCGGCGACCCGCGACGACGCTGTCCCCCACGAGTCCCCCGCCACCGAGACGCCCATGACCAGCGCGAACACGCCCAAGACACAAGTGCCCGAGACAAGGGCCACCGCGACGAAGGTGACCGACACCGGGCCGACCGGGCCGACCGCGACACAGGAGACCGAGACGAGTGCGACGGGGACGAAGGTGGCTCAGACGGGGGTGACCGCCCAGGCGGGGGTGACCGCCCAGGCGGGGGTGACCGCTCAGACGGGGGTGACCGCCCAGGCGGGGGTGACCGCTCAGACGGGGGTGACCGCCCAGGCGGGGGTGACCGCTCAGACGGGGGTGACCGCCCAGGCGGGGGTGACCGCTCAGACGGGGGTGACCGGGACACAGGTGACCGAGACAGGGGCCGCCGAGACGGGGGCGACCGGGGCAGGGGCAGCCGAGACGGGGGCGACCGGGGCAGGGGCAGCCGCGGAAGGCGGCGCCGGGACAGTGGCGGGCGGGACCGGCGCGGCCCGGTCGGACGGACGTGCGGGGCAGGGAAGCCCGGGGGCGGAGTCGGCGGCGCGGGTGCGGGCGTTCGGGGACGAGCTGGTGCGGGTGCACGGCTGGCTGCGTGACGAACTGGCGAAGGTCAGGAAGGGGGCGGCGCAGGGGCAGGGCTTGAGTGCGGAACTGCGCGCCCACTGCCTGACCTTCTGCGAGGCGCTCCACTTCCACCACGGTGCCGAGGACAACGTCGCCTTCCCGCATCTGGAGGAGACGCACCCCGAGCTCGCCGATGCGCTCGCTCGGCTGCGGCGGGAGCACACCGTCGTGGCCCGGCTGATCAGGAGGCTGCGCGAGCTGCTCGACGAGGGCGGGGACGCGGCCGGCGAGGTCGAGAGGCTGGCGGCCGAGCTGGAAGCGCACTTCGACTACGAGGAGGAACAGCTGGTCCCGGTGCTCAACGCGATGACGTCAGTCCCGTGGGGAGCGCCTGGAGGTGCCGCGTAACGGCGGCCGGCCACGCACGCCGGCCGGCCGTCTCCCTGGACGGACGCCAGCCCCGTGCCCGGGGTGGGCTCGAGCGGGCTTGCCGTAGAGGGAGCAGGGGAGAACGCGGAAGGCCGCCGAGAGGAACGGCGGCCTGCCGCGAGACCAGCACAAACACCAACCGAACCAACCCAGGCCGCCGAGAGGAACGGCGGCCTGCCGCGAGACCGGCACAAACACCAACCGAACCAACCCAGGCCGCCGAGAGGAACGGCGGCCTGCCGCGAGACCAGCACAAACACCAACCCAACGAACCCGGGCCGCCGAGAGGAACGGCGGCCTGCCGCGAGACCGGGACAAACACCAACCCCGGAGCCGGAGGAGGTCAGGCCGGGGCGCCGTAGGTGGCGCGGACGCGGACGACGTGTTCCACCAGGGAGATCAGCGTCGCCTTGACCGACTCGCGGTTGCGGGCGTCGGTCCGCACGATCGGGATGTGCGGGGCGAGCGCCAGCGCCTCCCGCACCTCGTCCTCCGAGTGCAGGAACTGCCCGTCCCATCCGTTGATGCCCACGACGAAGGGCAGCTTGGCCTCTTCGAAGTAGTCGATCGCGGGGAAGGAGTCGGCGAGCCTGCGGGTGTCGAGCAGGACGACGGCGCCGATGGCGCCGCGGACCAGGTCGTCCCACATGAACCAGAACCGGTGCTGGCCGGGCGTGCCGAACAGGTACAGGATGAGGTCCCTGTCGAGCGAGAGCCTGCCGAAGTCCATGGCCACGGTGGTGGTCTGCTTGTTCGGGGTCAGGCCGAGGTCGTCGATGCCGGCTGAGGCATCGGTCATGACCGCTTCCGTCGTCAGCGGGAGAATTTCGGACACCGCACCCACGAACGTCGTCTTGCCGACGCCGAACCCGCCCGCGACGACGATCTTCGTCGAGGTGAGTCCGCCGCTGCTAGAGCCTGCGAAGTCCACTGAGCACCCTTTCGAGCATGTTCATGTCTGGCTGTCCCTGGTCGAGACGCGGCTGGTGCAGGCGCACGAGGCCTTCGTCCGCCATGTCGGCGACGACGACCCTGGCCACGCCGAGCGGGACCCGCAGCAACGCGGAGATCTCGGCGACGGACCGGAACGACCTGCACAGCGTCATGATGGCCTCCTGCTCGGGGGTGAGCAGCGCCATCTCGTCATCCGGGATCGACATCGAGGAGATCAGCGTCTCCATCGCCAAGTGGTAGCGGGGTTCCGACCTGCCGCCGGTGACTGCGTACGGACGGAACAGAGGCTCTTCGTCCCCTGCCCCATCGCTCCCGTACACCATCACATCACCGGGTCCTGGCAGCCTGGAGTTCCGCACGGAGAGCCGGGGTCAGCGCCTGACCGGCGCGGTCCACCAGCAGGGTCATCTGGTAGGCCACCAGACCCATGTCGCAGTCGGGCGAGGCCAGGACGGTCAGGACCGAACCGTCGCTGATGGCCATCACCAGGAGCAGGCCACGCTGCATCTCCACGACCGTCTGGGTCACGGGGCCGCCCTCGAAGACGCGCGATGCGCCGACGGTGAGGCTGAGCAGGCCCGCGGACACGGCCGCCAACTGGTCGGCCCGGTCCGGCGGGAAGCCCTCGGAGCTGGCCAGGCACAGGCCGTCGGCCGACACGACGACGGCGTGGGCCACTCCGGGGGTGTTCCTGACGAAGTCAGTGATCAGCCAGTCGAACCTATGGGCCTCGTGGCTCAAGGTCGTCACGCCAAGTCCTCCTTATCCAACCCGTTCGGGGCGGACTCATCGTTCACTTCCGCGCGTCCCCGGCGGATGCCCTGCTGGAAGCTGGACATCCGGTTTCTGATCCGGTCCGCCGAGACCGGCGGCATCGGGGTCATCTGCTGGGGCGCCTGACCCGCCGTGCCGGGGACCAGGTTCGCCTTCGGGGTGCGCTTGGGGAGACCGGCGGCGGTGATGCCGCCGAGGCTCGGGTCACTGGCCGCGGCCGCCGCCCGCCACCCCGCGTCGGCGGGGGTCCGCCACTGGTCACCATCAGAGGGTACGGCCTGGGCGGGCCGCTGCGCCTCCGGCAGGTGGTACTTGGGCTCCCGCCCGGGCGCCGCCGCAGACCCCGCCGCGGACCCCGCCGGAGCTCCGGCCGAAGACGCCGCCGGGTTCCCGGTGGCGGGGCCGGTGGAGGGGGCGCTGGTGGGGCCGCTGGAGGGGCCGGTGGCGGGACCCGCGGAGGCGGACGGTCGCGCGGCCTCCTCTGGCCGCCTGAACCACGCCGACTCCACCGCGGCGAAGATCGGCAGGAACTCCTCCTGCTCGGGCTCCAGGGGCGAGCTGCCGACCGCGGGCATGGCGGCGGTGTGCTCCTCCCACCCGTACGGCTCGGCCGGCGGGTAGGACGGCGACGCGGTCGCGGGCGGCGACGTGAAGGCGCCGGTGTTGCCGCTGTCGGCGCGGGGGCCGCGGCGCGGCAGCCCGCTGTCGACGCTCGGGAAGGACGGGGACCGCCCGTTCTTCTCCGTGCCGGGGAGCGACGGGTACTGACCGTTCTGCTCCCTGCTCGGGAACGACGGGTGCCCGTTCTGCTCGGCGCCCGGGAGCGACGGGTACTGACCGTTCTGCTCCCTGCTCGGGAACGATGGGCGCCCGTTCTGCTCGGCGCCCGGGAGCGACGGGTACTGACCGTTCTGCTCCCTGCTCGGGAACGACGGGTGCCCGTTCTGCTCGGCGCCGGGGAAGGACGGGTGCTGGCCGGCCTGGTCGAGGCTGGGGAAGGACGGGTGCGAGTGGCCCGGGTGCGGCGCGGTCTGGTCGAGGTTCGGCATCGCGCTCAGGTCGATGCTCGGGAACGACGGGTTGCGCTCGCCCTGGGGCTGCTGGCGGAAGAAGCCGCTGTCGCCGCCCGTGTCGGCGGTGAAGGCGCCGAAGGCCTGCCGGGTGCCCTGTCCGTTCGCGGTGGAGTCGTAGGACTCGAACGCGGTGAAGGCGCCGTTCTGCGCGGGCGCGCCGAAGGCGGGCGCGGAGGACGCGCTGCCGCCGAAGGCGGGCCGCGGGGGCGGCGGCGGCTGGTTGCCGTCGGCCAGCAGGGGCGGCGGCAGCAGGACCATCGCGAGGAGCCCGGTGCCCTCGCCCTTGCGCAGCTGCACGCGGATGCCGTGGCGCAGCGCGAGGCGGCCGACCACGAACAGGCCCATGCGGCGCGAGACCGACACGTCCACGACGGGCGGCTCGGCCAGGCGGCGGTTGGCCTCGGCGAGCTCCTCCTCGGTCATGGAGATGCCCTGGTCGCTCACCGACAGCAGCGCTCCGCCGCCTTCGATGATGCTGCTGGAGACGTGGACCTGGCTGTTCTTGGGCGAGAACTGGATGGCGTTCTCGACCAGCTCGGCCACCAGGTGGACCAGGTCGTTGGCGGCGCTGCCGACGACCGCGGTCGCGCGGTGCACCTTGACCTGGACGCGCTCGTAGTCCTCGACCTCCGACAGGGCGGCGCGGACGACGTCGACGAGCTTGGCGGGCTGGCTGCGCCTGCGGGTGGGCTCGTGGCCGGCGAGGACCAGGAGGTTCTCCGAGTTGCGGCGCATGCGCGTGGCCAGGTGGTCGAGGCGGAACAGGTCGGCGAGGCGGCCGCCGTCCTGTTCGCCCTTCTCCAGGCCGTCGATCAGCGAGATCTGCCGTTCCACCAGCGTCTGCGTGCGCCGGGAGAGGTTGACGAACATCGAGCTGATGTTGCTGCGCAGCTCGGACTCCTCGGCGGCCAGCCGTACGGCCTGGCGGTGGACCTCGTCGAAGGCCTGCGCCACTTCACCGATCTCGTCCTTGCCTTCGACGTCGATGGGCGCGACCTCCGGCGCGGTGGCGTTGCCCGAGACGCGCAGGTTGCGCACCACGTCGGGCAGCCGGGATCCGGCGATCTCGAGCGCCTCGCTGCGCAGGCGGCGCAGCGGGGTGACCATCGAGCGGGCGATGAGGACGGTGAAGAGCAGCACCAGGAGCAGCAGGAGCAGGATGGCGCCACCGATGACGAGGGCGGTGCGCAGTTCGGCGCTCCGCAGTTCCTCGGCCCTGTTGGTCACGGCCTGGGCGAGACCCAGGTTCTTGGGGTCGGTGTTCGACTCGACCTTCTGCATGACCGTGATGGCCTTGGCGTTGTCCTCGAACCACTGGGTGGGGTCGACGAGCAGCGCCCTGGCCTGGAAGGCCGGGCCGTCGTTGGTCAGCCGGATGGCGCGGGCCTTGGACAGCTCGGCCCTGACCACGTCGCTGTCGTTCTTGAGTCCGGTGGCGAGGGCCGTGGCCCTGGTGGCGCCGGCGTCGGCGGCGAAGCTGTTGACCAGCTGCCACTGCTCGGCGCCCGCGGCGATGAAGTCGGTCACCCGCTGCGCGTCGACCTTGGAGGTGCCGTAGTAGGACTCCAGCAGCATGATCCGCTGCCTGGAGACGGCCTCCTTGGCCTTCATCAGCACGGTCAGCGCGCGGAAGTCACCGAGGATCTGCGGGTCGTTGTTGAGGAGGCTCAGCTCCTCGTGCACGCGGACGAGCTGCTCGACGAGGTAGCGGTAGGCGCCGGAGTCGGGCCTGGCGCGCTGCTGCGACCGGATGGCCGGCAGCGACTTCAGCTGGGAGGCGGCGACCTTGGCGGCCTGCTGGACGCGGGGGCCGTAGGCGGCGTCCATGGCGGCGAGGTCGGCCAGGACGGCCTTGACCTGCTTGTCGACGGCGTCCTTGCTGTCCTCGTAGGGCTCCTTGAGCTGCCTGCGCTGCTTGGTCGCGTAGAACCAGCCGCCAGTGTCACGCTCCATTCCGAGCGCCTGGACCAGATCGCGGATGTGGGTCGCCTGCCCGGCGATGACCACGGTGCGGTCGTAGACGCCGATGCTGTCGACGGAGGAGACGACCCTCGCTCCGCCGAGGACCACACCCGCGATGGTGGGTACCAGGATGAGCGCGGTGAGACGAGATCTCACGCGCCAGTTACGCAGTCCCATTCGTGGCATCGACCGCTTCCCGCGGTCCCGCCTGGCGGTACTTCCGCCGTCGGATGTCACCGTCGTCACAGCCGTCGTTACCCCTCAACCCTGTCCGCAACAGGAATCATAAAGACCGTAATTCGCCCCACAACGTATCCGCCACAACTCGCGTACCAGGCAAAACGGACACAATCGTTACAAAGGTGACCGCAGACCGTTGCCGTTGGTTACCGGAGCGCGGCGAGCACGTGATCGCGGACTTGGGTCCGCTGCGCGTCGTCGCTGAGGGGGCGCCCGGCGCGGTCCACTACGTAGAAGACGTCAACCGCCTCCGCGCCGAGAGTCTCCACGCGAGCGGCTTTCACGTCAAGCCCGCACTCACCGAAAGCTCTGCCGATGCGCCACAGAAGGCCCGGGCGGTCGTGGGCGCGGACCTCCACCACGGTGGCCGTGGCGGAGGCGTCGTCGATCAGGGTGACGCGGGGTGGGGCGACCGGCACCCTGGCGGGTCGCACCGACCGGGCGCGGCGAGCCAGCCGCTGCTCGATGTCCAGGCGTCCGGCCAGGACCAGGCGCAGGTCGGCCTCGAGGGTCGCCGGGTCGGGGGGCGTGCCGTACTCGGGCACGACGGAGAACTCGATCACGGCCGTGGCGCTCGCGGAGGCGGCCGAGGCGGAGCGGACGATCATCCGGTGGGCGGCCAGAACGCCGGCCGCGCGCCACAGCAGGCCGGGACGGTCGGGGGCGACGACTGTGACGTTTGTCCCATTCACTCGGATCGCGCCGCCGCCGTGCCTGGCGAGGGCGGCCTGGGCGGGCGAGAGGGTGGGCACGGGAGGCAGCGGCGAGCCCGACAGCGCGCTGCGCACCCTGCGGACGAGGTCGTCGACGAGCGCGGCCTTCCACGAGTTCCACGCGGCGGGCCCCGTCGCGTGGCCGTCGGCGACGGCGAGCGCGGCCAGCAGGTCGAGCACCTCGCGCGAGCCGACCGCGCCGGCGACCTTCTCGATCGTCACGGGGTCGTCGAGGTCGCGCCTGGTCGCGGTCTCCGGCAGCAGCAGGTGGTGGCGGACGACGCTGGCGAGGATCTCGACGTCCTGCGGCGGCAGCCCGACGCGGGCGCCGATGTCGCGCACGACCACCTCGCCGGTGACCGAGTGGTCGCCCGGCCAGCCCTTGCCGACGTCGTGCAGGAGGGCGGCGATCAGCAGCAGGTCGGGGCGGGCGACCTCGCGGGTGTGGGCGGCGGCGTTGGCCGCGGCCTCGATGAGGTGCCGGTCGACGGTGAAGCGGTGGATGGGGTTGCGCTGCGGGCGGTGCCGTACGCGCTCCCAGTCGGGCAGCAGCTTCACCAGGATCCCGGCCTGGTCGAGCTCCTCCCACACCGGTACGGCGGCGCGCCCGGCGCCGAGCAGGGCCACCAGCGCGTCGCGCGCCTCGTCGGGCCACGGCACCGGCATGGGCGCCGACTGGGCGGCCAGCACGGAGACGGTGGCGGGGGCCAGCGGCAGCCCCGACTCGGCGGCAGCGGCGGCGGCGCGCAGCACGAGCACCGGGTCGGTGCGGGGCGTGGCGCCGCGGGCCAGCACGACCTCGCCGGCGTGCTCGACCACGCCGTCGGCCAGCGGCCTGCGGCCGCGGGGGATCGGGCCGGACAGCAGCCGGTCGACGGTACGCCAGGTGGCGTCGAAGGCGTGCGAGACGGTCCTGCCCGCCTCGGCGAGCCTGCGCATCAACGCCTCGGCGTCGAGCAGGCCGAGCGTTCCCGCCACCGCGTCCTGCTCCTGCAGCACCAGCCGGTCGGCGCCGCGGGCGGTGACGACGTGGAGCGCGTGCCTGACGTCGAGAACCAGCTCGTAGGCCTCGCGGACGCGCGGGCCGGGGGCGGAGGCCACCCAGGCGGCGGCGACCGCCTGCATGGCCTGGACGTCGCGCAGCCCGCCGCGGCCGTCCTTGAGGTCGGGCTCGAGGCGGAAGGCCAGCTCGCCGCTGCTCCGGGCGCGCCTGTCGGCCGCCTCGCGCAGCTCGGCGAGCCGGCGGCGGGAGTCGGCACGCCAGTCGGCGAGCACGGTCTCCCGCGCCTTCCTGGTCAGCTCGGGATCGCCCGCCACGTGCCTGGCCTGGATGAGACCGAGCACGACCTTCAGGTCCTCGCGGGCGACCTTCACGGCCTCCTCGACCGTGCGGACGGAGTGGTCGAGGCCGACGCCGGAGTCCCAGATCGGGTACCAGATCCGGTCGGCGATCCTGGCGACGTCCTCGCCGCCGTCGTGCAGCATGACCAGGTCGAGGTCGCTGCCGGGGGCCAGCTCTCCCCTGCCGAGGGAGCCGACGGCGACGAGCGCGACGCCCTCGCCGCCGGGATGGGCCGTGCGCAGGAGGTCCTTCAGCCAGCGGTCGGTGTCCGCGGCCCGCTCCTTGCGGGTCGCGGCGAACGAGCGGGCGTCTGCTCTCACCGTGTCCTCCGGCCGGGCTCCTCGCCGCGCCTCGGCTCCGTCATGGTCACCGCGCTTCCGTGGTCACAGGGCTTCGGGACCGCGCTCTCCGGTGCGCACCCGGATCACGGTGTCGACGGGTACGGACCACACCTTGCCGTCGCCGATCTTGCCGGTCTGGGCCGCCTTGACGATGACGTCGATGACGTCGTCGGCGTCGTCCTCCTCGGCCAGCACCTCCAGGCGGACCTTGGGGACCAGGTCGACCTGGTACTCGGCGCCGCGGTACACCTCGGTGTGCCCGCGCTGGCGGCCGTAGCCGCTGGCCTCGCTGACCGTCATGCCCTTGATGCCGAACTGCTCGAGGGCGGCCTTCACGTCGTCGAGCTTGAAGGGCTTGATGACCGCGGTGATGAGCCTCATGCGTCCACCTTCTTCGAGGTCGTCGTGGCGAGCGCCGTCGACGGGCTCACGCCTGAGGCGTACACGGTGCCCAGGTCGTAGCCGGTCTCGGCGTGCATGGTGATGTCGACGCCGGCGAGCTCCTGGTCGGCGTCGACCCTGAAGCCCATTGTCCTGTCGATCACCTTGGCGGCGACCCACGACACCACGAAGGAGTAGCCGCCGACCGCGACGGGACCGAGGATCTGCAGGCCGAGCTGGCTGATCGGGCCGCCGTAGAGCAGGCCCTCGTTCTGCTGCTCGAGGAAGGGGTAGGCGGCGAAGAAGCCCAGGGAGACCGCGCCGACGACGCCGCCGACCAGGTGCACGCCGACCACGTCGAGCGAGTCGTCGAAGCCCAGGCGGTACTTCAGGCCGACCGCGTAGGCGCAGGCCACGCCCGCCAGCAGGCCGATGACGAGGGCCGCCCACGGGTCGACGAAGCCGCACGCGGGCGTGATGGCGACCAGACCGGCGACGGCGCCCGAGGCGACGCCGAGTGTGGTGGCGTGGCCGTCGCGCAGCTTCTCGACGACGAGCCAGGCGCCGGCCGCGACGGCGGTGGCGATCTGCGTGTTCATGAAGGCCAGACCCGCGGTCTGGTCGGGGGCGAGCTCGGAGCCGGCGTTGAAGCCGAACCAGCCGAACCACAGCAGGCCGGTGCCGAGCAGGACCAGCGTCAGGTTGTGCGGGCGCATCGGCTCCTTGCGCCAGCCCTGGCGCCTGCCGAGCACGAGCGCGAGCGCGAGGGCCGCGGCTCCGGCGTTGATGTGGACCACGGTGCCACCCGCGAAGTCCTCGATGCCGAGCTGCCCGAGCCAGCCGCCGCCCCACACCCAGTGGGCCACGGGGAAGTAGACGACCGTCGCCCACACCAGGGAGAAGAGCACCCAGGCGCCGAACTTGGCGCGGTCGGCGATGGCGCCGCTGATCAGAGCGACCGTAATGATCGCGAACGTGAGCTGGAAGGCGGAGAAGACCATCATCGGGAAGTTGTCGGCCGCCGCCGCCTCGGCCGTCACCTGACCGCCCTGGACGATCAGACCCTCGTACACCGCGTTGAAGACGCCGGCCAGGCCGAGATTGTCCAGGCCGCCGACGACGAAGTTCAGCGTGTCGCTGCCCGAGGCGTCGAACGCCAGCGAGTAGCCGTAAAGGACCCAGGCGATCGTCACCACGATGATGCTGACGAACGACATCATCATCATGTTGAGGACGCTCTTGGCCCTGGTCATGCCCCCATAGAAGAACGCGAGGCCCGGAGTCATCAGCAGCACCAGGGCGGTGCATACCAGCATCCAGGCGGTAGTGCCGCTATCGATCATCGACGCGACCCTCCTTCACTTTCGGCCTGTACGTGTCGCAGTGGATGCCCCCAGCAGCGCACTGACGTGTCGCCTCAGCGTCTTCTTCCGCCGTTTCGTGGTTTGACGCCGCATGTTTCGCATGCGTGAAACTCCGCACCCCGGTGTTTCGCGGGTGTTTCGGACAGACCGGTACTACACTTAGGGTTGCCTAACCTAAGCGATCAAGGAAACTGTGATGACGTTCCGTCTGGCCGGGCTCACGGCCGCCCTGCTGTCCGCCCTCGCGCTCACCGCGTGCGGCACCTCCACCCCCGAAGGGACGGCCACGGGGCCCACCCGGGCGATCAAGCACGCGATGGGGGAGACGAAGGTCCCCCAGACGCCCAAGCGGGTCGTCGTCCTCGACACCGACAAGCTGGACACCATGGTGTCGCTCGGCCTGACGCCCGTCGGCGCCGCGCAGGCGGCCGAGAACCAGAAGTGGCCCGCCTACCTGGGCTCCGCGCTGTCGGCCACCACGTCGGTCGGCACCCTCCAGCAGCCCAACCTGGAGGCGATCACCGCGCTGAAGCCCGACCTCATCCTCGGCACCAAGTTCCGCCAGGCCGCCTTCTACGACAAGCTCAGCAGGATCGCGCCCACCGTCTTCACCGAGAAGGTCGGCGTCACCTGGAAGGAGAACTTCCTCCTCGACGCCGACGCGCTCGGCAGGAAGGCCGAGGCCGAGAAGCTGCTGTCGGCCTACGAGGGTCGCGCCGAGCAGGTCGGCGCGAAGTTCGCGAAGCTGAAGGTGAGCATCGTGCGATTCATGCCGACCGAGATCAGGATGTACGGCCCCGAGTCCTTCAGCGGCATCGTGCTCGGCGACGCGGGCGTCCAGCGCCCGGAGGCGCAGCTGCTCGCCGACCAGGACGACAAGCGCTTCGGCAAGCTGAGCCAGGAGAACATCGCGAAGGCCGACGGCGACGCCCTGTTCTACAGCGCGTACGGCGACGCCGCCGCCAAGAGCCAGGCAGAGGTCACGGGCGGCCCGCTGTGGAAGAACCTCGGCGCGGTGACCTCCGGCCACGCCCACGACGTGGACGACGAGGTGTGGATGCTCGGCATCGGCGTCACGGCGGCCGGCAAGATCCTCGACGACCTGGACACCTACCTGACCCCGCTGGCCCGATAGCCACGGGCGGGCCCTCAGGGCCGCCGTGGCGGCGTACGCCGGCGGCCGCAACCGCCTCTGTGGCCCGCGCGCCGGAACCGTCCTGGAGCGGCGGGGTGGCCGGGGCGGCCCGCGCGAGCGGGCCCCGGCCGCGCCCACCGGCCGGATCGCGCGGGGCGCGACCACGCATGGCGAAGGGACCGGAGAAGCGCCCGGCGAAGCGGTCGGTCAGGCGGCGGCCGAGGCCATCTTGCGGAGCCTGGCCAGGGCGTCGCGCTCGATGCGGCGGGCGCGGTCGCGGCCGATGCCGTAGCGCTCCCCCACCTCCGTCAGCGTGTGCTCGCGCCCGTCGAGCAGGCCGTAGCGCCAGCGCAGCATCTCGCTGGTCGGGCCCTCCAGCCCGGTCAGCCACTCGTCGAGACGCTCGCGCTCCAGGATGTCGATCGCCTGCTGCTCGGGATCGGCCCACGTCTCGTCGGCGATCATGTCGCCCAGTTCGGTCTCGTCCTCGTCACCCACGCCGAGCTGGAGCGAGACCGGGTCGGAGGCCCAGCGGCGCAGCTCGCGCACCCGCTCGATCGGCAGGTCGAGCACCCGGGCGAGGTCGTCGTCGGTCGGCTCGGCGTCGAACTCGGCCAGCATGTCGCGCCGTACCCGCATGAGCCTGGTCATCTGCTCGCCCGCGTGAGTGGGCAGCCGCACCGGCCTGGCCTGCTCGTGGATGGCGCGCCCCACCGACTGCCTGATCCACCAGGTGGCGTAGGTCGAGAACTTGTACCCCCGCCGGTAGTCGAACTTCTCCACCGCCCGCACCAGGCCCAGGTTGCCCTCCTGGACCAGGTCGATCAGCGGCATGCCCCGCCCCGAGTACTTCCGTGCGACAGCCACCACCAGGCGCAGGTTGGCCTGGATGAACTCGTCCTTGGCGCGCCGTCCCGAAACCGCCAGGCGCTCGAGCTCCTCGTCGGCCGCGTCCCCGATACGCGGCTCGGAGCCCCCGCTGTCGAGCAGCTGCTCGGCGAACAGCCCCGCCTCGATCCGCTTGGCGAGCTCGACCTCCTCCTCCGCGGTGAGCAGCGGAACCCTGCCGATCTCGGCCAGATAGGTCCCGAGCAGGTCGCGATCGGCGACCTCCTGCGTGCGATTCCCCGTAGGCCTTGCCATCCCCAGGCACCTCGTTCCCGCAGCTGCGTTCTATATCCCGGCAACGTCCGGCCCGAAGCAAAGATTCCCAAAAGAACTACGACCACAGGACGGTTCTGCACCTCCTTCTCAGGGATGAGAAATTCTTTTCCTGGCGCGCGAAAAAAGGCGGGGGCGGCGCCGATACGCCGCCCCCGCCGCAGCTCGCCGCGCGTCGCGGCTACGACCAGAGGATGACCCGCGGGACTCAATGGCCCGCGGGATTCCGAGAAATGCCCGCCGGATTCAGGCGACCCGCTCGCCCGCCCGCCACACCTGCCGGACGAGCGGCACCCCTGGCCGGTAGGCCAGGTGCACGAACGACGGCGCGTCCAGCACGACGAGGTCGGCCCGCGCGCCCACGCGCAGCTGCCCGACGTCGTCACGGCGCAGCGCCCTGGCCCCGCCGTAGGTCGCGGCCCTGACCGCCTCCATGGGCGTCATCCGCATCTCCCGTACGGCCAGCGCCACGCAGAACGGCATCGACGAGGTGAACGACGACCCGGGGTTGCAGTCGGTGGCGATCGCCACGGTGACGCCGGCGTCGATGAGCCGCCGCGCGTCGGGATAGGGCGAGCGGGTGGAGAATTCCGCTCCCGGCAGCAGCGTGGCCACCGTGTCGGAGGAGGCCAGCGCGTCGACGTCGGCGTCGCTCAGGTGCGTGCAGTGGTCGGCGGAGGCCGCGTCCAGCTCGACCGCGATGCGCACGCCGGGACCCTCGGTGAGCTGGTTGGCGTGCACCCGCGGCAGCAGGCCCGCCTTGATGCCCGCCTGGAGGATCTCGCGCGTCTGGTCGCCGTCGAAGGCCCCCCGCTCGCAGAAGACGTCCACCCACTTGGCGTACGGCGCGCACGCCCGCAGCATCTCGCCCGTGACGGTCCTGACGTAGTCGTCGGCGTCGGTCCCGGCGGGCACCACGTGCGCGCCGAGGAAGGTGGTCTCGTCGGTGAGCGAGGTGGCGATCTCCAGCGAGCGCCGCTCGTCCTCCACGGTCAGCCCGTAACCGCTCTTGATCTCCACGGTGGTCGTGCCCTGCGCGGTCATCTCGGCGACCAGCGCCGCCGCGCGCGTGGCCAGCTCGGCCTCGCCCGCCGCCCTGGTGGCGGTCACCGTGGTGCGGATGCCGCCCGCGGTGTAGCTCTGGCCCGACATGCGGGCGTTGAACTCGAAGGTGCGGTCTCCGGCGAAGACCAGGTGCGCGTGGCTGTCGACGAAGCCGGGGATGACGCACCTCCTGCCGGCGTCGTGACGCTCGTCGCACGCGGGCGCCTGGCTGGAGGGACCGACCCACGCGATCCGCTCGCCCTCGATCACCAGCGCGGCGTCCAGGTGCTCGACGTGGCCGTCGAACAGCATCCCGATCCCGTCGATGAGGGTACTCACCTGATCGCTCCCATCGCCTCGTTCAGCATCCGCCCGACGTCTCCCAGCTCGTGCCGGCCGTCGGTGACGATCCTGCGACCGCCCGACACCACACTGTGCACGTCCGCGGCCGTCGCCGCGAACACGATCGTCTCCAGGGCGCTCTCGCGTGTCGCGCCCGCCGTACGGACCGAGTCGAGGCGGACCGAGACCAGGTCGGCCCACGCGCCGGGAACCAGCCCTCCGGCGTCGGGGAAGCCCAGCGACGCGTGGCCGGCGACGGTGGCGGCGGCCATCAGCTCGGCGGCGGTCCAGTGGCCGCGCTTCTCGCTGGCCAGGCGCTCGTTCAGCTCGACCGCCCTGGCCTCCTCGAACAGGTCGACGACGGCGTGGCTGTCGGATCCGAGCGTGATCGGCGAGCCCCTGTCGAACAGCGCCCTGGCCGGGCCGATGCCGTCGGCGAGGTCGCGTTCGGTGGTCGGGCACATGCAGATGTGGGTGCGGGAGTGGCCGAGCAGTTCGAGGTCGACCTCGGCCAGGTGGGTGGCGTGGACGGCGGTGGACCGCGGGCCGAGCGCGCCGTGCTCGTGCAGCACCTGGACCGGGGTGGCGGCGTAGCGCTCGACGCAGGCGGCGTTCTCGGCCCGCTGCTCGGAGACGTGCGCGTGCAGCGGGGCGGCGTGCTTGCGGGAGAACTCGGCGACCGTCGGCATCTGCTCGGGCGGCACGGCCCTGACGGAATGGATGGCCGCGCCGATCTCCACGTCGTGCCGGCCCTCGTAGGCGGCGGCCAGCTCCTGCGCCCTGACCGCCCACGCCTCGCTGGTGCCGTCGCCGAAGCGCAGCTGCGGGCCGGTCAGCGCGGTGCCGACCCCGCCGGTCAGGTAGCAGGTGTCGAGCAGCGCGATGCGCAGACCGGCCTCGCGCGCGGCCTGGATGAGCGCGTGCCCCATCTCGTTCGGGTCGTCGTACGGCACGCCGTCCGGCCCGTGGTGCAGGTAGTGGAACTCGCCCACGCAGGTGACGCCCGCCAGGGCCATCTCGGCGTAGGCGGCCCTGGCCAGCCTGAGGTAGGAGTCGGGGTCGAGCGCGCCCGCCACCTCGTACATCTGCTCGCGCCAGGTCCAGAAGTCGCCCTTGCCCGTCTGGGTGGCGCCGCGCAGCGCCCGGTGGAAGGCGTGGGAGTGCGCGTTGGCCATGCCTGGGAGCGTCAGCCCCGCGAGGGTGATCCCCTGCCGGTCGCCCCTGTCGATCGAGACGATCCGCTGGTCCTCGACCTCGATCACCACGCTGTCGGTGACGCCCTCGGGCAGCAGGGCGAGCTCGCACCAGTAGACGGTCATCGGGCCAGCTCCTCGAGCACGCCGGCGAGGGCGGTGACCCCGTGCGCGCAGTCGCCGGGTTCGGCGTGCTCCCGCGGCGAGTGGGAGACGCCCGTGGGGTTGCGCACGAACAGCATCGCGGCCGGCACGCCCGCCGCCGCCAGGATGCCCGCGTCGTGGCCCGCGCCCGTCGGCAGCACGGGAGCCGGGCCCTGCCCTGCCGTCCTGACCCCGGCGAGCGCCGCGCCGACGGCGCGGGCGAGGCGGTCGCGCAGCGGCACCTCGAAGTCGACGACGGGGGTCCAGGACTCCTCGCGCACGTCCCTGCCCTCGGACAGTTCCCGCACCAGCGCCCTGACCGCCCCCTCGGTGGCGCCCCTCGCGTCCAGCCACGCCGAGACCAGGCCGGGGATGGCGTTGGCGTTGTTCGGCGAGACCCGCACCTTGCCGAACGTCGCCACGATCCCGTGCTTCTCTGCCGCGTCGCGCGCCTGGAGCACCGCGCGGGCGTAGTCGAGCATCGGGTCGTGCCTGTCCTCCAGCCGCGTCGTGCCCGCGTGGTTGGCCTCGCCGGAGAAGTCGAAGCGCCACCTGCCGTGCGGCCAGATCGCGCCGGCCACCCCGACGGGCTCGTCCAGGTCGGCCAGGCCGCGTCCCTGCTCCACGTGCAGCTCGACGAACACGCCGATCCTGGCGCGCGTCTCGTCGTCCCTGCCCAGCTCCTCGGGACGGCGTCCGGCCCTGCGCAGCACCTCGTCCATCGAGGCGCCCTCGTCGTCGGTCAGCGACCTGGCCCTGGCCGGGTCGAGCACGCCGGTCAGCAGCCGCGAGCCCATGCACGGCACGCCGAACCTGGCGCCCTCCTCGTCGGTGAAGCAGGCGACGCCGATCGGCCTGGCCGGGGTGAAGCCCCTGGCCTTCAGCAGGTCGAGCGCCTGGAAGGCGGACACGACGCCGAGGGGACCGTCGTAGGCGCCGCCCTGCCGTACGGAGTCGAGGTGGCTGCCCGTGACCACGCCGGGTGCGCGGTCGGGGTCGCCCCACCAGGCCCACAGGTTGCCGTTGCGGTCGTCGTGCAGGCCGAGGCCGCGGCGTTCGGCCTCCTGCCGGAACCACTCCCGCAGCTCCATGTCCGCGGGCGACCACGCGTCCCGCACATAGCCGTTGGTCGCGGGATCCCGTCCTATACGCGAGAGTTCATCCAGCATGCCCTCACTCTAGTGAATGAATCCATTCAGCCACACCCGGCACCCCGGACTTCCGCCGGGTGGTGGGCCCGGCGGCGCTCGCCCGGCGTCAGGAGACGGGCCCCTCGCTGGGCCGGAGGGTCAGCTCGGTCAGGTGGGCGTCGGGGCCGGCGTTGATCGCCGCCAGGAGGGCCCTGGCCACGGTGTCCGGCTCCAGGTACTTCTCCGGCTCGAAGGCCCCGCCCTCCTGCGCCCGCACGCCACGCTGCATGTCGGTGGCGACGCGGCCGGGGTAGACGGTCGTGACCCGCAGCGCGGGCTCCTCCAGCCGCAGGCCGTCGGCGAGGGCGCGCAGCGCGAACTTGCTGGCCGCGTAGGAGCCCCATCCGGGGTTGGCGCGCAACCCGGCGCCCGAGTTGATCAGGACCACGTGCCCGCCCGCCGCCCGCAGGGCCGGGAGCAGCAGCCTGGTCAGCTCGGCGACGGCGACCACGTTGATCTCCATGGTCCGCCGCCAGACCTCGGCGGGGGTGTCGGCGATCCGGCCCAGCGTGACCACCCCGGCGCTGTGCACGAGCACGTCGAGCCGGTCGACGTCCTCGACGTCCGCGGCGGTGACCTCGGCGAGCTCCACCGGCCACGCGCGGGCGTCGGGGAGCTCGGCGGCCAGCGCGTCGAGGGCGGCCCGGTCACGGCCGCCGAGGATCAGCCGGTGGGTGGGCGCCAGCGCGCGGGCGACGGCCTCGCCCACGCCCCTCGACGCCCCTGTGATCAGTGCGGTTCTCATGGTCGCCAGCCTAAGGGCCGCAGCTCGCCGGTCCCCGGCGTGACCAGCTCGAGGGAGTGCTCGCGTCCCGGATAGCCCGGATCGGTCGGCCGGACGCGCACCCGCGCGAGGTCGGCCTCCTGCAGCACGCAGGTGTACCACTCGCCTTCCCAGTGGAACTCCCAGCGGCCCGCGAGCCGGTCGAGCCCCTCCCGCCTGACCACCTCCTCGGCCGTGTCCGCGTCCGCCGCGGGACCCAGGGGGTAGCCGAAGACGGTCAGCGGCCGCCAGCCGCCCTCCACCTGCCTGACGTAGCCGAGCAGGGCGCCGTCGTCCTCTCTCACGATCTCTCTCACGGTTGACACCATACTCAAGTTTGTATTCAAATTTGAAGGGTGAATACGACGCGCGTTCTCATCCTCGGCACGCTGCTCGACGAGCCGATGAACGGCTACCAGGTGCGGCGCCGCCTGGAGACGATGGGCGCCGACCAGTGGGCCAACGTCGCCTTCGGCTCGATCTACCACGGCCTCGGCAAGATGGCCAACGAGGGGCTGCTCGACATCGTCGAGAGCGGCAAGGGCGGCAAGACCGTCTACGCGATCACGGAGGCGGGCCGGTTCGAGTTCCACCGGCTGCTCATGCTGCTCTGGTACGAGATCAGGCCGATCATCGACCCCTTCCAGGTGGCCATGACGTTCATGGACCGGCTGGACAGGCCGCTGCTCAAGGACGCGCTACGGGTCAGATCCGACGAGCTCAGCCGGGCGGTCGCGATGATGCAGCGGGCGCTGGGCAGCAAGCAGGCCTTCGGCGCCCCCCGGCACGTCGACGAGAACCTGCGGCTGAACATCGGCATGGTCAACGCGCAACTCGACTGGGTACGTGAAGCCATCCAGAAGGTCGAAGAAGGAGACCTCCCCTGATGATCATCGATGCGCAAGGCTTAAGGAAGACCTTCGTCACCAAGAGCAGGAAAGGCACCCAGACCGTCGAAGCGGTCAAGAGCGTCGACCTCGAGGTGAAGGACGGCGAGATCTACGGCGTGCTCGGGCCCAACGGCGCGGGCAAGACGACCACGATCAGGATGCTGGCCACCCTCATCCTCCCCGACGGGGGAACCGCCAGGATCGCCGGACACGACCTGGTCAAGGAGCCGGGCGCGATCCGGCGCAAGCTCGGCTACGTCAGCCAGGCCGGCGGGGTGGAGGAGCAGAACACCCCCCGCGCGCAGGTCGTGTTCGCCGCCAAGATCTACGGCGTGCCCGACCCGGCGGGGGCGGCCGACGAGATCCTCAGGAAGATGGACCTCGCCGAGATCGCCGACCGGCCCGGCCGTACCCTCTCCGGCGGCCAGAAGCGCCGCGTCGCCATCGCCCTCGGGCTGGTCCACAGCCCTCCGCTGCTGTTCCTCGACGAGCCGACCACCGGCCTCGACCCGCAGAACCGCGCCAACCTCTGGGACCGGATCAGGGAACTGCGCGAGCGGGGCACCAGCGTCCTGCTGAGCACGCACTACCTGGAGGAGGCCGACGCCCTGTGCGACCGCCTCGCGATCGTGGACCACGGCGTCGTGGTGGCCGAGGGCACCCCTGCCGAGCTGAAGCGGTCGGTGTCCGGCGATGTGGTCACCCTCAGGCTCGACGAACTGGACGAGGCCGCCCGGGTGCTGGGCCCGCTGGCCAAGCAGACCCGCGTCGACGAGGACATGCTGCGCGTCTACGTCGACGACGGCGAACACGCGCTGCCGGCGCTGCTGCGCACGCTGGAGGCCGAGGGCCTCTCCCTGCGCTCGATCGCGCTCGAGCGGGCCACGCTCGACGACGTCTTCCTGGCCAAGACCGGCCGGTCCCTGCGCGACACCGGAGCCGCCGCATGATCCGCGACACGTCCCTGTTCTTCGGCCACGAGGTCAGGAACACCCTGCGCAACCCCGTCTGGCCGCTGTTCGGCATCATCCAGCCGGTGATGTACCTGCTGCTGTTCGCGCCGCTCTACGCGGGCATGGCCTTCCAGGGCGACATGGGCCGGGCGCTGACCTCCTTCGCGCCCGGCATGCTGGTGATCACCGCGCTGTTCGGCTCGATGGGCGTCGCCTACGGCACCATCTACGAGATCCGCAGCGGCGTGCTGGAGCGGATCGCGGTCAGCCCCGCGTGGCGGCCCGCGATCGTGCTCGGCCGGATGCTGCGCGACGTGGTCGCCCTCATGATCCAGTCGCTGGCGGTGATCCTCATCGCGCTGCTGATGGGGCTGCGCATCGGCCCGCTAGGGCTGGTCCTCATGCTGCTGCTGCTCGGCGTCACCGGCCTGTTCGCCTCCGGCGTCGCCTACGGCCTGGCGCTCGGCCTGCGCGACGAGAACGCGATGGGGCAGATCATGCAGTTCTTCGCCCTGCCGCTGATGCTGCTGTCGGGCGCGCTGCTGCCCATGGCGCTCGGCCCCGACTGGCTGGAGAAGATCGCCTGGTTCACGCCCTTCTACCACCCCGTCGAAGCGGGACGCGCGCTGTTCGCCGGCACGCTGACCGACCTGTCGATCCCCCTGGCGTTCGGCATCATGCTCGCCCTCGCCGCGGTGACCGTCACCTGGTCGGTCCGCTCCCTACGCAGACTCGCCGGCTGACAGGAACGTGCCCGTCTCCTCCGTCATCCGCTCGTACTCCTCGAGCCTGGCCTGCGTCCGCAGCGGCGCGGCGTCGGCCATCGCCTCCACCAGCGCCATGGCCAGGGCGAGCGGGGCCGCGTGGGAGTCGAACACCAGGCGCTCCCCGACCGGCGCGTCCAGCACGACGTCGGCGGGGAAGCCCGGCCGGTCGGTGATCACCGCCGTCCTGAGCCCGAGCTTGGTCGCGTACTCCAGCGCGTGCACGGTTTCGGCCGGATACCGCGGCAGGACCACCGCGAACACCCATTCGGCGCCCGCCCTGCGGGCCGCGTGCAGCCCGTCGACCAGCTCGGAGCCGCCGTGGACGAGCAGGCGGACGTCGGGGTGGACGCGCCTGGCGAAGTAGGCGAACGTGGTCGCGAGCCCGGAGGAGACGCGCAGCCCGAGCACCGGCAGCGGTTCGGCGGCGGCCAGCGACTCGCCCAGCTCCTTGAGCGGCAGGCCGTTCAGGCGGTCGCGGATCAGCGTGAGGTTGCGGATCTCGTCGTCGATCGCGCCCCTGAGCAGGCTGCCGCCCTCGGGCCTGCCGCCGAGCACGAGAGGCCGCAGGGCCTGCCGCAGCTCGGGGTAGCCGCCGAAGCCCAGCACCATCGCGAACCTGGTCACCGAGGGCTGGCTCACGCCCGCCCGCTCGGCCAGCTCCACGCTGGACAGGAAGATCGCCTCGTCCAGGTGGTCGGACAGGTAGTGCGCGATCCGCCGCTGCACGGGCGACAGGCGCCTGCCGTCCAGCAGCCCCTCAAGTCCGTCCCTCACGCCACCTCCAACACACCGACCTGCCCAACCCCTTCCCGTCACCCGGGCACGGGCACCTGTCCCCGACACCCCGGCTCGGCCCCGCAGGAAGTCCGCCGGGGCGTCCTACGGGGTGAGCGGCGGCGCTCTCCGCGAGGACGCGGGCCGGTGGCCGGCGGCGCCGTTCTCATGGACGGCGTCCGCCCGTGACCACCGGCTCCCGCGCCGGCGGGCCGTCAGGACTCGCGCATCGGGATGCGGACGCCGCGCTCGTCGGCCACCGTCACCGCCTCGTCGTAGCCCGCGTCCACGTGCCGCATGACGCCCGTGCCCGGGTCGTTGGTGAGCACCCTGTTGAGCTTCTCCCCCGCCAGGGCCGACCCGTCGGCGACGGTCACCTGCCCCGCGTGGATCGAGCGCCCGATGCCCACCCCGCCGCCGTGGTGGATGGACACCCAGGCGGCGCCCGACGCCGTGTTCAGCATCGCGTTCAGCAGCGGCCAGTCCGCGATCGCGTCCGAGCCGTCCGCCATGGCCTCCGTCTCCCTGTACGGCGAGGCCACCGACCCGCAGTCGAGGTGGTCACGCCCGATGACGACCGGCGCCTGGAGCTCGCCCGAGGCCACCATGTCGTTGAAGCGCTCGCCGGCCAGGTGGCGCTCGCCGTACCCGAGCCAGCAGATCCGCGCGGGCAGGCCCTGGAAGTGGACCTTCTCCCCCGCCATCCTGATCCACCGGGACAGCCCCTCGTTCTCGGGGAAGAGCTCGAGGATCGCCCTGTCGGTCGCCGCGATGTCGGCGGGGTCGCCGGACAGGGCCGCCCAGCGGAACGGGCCCTTGCCCTCGCAGAACAGCGGCCTGATGTAGGCGGGCACGAAGCCGGGGAAGTCGAAGGCCCTGGCGTAGCCCGCCAGCTGCGCCTCGCCGCGGATGGAGTTGCCGTAGTCGAAGACCTCCGCGCCCGCGTCCTTGAACCCGACCATGGCCTCGACGTGCCTGGCCATCGACTCGCGCGCCCTGGTGGTGAACCCGGCGGGGTCCTTGTCGCGCTCGGCGGCCATGTCGTCGAAGGCGACGCCGATCGGCAGGTACATCAGCGGGTCGTGGGCCGAGGTCTGGTCGGTCACGATGTCGATCTCGGCGCCGCGGGCCAGCAGCTCGGGCACGGCCTCGGCGGCGTTGGCCACGACGCCGATGGACAGCGGCCTGCGCTGGTCGCGGGCCTCGTAGGCCAGGCGGAGCGCCTCGTCGAGGGTGGCGGCCTCGACGTCGAGGTAGCGGTGCTCGATGCGGCGGGTGACGCTGCGCGGGTCGCAGTCGATGCAGATGGCCACGCCGCCGTTCATGGTGACGGCCAGCGGCTGGGCGCCGCCCATGCCGCCGAGCCCGGCGGTCAGGGTGATCGTCCCGGCCAGCGAGCCGCCGAAGCGCTTGGCGGCCACCGCGGCGAAGGTCTCGTAGGTGCCCTGGAGGATGCCCTGCGTGCCGATGTAGATCCAGGAGCCCGCCGTCATCTGGCCGTACATGGTCAGGCCGGCGGCCTCGAGGCGGCGGAACTCCTCCCAGTTGGCCCAGTCGGGAACGAGGTTGGAGTTGGCGATGAGGACGCGTGGCGCCCATTCGTGGGTGCGGAAGACGCCCACGGGGCGACCCGACTGCACCAGCAGCGTCTCGTCACCTTCCAGGGTGGTGAGCGTGCGGGTCAGGGCGTCGAACGAGGGCCAGTCGCGCGCGGCCTTGCCCGAGCCTCCGTAGACGACGAGCTGCTCGGGGTGCTCGGCGACTTCCGGGTCCAGATTGTTCTGGAGCATCCGGAGCGCGGCCTCCTGCGGCCAGCCCTTGGCGGTGAGCGTGGTGCCTCGCGGCGCGCGCACGGTACGGCTCATGCCTCTTCCCTCCTGAATGAACATATTCATCTATGTCACTCGAAGGGTACAACGCCTGCTCCCGTCGACAACCCCGCGACCCCGTGTCAGGGCCGGTCCGGGTACTGCCACCGCTCCGTGCGCTCGTCCCAGCGGGAGCCGGGGGGCGGCACGTCGTCGCGGCGGTCCGCCGGATGGCTCTCCATCAGCCACTGCCACCAGATCCAGCCCGCCAGCGCCGGCAGGCCCACCAGGACCAGCGAGAACTTCCAGCCGCCCGGCACGAAGACGGCCACCACCAGCGCGACGAAGAGCACCACCACGGCCGCCACCAGCGCGATACCGATCTTCTTCCAGAACGACATGCGACCTCCTGGGTCAGGTCAGCGGGTGCCACGCAACAGCGCGTCGCCCGATTCGGTGATCTGGTGCAGCATCAGGTTGGCGTGCCGGGTACTGACGATCAAGCCCGCCTGCCGGAGCACTCGGGCGTGCTCGCTGGCGCTGGAGGTGGGCACCCCCGCCCGCCGGGCCAGCTCGGTCGTGCTGCATCCGGGGGCGAGCCCGACGCACCGCAGCACCGCCGCCCTGGTCTTGCCCAGCAGTTCGGCCAGCGCGTCCCCGCCCGTCTTCCGTCCGGCGACGCCGGTGCGCGCCACCGGGTAGACCAGCACGGGCGGCAGGCCGGGGTCGGCCAGCGTCACGGGCGCGGTCCTGCAGAAGTAGCTGGGGATGAACGTCAGCCCGCGCCCGCGCAGGCGCAGTTCCCTGTCTCCCGCTGGGTAGTCGACCTCCAGGACGGGGGCGCGCCACCGGACCTTGGGCGACAGCTGGGTGAACATGCCCTCGACGCCGCCGTCGGCCAGGTGCCTGACCCTGGTGCCGCGGTCCTGGCTGACGGCCCGCTCCACCTCGCCCCAGTGCTCGCCGAGCGCCGTCTGGAAGTATCCGGCCGCGACCGCGGCCAGCCTGCGCATGGCCGGGCCGTCGTCGGGGAGCGACTCCAGGTGGGCCGGCAGCCCGTGCCGTGCGCGCAGCAGGTCGAGCTCGCGCCGCACCCTGGCGGGCGGCGTGTCGAGGATGGCCTGGATGCCCTCCTCGAGGCCCTGCTGCGCCTCGATCGGGGTGAGGAAGTCGGGGAAGTAGGCCGCGCGGGGCGCCAGCGGCACCAGCATCCTGCGCACGTCCTGCAGCAAGCCGGTCTCGGCGAGCTTGGCGCGCGCCCGCCGCCGCCATTCGGCCATGGCGGCGCCGCCGTCGCCGGCCTGGAAGCGGTGCAGGCTGGCCACCGTCTCCCACAGCGGATCGGCCCGTGAGGCGATCCGTACGCGTGCGAGGTCGTCGCCGGTGAAAATGATGCGCAATATGCCGCCCGCCATGCGTCGCAGTCTCGCGGGGGGCGCTTGCAAAAGCCTGAAAGTTAAATTGCTGACCCGAAATATACCGACATAGCTGGGTTATTCGGGTGAGCCTGAAACTGCATGACACTTCGCTGCGCGAAGTGCTGGACTTGATCTCGCCTGAGGGGGCATTCGGCTGGTCCACAACGACGGTTTCTGGAGGCGATACAGGGGAGTCTCCAGCAGCCGTACGGCCCGCGCGGGCGCGCGAGCCGTACGCGATCATCAGCAAGGGAAGCCTGGCATCACCCTGACGGCTTCGTCGCCACCGACCCGGATGACGGCCGCCCCTGCGAGCAGCGGCCCTCGCCCTTCGTGGATCATGAAACGAGGAACTGGGTGGCGGCCAGCTCCCGGTAGAGCTCGTCGGAGCCCACCAGCTCGTCGTGGGTGCCGACCGCCCGCACACCGCCCGACTCCATCACCACGATGCGATCGGCGTTGGTGACGGTGGACAGCCGGTGCGCGATCACCAGCACCGTCGTCTCTCTCGCCACCTCGGCGATCACCTCACGCAGGCGGAGCTCGTTGACCGCGTCGAGCTGCGAGGTGGCCTCGTCCATCAGCAGCAGCCGCGGCCTGCGCAGCAGCGCCCGCGCGATGGCGACCCGCTGGCGTTCGCCGCCGGACAGCAGCACGCCGCGGTGGCCGACCGGCGTCTCGAGACCGTCGGGCAGCCTGGCGACCAGGTCGTCGAGCCTGGTGCGGGTCAGCGCCCTGCTCAGCTCGTCCTCGGTCGCGTCCGGCGCGGCGAACAGCAGGTTCTCCCTGAGCGTGCCCGCCAGCACGGGGGCGTCCTGCTCGACGTAGCCGAGCGCGGCGCGCAGCCGCTCCAGCGGCCAGTCGCGGATGTCCACGCCACCGACCTCGATCAGCCCGTCCTGGTGCTCGTAGAAGCGCTCGACCAGCGCGAACACCGTGGACTTGCCCGCGCCCGACGGTCCGACCAGCGCGGTCAGCCCTCCCGGCGGCACGTCGAAGGTCACGCCGTGGTGGACGGGCGCCCGGTCATCGCCGTAGCTGAACACCACGTCCTCGAAGCGCACCCCGACGGGCTCGTCGCCGCCGGGGGCCACGCGGGTGTCCTGGCCGGCCGGTTCGCCCGGCAGGTCCTCGATCTCACGGATGCGCTTGAGCGCGGCCAGGCCGTTCTGCAGCTGCACCGCGCCCTCGACCAGCTGGCCGATCGGGGCGACCAGGTAGAACAGGTACAGCAGGAAGGCGATCAGCGCCGAGACCTCCAGCGTGCCGGCGGCGACGCGGGCGCCGCCGACGGCCAGGACGCACAGGAAGGCGACCTGCACCGCCATCCATGTCGAGACCCCGGCCAGCGAGGTCCAGCCGGCCACCTGCAGCCCCTTGTCCTTGGCGCGTTCGGCGGCCGCCCCGATCTCGGCGACCTCGCGCTCCTCCGCGCCGCTCGCCTTGACCGTGCGGTAGGCCTGCAGGGCCCGGTCGAGCACCGCGCCCATCTCGCCGACGGCCTCCTGGGCCTGGTGCTGCGCCCGCTGGATGCGCGGCATGACCAGCGCGGTCATGCCGCCGATCAGCACCACGACCAGCAGCGTGACCAGCAGGAGCACGCCGTCCATCAGCGCCATCATGACGATCGCGCCGATCAGCATGAAGACCGCGGCGATCGAGTCCACGATGCCGTTGGTGAGCACCGACCGCAGCAGGGTGGTGTCGCCGGTGACCCTCGACAGCAGGTCGCCCGGCTTGAGCCGGTCGACGTCGGCGACCTTCAGCCGCAGCATCCTGTCGACGAGCCTGCGCCTGGCGCCCAGCACGATGCCCTCGCCGGTGCGCTCCATCAGGTAGTTGCCGCCGGCCGAGACCACCGCGCCGATGACGACGGCGACCGTCAGCGCGATCAGCGGGCCGGTCATCGACCGTTCCGCGCCGAAGGCGTCGACCACGTACTTGGCCAGCAGCGGCATCGCCAGTCCCGCGGCCGAGCCGACCAGGCCGAGCAGCCCGCCGGCGACTAAGATCTTCCGGTGCGGCCCGAGGTAGGCCAGCAGGAGCCTGAAGGGTGGCTTCTCCCCCTCGGCGGCCTGCGCTGTCTCGCGGTTGTCGCCGCTCACGTTTCTCCGTCCCCGTCACATACGTCCACAGACATTCTGGGTCGCGGCACGGCCGCGCGCGCTCAGGGAAATCACCCACCTTTCCCTGATTGCCGCGGTACGCCCATGCGTCAACTTAGATTGACGCATGGGCGGAAGTCAAGCGAAGTTGACGCGCCTTCAGTCGATCTCGGGGACGTCGGGGACGTCGTGGTCCGCGTCGCCGTCGTCGGCGCGGCGAAGCTTGATGTCCTCGGCCCACGCGTAGGCGAAGCGCCTGATCTCGTGCAGCCGCTCCTCGTCGACGCCGTAGGCCATGAACGCCTCGTCGGCCAGCAGGTCGACGCTTTCCAGGCGCTGGATCAGGTCGTCGAGCAGCCAGTCCTCCTCGAAGGCGGCGCCCAAGCGCTCGAGCTCGCGGAAGGAGTAGCGGGTGGCCGCCGCGGCGACGTCGACGAAGTCCTTGGGCAGGCCCCGCCCGTGCAGCGCCCGCACCTTGAGGCCCACCGCGTCGTCCTGGCCGACCACCCGGTAGCCCTCCAGTGCCAGCGGCCGGTCCCTGAGCGGCTCCCTGAGCAGGCTGACCGTGCACCGCTCGCCGCCGGCCTCGTCGCGCACGACCATCCGCGCCACCCGCTCGGTCGCGTCGGCCGGCGTCACCGCCAGGCCGTGCCGCCGCAGCTCGGCGGCCAGCTCCGCGGCGACCTCCGGCAGCGGGACACCCCGGTCGGTGGCCAGCACGAGGTCGTCGCCCGGCCGCTCGGTGAGCCCGTGGGCGGTCATCGCGTGACCGCCGGCCAGCAGCAGGCCGTGGCGCTCGCGGACGTCCAGAGCGGCCTCGATCAGCCGCGCGTGGAACGCGGGAACTCTCACGGTGACCACATGCCCTCACTCATGCGCGCGCCTCTTGCGGGTCGATGGAAGGTCGTGCCGTCCTGAGACGAACTCCTGAACCGCGATCTTGACCTTGATCACCGGTCGGCGCCAGCGCTCCTCGCGGCGCAGCGCCGTGGCCATCTTGCGGGGCGACCTGACCGCGAAGAACCAGTGCGCCCAGGGCGAGCCGGGCCTGGCCAGCCGCAGCGCGCCCACCACCAGCAGCGGAGGTAGGAACAAGCCCACCAGGCCCGTCCAGATCTTGCCCTTGAGCAGCGTGATCACGGCGAGCGCCAGGTTGGCGAGCAGCAGCCACCAGGGCGCGACGCGGCCGACCTCCCAGGTCAGCGGGCGCAGCCCGATCAGCAGCAGCCCGGTGACCGCGACCGCGACGAAGACCGCGTCGACGGAGGTGCGGCCCTCCTCCTCCCAGTACACGTCGTGCAGGTGGAGGATGAGCGCGAACTCGTCCAGCACCAGCGCCGCGCCGACCCCGAAGACCGCGGCCGCCACCGCCGACCCCGCGGCGACCAGCCCGCTGACGCCGCCGACCAGCATGAGGACCACGCCGAAGACGACGTGGTGGATGTGCATCTCGCCGACGCTGACGTTGCGGAACCAGCCGATCTTGGCGCGGATGAGCCTGACGTTGATCCGGGTGGCGACGAAGGCCACGATGAGCGCGACGAAGAAGCAGAACAGCGGCAGCCGTCCTGTGTCAACGATGCGTTCCCTGATCCAGTCCCCCATGTACCTGTAAGTCAGGCTACCCAGCGCGGGCCCGCAGCGCCTTGCGATATTCCTCGGCGACCAGGGCCTGGCGCACGTTGTCGCGGACCCTCTCGAACGGCGGGGCGTCCTGACCCGCCATCAGCCGGTACTGCTCGCGCAGCCGCCGCTCGGACAGCTCGAGCGTGGCGGCGTGGACCTTGCTGAGCGCCGAGTCGAGCTCGGCGGCGCGCACCCCGGCGTAGGTGTGCTCGTCGTAGGACGGCACCCCGGGCAGCGGCCGTCCCTCGCGGGCGGCCCGCGCGCGGCGCGCGTTCTCCTCGGCCAGCTCGCGCTGGAACCCCTGCTCGCTGACATCGGCGAGCAGCCCCGCCTCCCGCGCCCACACCCGCCTGACCTTGTCGAGGACGGCCGCGCGCACCGCCCTGTCGCGCAGCGCCCTGCGCGGCGTGACCCCGGCGTGCGCCCGGTCCCAGAAGCCGGGACCGAGCGCGAGGCCGTACCGGGTGTACTCGGAGAGCACCTCGGCGCGGGCGGTCTCGGCCGCCCTCAACACCTCGGCCCCCACCACAGGCTCGCCCTCGACCAGGGTGACCCGGTCGCCGGGCCGCAGGCCGAGCACCTCGGAGACGGTCGCGGAGGCGGCCAGGCCCCGCGGTGGGGGCGCGCCGCCTCCGCCCCGGGTGAGCGCCACGACCAGGGCGACCAGGACGGCGACGCCCACGACCGACGCGGCGGCCGCCCTGCCGAGCGGGAGGGCACGGCGCCCGGTCCCCGGCGTGGCGCTCCTCATGACCTCAGCTCGCGATCTTCATGTCGAAGACGTGGAAGCCGGCGTCGGCCAGCGGGCTGCCCTGCGGGAACGTCACGGTGGCGACGGTCTTGGCGGGGTCGAGCGGCACCGCGTAGCCGAACACCGACACGCCCGACTCGGTGGTCTGCCCGGTGGCCGGGTTCCGGTAGCTGGTCTGGGTCCTGTTGTGGTAGGTCGCGCGGGCCACGACGACGCCGCCCTCGGGCGCTGTCGCGTCCCACTGGTCGCCGAAGCGCACGGTCTTCTCCTCGACGCTGCCGTCGGTGTAGGTCACCGTGAAGACGCCCTCGCGCACCTTGAACGCCCCGGCGCCGAGCAGCACCAGCCGGTCGCCGCGGCCCTCGAGCCTGACGGTCTGCCCGGCCGCCTTCACGTTGTCGGTCCAGCCGTAGGGGCGGGGGTGCCAGACGAAGTCCGCGCCCAGCACGCTGACGGTCGCCCCGGGGACCAGGCCCACCTTCTCCAGACCCTGACCCGAGTAGCTGCGGCCGCTGGTGGAGAAGCCGCCGGTGTTGGGGTTGTGGTCGGAGCTGACGCCGACGTTGTTGTAGGCCTTCTCGACGGACTCGTGGACCACCGCCGGTACGGCGGCGCCGTTGTAGGCCCCGCGCGAGACGCTCCCCTCGACCGGGTTGCCGAAGTAGTCACGCCCGCCCACACCCTCGACGAGGGAGCCGGAACCGAGCGCCGGGGAGCCGGCGAGCAGCCTGTAGCCGTCCACGTCGCCGTAGCCGGTGGCGGTGCCGGGGGCGGCCAGCCCGGGGTCGGCGGTGATCGCCTTGGCGTCCGAGGCGGGCGCGGTCACGCCGCCGTAGTAGACGTTGGCGTCGTAGGTGATGCCGGGCGCCGCCGGCAGCACGCCCGACGGGGCGTAGATGATGTTGTTGGCGATCCTGGAGTTCCCGGTGGGCACCGCCCAGTCCACCTTCTGCGAGGAGCAGAAGAAGGTGTTGTTGTGGATCCACAGCGGGCTGCGGTTGTCGCCCGCGGCGTTGCCGGCGATCCTGCAGTCGTCCTGGGCGATGTTGAAGCGCAGGATGGCGGTCGCCTGGTAGTTCGGGAACTCGGTGCAGCTCTGGCAGCCGAGGTAGAAGCCGCCCGCGTTGTCGTGGGAGTAGTTGTACTGGTAGACGCAGGAGCCCTTGATGCCGCCGTCGCAGTCCCACGCGGTGGAGTCGAAGATCGTGGGCCGTTGCCTGGTGACCTCGTTGTACTGGAAGACGGGGTCGACCGAGTTGATCGGCCACATGCCGGCGAAGTTGCCGTCGACGTAGGGGTACTTGCCCGCGCCGCCCTCGTCGAACAGGTTGTGCTCGATCAGCGGCCTGTCGGAGGCGTGCACGACGATGCCGTCGCCGCCGACCGCGCGGATGGTGTTGCGGGCGAGGTAGACGTTCTTGTGGTAGTCCGTGCCCTTACGGCTGATCTTGATGCCACCGCCGCCGGTGTCGTGGATGTAGTTGCCCGTGATCGTGATGCCGTCGAGGTAGCCGACCTTGCCCTCGGGCAGCGCCTGGATGCTGATGCCCGCCGAGTAGGCGAACCAGGAGGAGTTGGCGCCCGTCTTGTCGCCCCAGCCGGCGACGTCGGAGATCTCCAGGTCACGCAGGACCAGCCCGGCCTTCGGCTCGGGGGTCGTCGAGTTGTACTGGATGCCGGTCCGCTTGGCGGTGGTGGGGGCCGGGTTGGTGATGTGCAGCTTCTCGATGGTGACGTGGCTGTTGTCGACCAGGTGCACGGCCCACTCACCGCCGTCGCCCTGGATGATCGGCTTGGGGCCCTCGCCGTAGGAGGTGAACACGATCGGGTGGTCGGCGCTGCCCGAGCCCTTCGGCTCCAGGCGGCCGGCACACACGGTCCCGGCCCGGAACTTGACCTTGGTCTTGGGGCCGAGCTCCAGCGCGTTGACGGCGGCCAGGGCGTTGATCGGGGAGGCGGCGTCACTGCCGGAGCCGCCGTCGGGGGCCTGACAGTCGACGAAGACGTTGCGGGCCGGCGCGGCCGCCGCCGGGGTGGCGGCCAGGCCGGTCGCGGCGACGGCGAGCGCCGTCGCCGCGGCCCATCTGAGGGACAGGCGCATGCGGGTCCTTTCTCGGGGGGTCTCGAGGGTCTCGAGGGGTTCTCTCGGGGGTCTCGAGGGGTTCTCGGGGGGTTCTCGGGGGGGTCTCGGGGGGTCTCGGGGGCCTCGGGCGGGTTCTCGGGGGGTCTCGAAGGGTCGGTCTTGGGGGGTTCTCGGGGGGTCAGTACAGCTGGAGGAAGGGGGCGGCGCCGGGGGTCTCCCTGTCGCCGATCCCGACCGCGAGGGTCCTGTCCGGGGCGGACAGCGCGTAGCCGCCGCCGAGGTGGCCCGTGACGTCGACGGAGTACCAGGCGGGGGTCTTGCCCGTGACGGTCACGGTGCCGATCGGCCGGCCGAGGGCGGGCCTGTCGTTCCAGGTCAGCGTCGCCTCGTCCCAGCCCGAAGCGGGAGCCTCGTAGAGGGTGAGCGTGGTGGAGTCGCCGTCGGCGTCCTGGACGGCGGCGCGGATCCAGAGGGTGGCCGGCCCCGTCGTGGCGGGCGGCGGGTCGAAGCGCAGGTAGCTGATCCTGGTGTAGCCCGGGTCCGCCGACACGGTCTTGACCACGAGGCCCTTGCCGTTGAAGGAAGTGCCCGCGTGGACGCCGCCGCGCACGTAGGTGTCGGCGGCGGCGACCTGCCTGGCCTGCTCGCAGGAGGGCCCGGTCAGCGCCGGTCTGGCGGTCGGCCTGACCTTGACCTTCAGCTTGACGCCGGCGCCGAGCGCATCGGCCGCATCGACGGTGAACCTGATCGTCGGCGAAGTGGTCAGCACGGTGACGCGCGGGTCGGCGGCGAGCACCTCGCGGCCTTCGCGGGCCACCTCGAACAGCATCCGGCCCTGCTTCCACGTCGGATCGGCGACCGCCAGGTCGAGCGTGGCGCCCTCCTGGTGCAGGGTGACGGCGGCCGGGCCGTACGCGCGGACGGTGTCCTGGGTGGTGGCGCAGCTCCAGAAGGTGGCCGCCAGCCGCGTGTTGACGCCGTCGGCCGTGACCACCGACTGCACCGCGGCGGTGTTGTCGCCGATGCGGACGTTCGTCCGCCTGGCCGCCTCGGCGGTCTCGGCCGCGCTCCTGCCCGGCAGCAGGTAGTAGGCGTAGGAGGCCGCGCGCGGGTCGTTCCCGTGGTCGAACCAGAGGGTGGTGTAGTCGCGGGTGAGCGGTTCGCGCCCGCCGGTGCCGATGTCGGACCACGCGCCCGTCCTGCTCTCGCGCAGCGTCTTCGGCAGGCCGTGCGGGAACAGGTAGCCGCCGACGCCCTCCAGGTGCATCCAGTGCTCGCCCTGGGTGAGCCGCCCCGCGCCCATCCGGTTCTCGACCGTCGTCTGCGCGGCGACGCCCGCCGCGGTGATGTCGGAGCCGAGCGCCACGACGGTGTCGCCGACGGTGAACCACGACTTGCGGGCCTTCAGGTCGATGGGCTGCTTGCTGTGGTAGTCGCGCTCGGCGACGAGGCGCATCCCGAAGGCCGACAGGTCGCCCATGGCCACGCCGCCGGTGTGCGGGTCGCTCTGGCGGAAGCCGTACCAGTTGGTGTCCCTGGCGGTGCGCGGGTAGGTCTCGGCGGTGGCGTTGGTGACGCCCGGCAGGCGGTAGGGGTCGACGGTCGGCCAGAAGCCGTCGCTGTACTGCGGGCGGTCGTTGTAGATCGACGTCATGCCGTCGCCGGTGTACCAGCCCTTGAGGTTCTCCCCGTTGCCCGCCTCGTAGGCGCCGACCCTGCTGCCGCGCGCCGAGACGGAGAAGGCGTGACCGGGCCGGTGGTGGACGAGGCGGTCCATGCCGGCGAACACCTTGGTGAGCGTCAGGTCGCCCCGGGGTGCGACGCCCTCGACCAGGCCGCGGACGAGGGAGACCTGCGCGACGGTCGCGTGGTCGTAGAAGGGGGCGGCGCTCACGTGCTCGGCGACGACGCCGGCGATGCGCTGCCGCACCTCCGCCGAGGCGCCGTGGGCGAGCATCGCCATCGCGGCCACGACCGCCCGGCCCTCGGCGAAGTCGTCGCTCGCCGGGCGGGAGATGCCGCGCCCCCGCACGTTGGCGAACATCTGGCCGCGGAACAGCACCGGCTCGAAGCCGTCGAACACCCAGGTGGTGACGTTGCCGCTGTCGGGGTCGGTGACCTGCCACGGCGTGCCGGCCAGCAGGGTGAGGACCCTGGCGACGCCGTCGAGCAGGACGGTGCCGTAGCCGCCGGTGTAGGCGAAGTAGAAGTGCTGGATGAGCGAGCCGTCGGGATACCAGCCGTCGCCGCTCGCCGTCAGGTCGAAGACCGGGCTGAGCTTGTCGCGGGCCATCGACAGGACGGCCGGGTCGCGGGCCAGCAGGCCGCGCCGTACCGTGATCGAGACCTTGTCCACCAGGTTGGCGCCGACCTCGGGCACGCCCGAGATCTTGCGCCTGGCCGGGTCGGGCACGAAGTGCGCGACCGTCGCCAGCACCCCCGCCCGCAGGTCCTCCGGTACGGCGTCGCCGAGCAGCATGAGCGAGTCGAGCAGGTGGTTGGGGCCGCCGATCTCCCAGAACCACCAGTTGCCCAGCTCCTGCGCGCCGGGCCGGTAGCGGTTGTCGTGCAGCCAGCGCAGGGCCGCGACGGCCGCGTCCGCGGCGGTCCGGTCGCCGTGGTACCGCGATCCCGCGGTGGCGTAGGCGAGCGCGATGTCCTTGATCCTGGCGGCGGCCGTGCCGACGGTGGCGCCGTCGGCGCTGGTGGCGTCGGGCCAGCGGCCGTCGGCGAGGGTGGCCAGGTTGGCCGCGGCCTTGTCGTCCATGGCGGCCAGCGGTTTGGCGTAGACGGGGTCGGCGGGGGTGACGGCCGCTCCGCCGGTGACCAGGTCGCGCCACCGCTGGACGGGCGCCCCGAAGTCGTCCGCGGCGGGCGCCGCCGCGGGGTCGGCGCTCCCGGTGCCCGCGGGCGCCGGTGACGGGTCGGCGCTCCCGGTGTCCGCTGGCGCGGGCAGTGGGGCGGGGGTCCCGGTGTCGGCGGGTGCGGGCAGAGGGTCAGCGCTCCCGATGTCCGCTGGCGCGTGTAGTGGGGCGGCGCTTCCGGTGGGGGCCGGGGCGGGTAACGGGTCGGCGAGGGAGGGGGCGGCGGACAGCGTGAGGGAGGAGGTGACGGTGGCGACCAGCAGGGTCGCCGGCAGGGCACGTCGGAGCATGGGGGGTGCCTCCCGGGAAGGGGTTCAGGCGGAGCGGGACAGGCTCGCGGGCTCCACCGCGTACTCGAAGGGCAGGCCGCGGGCGTATCGGGCCAGCTCGTCGAGCGCGAGGTCGGCCATGCGGGCCAGCTCCCCGCCGAGCGAACCGGCGATGTGCGGGGTGACGAGAACGTTGTCCAGTTCGTAGAGGGGCGAGGACTCGGGCAGGAACTCCGGTTCGGTGTGGTCGAGGACGGCGTGGAGCCGCCCGGACAGCAGCTCGGCGGTCAGCGCGTCCTGGTCGACGAGCGCCGCCCTGGCGGTGTTGATCAGGGTCGCGCCGTCGCGCATCCGCGCCAGCCGGGCCTTGTCGATCATGTGGCGGGTCTCCGGCAGGTCGGGCGCGTGCACGCTGACCACGTCGCTGCGGCTGACCAGCTCGTCCAGGCCGACGTGCGCGACGCCCAGGTCCTCGGTCAGGTAGGGGTCGCTGACCAGCACCTCCAGGTCGAAGGGACGCAGCAGCTCGATCACCCTGCGGCCGATCCTGGAGGCGCCGATGACGCCGACGGTCCTGCGGTAGTTGCCGAAGCCGGGGTAGCGGGTGTCCCAGTCGTCGTGGCTCCGGTCCCTGCGGTAACGGCGGGCGATGTCGATGACCCGCTTGTTGGCGAACAGGATCGCGGCGAGCGTGAACTCCGCGACCGGCTCGGCGTTGGCCGCCGCGGCCGAGGAGACGGCGATGCCGCGCTGCCAGACCGCGTCGGTGACGTGGTGCTTGACCGATCCGGCGGCGTGCACGACGGCGCCCAGCCTGGGGGCGCGCGCCAGCACCTCGGCGGTGAGCGGCGGACAGCCCCAGGAGGTGTACAGGACCTCCACCTGCGACAGGTCGGCCCGCGCGAAGTCCTGGACGACCAGGTCCACGTCGACGTCGGCGAGCATCGCCAGGCGGCTCCTGACAGGGCCCCTGACGAGCCGTTCGGCGACGTGGGCGCTCATGGCGACGAGAGTCTTCGGCCTTTTCACGTTCTCCCCCGAGAAGTCGTTCACTTGACGCTGCCCGCCGTCATCCCGGCCTTCCAGAAGCGCTGCAGCGACATGAACACCAGCAGCAGCGGGACCACCGACAGCAGCGATCCGGTGATCACCAGGCTGTGGAACTCGGGGAAGGCGTTGCCCTGCTTCTCCCAGCTGAACAGGCCCAGGCTGAGCGGGTAGAGGTTCTGGTCGTTGAGCATCACCAGCGGCAGGAAGAAGTTGTTCCAGATGGCGGTGAACTGGAACAGGAAGATCGTCACGTAGGCCGGCATCAGCATCGGCAGCGCCACCCTGGTGAAGGTCCTGATCTCACCGGCGCCGTCCGACCTGGCCGCCTCGAGCACCTCGCCCGGCACGTAGCCCGACGACAGCACGCGCGCCAGGTAGACGCCGAACGGGTGCACCAGCACCGGGATGAACACCGCCCAGAAGGTGTTGACCAGGCCCACCTGGGAGGCCAGCAGGTACAGCGGCAGCGCCGTCGCCGTGGTGGGCACCAGCACGCCGAGCAGCACCAGGCCGAACAGCTTCTCCTTGCCGAACCACGAGTACTTGTCGAAGGCGTAGCCGCACATGACGGTGATGAAGGAGCTCACCGCCGCGCCGACGCCCGCGTACAGGACGCTGTTGAGGTACCAGCGGAAGAAGATGCCGCCGTTCTCCTCGCTGACCGCCCGGATGTTGGCGATCAGGTTGAAGTCGCCGAAGGCGAAGCCCGGCGTCGAGTACAGGTCCGACAGCGACTTGGTCGAGGCGAACAGCAGCCAGGTCAGCGGCAGCAGCGTGTAGAGCGTGGCGACGATCAGCAGGACGTTGACCGTCGCGCGGGACATCCACTTCATCGACGGTTACCCCACCTGGTGACGACGTAGGAGAGCACGGCGGCCAGCAGCGCGAGGATGATCGAGGCGGCGCCCGCCTGGCCGTAGTCGTTGTTGCCGAAGGCCTCGTTGTAGGCGTACATGTTCGGGGTCCAGGTGCTGACGATGCCGTCGCTGACGTTGTCGAGCACCATGGGCTCGGTGAACAGCTGCAGCGAGCCGATGATCGTGAACAGCACCGTGGTGATGACGGCGCCGCGGATCAGCGGCACCTTCACCGACAGGGCGGTCCTGACCGCGCCCGCGCCGTCCATCCTGGCCGCCTCGAGCACCTCGGCGGGGATGGCCTGGAGCGCGGCGAAATAGATGATCATGTTGTAGCCGACCCACTCCCACAGCGCGATGTTGACCACCGAGCCGAGCACCTGGTCGCCGCCGAGGAAGTTGACCCCGCCGAGCAGGTCCACGATGGGGCTGATGCCGGGCAGGTAGAGGTAGAGCCAGATGAGGCCCGCGATCACGCCCGGCACGATGTGCGGCATGAACAGGGCGAGCTGGAAGAACTTCTTCGCCCTGGCCAGGCCGGAGTCGAGCAGCAGCGCGAGGGCGAGCGCGCCGCCGATCATCAGCGGGATGTACAGGACGCAGTAGCCGAGGATCACCAGGAAGCCGTCGGTGAAGGCCTGGTCCCTGAGCGTGTCGAGGTAGTTGCCGAGCCCGACGAAGACCGTCTCGGCGCCGCCGAAGCCGAGGCCGGACGACTTCTCGCTGAACAGGCTCAGGTAGACCGCGTACGCCAGCGGAGCCATGATGACCGCGGCGAACAGCGCGAAGAACGGGCCGACGAAGAGCAGGATCGCCCCCCGCCTGCGCCACGCCTCACCCGGGCCGCGCGCCGGTGTCTCTGGTGTGCCGGTCGTCATCTCCACCTCTTCTTCGCTGTCTGGTACGGCACGGCCGTCCGCCGCTCCCACGCCGCCTGGACCGACCGCCGTCTCATGGCCCCTCGCCGCCCGCGCGCGAGGGTTCCTTGAAGGGGGGCGGGTTCCGCCGGGTGGGTGCCGGGGGGCGGCCACCCGGCGGACCGGAGCCAGGCAGGCGTGCCGTACGGGTTACTGCTGGGCGGCGACGTTGAGGCCGCGGCCCTTGATCTCCGTGACGGTCGCGGTCTGGACGCTCTCCAGCACGTCGGGGATCGTCGTCTCGCCGGTGCTCACCTTGCCGAGCGCGTCCTTGAAGGAGGTCAGCGTCTGCACCATGCTCGGCCCCCACGTCCAGCCGGGCTGGATGGTGCCGTAGGCCTCGGTGAACAGCGCGTAGATGTCCTGCCCGCCGTAGAAGGAGGCGTCGAAGCTCTTGGCCGCCACCGGCACCAGGTCGGCGATCGCGGGGAAGCCGCTGGAGGTGCCGGAGGACAGGCGGGCCGTCCACGCCTCGGGGGAGCCGGTCAGCCACTTGATGACCTCGACGGCGGCCTTGGTGTTCGCGCTGTTCTTGGCGACGGCGAAGGTGGTGCCGCCGAGCATGCCGCTGGCGGGCGTGCCCCAGTGCGGGACGGGCGCGATGGCCCACTTGCCGGACTGCCCGGCGTGGTTGCCCTTCATGACGCCGGCGCCCCAGTTGGCGCCGACGTAGCCCCACAGGCTGTCGTCCTCGAAGGCGGCGTTCCACTCCTGGCTGAAGGACGGCTGCACCTTGACGAGCTCGTCCTTGACCAGGCCCTGCCAGTAGCCGGCGACCTTCTTGGTGGCCTCGTCGTTGATGGAGACCTTCCACGCGTCGCCCTCGGTGCCGAACCACTTGGCGCCCGCCTGCCACGACAGGGCGGCCAGGACGCTCGGGTCGTCGGGGAAGAAGGTGGCGATGCGTGCCTTGCCGTCGGCCTTCTTGACCTTCTCGGCGGCGGCCCTGAAGTCGTCCCAGGTCTTCGGGACCTCGATCTTGTTCTTCTCGAACAGGTCCTTGCGGTAGAAGAACACCTGCGGGGCCGCGTCCATGGGCACCGACCAGGTCTTGCCGCCGAGCTCGACGAGGCTGAAGACGCTGGGCGGGTACTTGCCCTTGAGGTCGGCGACGTCGGCGGTGATGTCCTGGAGCGCGCCCTGGTTGACGAAGTCGGGAAGCTGCGGGTACTCGACGGACATCACGTCGGGGGCGTTGCCCGCCTTCACCGCGTTGGAGAACTTGGCGTAGCCGCCCGCGTTGCCCGAGGGGATCTCCTCGAACGTGATCTGGATGTCCTTGTGCGACTTGTTGAAGGCGTCGACGACCTGCTGCGTGCCCTTGGCCCAGCCCCAGAAGGTGACCTGGGTGGGCTTGCCCGCCTCGCCGGACGCGGGCGCGGATCCGCCGCTGCCGCCACCGCAGGCCGCGAGAAGGGTCATACCGGCCAGCATTCCGGCGATGCCGGCGGCGGCGCGCTTGCGTTCCATGATTGCTCCTAATCGCTTCCGATCGCTAGAGCATCATTCGCTCACAAACGAAGACTTGTCTAGATATCGATCAGTAACGAAATGAACGCGAAACATCAACCGCGCGGAGCGGTCGATTCGCGCACCCGGAGTTCCGGCAGCAGCGCCACGTGCTGGCCCGGCAGGTCCGCGCCGTGCTCGATGCGGCGAACCAGCAGGTCGACGGCGTTACGGCCGACCGCGGACTTGGGCGGGGCGACGGCGGTCAGCGGCGGGTCGCTGAGCGCGGCCACCTCGTCGTCGTAGGCCACGATCGACACGTCGTGCGGGATCCGCACGCCCGCGACCCTGAGGTGCTGCACCAGCAGCAGCGCGTCCTCGTCGTTGTGCACGAGCAGCCCCGTCACCCCTGCCTCGCGGACCGCCGCCACCACCTGGGCGACCTGCTCCTCCGACGGCCCTTCCTGCTCGATCCCGAACTCGCCGGGCGTCTCCAGGCCCAGGTCGCGCACCGCGGCCAGGAACCCCTGGCGCACCCTCGGCGCGGTGGGGCTGCTGCGGCTGACCATGGCCACCCGGCGATGTCCCAGCTCGGCCAGGTGCCGAACGCCCACGAAGGCGCCGTGGGCGTGGTGGGAGGCCGCCGCGTCGAGGAAGGAGGCCGGGCCGCCCAGCTCCGCCACCCTCTCCACCAGGACGGCGGGCACGCCCAGCCCGGCGAGCCACTCGACGTGCGAGGCGTCAGGCTGCCTGCTCAGCGTGAGCAGCAAGCCCTCCGCGCCGCCGCCGATCAACTGGCCGACCTGCTTGCGGTCCTCCTCGTCGTCGTAGCGGGAGACGCCGAGCACCAGCCGCGCGCCCAGGTCCTGGGCCCGGTCGCGGGCGGCCTTGATCACGCTCGGGTAGTAGTACGTGGCCGACGGCACCAGCATCCCGATCGTGAGCGCCCGGTCGTTCACCGGCCGGAAGGCCGGCGCTCCCGCGAGCGTCCCCTCGGCGACCGGCCTGGCCGGCTCCTGGGGCAGCGTGATGCCGCCGTGCACCCTGGTGACCAGCCCCCGGCCCGCCAGGTGCTCGACGTCCCTGCGCAGGGTGACCATGGACACCTGCAGCCGCTCGACCAGGTCGGCCAGCCGGACCGAGCCGCGCTCGCGCACCTCGCGAAGGATGAACTCATGGCGTTGCTCGACGAACAAGGGGGGCTCCTAACACTCGACGGGTCCGATCCTAGCGAGGTAGCTTTCGTTCGTGAACGTATTGTTTCGTTCGATCAGTTCCCGGAGGCCGCGTGCTCACCCTTCCTGATGCCGACCGATCGCTCAGCCCCATCACGGGATGGACGCGCGCCCACTGGGAGGCGGCGGCCGACGGCCTGCTCGCGGCCGTCGAACCGTACCGCTCCCATGATCGCGCGTTGGTCGACCTGCCGGGCCGGGCCAGCTGGTCGCGGTGCGACGGGCTCGAGGGATACGCCAGGACGTTCCTGCTGGCCGCCTTCCGCGTCGCCGGCGGCGGCGACCCGGCGGTGCTGGAGCCGTACGCGGAAGGGCTGGCCGCGGGCCCCGGCGGCGCGTGGCAGCCGATCGCCGACCACAGCCAGCCGATGGTCGAGGCCGCCTCGATCGCCATCGGGCTGCGGCTGACCCGCGCCCACCTGTGGGACCGCCTGCCCGCCGCCGTCCAGGAGCGCGCCCTCGACTGGCTGGGCGACGCGCTGATCCGCGAACACGTCGACAACAACTGGCACCTGTTCCCCGTCGCCGTCGCCGGACTCTTCGGCGACCTCGGCCTCGACGACCGCGGCGCCACCGAGCGCGGGCTGGCCAGGATCGAGGCCTGGTACGAGGGCGACGGCTGGTACCGCGACGGCGACGGGCGCAACTTCGACCACTACAACGGCTGGGCGATGCACCTGTACCCGGTGATCCACGCCTACCTCGGCGGGCCCGCCGAGCCGTACGCCTCGCGGCTGCGCGCCTTCCTGACCAACTACGGCACCGCCTTCGACACCAACGGCTCGCCCGTCTACCACGGCCGATCCGTCATCTACCGCTTCGCCGCCGCGGCGCCGGTGTGGGCGGGCGAGCTGCTCGGCGTCTCGCCCTACTCCCCCGGCACCGCCCGGCGCCTGGCCAGCGGCGCGGCCGCCCACTTCCTCGCCGGCGGCCGGGCGCTGTCGCGCGAAGGACTCCTCACGCTCGGCTGGTACGGCCCGCACGAGCCGTCCCTGCAGGCGTACTCGGGGCCGGCCTCGCCGTACTGGGCGGCGAAGGGGTTCCTCGGGCTCCTGCTGCCGCCCGACCACCCCGTCTGGACCGCGGTGGAGGAGCCGGGACCCGTCGAACGCGCCGACCAGGCGATCGGCCTGCCGGGGCCGGGGCTGCTGATCCACTCGACGGCCGCCGACGGGCTGGTCAGGCTGGTCAACCACGGCAGCGACAAGCAGCCGCCCGGCGGCGCCCCCGACGACCCGCTCTACCAGCGCATGGCCTACTCGACCCGCACCGGCCCCACCACGCCCGCGCCCGCCGTACCCGCCGCCGCACAGGACGCGCCCGCATCCCCCCAGGACACGCCCGCATCCTGCGAGGACGCGCCCGCCGACAACCACGTCGGCCTGGTGCTCGGCGGGGAGGTCACCCCGCGCGGCCCGATCACCCCGCGCGGCGCCGGACCGGGATGGGCCGCCTCCTCCTGCCGCCCGACACCCTCGACGCTGATCGAGTCCGTGAGCGTGGTCCACGGCCCGCACGAGGTCCGCGTCCACCGGGTGACCGCCCCGGCCGGCACCCTCGTCCGCCAGACGGGCTGGGCCCTGCCCGCCGCCGGCGCGCGGACCGTGACCGGCGCGGACGAGCCGACCGGCGCGGGCGAGCCGAACGGCGCGGGCGAGCTGACCGGCGCGGGCGAGCTGACCAGTGCCCTCCTGCCCCTGCACGGGTTCACGGCGGCCACCGAGCTGAAGTCCCCCGGCGGCACGGTCTTCGGCCCCGACGCGGTCGTCCCCGCCCTGGACGGCACCGTCCCCGAGCCGGGAGCCGTCTTCGCGTGCGTCGTCACCCTCTCGGCGGCCCCCGTCACCTCGGCGCCACCGGCGTTCCGGCTGACCGGCGGCAGGATCACCCTGACCTGGCCGGACGGCACCACTCACGAGCTCGGCACCGAGGAGGGCCTCACCCTCGTCTAGTCCATTAGGGCGTTCTGGGGACCTGGAACGGATCCACTCCCGGCGCGGGCGGTTCCCCTCCGCCCCCGCCGACGAACTGGATGATCGCCAGGATCGCGGCGATCTGCGCGAGCAGGAAGGTGGCCTGTGACGGCAGGGTCTCCAGCCGGTAGATGTCCAGCACGTACCTGCCGACCCTGCTCCAGGGCGGCAGGACGTTCCTCATCGTGCGGGCGTCCACGTACAGTCCCGTCGCGGTCAGCACGGCCGCCAGGACCACCGCGCGTACCACGAGGCCGTTCAGGTCGCCCATGTCGAAGAGCTGGTCCAGCCCCAGCCTGACCAGGGTGTAGACCAGGTACGTCACGATGAACGGCAGGGCCTTGATGGGGCCGCGCCGTCCCGGTAGCTGGTCCCAGAACAGGCCGAGCAGGTAGCCGGGCACGAACCAGAAGGCCGCCTCCCCGAAGGCGAACACCGGCTGGGCGAGCCCGGCGAACCAGTCCAGCCGTCCCGGTCCACCCGTCAGCACGATGTCGTGCCAGACGATGTACCCGGACGGCACCGACCCGAGGGCGAGCGCGAAGAGCCCGGCCCGCCAGGCCAGGTCGGCCTGACGGCCCGCCCGCCAGGTGACGCCCCCGGCGCCCCGTGACCTGTCCGGGCCGGCCAGCAGGGCCAGGTCGAGCGGGGTCACGTCGGCGGGCAGCACCTCCCTGCCCGAACGCGGCCCCCTGCGCAGCGACCGGAACTCGGCGCGCAGCGCGTCCGCTCCCTCGTGCCAGTCGTCGAGCCCTTCGGCGGAGTCGAGCGGCTTGGCGTCCCACTCCCTGCCCGACCGCCGGGCCCACAGATACCGCCCGGCCGCCTTCCGCACCTGCTCGATCGTGCCGGTGCGCAGTTCGGCGTGGAGGGGCCGGCCGTCGGCGAGCCGACGGGCCGACAGCACCCAGGGGCGTGTCGCCTGGAGCACCGCCCAGAGGGTCACCGTTCCTGCCACCAGGGCGACCGGCAGCCAGAGGCCGCCGTAGAAGTGGGAGTAGCCGAAGGCGTTGGCGACGAAGACCCACACCACGAGCGCACGGGCGCCCCCGCCGTCCGGGCCTTCCCGCGCCAGCGTGAACGTCCTGAAGCGCAGCGCCACGACCAGGACCGTCACCGGCCACAGCCACAGCACGTAGCCGGCGAACCAGGTGACCAGGTTGAAGGGCATCCAGAGCAGGTCGGAGGTGACCGAACCCATGACCTCCTGGTCCTCGGCCAGCCACATGACCCGCAGGCGGTCCCTGGCCAGGGCGAAGCACGCGTATCCCGTGGTGAGCGCGGCAAGACCCCAGCTGACCAGCCACACCCAGCGCGGGACGGCACCGCCGTGCTCGCGCAGGAAGGCGCGTCGCATCCCGTTGATCCACGCCGCCGACAGCAGCGCCACCAGCAGGAGATCGGCCGCGGCGATGCCCGCCAGTGTCCACGGCAGCCCGCCAGGCTCGTCGTCGGGGAAGCCGGCCGTCAGCCACCCCGCCAGGCCCGCCCCGAGGGTGCCCGCCAGCACCGCGGACAGGCCGAGGACCAGCTGCCACCGGGGCAGGCCACCGGCCCACAGGACGGCGGAGGCGGCGATGACCAGGACTCCGCTCGACACGCTCCAGAACACCATCCGAGCCGCCCCGTCCGCCACCGGCGGGCCCAGCAGGTCGTAGGTGAGCAGGCGCACCAGGTGCAAGCCGCTGAGGACGGCCGGCACCGCCACGAGCGCCCGGTCCCGCCGGCCCCACCGCAGGTGGATCAGCAGCCCCGCCAGAAGCGTGAGGAACGTCCAGAACTCGCTGAGGAGATCGCGGGCCATCCGCTCGGGATAGCCGCTCATCACGGCGGCGCCCCAGCCGTCCAGATCAGGGGTCAGCGTGAACGACACCCTGGCGGTGACCGCCTGCTGCCGCCAGGTGGCGGTGTTCTGGCCCCACGTGCCCGGCGGCGGGCTGGGCGAGCTCAGCCATCCGTCGGGGTGTTCCACCACGATCTCCCGCCAGGGCAGCCGCCACAGGTCCGGTTCGGTGCGCAGCACGAAGTGCCAGTGGCGATCGTTGACCTGGTAGAACTCCCACGGCCCGAAGACGGCGTCGGGCACGCAGCGCCACTCCGCGTCGTCGTCCCTGGCCACGTGCCGCACCCAGCCGTAGTCCGGAACGCTGCACAGGTCCTGATCGCCGAGCCCCTGGCCGTCGGCGACCAGTTCGATGCCCACCCTGACCGTGTCGGTGACCGTGACGCTCTCCTGCCCGATCTCGATCCGGGGCAGGCTCTCCCGCTTCTCCCTCCACCTCACCTCCGGGTCACCGCCGTTCAGCAGGCAGTTCATGGCCGCCTGGTAGCCGCCCTCCCTCGGCTCGGCCAGCAGGTCGGCCACGACGGGATGCGCGCGCGGAACGGTGACCACGGTGACGGCGGTGAGGGTGGGCGCGTCGACGTCGGTGTTGTCCACCTGGAGGCGCGTCGTGCGGACGGTGTCGCCGCGCGTGCCGTCGGGACAGGTGGTGGTGGCGGGATCGGGACCTCGCGAAACCACCCCGACACCGGCCACGATCGCCGCGGTGACCAGGGCCGCCCATAACACCGCCACGAGGGTGCCACGCATGTGATCATGATGAACCCGGCGCGACCGGAAGGCACGCTCGGTGACGTGATCGTGACATTCAGCCGAGGAAGGCGCGCAGCAGGGCGGCGGTGCCCTCCAGGTGTTCGGCGACCGCCCGGCTGGCCGCCTCCGGGTCGCCGTCGAGGATGGCGGCGACGATGGCCTCGTGCTGCGTCGCCGCGTGCTCGATGTTGACCTGCAGCATGGGGATCGCGTTGAGCAGGTCGGTCACCCGCAGCCGCGCGTCGGCGCAGGCCGCGGCCAGCAGCGGGGAGCCGGTCAGCTCGGCGATCGACAGGTGGAAGGCCGTGTCGAGGCGGCGGTACTCCTCGGGGCCCGCGGCGTTGAGGTCGGCCAGGCGGCCGAGCAGCACCTCGCGCTGCTCCTCCGACAGCGACGAGCCGGCCAGCACCTGGGCGGCCCCGCACTCGACGGCCATCCGGAAGGTGAGCGCGTCGGCGATCGAGTCGGAGCCCATCTCGGCCACCGCCTGGCGCAGGTCGCCGCTGCCGGGCGCGGGCGGGGCGTAGATGACGAAGGCGCCGCCGTACCTGCCGCGCCGTACGTCGAGATAGCCCGCGTCCTGCAGCGCGCGGATGGCCTCGCGCAGGGTCACCCTGCTGATTCCCAGCTGGACGGCCAGCTCCCGTTCGGGGGGAAGCTTCTCCCCCTGGGCGACCATGCCCAGCTTGATCGCCTGGAGCAGCCGCTCCACGGTCTCCTCGAAGGCGTTGCCCGCCCGGACCGGGCGCAACACCGTCAACGGGTTCATGGCCCCCCTCGGCAGAGGTCTTGACTGCGGCTTACCAATGGTCTAACACTAGCCCAATAGCAGGGAGGGTGACTGTGCCGGGTGGCTTCCTTTCACTAGACGAGTTGCGCGACGAGGTGGCCGAGGGGCGGATCGACACCGTCCTGCTGGCCCTGGTCGACATGCAGGGCCGGATGCAGGGCAAGCGCCTGTCCGCCCGATACTTCCTTGACGAGGTGCTACACCACGGCTCCGAGGGGTGCAACTACCTCCTGGCCGTCGATGTCGACATGAACACCGTCAGCGGCTATGAGATGTCGTCATGGGACCGCGGTTACGGCGATTTCATGATGAAACCCGATATGTCGACGCTGCGGCGCATCCCCTGGCAGGAGGGCACCGTCCTGCTGATGGCCGATCTGACCTGGGAGGACGGCACGGACGTCGTCGCCTCGCCCCGGCAGATCCTGCGCCGGCAACTCGCCAGGCTCGAGGAGCGCGGGCTGGCCGCCTACGTGGGCACCGAACTGGAGTTCGTGGTCTACGACGACAGCTACGAGGAGGCGTGGCGGCGGGCCTACCGCGACCTGACACCGGCCAACCTCTACAACGTCGACTACTCGCTGCTCGGTACCGCCCGCATCGAGCCGCTCCTGCGCCGCATCAGGCGCGAGATGGAAGGCGCGGGCATGTACGTCGAGTCGGCCAAGGGCGAGTGCAACCTGGGCCAGCACGAGATCGCCTTCCGCTACGACGAGGCCCTGCGCACGTGCGACAACCACGCGATCTACAAGAACGGCGCCAAGGAGATCGCCGCCCAGGAGGGCAGGTCGATCACCTTCATGGCCAAGCCGAACCAGCGTGAGGGCAATTCCTGCCATATCCACATCTCGCTGCGGTCTGTGGACAACGAGCCGGTCATGGCAGGGAGCCGGCCGTACGGGCTGTCGGAGCAGGGGGCCTGGTTCATCGCCGGGCAGCTCGCCTGCCTGCGGGAACTCACCCTCCTCTACGCCCCGAACATCAACTCCTACAAGAGGTACGTGCCGGGCAGTTTCGCGCCGACCGCCGTCAAGTGGGGTGTGGATAACCGCACGTGCGCGCTGCGCCTCGTCGGCCACGGGCCCTCCCTGCGCGTCGAGAACCGCGTGCCGGGCGGCGACGTGAACCCCTACCTCGCGGTGGCCGCGCTCATCGCCGCCGGACTGCACGGCATCGACAACGAGCTGCCGCTGGAGGAGCCGTTCACCGGCAACGCCTACACCAGCGGCGCCGACACCGTGCCCCACACCCTGCGCGACGCGCTCACGTTGTGGGAGGGGTCGAAACTGGCCCGCGAGAACTTCGGCGAGGACGTGGTGGCCCACTACGCCAACAACGCCCGCGTCGAGCTGGCCGCCTTCGACGCGGCGGTGACCGACTGGGAACTGTTCAGGGGATTCGAGAGACTGTGAAGATCATCAATCCGGCGACCGAGGCCGTGGTCGCCGAGGTCGAGCTCGCCGACGCGGCGGAGATCGACAGAGCGGTGGAGCGTGCCAGGACCGCCTTCCAGACCTGGCGGCAGGTCTCGCCCGGCGACCGCGCCCGCCTGCTGCGGCGCTTCGCCGAGAAGGTCGACGCGCACGCCGAGGAACTGGCCCGTCTGGAGATCGCCAACGCCGGCCACACGATCGGCAACGCCCGCTGGGAGGCGGGCAACGTCCGCGACGTGCTGCACTTCTACGCCGGCGCGCCCGAGCGCGACCACGGCAAGCAGATCCCCGTGGCGGGCGGCCTCGACGTCACCTTCCACGAGCCGCTCGGCGTGGTGGGCGTGATCGTGCCATGGAACTTCCCCATGGTGATCATGACGTGGGGCGTGGCCCCCGCGCTCGCGGCAGGCAACACGGTGATCGTCAAACCCGCCGAGTGGACCCCCCTGACCGCGCTCCGGCTGGCCGAGCTGGCCCTCGAGGCCGGTCTCCCCGAGGGGGTGCTCCAGGTCGTGCCCGGCGCGGGCGAGGTCGCCGGCGCCCGCCTGGTCGAGCACCCGGACGTCGCCAAGATCGTGTTCACCGGCTCCACCGAGGTCGGCAAGCAGATCGCCGCCACGTGCGCCGGGCAGGTCAAGCGGCTCACCCTGGAGCTCGGCGGCAAGTCCGCCAACATCGTCTTCGCCGACTCCGACCTCGACAGGGCCGCCGCCACCGCGCCCTACGCCGTCTTCGACAACTCGGGGCAGGACTGCTGCGCCCGCTCCAGGATCCTCGTCGAGGCCTCCGTCTACGACGACTTCCTGGTACGGCTCTCGCAGGCCGTCACGAACGTCAAGGTCGGCGACCCGCTCGACGAGAGCACCGAGATGGGGCCGCTCATCAGCGCCGAGCAGCTGGAGCGGGTGCGCGGCTTCGTCCCCGACAACCCCTACCTGCAGACGTCCTGCCCCGACGGCCCCGGCTTCTGGTTCCCGCCGACCGTCCTCACCTCCGCCGTGACCGACCGCGCCTTCACCGAGGAGATCTTCGGGCCGGTGGTGTCGGTGGTCCCGTTCGCGGACGAGGCCGAGGCGGTGCGGATCGCCAACGACACCCGCTACGGCCTGAGCGGCTCGATCTGGACCCGCGACGTCGGCAGGGCGCTGCGGACGGCCAGGGCGGTCGAGGCCGGGAACCTGAGCGTCAACTCCCACTCCAGCGTGCGGTACTGGACGCCGTTCGGCGGCTTCAAGGAGTCGGGGCTCGGACGGGAGCTGGGGCCCGACGCCCTGGCCGCCTTCACCGAGACCAAGAACGTCTTCATCGCCACCGACTGACCGGGGTCACGGCCCTCCGGCCCCGTCATGAGGCCCCGGGACCCCCGCCCGGGTTCCTGGGCCCGCGCGAGAAGCAGAGCACCCACCGAGAGAAGGACATATGCAGCGCTTGCAGGATCGCGTCGCCGTCATCACCGGCGCCGGCAGCGGAATCGGCCTGGCCACCGCACGACGGTTCGCCGACGAGGGCGCCAAGGTCGTCTGCGTCGACCTCGACGAGCCGACCGGCGCCAAAGCCGCCGACGAGGTGGGCGGCCTGTTCGTGCGGGCCGACGTCACCGACGAGGACGACGTGGTCAGGATGTACCAGACCGCCTTCGACACCTACGGCAGCGTCGACATCGCCTTCAACAACGCGGGCATCTCCCCGCCCGACGACGACTCCATCCTGGAGACCGGCATCGAGGCGTGGCGCCGCGTGCAGGAGGTCAACCTGACGAGCGTCTACCTGTGCTGCAAGCACGCCATCCCCTACATGCGGCGGCAGGGCAAGGGCTCGATCATCAACACCGCCTCCTTCGTCGCGGTGATGGGCTCGGCCACCTCCCAGATCTCCTACACCGCCTCCAAGGGCGGCGTGCTGGCGATGTCGAGGGAGCTCGGCGTGCAGTTCGCCCGCGAGGGCATCAGGGTCAACGCCCTGTGCCCCGGCCCGGTGAACACGCCGCTGCTGCAGGAGCTGTTCGCCAAGGACCCCGAGCGCGCCCAGCGCCGCCTGGTCCACATTCCCGTCGGCCGCTTCGCCGAGGCAAGCGAGATCGCCGCCGCGGTCGCCTTCCTCGCCTCCGACGACGCGTCCTTCATCACCGGCTCGGAGTTCCTGGTCGACGGCGGCATCTCGGGGGCGTACGTTACTCCGCTTTGACCTGCTCTCCCGGAAGAGATCCTCTCGGATCGTCCCAGGAAGCTTCCTGCTTCGTCGCCGACCTCCCGTCGGAGAGAGCTCTCCTTGAGGTCTTCCATCAGCTCCACAGGCGTTTCACCTGTCCGCCAGCCCAGCGGCCAGGATGTTCTTGGCGGCGTTGACGTCCCGGTCGTGCACCGCGCCACAGGCGCAGGTCCACGACCGGACGTCAAGCGGCATACTCGCCCGTACGGCGCCACAGGCCGAGCAGGTCTTGGAGGAAGGAAACCAGCGGTCGATCACCACCAGTTCCCGCCCATACCAGGCCGCTTTGTACTCCAGCATGTGCCGGAGGCTTCGCCACGCCGCATCCGCGACCGCACGCGCGAGCGACGTGTTCCTCATCAGGTTGCGCGCGGCGAGATCCTCCACGGCGATCACTTGGTTCTCGCGAACAAGCCGTGTCGTCACCTTGTGCAGGTGGTCTCGCCGCCGATCCACGATTCGCCCGTAGACGCCGGCGACCTTGACCCGCGCTTTCTCTCGGTTGGCCGAGCCCCTCGCCTTGCGCGCGAAGTTGCGCTGGGCTCTCGCGAGGCGTTTGCGATCTCTCCTCTCCGCCTTGGCACCGATGATCTTCTCGGCGGTGGAAAGCGTCAGGAGCACCGACAGTCCAGCGTCCACGCCCACCGCTTGATCGACAGGCGGCAGCGGTGCGATCGTCTCCTCGACCAGGATGGACACGTACCAGCGGTCGGCGCTGTCACGGGAGACGGTGACGATGGACGGCCTCGCGGCCAGGGGAAGTGGACGCGACCAGCGAACATCCAGCGGCCTGTCCATCTTGGCGAGCTTCAGGACGCCGTCGCGATAGGTGAACGCCGAGCGGGTGAATTCGGCGCTGGATCGCGATCTCTTGCGGGACTTGAATGACGGATACCTCGCTCGTCCGGCGAAGAAGTTGGCGAAAGCGCTCTGCAGGTGACGCAGCGCCTGCTGCAGCGGCACGCTGGACACCTCGTTCAGGAACGCCAGTTCCTCGCTCCGCTTCCATCTCGTCAGCTCAGCCGAGGACTCCCCGTAGGAGACAGCCTTGCCGTGCGCGGCGTGGGAACCCCTGCGAAGATCAAGTGCTTTGTTGTAGACCAGGCGAACGCATCCGAAGGTGCGGGACAGAAGGTCTGCCTGTGAGGGAGTGGGATAGAAGCGATATTTGTAGGCTCGCTTCACGGTCCTCGCCACTCACCGCACCTTAGCTGAAGGCCAATGTGGAGATGGGCCTTTCCCCGTATGAAGGACCCCTGCAGGAGTTGTGATGACCAGACCCTTGATCGGCATTACCTGTTACGTCGAGCCCGCGCGGTTCACGGTGTGGGAGATGACGACGGCGCTGCTGCCGTACATGTACGTGGAGCAGGTGGTGCGGGCGGGCGGGCAGCCGGTGATCGTGCCGCCCGCCGGCGATCCGGCGTCGATCGTGGACAGGCTGGACGGGGTGATCCTGGCGGGCGGGGGCGACATCGACCCGTCGCGGTACGCGGAGACGGCCCACGAGCGCACGGGATTTATCCGGACATTTCGCGACTCGGCGGAGTTTGCGATAGCGGACTCCGCGCTGAAGGCGGGCATGCCCTTCCTGGGCGTCTGCCGAGGGCTCCAGGTGCTGAACATCACCCTCGGCGGCAGCCTCCACCAGCATCTTCCCGACGTCGTCGGCCATTCGGGGCACGCCCCGGCCCCGGGCGAGTTCGGGCACATGCCGGTCTCCGTCACCCCGGGCAGCCACCTGGCCGCGATCCTGGGCGAGGAGACCGTGACGGTCCCGCACTACCACCACCAGTCGATCAGGCGCCTGGGCACGGGCCTCAACGCCACCGCCCACGCCGCCGACGGCGCGATCGAGGCGGTCGAGTTGCAGGGTCACCGCTTCGCCCTGGGCGTCCAGTGGCATCCCGAGGCCGGCGAGGACGGCTCGCTCTTCCGCGCGCTCGTCGAGGCCGCCGGATAGATGCGCCTGCACGTCAGGAAGTTCGAGGGGCCCGCCGACCGCTGCGCCTGGCCATCCGGCATCCCGGGCTGGTGCGGCGGCTGATCGTGGCGTCGAGCAGCGTCTGCCGGTGCCACCGGACGCCTTCGCGGGGTGGGCGGAGTACGAGCGCAGAAAGCGCGCCCATCCCTCGGTGTGGGACAGCTCGCCCCTGGAGGGAACGGCTCTTTCCTGCTGCACGGGCGCCAGGACATGACCTTCCCCTCCTCGCTGGTCGCCGCGACCCCGTGCGCCGAGGCGGTCGTCCTTGCGGAGGCTGGACACATGGCGCACATCGACCAGCCCGAGGCCTGGCTGGCGGCGGTCAGGCGCTTCCTGACCGCGTGACCGACCACCGGACGACCGGTACCTCAGGAGGAGACGTGACCGATCAGCGCGCGGAAGATCGGAAGGGGACCGGCGGGACCGTGGCCGCCGCCGTGACCGAGGTGTTCGCGCCGCAGTACGTGGCGATCGCCATGCCGCCCGTGGTGGGGCTGCTCGCCGACGGCTGGGCCGGCCTGGCGTGGGGGCTGCTGGCCGCGGCGCTGTGCGCGGGCGTGCCCGCGGCCGTGATCGCGCTCGGGGTACGGCGGGGCCGCCTGGACTCGATCCATGTGGTCGAGCGCAGGAGCCGCAAGGGGCCGATGCTGGCCGGGTTCGTCGCGGTGGTGGCCGGGCTCGCCGTACTGGTGCTGCTCGACGCCCCGGACATGGTGGTGGCGACGGCGGCGGTGATGCTGGGCTGGGTGGTGGTCATGGGCCTGATCACGCTCGCGTGGAAGATCTCGTTCCACGCGGGGGTGTCGGCGGGCACCGCCGTGGTGCTGGCCCAGGTGCTCCCGGCGCTGCCGGTGCTGCTGGCGGGTGCGGTCGTGGTGGCCGTGATCGGGTGGGCGCGGGTGCGGGTCTCGCACCACACGCCCGCCCAGGTGCTGGCGGGTGCCGTGACGGGCGCGGCGGTCAGCGCGGCGTCCCTGGCGATCACGACGTAGGGTCGGAGTCCTTCAGCCGCTCCCGTACGGCACGCACGCCGCCGGCCAGCACCGGCGGGACGGTGATGAGGATGACCACGGCGTCGCCGAGCCGGTCGGCCGCCGTGTCGAGCACCAGCCAGGCGAGCGGCGGCCCGAGCAGCGCCCACACGCGGGCGTCCGATCTGAGGAGCCACCGCAGGCAGCGCGTCGCCGGGCGCAGGACGCTCCCGGCGGTCAGCGTCGGCCCGCGTACGGCCGCCGCCATCCGCGGCAGCCCCCAGAGCAGGTGCGCCACGAAGCGGGCCCGTGCCCGCCTGCCGGGCAACGCGTGCAGTTCGCCCAGCCACTCGGCCAGCCACCGCGCCCGGACCTCGGCGGGAAGGACGAGCGCGCCCACCGCGAGCGCGTGGAAGGAGAAGCGGACCTCGGCGGGCGCCGACAGCACCGCGCCGGCCAGCTCTTCCAGCTCCACCCTGATCCCGTCCAGGCCGAGCCGTGCGGCGGCCGGCGCGAACGCCTCCAGCGTTTCCCGGGACTTGCGGCGCTGCTTGTCCCTCGGCAGGAACTCCATCGTCCGCTGGTTGTGCAGCCGGTCGGCCAGCTTGAGCATGAGGAGGCGGTCGTCGGCGCACCTTTCCAGGTCGGCGGGGTCGTGGAGGGTGCCCATGCTGCTGACCAGCGTGACGATCTCCTCGCCGAAGTCGCGCAGCAACGCCTCCTCGGTGCACGCGGAGTCCTCGAGGACGTCGTGGAGGAGCGCCGCGCAGAGCATCTCGTATCCCGCGTCGAGTTCGGCGAGGATGGCGGCCACCGCCACCGGATGCCCGATGTACGGCTCGCCGCTGCGCCGGCGCTGTCCGCGGTGCCAGAACGCGGCGACCGCGTGAGCCCGCTCGACCAGGTCGAGCTGCGCGGGAGGTAAGGCCCTCGGGAGGGCGTCGAGGATGGGCCGGATGCTCATAGCGCCTCGCCGGTACGGCCGAGCCACCAGGGCGCGGGCTGTCCGCGCGAGCGATGCGCCCGTGCGATGGCGGCGCGGCCGCTCTCGAGGCCGTCGGGGGTGAGCCGGTAGTAGCGACGGGTCGGCCGCTTCTCGCGGATGCCGACGCCGGGGTCCTCGTGCCGGCTCTCCACCCAGCCCAGGCCTTCCAACCGGCCGAGGATGGGATAGACGGTGCCGCTGGCCAGGCCGGTGGCGTTCATGAGTTCCAGGCCGTAGAACTCCCGGTCGGGAGCGTCGAGGAACGTTCCGAGCACCAGCTGGAACGTCATCGTCATCTTCGGCATAGCTCGAACTCTACATAGGCTCCGGCCGTCCGGCCTGTCTCCCGAGGGCCACACCCTCCTGGCGAAATTCTGACATTCAGCTGACATTTGTCATTGTTGTGACAGAATGTTCCGCATGAACGAGAGCATTCCCCTGGTGCTGCGCGACGCACGCCGTACCAGACGACGTCACGCGTGGGCGGCCGTCCAGCGGCGGCGGCTCGCCGACCTCGTGGAGCACGCCCGCACCCACTCCCCCTACTACCGCGACCTCTACCGGGGGCTGCCGTCCGGCCTCGACGACCCCGCCCGGCTGCCCGTCACCGGCAAGGCGGCGCTGATGGCGCACTACGATCAGTGGGCCACCGACCGGGAGGTGACGCTTGAGCGGGCCCGCGCGTTCGTCGCGGACCCCACGCTGGTGGGCGGTCGCTTCCTGGACCGGTATCTCGCGGTCACCACCTCCGGCACCACCGGCAACCCCGCGATCTTCGTGAAGGACGACCGGGACATCGCCGTCAACTATGCCCTCGGCATGCGCATGATGGTGTCCTGGCTGGACGCCGGCGACGTTCCCCGCATCGTGGCCGGCGGCGGGCGGATGGCCATCGTGGCCGCGGCCAACGGGCACTTCCTGGTCTCGGCGGGCGCCGCCCGCATGCGCGCGAGCCGGCTGCGGCGCAGGACCGTCCGCCTCGTCCCGGTGCACGCCCCGCTCGACGCGCTGGTCGAGGCGCTCAACGAGTTCCGGCCCGCGCTCCTGCTCGGCTACGGCAGCGTCCTCGGCATGCTGGCCGCCGAGCAGGAGGCGGGGCGGCTGCGCATCGCTCCGGCGCTGGTGGAGCCCGCCGGCGAGACGCTGACCGGCGGCGACCACGAGCGGATGGCCCGCGCGTTCGGGGCCAAGGTGCGCGACACCTACGGCGCCAGCGAGTGCCCCTTCCTGACCGAGGGCTGCGCGCACGGCTGGTACCACGTCAACAGCGACTGGGCCGTGGTCGAACCGGTGGAGGCCGACCACTCCCCCACCCCGCCGGGCGAGCCGTCGCACACGGTCCTGATCACCAACCTGGCCAACCGGGTGCAGCCGATCCTGCGCTACGACCTCGGCGACAGCGTCCTGCGACGGCCCGACCCGTGCCCGTGCGGCGACCCGCGGCCCGCCCTCCGCGTCCAGGGGCGCGTGGCCGACCTGCTCACGTTCACCACCGGGCGGGGCCAGGGCGTCATCGCGCCGCTGATGCTCAACACACTGGTGGACCGCACGCCGGGGGTCCAGCTCTACCAGATCGTCCAGACCGGCCCGGCCGGCCTGCGCGTACGGCTGCGCGCCACGCCGGAGGCGGACCCGGAGGCGGTGTGGTGCGCCGTCCGCGAAGGGATCGCCGGCCTGCTCGCCGAGCACCGTCTGGAGCATGTCATCCTGGAACGCGCTGACGAGCCGCCGCAGCAGTCCGCCGGCGGAAAGTATCGGACGGTCATCCCGCTGAAGGATCCCGCATGACGTCACCCGAAGCACCCGGACTGCGGGAACGCAAGAAGGCCGACACCCGCGCCGCCATCCAGCGGCACGCCCTGCGCCTGTTCCGTGAGCAGGGCTACGACGCCACCAGCATCGAGCAGATCGCCCAGGCCGCCGACGTCTCGCACCGGACCGTGTTCCGCTACTTCCCGACCAAGGAAGCGCTGGTCACCCTCGACGACTACGACACCCTCATCGCCGCGGCCTACGCGGCCCAGCCGGCGGAGCTCGGCCCGGTCACGGCCCTGCGCAACGCCTTGCGCGCCGTGCTCACCGGCGTGACCGACGCGGACATCGCCGCGAAACGGGAGCGTCAGGCGCTGGTGCTCAGCGTCCCCTCCCTGTGGGCGGCCAGCCTCGCCAACATCACCAGAACCAAGCAGACCCTCACCGACCTGGTCGCGGCCAGGCTCGACCGCCCGCCGTACGACGACCGCGTGCGGGCCGTCAGCGGCGCGGTGTTCGGCATCCTGCTGTCGACCTGGCTCGACTGGGCCCAGGATCCCGGCATGGACGCCCCGGCATCACTGGACCGCGCCCTCGCCCACCTGGAGAGCTCCCTCAACCAGGACCGCCCCGACTCGTCAGGACCCAGCTGACCGACGACCGGCCTGGCGCGTCCACCCGACGCCGCCGGGCCGCGGGTCAGCATTCGATGACGTTCACGGCGAGACCGCCGCGTGAGGTCTCCTTGTACTTGTCCAACATGTCCCGACCCGTATCCCGCATCGTCTTGATCGCCTTGTC
>NZ_JBSFNE010000035.1:0-60233 GCF_053586935.1 Nonomuraea sp. NPDC003727
GCGTCACTTCGGACAGGGAGGGCATATGCGGGCCATGGCTGAGTTCCTGACCGACATCAAGACCATCCGCGAGCTCGAACTCCTGACCCCCTCCATGCCATGGAGGTGCGCTACCAACTGCGCTATAGCCCCTTGCGATGTTGGACAGTGTAGCCGAATCCGCCACCGACCACGAATCGGCGCCGTGCCAGGCTCTGTCCATGTCGATCGAAGTTTTCGAAGATCATCGCAAACTCCTGACAGGGGTGGCCTACCGGATCCTGGGCAGCGTCGCCGACGCCGAGGACGTGGTGCAGGAGGCGTGGCTGCGGTGGGCGGGGGTGGAGCACGAGACGGTCGAAGACGCCAGGGCCTACCTGATCCGCGTCACCTCGCGCCTGGCCGTCGACCGGCTCAGGTGGGCGCGGTCCCGGCGCGAGTCCTACGTGGGGCCGTGGCTGCCCGAACCGATCGGCACCACGCCGGACGCGGCCGAACGCGCCGAGCTCGCCGACACGGTGGAGCTGGCCCTGCTGGTGGTGCTGGAGACGTTGTCGCCGCTCGAACGGGCGGTGTTCGTGTTGCGGGAGGCGTTCGACCTGCCGTTCCCCGAGATCGCCGAGGTGATCGGCCGGAGTGAGGCGGCAACCAGGCAACTGGCCAAGCGGGCCCGGGACCACGTGCACGACAGGAGTCGCAGGTTCGACGCCGACCGGGGGCGGCGGCGGGACATCACCGCGCGGTTCCTCGAGGCGGCGGCCGGCGGCGACCTCGACGGGCTGATCGCGCTGCTGGCGCAGGAGGTGACGCTGGTCGGCGACGGCGGCGGCAAGGCTCGCGCGCCGCTGAGGGTACTGGTCGGCCAGGACAAGGTGGCCCGCTTCCTCGCCTCGGTCGGCAGGCCTGGCGAGATGGACAAGTTCATGGCGTCGGTCGGCGCGCAACCGCAGGCGGAGCTCGCGATGGCGGTGACCGAACTGAACGGGGCGCCCGCAGCGGTGTTGAGCGCGGCGGGCCGCGTGGTCACGGTGGTGTCGCTGGCGATCTCGGACGGGAAGATCGACACGATCTACCTCATCGCGAACCCCGACAAGCTGGGCCACCTCCGCCCCGCCTGACCGGAGCCCGGGTCCCGGGCGGTGGTCGCTGCCTGCGACACCGCGGACGGGCGGCGATCTCCAGCCGTCAAGCAGGAGTGTCGGCCCGTCGTACATGCAGGTGGCCGTCCCTCGGGAAAGGCGGCCGAGCCGGAAGGACCTGGTGATACTGGTATCTCGCCTTCTCCGCGACCCGGCACGAGGCGAGATTGTCCACCTGGTGGAGCAGGTCGAGACGTTCCAGGCCTTCGACCGCGAAGACGTCGAAGGCCCACGTGGTGAGCGCTTCGAGAGCGCGGGGGGCCACGCCCAGGCCACGGGCATGCGCTGCCGTCCAGTAGCCGACCTCCGCGGATTCCTTGCCGGGACCGGTCCGCTTCATGACCACGTTGCCGACCAACCGCATTCCGTCGGTGCCAGGATGATCGTCATGCACGGCGAAACTCAGCCGTTCTCCGGTCTCCCAGCCACGTCTCTGGAGCTCCAGCCACTCCGCCGCATCCTTGACGCTCTCGACCGGGAGCCTCGTCCAACGACGCAGCGTGGGATCGCGATAGGCCTTGATCAGCGGTTCGACGTCGCCATCATTCCAGGGGCGCAGGAAGAGCGCGGAGGCGGACGGCGTCGCGTCTGCCCACAAGGTGACATTCATCAAGGCCCTCCCTGAAAGATTCAACTGATCATCTCTCATCCGCGACCCCGCGCCCCCGCGTGAAAGCACCACCTCGACGAGAGGGGCCGATCTCTGTGACCCGCTCCAGGTCGTACGGCTAGTCAGAGCTCTCCACGCCCGCGGGGTGAGGAGCTGGTTCTCGGCCTGCTCGGTGACGCTGCGGTCGATTTCCGCGTCGTATGTGGCGACGCCAGGCAGCCCGCCTCACGTCGTGAGCTTGCGGTGTGCCGTGACGGCCGAGGCGAGGATCGCTCTGAGGTGCGGGGGTGGGGCAGGCGGCGGACTGGCGGCCACCGAGGGGTCGGTTCAGGCGGTACGGCGGGGCCGGTGGACGGGGATGCCCGCGGCCCGCACCAGCGCGGGCACGTCGGCTCCGCAGCGCCGCAGAAGGGCGGCGGTGCCGTCGGCGCCGTCGGCCAGCAGCCCCCACAGCAGCCGCTCGCCCGTCACCGGACCTGGCTTCCACATCGCCACCTCGATGACCTTCCGCGCGTGCGGCTCGAGCGCCAGCATGCCGAGCGGGCCCGACAGTGTGACGCGCAGCGGGTTGACGCGGGAGCGGCCGAGCCGCCAGCGGGCGGGGTCGTCGGCGCCGTGGCGGGTGCGCCGCCGTACCTCGTCGACGTCGATGCCGATGGCGGCGAGCAGTTCGCGGGTGCGGCCGGTGTCGAGGTGCGGGCGCAGCGTCTCGGCGGCGGGCAGGTGGGGCAGCGGGTGCTCCTCGGCCAGGCCGAGGAGCATCAGGTCGGGGGCGAGGGCGGTACGGCCCGCGTCCATGGACAGGATCCCGGCGCGCATCACGGCACGGCGGGCCGGTTCGGTGAATCTCTCGAACATCGAGAACACGGCTACCTCCCGATCCTGCGGGCGTGCTTGCGGTGCGCGGACTGCCGCCTGACGCCCAGCGCGTCGGCGATCTGTTCCCACGACCAGCCCTGTGCCCGCGCGTTGGTGACGTGGACGGCCTCCAGCTCCTCCAGCAGGCCGCGCAGGGCCGCCACCGCGGCGAGCCCCACGCCGGGGTCCCTGTCGGCGGCCGCCTCGGCGAGCTCGGTGACGTTCATGAGTGTCAGCATGTGCTGACAAGCACCCGCTTGTCAACCCAAGCTGACAGAGCGGCCTCGTGTCAGACGAGAGCGCCGTCGCGGGCGACGACCCGGCCCGCCTTCAGCACCAGCGACCTGGCGGGCCGGACGCAGACCGCCTCGGCGGCGTTGCGGGCCTCGATCACGACCAGGTCGGCCACGTCGCCCACGCCGAGGCCGTAGCTGTCCAGCCCGGTGACGCGCGCGCCGCCGTAGGTGGCCGCGTCGAGGGCCAGCTCGACGTCCTCGTCGAGCGGACCGGTCTGCTGGGCCTGCAGCAGCGCGCGGTCGAGCATGCACCCGGTGCCGAACGGGCTCCACAGGTCGCGCACGCCGTCGTTGCCCAGGGTCATCGGCACGCCCGCCGCCGCCAGCTCCTTCAGCGGCATCGCCCGGCCCGGCGGGGCGATGGAGGCGATGGCGACGCCCGCCTCGGCCAGCCCGTCGAGCAGTTCGGCCCGTACGGCGGGCGAAGCGTCGGAGAGCGCGAACCCGTGACTGACGGTGACCTTGCCGCGCAGGCCGAGGACCTTCGCGCGCTCGATGATGAGGCGGTACTGCCATTCGCCGAGCGAGCCGCGGTCGTGCAGGTGGATGTCGACGCCGACGCCGTGCTTGTCGGCCAGGCCGAACACGATGTCGAGGTGCTTGACCGCGTCGCTGTCGAGACCGGCAGGGTCGAGGCCGCCGATGAGGTCGACGCCCTGCTCGAGCGCCTGCTCCAGCAGGCGGTCGGTGCCCGGCGCGATGAGCAGGCCGGCCTGCGGGAAGGCGACGAGCTGGGCGGTGATGCGGCCCTCGTGGCGCGCGAGCGCCTCGCGGACGGCGTGGACGGCGTCCAGGCCCATGAGGGTGTCGACGTCCACGTGCGTGCGGACGTGGGTGGTGCCCAGCGTGATCATGTTGGCCAGGAGGGCGGAGATGTAGTCGGCGCTGGGGATGCCGAGTTCGGGACGGCGCTCCTGGCCGCCGCGGATCTTGCCCATGAGGCCGGGCGCGGAGCTGTGGGGCGTCCACGGGCCGCCCCACAGCGTCTTGTCGATGTGGGCGTGGCCGTCGATGAGGCCGGGGATGACCAGCTTGCCGCCGAGGTCCTCGACGGCGGCCGCGCCGCCCTGGAGCCCGGACCCGATCTCGGCGATGCGGCCGTCCCTGATCACCAGGTCGGCGGGGCCCGCGCCCCAGAGGTTGGCGTTGCGCAGCAGCAGCTCGGTCGTCATGGGAGTTAATGGTATACCGCTATGCCCCGCACAGGACGCGGGCAGCGGCCTCGGACCTCAGCCCGCGGGCGCGACCGTCGTGCGCATCGTGAGCGCGCTGCCGTCCGGCGACAGCGTGAGCGCCACGCTCACCGCGCCCAGCAGCGAGGTGCGCTTCACGTGCGTGCCGCCGCACGGGATGGAGACCTCCCCCTCGGGCAGCGCGCAGTGCCAGGTACGGCGGGCGGTGAGCCCCTGGTCCGGCACGTCGATCCAGACCGGCGCGTCGGCGCCGATCCACTCCTTGAGCGTGTCGTCGGCCCGCCGGGCGACCTCGTCGAGGTCGAGCCCCTCGGCGGAGAAGCCCTTCTTGCGCAGCGACTTGCCCAGCCGGTACTCGTCCACGCTGCCGTCGGGGATGATCCGCGACGAGGTGATCGCGCTCTGGTCGAAGTCGGGGTGGCCGAGGGCGTCGAGCCTGGCCTCCTTGCGCCAGTGGCCCGCCAGCGCGGCGTTGAGGGCCAGCGCGGCCAGGTGGCAGCCGGTGTGCCCGGCCGACAGCGCCCGGCGGTGGGCGGCGTCGACCTCGAGGTGGACCTCGGTCCCGACCTCGATCGGCGCCTCGGTGACGTGCACGACGAGCCACTGCCAGCCGTCGGTGCCCCGCCGTACGGGGATGTCCTCGCCGAGGAAGACCTCGCCCTCGGCCGACACCGCGCCGGTCACGCAGTCGACGACGGGCAGCCCGCCGATCGTGCCGCGATCGGCGGGCTGGTCGGGCCAGGTGTGGTCGAGCGGGTGGAAGGGAGTGGAAGCGGTGACGAGGCCGTGCCGTACCCCCGCCGGCACGGACCCCACGATCTCCGAACGGCCGCTGACCTGGCCTTGCGGGAAAGTGACAACAGTGGATCTCACACCGCTATGGTCTCAGCCTTCTCCTTCTCGGCCGGCACGGGGCGGCGGGCGCCCTCGTCCTCGAGGAAGCGGTTGCCCCCGGCGTACCAGCCGGTGAGAAGCTGGACGCCGACGACGGCGAGCATCATCAGGTACGGCACCTGCCACCCGCCGGTGACCTCGTACAGCACGCCGACCAGGAGCGGGCCCGCCCCGGCGATGAGGTAGCCGACGCTCTGTCCGAAGGCAGACAGCGCGGCGGTGGCCTCGGCGGTGCGGGTGCGCAGCGCGAGCATGGTCAGCGCCAGCGGGAACGAGCCCATCCCGATGCCCACGAACAGCACCCACACCCACGCGGTCGACGACGGGGCGAACCACAGGCCGAGGAAGCCGACCACGTAGAAGCCCACGAGCCCCGCCACGACCGGCCGCTGGTCGCGGAAGCGGGTGGCCAGCGAGGGCAGCACCAGGGAGACGGGAATGCTCAGCGCGGTGAAGACGCCGAGGATCATCCCGGCCTGGCCGGTGGTGTAGCCGCTGTCGGTGAGGATCTTGGCCAGCCAGCCGAACATGATGTAGGCGATCATCGACTGGGTGCCGAAGTAGACGGCCACCGCCCACGCCAGCTTGCTGCGCACCAGACGACCGCGGCTCGCCTGCGACCTGGTGGTGTCCCGCTCCGGCTCACTGCGCAACAGCGCAAGCCACGGAATGGCGGCGACGACCGCCAGTGCCGCCCACACGCCGAGCGCGACGTGCCAGTTGCCGTCGGCGGCACGCTCGATCGGGACGGTGGCGGAGGCGGCGAGCATGGTGCCCACCGCCAGGGCGGTGGTGTAGACGGTGGTCATGGCCCCCGCGCGGGCGGGGAAGTGGCGCTTGATCAGGGTGGGGATGAGCACGTTGCCGATCGCGCCGCCGGACAGCGCGACCGCGCTGCTCAGCAGGAAGACCGGGGCCGAGTCGACCGACGCCCTGACCACCAGCCCGACGCCGAGCGTGACCAGCGCCAGCAGGAGCAGGCGGTGCTCGCCGATCCTGCGGGCGAGGGACGGCGTGATCGCGCCGACCGTGGCGAAGGCGAGCACGGGCAGGGTGGTGAGGAGTCCCGTTCCGACGCTCGACATGCCGAGGCCTGCGGCCAGCCGGTCGAGCAGGGGGCCGACGCTGGTGACGGCGGTGCGCAGGTTCAGCGCCGCGAGGACGATTCCCAGTACGAGCAGCCAGGCCAACGAGCCGGTTCTGCCGCCTCTGGACTCTTGGGTGAGCACGCTCATGCTGGACCGATTCCTCCAGTCGTTGAATCATGGGATGACTTGATGAGTCACCAGCCTAACAGGACTGAAACAAACGTTTATTCCTGACCCATGAGACGGCGCGGCACGGCGGAGGCCGCGCGCGCACGAAAGAGCCCCCATCCCGGAGGGCGGGATGGGGGCGGGGGATGCGCTTCTCGCCAGGTCACGTACCGGCGGGCTCACGCGGCGACGTCCCGGGGGCCCTTGTGCGACGACGCCCCACGCGCCCGCGTGGTCACGCGACCCCGTACGACAAGCGACTAGAGGATCGGGCCGGGAGCCGGCGGCGGCTCCTCGCCGGGACGGCGACCGGCGGGCGGGACCGGTCCAGGGCCGGGCGGGGGCAGCTGGGGCTCACGGGGGTAGCCGTCACCGCCGACGACGTTCGGCGGTGCCGGCTCGCCGTAGCCCGTGCCCGCGCTGGAGCCGCGCTGATGCCTGCCCGGCACGTCACCGCGCCACGCGCCGGTCTCGCCGCCGCGCGACTCGATGAAGTCCTTGAACCGCTCGAGGTCGCCGCGCACGCGGGCGCGCACGATCTGCAGCCAGTCGCCGACGGTCTCGAGGAAGCCCTCGGGGTCGTACTCCATCTGGAGCGTGACCCTGGTGGTCGTGTCGTCGAGCCGGTGGAAGGTCACCACACCGGCCTGGTGCGGCTTGTCGACCGAGCGCCATGCGATCCGCTCGTCCGGGTGCTGTTCGGCGATCTCGGCGTCGAACTCCCTGGTGACCCCGGCGATGTCCACCAGCCAGTGCGTACGCGTGTCGGTCACCTGTTTGACCGACTCCACGCCCTCCATGAATTCGGGGAAGCTCTCGAACTGCGTCCACTGGTTGTAGGCGACGGAGACCGGAACCTTGACGTCAACTGAATGTTCGATGGTGCTCATGGCATCCCGAACTGCCCAGAAGGGCGGCCGGCTAACGCCTGCGCAGCAACCAGTAGAGGCCGACGAGCGGCAGCACGAGCGGAATGAACAGGTAGCCCCTGCCGTAGGCAGACCAGACCGTGTCGTGCGGGAAGGCCGACGGCGCCAGCAGGCTGGCCGTCCCGATGACCAGGACGCCCGCCAGCTCGATGCCGAGCGCCCACAGGGCCAGGCGGCGCGCGCCGCGGGCGAGGGCGACGGTCAGCAGGACGTAGACGGCGGCGGCGAAGGCCGACAGCGAGTACGCCAGGGGCGCCTCGCCGAACTTGGTCAGGATCTGCACGGCCGCCCGCGACCCGGCGGCCAGCGCGAACAGTCCGTAGAGGGCCAGCAGCGCCCGCCCCGGGCCGGTGCCGATGCCGGTGGGCCCGCTCACGCGCCGCCCCGCCCCGCCGTGCCCGCCCGGCGGCCCCGGCGGGAGCGCGGTCCGCTCGCCGTCATGCCACGCCCTGCCAGATCTGCAGCAGCCGTCCGGTCATCACCGCGATCGCGAACCCGGTGACGACCAGGATCGCCGACCCCCACCTGCTCCGCTCGGCCAACGCCAGGAACGCGCCCGCGGGCGGGATGAGCACGGTGCCGGCCAGGTAGCCGAACAGCGTGGCCTTGTCCTGCGGGCCCTGCCCGGCGGCGACGGCGGCGATCGCCACGCCCGCCTGGGCCAGCACGGCCACTTCCAGGACGGCGAAGCCGATCAGCAGGACCATGCCCATCGCGCGGTTGCGGATCGCGACGATGAGGCTCGTCAGGGCCAGCAGCAGGGAGCCGACGATGACGCAGGTCGCCAGGGTGGTGTTCATCGCGGGACAGGCTACCGCGCGCCCCTGCCGGTCTCGATACCGTCCGGCACCCGGCGCACGCGTGCGCGGAGTGCCGGCCGCGACGCCCGCCGCCCGAACCGGTCAGCGCTGCGCGGGCTGGTGTCCTTCCTGCCGATCGTCGCGGCGGAGGCGTCGGGCGGCACCAAGGGCGCGCTCGCGCTCATGCACCTGGCCGTGGCCGCCGTCCTCATCCCCGGGCTGCGGAGCGCGGGGGTCGCGAGGGCCGCCGGGCGATCCCCTGAGCGCGGCGCCTACGATTGATGGAGTGGAACGAATCCTGGTCAGCGCCTGCCTGATGGGCCGCCGTGTGCGCTACGACGGAGGCGCCAAGACCAGCACCGACGCCCTGCTCGCCGAGTGGCGCGAGCAGGGCAGGCTGGTGCCCTTCTGCCCCGAGGTCGAGGGCGGGCTGCCGACGCCCCGGCCGGCTGCCGAGATCGAGGGCGGCGCGGGGGGCGCGGCCGTGCTGGCGGGCGCCGCCCGCGTGCTCGACACCGAGGGCAGCGACGTCACCGGCGCCTTCCTGGCCGGCGCCCAGGGCGCTCTCACAGCCGCGAGCTCCTTCGGCATCAAGATGGCCGTCCTGAAGGAGGGCAGCCCGTCCTGCGGCGCGCTGACCATCTACGACGGCACCTTCCGCGGCCGCAGGACCCCTGGCCAGGGGGTCACCGCCAGCCTGCTGGAGTTGCACGGCATCAAGGTGTTCACCGAGGACCACATCGCCGAGGCGGGCGACTACCTGCGCGCCCTCGAGGCGTAGAGGGATCCCGCCAGACCCAGCACGAGCAGGGTGGCGATGATCCGGTGGTACCAGTCGTTGAGCGGCGTCGACTGGCCCGCGTCGAGGGTGCGGGCGACGACGCCGAGCAGGACGCCGCCCAGCGCGACGGCGTGGCCGAGCCGCAGGCCCGTCCAGGCCCAGGGCCTGGCCGCGAGCGCGCCGTACGCGCCGGTGACCAGCGCGGTGCCGCAGAGGGTCTCGACGATGACGGCGGGCACGATGACCGGCTCGGCGACCGGGCCGATGGCCACGCCGGCGTGCAGCAGCGCGCCGAGGTAGAAGCTGAGGGCGTAGCCGGCGGCGAGCGCGCCGAGGATCTTCCTGAGGCTGTTCACGCTTCCACGCTTGCAAGCACGGCCGCCGCCGCAATCCGCCCGTCGTGGGCATCGCCGCTACGCCCGGGGGCGTACCAGTACTCCCGGGTGCCGGTGCGGTCCGGCGCCGACCCCACCCTTCCCTTCTCCGCGTGGGCTTGACCCTGACACCGTGTCAGCCCATAGGTCCTGGCACCATGAAGCCGATGAAACACATCAGCCCCGGCGAGGCGGGGTTCGCACCGGACCTGGAGGAGCGGCTCGCGGCCAGGTTCGGCGAGTTGCACGGGCTCGTGGTGCTCAAGGACGGCGCGCTGCTGTTCGAGCGGTACGGCGCGGGCGAGGACCACTCGTGGAACGTCTCCCTCGGCGTGGTGACCTTCGGCCCCGACACGCTGCACGACATCAGATCGGTCACCAAGAGCGTCGTCGGCCTCCTGTACGGCATCGCGCTGGCCGACGGCCTGGTGCCCGATCCTGAGCAGCCGCTGCTCGCGCACTTCCCCGAGTACTCCGACCTGGCCGCCGACCCGCGAAGGGCGGCGCTGAAGGTCGAGCACGCGCTGACCATGACGCTGGGCCTGGAATGGCGGGAGGACCTGCCGTACACGACGCCGGAGAACAGCGAGATCGCGATGGAGCTCGCGCCCGACCGGCACCGCTTCGTCCTGGAGCGGCCGATCGTCGAGGAGCCGGGACGGCGCTGGCACTACTGCGGCGGCGCGTCGGCGCTCCTGGCCCGGCTCATCGTCAAGGGCTCCGGCCTGCCGCTGCCCGAGTTCGCGCGCAGGCGGCTGTTCGAGCCGCTCGGCATCGGGGCCTTCGAGTGGCTGGCGGGCGACGACGGGGTGCACTCGGCCGCCTCGGGCCTGCGGCTGGCGCCACGCGACCTGGCTCGGATCGGTCAGGCCGTGCTGGACGACGGCGCGGGCGTCGTGCCCGCCTCGTGGCTCGGCAGGGCGCTGCGCCCGAAGGTGGAGGTCGACGAGGGCACCGCCTACGGCTACCAGTGGTGGCTGGGCACGGGCAGCCCGCCGTTCGTGGCGGGTAACGGCAACGGCGGCCAGCGCCTGGTCGTCCACCGCGATCTCGGCCTGGTCGTGGTCACCACCGCGGGCGGTTACGACTCTCCCGAGGTGTGGGAGACGACCCAGGCCGTCCTGGACGGGCTGCTGGCGGCGCGCGTCACGAGTTGACCCCGCTTCACCAGGGCGTCCGGTGTCAAACCCGGACGGCGGGGAAGCTCCATGGCATGTTCATCGATCGGGCGGACGCTGGGCGGCGGCTCGCCGCCCAGCTGCGGCATCTGGCGAAGGAGGATCCCGTCGTCCTGGGGCTGCCGCGCGGCGGGGTGGCCGTCGCCTTCGAGATCGCCAGGGCGCTCGACGCGCCGCTGGACGTGGCGCTGGTGCGCAAGCTGGGTGTGCCGGGCCGGCCGGAACTGGGGTTCGGCGCCCTCGGCGAGGACGGCGTGCGCGTCGAGAACGAGTCGCTGATGCGGGCGGCGGGCGTGACACCCGAGGACGCCGCGCGGGTGGCCGAGCGGGAGCGCGCCGTCATCGAGCAGCGGGCCGAGCGGCTGCGGGCGGGACGGGCGAGGGTCCCGCTGGCCGGCCGTACCGTCATCGTGGTCGACGACGGCATCGCGACGGGTGCGACGGCGCGGGCGGCGTGCGCGGTGGCCAGGGCGCACAGGGCGGCGAAGGTGGTCGTGGCCGTGCCGGTGCGGGCACCCGGCACGGTGCTGCCCGAGGCCGACGAGGTGGTGTGCCTGAGCGAGCCGCAGGGGCTGCGGGCGATCTCGCAGTGGTACGAGAACTTCGACCAGGTCAGCGAGGACGAGGTGATCGAGCTGCTCGACCGGGCGTCCTCGGGCGTGCCGCACGAGACGCTGTCGGACGCCGACGTCTTCGTGGGCGAGGTCGAGCTGACCGTGCCGCAGGGGGCGGGCGGGATCGTGGTGTTCGCGCACGGCAGCGGCAGCGGCCGGCACAGCCCCCGCAACCAGCAGGTCGCCGCCACGCTCAACCACGCGCGGCTGGGCACGCTGCTGTTCGACCTGACCCGCCAGGACGAGGACGTCTTCGACATCCCGCTGCTGGCCGAGCGGCTGCTCAGGGCCACGGCCTGGGTGCGCCGGCGGATGCCCGCGGCGCGGATCGGCTTCTTCGGCGCCAGCACGGGCGCGGCGGCGGCGCTGTGGGCGGCCGCCGAGCTGCGCGACGAGGTCGCCGCCGTCGTCTCCCGCGGCGGCCGCCCCGACCTGGCGGGCGCCCGGCTGCGCGAGGTGACCGCGCCGACGCTGCTCGTCGTGGGCGAGCGTGACCACACGGTGCTGTCGCTGAACCGCGCGGCGCAGCAGCAGCTCCACTGCCCCAACAAGCTGGAGATCGTGCCCGGCGCGACGCACCTGTTCGAGGAGCCGGGAACGCTCCAGGTGGTGGCCGAGCTGGCGAGCGCGTGGTTCGCGCGGCATCTCAACCGTTGAGCACCTCGACAGGATGATCCAAACCTTTTGCCGATTTCCCGAGTCAAACAGTGACACCGGACATGGGGGCCCGGCGACACATCGCTACGGGGAAGGAAATCGGCACATGCCTGTCGACCTCACCAACGCACGACCTCTGGCCTGGGATTCGGCCACGCTCGACGCGGACACCAAGGAGATGCTCGACAATCTCCAGCCGAACATCCTGCGCGCTCATGTTCGCGAGCACCTTTCTCTCCTTTTCATCAGATTCAACGACATTTCAGATGGCAAGCGCTTTTTACGGACAATTGCCACCAGGCATCTCAAGTCCGCCCGCAAGCACCTTGAAGAGGTGCGGGCCTTCGGCAAGGACGGGCGGCCCGGCACGCCGTACGTCGGGATCGGCATCAGCAAGGCCGGCTACCGCGACCTCGGCCACAGCGTCGAGGACCTGCGCAGGTTCGGCGACCGCGCCTTCCGCGACGGCATGAAGCGCAGGATCACCGAGGTCAACGACCCTGCCGTGACCGAGTGGGAGGCGGCCTACCAGCGCGAGATCCACGCCGTCGTGCTCATCGGCGACGCCCGGCCCGAGCCCGTCGCCAAGCTCAGGAAGGAGATCCTCGGCCAGCTGCCCGGCACCGCCCGGGTGCTCGGCGAGGAGACCGGCGCCGGCATGCGCAACCCGGCGGGCGACGGCATCGAGCACTTCGGCTACGTCGACGGCCGCAGCCAGCCGCTGTTCGTCGCCGACGAGGTCGCCAAGGAGCCGCGCAAGCACTGGAACCCGGCCTTCCCGCTGGGCAACGTGCTGGTCGCCGACCCGTTCGCGCCCGACGCGAACCGGCACTTCGGCAGCTACTTCGTCTTCCGCAAGCTGGAGCAGGACGTCAGGGCCTTCAAGGAGATCGAGCGGGACCTGGCCGACGCCCTCCGCCTGACCGGCGCCGACCGCGACCGGGCCGGCGCGATGCTGGTCGGCCGCTTCAAGGACGGCACCCCGATCACGGAGAAGGCCAGGGCGGGCGGCGGCCCGGTCGGCAACGACTTCACCTTCGACGCCGACACCGGCGACAGGTGCCCGTTCAGCGGCCACATCCGCAAGACCAACCCCCGGTTCGACAGCATCAGGAACGTGCTGATGGCCCGGCGCGGCCAGACCTACGGCGAGCGCGCCGACCGGCCGTGGGACGACGCACCGCCGGAGACCAGGCCGAGCGGCGGCGTGGGGCTGCTGTTCATGGCGTTCAACTCGAGCCTGGAGAACCAGTTCGAGTTCACCCAGCGCGACTGGGCCGACAACGCCGACTTCCTCAACCCGGGCACCGGGCACGACCCGGTGATCGGGCAGGGCGTCCGCGACATCAAGGTCGCCTTCCCCAAGGTCTGGGGCAGGCCGGAGCAGTCGGCGCCGCAGGCACAGGTCGCTCAGACGGTCACGATGCGGGGCGGGGAGTACTTCTTCATGCCCTCCCTGGCCTACCTGCGCGCCCTCTGACCCTCCCGGCTCGGGGTACGGCCGGCCGTACCCCGGGCTATCCCCCGCCCGTCCGTCCCCAGGGTCGTCCCTCGCCCGTCCGTCCCCAGGGTCGTCCCTCGCCCGTCCGTCCCCCGGGTCGTCCCCCGCCCGGTCGTCCCCGGGTCGTCCCTCGCCCGGCCGCCCCGGGCGGTACGGGATCCACGGCCTGCGGAGGCCTGTGCGGATCAGGCCTGATGCCGTAGCATCCACGGCTTATGAGCATCGGCAACGCCTTCATGGGGCTCCTGTTCATCATCCCGTCGCTGATCCTCTCCGTCGTCGGCATCGTGCTGACCGCCCGCGCCAGGGGCGAGCACGGCAGGGCGGCCACGTTCGGCCTGACCGGCTGCGTCTTGCTGCTGCTGGGCGCCATCCTGCAAGGGGTATGGCAGGTCCTGCTCCCCGCGGTCGTCGAGTCGGCCGGCTACGAGATGTTCGCGCTGGTGAACGCCGTGGCCGGGTTCGTGTTCATGATGGTCGGCGTGATCGGCACCGGTCTGCTGATCGCCGGCGTGGTCGCCCGCCGCACCCCACCGCAGCGCGAGCCGTACCAGCAGCAGGCGCCGGGCTGGCAGCAGCCGCCCCCGCCCGGTCAGTGGCCCACCCGCTAGTCCCCGCCCCCGCATGGCCGGGTCGCCGTGCCCGCCCTCCGCTCCTGTCACCAGAATTCGTGGCATGCGAGCAATGCCGGATCGGTATCGCGATGTGGGACCGCTGGCTATATTCAGCGGGAGAGATCGTCGAGGTTCGCGGGGGGATGCATGACGTCAGAGGGCGATCCCGACCACACGGTCCGCATCCGGCGTCCGCAGCCGGGCCAGCCGCTGCCGGTCCAGCCTCCGGCGAGACCGCCCGCCCCGCCACCCACAGGACCACACGCCGGGCCACCCACGGGACCGCACGCCGGCCCGCATCCCGGGCCCTATGCCGCGCCGCCGTCCACCGGCCCTCATGTCGGCCCGCCCACGGGGCCGCACGCCGGGCCTCATACCGGGCCTCATACCGGGCCCCATGCCGGGCCGCCGTCCACCGGGCCTCATCCCGGGCCGCCCGCGGGGCCGCGTCCGGGCTCGCCTGCCGGGCCGCCGGGGCAGTCGGCCTTCGAGGGGCCGGGGACGGTCCGCCTGCCGTACACGCCGGACGAGCTCCCGCCGGTGGTCTACGGCCCGCCGCCGAAACCGCGCCGGCACCTGGTGGTGATCGGGGTGATCCTGTTCCTGCTCCTCGTGGGCGCTTTGGTGTTCGGGGCGCTCCGGCTGACCGCGGCGGCCGCCGACACCGGCCGCCCGCACGGCACCGCCCAGGGCCTGGCCGGTCCCCGGTAGGAACGCGCTGGAGGATCCTCCAAAACCGCCACGGTTCACGGGCCCGAGTTTCGTGAGCGGGGGACGCGCGCGGGAGACACGCGGTTGATGTACTGGCCGCATCCCCCCGACCTCCGGAGCGCCACATGACACACCCGGTGGACCAACGCTTACCCCTCCCCCAGACCGCCGCCCTCGGCCTGCAGCACGTGCTCGCGATGTACGCGGGAGCGGTCGCGGTGCCCCTCATCGTCGGCGGCGCGATGAAGCTCCCGCCCGCGGACCTCGCCTACCTCATCAACGCCGACCTGCTCGTCTCCGGCATCGCCACGCTGATCCAGTGCGTGGGTGTGTGGCGCTTCGGCGTCCGCCTGCCGATCATGCAGGGCTGCACCTTCGCCGCCGTCACGCCCATGGTGCTCATCGGCACGACCGGCGGCGGGCTGCCCGCGATCTACGGAGCCGTGATCGTCTCAGGACTGCTGGTGGTGGCGATCGCGCCGTTCTTCAGCAGGCTGCTGCGCTTCTTCCCGCCGCTGGTGACCGGCACGGTCATCACGATCATCGGGATCTCGCTGCTGCCGGTGGCCGCCACGTGGGCGGCGGGAGGCGCGGGCGCTCCGACGTACGGCGAGCCGCGCAACATCGCGCTCGCCGCGGGCGTCCTGGCGCTCGTCATCGCCCTCCACCGGTTCGCCCCGCCCGCGCTGGCGCGCATCGCCGTGCTGCTGGGGATCGTGATCGGCACGCTGGCCGCCATCCCGTTCGGGTTCACCGACTTCTCCCATGTCGGGCAGGCCGGCCTGCTCGGCGTCAGCACGCCGTTCCACTTCGGGATGCCCACCTTCGAGGCGGCCGCCATCGTCTCGATGACCATCGTGATGCTGGTGTCGATGACGGAGACGACGGGCGACTTTATCGCGGTGGCCGAGATCACCGAGTCGGAACTGCGGCCGGGGCGGCTGGCCGACGGCCTGCGCGCCGACGGCCTGTCGACGGCGCTCGGCGGCGTCTTCAACACCTTCCCCTACACCGCCTTCGCGCAGAACGTCGGCCTGGTCGGCCTGACGGGCGTGCGGAGCCGCTGGGTGGTCGCGGCGGCCGGCGGCATCCTGGTGCTGCTCGGGTTGTTCCCGATGCTCGGCGCCATCGTGGCCGCGGTGCCGTCCGCGGTGCTCGGCGGGGCGGGGCTGGCGATGTTCGGCACGGTCGCCGCCACGGGCATCCGCACGCTGTCGAGGGTGAGCTTCGCCGGCAACTCCAACCTGCTCGTCGTGGCGGTGTCGATCGGCATCGCGCTGGTGCCGCTGGGTGCCGAGGGGATCTACGACAGGTTCCCCCACTGGTTCCAGATCATCATGCACAGCGGCATCAGCGCCGGTTGTGTCGCGGTCATCCTGCTCAACCTGCTCTTCAACCACACCGGCAGGAAGGTGGCCCCTCAGAGCTGACGCAGCGTGCGGGCCAGGCCGTCGGGCGAGTCACTGCGCGCCACCACCGCGCCGAGCACCTCGCGCAGCGTCGCCACCTCGGCCTCGCCCAGCTCGGCGGCCATCCGCCGCTCGAAGTCCACGTGAAAGTCGTGCGCGGTCGCCATCAGCGCGCGGGCGGCGCCGGTGAGGTGCAGCATCTTCACCCGCCCGTCGGCGGGGTCGGCGACCCGTTCGACGTATCCGGCGGCCACCATCTCCTCGACCGTCTTGGCGGCGCCCTGCGGGGTGATCTGCAGCTTGGCGGCGAGCCCGCTGGTCGTGGTGGGCTCCACCGCCAGCACCTTGAACGCGTAGCCGAACGTGGGCCGCAGGTCGGTGAACCCGTGTTCGGCCAGGTGCTCGTGGAGCTCGGCGACGAACTGGTTGAAGGCGAGCCCGAGCAGCACACCGAAATCCATTGACAACCCCTCCTCGGATATACAACCATGGTTGAACACCTTGGTTGTAGATCTGCGGAAAGGATACCACCCATGCCCATCGTGAGCGGAGCGGACGCTCCCGTTTACACCATCGGCACCACCCGCTTCACCGGCCTGGCGGCGCCGAGCCGGGGCGCGTCGGAGACCTGCGTCTGGCGCACCACGGTCGCGCCGGGCACCGAACCGAACGAGCACTCCTTCGACCGCGAGGAAGTCCTGGTCGTCATCGCGGGCAGCGGCGTGGCGCGCCTCGACGGGACCGAGCACACCATCACCTCGGGCGACGCGATCGTGGTGCCGGCGGGCGTCCGGTTCGGCCTGGGCAACCCGCACGCCGAACCGATGGAGCTGATCGTCGCACTGCCCGTCGGCGCCCTGGCCACGCTGGCCGACGGCACCACCCTCGTCCCGCCGGCGGCGGTGTGATGACCGTCGTCCGCGGCGCAGACGCGCCCACCTTCACCGTCCCCCACGTCACCGCCACCGGCCTGGCGGCGCCCAGCAGGGGCGCGCGAGAGACCTGCGCCTGGCGCTTCACGATCGCCTCGGGCGCGCCCGAGGACAACGTCCACATGGTCGACAGGGAGGAGATCTTCGTCGTGCTGTCCGGCGGCGTGCGCGCGACCGTGGCGGATGAGGCGCATGCGCTCACCGCCGGCGACGCGCTGATCGTGCCGCCGCACACACCGTTCGCCCTGGGCAACCCGTACGGCGAGCCCGCCGAACTCGTCGCGGTGCTGCCCGTCGGCGGCCGGGCCATCATGCCGGGAATGGAGCCCTTCATCCCACCATGGGCGCAGTGAATGGCCCCTGACTCTCGGAAACCGAGCCCGTACGGTTGGGCGTCGAGAACGGACGGGCCATGACCGGAACTCGCCCCGGGGCCACAAAACGGCCTCCGACATCGGCGAACACGCCGCCACACCGCAGGCCCGGCCGGTCGCGAATACAGCGCGACATGGAGGGATGACCATCCGTAGGTAAAGTTTTTACCGCACGCAGTCAGAGGAAACTTTCTTAACTTCTGACAAGATCATCGTTCTGGTAACGAAACGTGTCATATACCCCGAACCCTCCCGCACGGTGCAAATGTGTGCCCCGGAAAAACAGGCACTCTTGCTGGGGGAGATCCCTTGGTGATCGAACGAGTTCACGAGGCATTCGCCGCGCAGGTGCGACGCACTCCTGAGCGCACCGCGGTGGTGGCGGGCACCACCCGCCTCACCTATGCCGAACTGGACGAACGGGCCGAACTGGTCGCCGCCGAACTGCGCCGCCGGGGAACGGGGCGCGGAGATTCGGTGGGCGTGTGCCTCGACAGGGACGAAGGACTGCTCGCCGCCGTCCTCGGGGTGTGGAAGGCGGGGGCGATCTATGTCCCGCTCGACCCCGCCTACCCCGCCGACCGGCTGGAGTTCATCGCCGCCGACGCCGAGATGGCACAGCTGATCACCTCGACACCCGTCGCCCGCAGGCAGGAGGCGGTGCTGCGCTCGTCGGGCGCCGCCCCGCTCCTGCTCGACACACTCACCGCCGTCGAGGGCGCGGCCGTCGAGGGCACGACCGGTGAGGGCGCGGCCTTACCCGGCCCGGCGGAGACCGGCGACGGCTCGGACGTCGCCTACGTGATCTACACCTCGGGCTCGACCGGCCGGCCCAAGGGCGTGGTCATCGAGCACCGCAACGCGATGGCCCTGCTCACGTGGGAGACCGGCGTCTACGCCGACGAACTCCACGGCATGCTCTTCGCCACCTCCGTCTGCTTCGACCCGAGCATCACCCAGATGTTCATGCCGCTCATCGCCGGCGGCACGGTGATCGTCGCCGACACCGTGCTGTCGCTGCCGTCGCTGCCGGCCCGTGACGAGGTGCGCGCCCTGTACGGCGCGCCGTCCGCCCTCACCGCCCTGCTCAACGAGCCGCTCCCGCCGAACGTCCGCACGGTCATCGCCGGTGGCGAGGCGCTCACCAGGGCGCTGGTCGACCGCTTCTACGCCAACCCCGGCGTGCGCCGCGTCGTCAACGTGTACGGCCCGACGGAGTGCACCGTCACCTGCACCTCGGCCGAGATCACCCGCGACGACACGGCCGAGCCGACCATCGGCGGCCCCTACGCGGGCTCGATCCTGTCGGTCCGCGACGAGCGGGGCGAGCCGCTGGGCGACGGCGAGCCCGGCGAGCTGTGGGTGGCCGGGCCGCTGGTCGGGCGGGGATACCTGAACCGCCCCGACCTGACCGCCGAACGCTTCGTCGTGGACGCCGAGGGCGTGCGCCACTACCGGACCGGCGACCTCGTCCGGCGCGAGCCCGGTCGAAGCAGCCAGGACGAGCAGGCCGGGCCGGACGGGCAGGGCGCGCGCTACGTGTACCTGGGACGCAACGACGACCAGGTGAAGGTGGCCGGCTTCAGGATCGAGCTCGGCGAGGTGCAGGCGGCGCTGGTCCGCCACCCGTCGGTCAACCACGCGGCCGTCCTCACCCAGACCGACCGCAACGACGTCCGCCGCCTGGTCGCCTACGTCGAGCCGGCGCCCGGCGCGGCACCGGGATCTCTCACCGAGGTCGAGCTCCGGCAGTGGCTGCGCGACCGCCTGCCCGACTACATGGTGCCCACCCGCATCACGGTCATGGACCGTCTCCCCCTCGGCCCCACCGGCAAGATCGACAGGGCCGCGCTCCCGGCCGCCGACCTCACCGCCGCTCGCGGCGAGTACACCGCCCCCTCCACCGACACCGAGCGGCGCCTGGCCGACATCATCGGCACGGTCCTCGGCGTCGAGCGGGTGGGCGTCCACGACCACTTCACCGACCTGGGCGGCCACTCCCTCGCCGCCGCCCGCGTCTGCGCGATGATCGAGCGCGACCTCGGCGCCCGCGTGGTCCTGACCGCCTTCCTCGGCCGTCCCACGATCGCCGAGCTGGCCCCGCTCGTCGAGGTGGCCGAGCGGTCGACCGGCGCGGCCGCCCTGGTGCGCCACCACGGCGCGACCCGCTACCCGCTGACCGCCGCCCAGCACGGCATGTGGCTCCTGCGCGAGGTGAGCCACACCCGCAACGCCACCACCCTCGCCTTCCGGCTGCGCCTGGCCGGGCTCACCGACGCCGCACCCGTGAGGGCGGCCCTCGACGGGCTGGTGCGTGACCACGAGGTCCTGCGCAGCGTGATCGTCATGGGTGAGGACGGCGAGCCGGTCGCCGAGGTCCGCCCGCCGGCGCCCGTCCCGTTCGAGGAGGACGGCGAGCCCGACATCACCCACGGCTTCGACCTGTCGGCCGAGGTCCCGCTGCTGCGCGCCTGGCTGCAGTGGCAGGACGACTCCACGGCCGAGCTCGTCGTCGTCACCGACCACATCGCCTACGACGGCTGGTCGAACGCCACGCTCCTGGCCGCCCTCACCGGCGCGGCCGGGCAGCCGCCCGTCCAGGTGGGTGACGTGGCCCTCATGGAGAAGGAGGTCGACCTCGAGCCGCTGCGCGCGTTCTGGGCCGAGGAGCTGGCGGGGGCGGCGCCGCCGTACGAGCTGGCCGGGCGCGCCGGCGGCGGGCCGAGCAGGTTCCGCGGCACGCGGCTGACCCGTCCCGTCCCCGCGCGGACCGTGGCGGCCGTGCACGACCTGGCCGCCGCGACGGGCACCACGCCGTTCGCGGTGTACTTCACCGCGCTCGGCCTGCTCGTCGCCGCCCAGACCGACCGGCCCGACGTGCTGCTCGGCGCGGCCGTCGCCGACCGCGCCCATCCCGACCTGGAGTCGCTGGTCGGCCCTCTGGTGGACGTGCTGCCCGTGCGTGTCAGGCTCGACCCCGACCTCCCCGTACGGCAGGCCGTCGCGCGCACCGCCGCCGCGACCGCCCGCTCGCTGGACCACCTGGGCCTGTCCCCGCAGGAGCGCCTGGCCGTCTCCGGCATCGAGCGCCCGCGCGGCTCCCTGCTCACCCCTGTCGTCCTGTCGCTCCAGCCGCCGAACGTGCCGGTCACCGCCACCGGCGGCGGCCTGACCGTCGAGCTGCTCGGCGAGCTGAGCGGCGGCGGCGCGCAGGCGCCGCTCACCGTGTTCGTCAACACCACGGTGGACGGCGTGGAGGTGCAGCTCGAGTACGACCTCGACCTGGTCGGGCGGGCGGCGGCCGAGGCGTTCGCCGACCGGCTGATGCGGCTGCTCGACACCCTCCTGGACGGCCCCGACCTGCCGCTGTCGGCTTTCGAGCTGGTCACCGCCGAGGAGCGACAGCTGCTGAGGCAGTGGGGCACGGGGGCGCCGCTGCCCGAGGACGTGCCGCCGACGGTGGCGCATGCCGTCCTCGAGCAGGCCGCCCGGCAGCCCCACGCCGCCGCCGTGGTGGACGACGAGGGGACGCTCACCTACAGCGAGTTGGCCGCGCTGTCCGGCCGGATCGCCGGCGCGCTGGGCGCCGAGGCCGCGGGCGCCACCGTGGGCGTGTGCCTGCCGCGCGACCGCTTCCTGCCCGCCGCGCTGCTCGGCGTGGCCCGCGCGGGCGCCGCCTACGTGCCCGTCGAGCCCGACCAGCCCGCCGAGCGGCTGCGCTACCAGCTGGACGACGCGGGTGTCACGACGATCGTGTCGGCGGGCGAGGCGCTGGCCGTGGCCCGCGAGGTGGCGGGTGAGGCGCGCGTGCTCGATCTGGCCGGCCTTCCCGAGGACGCCGGCCACGCGGGCCTGCCGGGCCCCGACGACCTGGCCTACGTCCTCTACACCTCGGGCTCGACCGGCCGGCCCAAGGGCGTGGAGGTCACGCACGCGAACCTGGCCGCGTTCGTCGCCGCCATGCGGGTCACCCCCGGCGTCCGGCCGGACGACGTCATGCTCGGCCTGACACCGTTCTCCTTCGACGTCTTCGGCTTCGACCTGTGGGCCGGGCTGGCCTGCGGCCTGCGGATCGAGCTGCTCGGCAGGGACGACGCCGTCGACGGCCACGCGATCGCCCGCAGGATCGACGAGTCGGGGGTCACGCTGTTCACCGCGACGCCGACCACGCTGCGCATGCTGGTGGCCGCGGGCTGGAAGGGCGGGTCGCGCGTCCGCGCGATCAGCATCGGCGAGGTGCTCGACCCGGTGCTCGCCGGCGACCTGCTGGCCAGGGTCGGCGAGATGTGGAACTCCTACGGCCCCACCGAGACCACGATCTACTCCACGATGACGCTGCTGACCGCGCCGGTCGGCGACAGCGTGTCCATCGGCGGCCCGCTGCCCGGCGAGGACGTCCAGGTCCTCGACCAGGCCGGCCGCCTGGTGCCGCCGGGCATGCAGGGCGAGCTGTGGATCGGCGGCGCCGGCGTGGCGCGCGGCTACCGCGGCCTGCGCTCCCCCGCCTTCACCGGCGGCCGCTACCGCACCGGCGACCTGGTGCGCTGGCGGCCGGACGGCACGCTCGACTTCCTCGGCCGCCGCGACCAGCAGGTGAAGGTCCGCGGTCACCGCATCGAGCTGGGCGAGATCGAGACGGCGCTGCGCGAGCTCGTGCCCGACGCGGCCGTGACGGTCCACGACGACCGGCTCGTCGGCTACCTCGTCGACGGCGGCGACATACCCACCGACGCCGAGCTGCGGGAGTCGTTGCGGGCGCGCCTGCCGGACTACATGGTGCCCCGCCAGTGGATCCGCGTGGCGGCCCTGCCCACCACCTCCTCCGGCAAGCTCGACCGGGCGGCGCTGCCCAAACCCGATCACGACGCCGGAAGGGAGTACGTCGCGCCGGCCTCGCAGGCGGAGCTCCTGGTCGCCGACGTCTGGCAGGCGGTGCTGAACCTCGGCGCCGTCAGCGCCGACGACGACTTCTTCGCCCTCGGCGGTCACTCGGTGGCCGCGACGCTGGTCACCGGCAGGCTCATGGAGGCTCTCGCGCTCCAGGTGCCCGTCCGGCTGCTGTTCGAGCACCCGACGCTGGCCGGCTTCGCCGCCGCCGTGGAGGAGTTGCTCATCGCGGACATGGAGGCGGGACAGTGACCGAGCTCCAGGACCGCCTCGCGGAGCGCCTGGCCGCCGCCCGCCGTACGGTGGCGCGGGCCGAGCCGGGGATCCCCGCCAGGACCGGCGAGGGGCCCGCGCCGCTGTCGCCCGCCCAGGCGCGGCTGTGGTTCCTGTCGCAGCTGGACGAGCGGGCCGCCTACAACGTGCCCACCGCGGTACGGCTGCGCGGCCCGCTCGACACGAGCGCCCTGCTCGACGCGGTCAGGGACCTGGTGGAACGGCATGAGGTGCTGCGCACCCTGGTCGGCAAGGACGGCACCACGGTCGTCCCCGCCGACCGGGTGCCCATCGGGCTCGCCGGCGAGCACGCCGACCTGGAGACGGCATTGGACACGGCATTGGAGACGGAGGCCTACCGGCCCTTCCGGCTCGAATCCGAACCGCCGACCAGGGCCACGCTGTTCGCCGGCGGCGAGGACGAGCACGTGCTGCTGCTGACCGTCCACCACGTCGCCTTCGACGCCTGGTCGCGCGACCTGGCGATCAGCGAGCTGGCCGCCCTCTACACCGCGCGGCTCGGCCTGGCCGAGCCGCCCGAGCCGCCGCGGGTCAGGTACGCCGACTACGCTGAGTGGCTGGCCGGACGGCCGGAGCCGGACGCGACCTGGTGGGTGGAGCGCCTGGCGGGTCTCGAACCGGTGCTCGACCTGCCCACCGACCGGCCGCGTCCGTCGGTGGCCGACTGGTCGGCGGGCGAGATCCCGTTGCGCGTCGACGCGGCGGTGATCAGGCGGGTGGCCGCCGAGACCGGATGCACGCCGTTCATGGTGCTGCTGGCGGTCTGGCAGGAGCTGCTCGGCCGCGTCTCGGCCACCGACGACGTGCCCGTCGGCGTGCTGGAGGCGGGCCGGCTGCATCCCGACACCGAGCGGATGCTGGGCTGCTTCGTCAACACGCTGGTCATGCGCGTCGACAGGTCCGGCGGCCCGACGGGACGGGAGTTGCTGTCCCGTACCCGCGACGTGGCGCTCGAGGCGTTCGCGCACCGGGAGACGCCGTTCGAGCGGGTGGTCGAGCAGGTCAACCCCGACCGCAACCTGGCCACCACGCCGATCTTCCAGGCGGTGCTCAACGTGGTGGACTCCCCCGCCACCCCGCCGCGCTTCCCTGGCCTGGAAGCGGAGGTGTTCGAGCCGCCGCTGCGCACCGCCAAGTACGACCTCAACCTGGCGCTGAACAACGCGGGCGACTCCTACGTCGGATCGCTGACCTTCCGCCGCGACCTGTTCGACGAGGACACCGCCCGCAGGATGGCGGGATGGTACGTCACGCTCCTGGACGGCATGCTCGCCGACCTCGACGCGCCGGCGGGCGCCGTACCGCTCGAACCGGTCACCGGGCCGCTGGCCGCCGGGCCGAAGCGCGACTACGACCTGTCACGGCCGCTCCACCGGCTGTTCGAGGAGCACGTGGCCCGCACCCCCGACGCCGTCGCGGTGGGCGGGCTGACCTACGCCGAGGTGGACCGGCAGGCCAACAGGATCGCCCACCGGCTGATCGCCGAGGGCGTCGGCCGCGACGACGTGGTCGGGCTGCTGCTCGACCGGCGCGCCCCCCTCATCCCCGCCATCCTCGGCGTGCTGAAGGCGGGAGCGGCCTACCTGCCGCTCGAACCCGCCTCTCCCGACGAGCGGCTGGCCTACATGGTCTCCAGCGGCGAGACCCGCCTGGTGCTCGCCGACCGTGACCTGGCGCCCAGGATCGCGGGCGCGCTGGTGCTGGAGGACGTCCTGGCGCAGGACCTGCCGGACACCCCGCCCGAGGTGACCGTCTCGCCCGAGGACCTCGCCTACGTGCTGTTCACCTCGGGCTCCACCGGACGTCCCAAGGGCACGGCCGTCGAGCACCGGGCCATCGTCCACTTCCTGCTCGCGGTGGCCGAGCGCCTGACCGGCGAGTACCGCTCCTACGGCGTCGTCTCGACCTTCGCCGCCGACCTGGTCCTGACCTGCCTGCTCGGCGGGATCGTCGCAGGGGCCACCGTCCACCTGGTCGACCAGGACACCGCCACCGACCCCGAGGCCTACAGCGCCTACCTGGCGGCGCATCCCATCGACGTCATCAAGATGGTGCCGAGCCATCTGGAGCTCCTGGCGGCGCACGGCGACCTGGCCGCGATGCTTCCGGAGAAGGTGCTGATCCTCGCCGGCGAGGCGACCTCCTGGGAGCTGGCCGAGCGCATCAGGGCCGCCAAGCCGGGCCTGGAGCTACAGATCCACTGCGGCCCCACCGAGACGACGGTGTCCGTGCTGGCCTGCGTGGCACCGGACACGCCGACGGGCTCGGCCGTCGTCCCCCTGGGCACACCCCTGGCCGACGTCACCTGCTACGTGGTCGACCCCGCGGGACGGCCGCTGCCCCGTGGCGTGCCCGGTGAGCTCTGGATCGGCGGGCCCAGCCTGGCGCGCGGCTACCTGGGCCGTCCCGAGCTGACGGCCGACAGGTTCGTCCAGCACGCGGGCGAGCGCGTCTACCGCACCGGCGACCGGGTCAGGCTCGACGCCGGCGGCATGATGGAGTTCCTCGGCCGCGTCGACGACCAGGTCAAGATCCGCGGCTTCCGGGTCGAGCTGGGCGAGGTCAAGGCCGCGCTCCAGGACCAGCCGGGGGTGGCGGAGGCGGTCGTGCTGCCGATCGGCGAGGCCCACAACCGGCGGCTGGCCGCCTGGGTGGCGCCCGCCACCGCCGACCCGGCCGCGATCAGGGCGGGCCTGCGCGAGCGGCTGCCGGAGTACATGGTGCCGCCCGCCATCGTGGTCCTCGACAGCCTCCCGCTCACGCCGATCGGCAAGGTCAACAGGGCCGCGCTGCCGATGCCGGAGGTGGCCGCGGCTGGCGAGCGGATCCCGCCGAGCACGCCGGCCGAGCTGAGAGTGGCCGCCTCGTGGGCGCAGGTCCTCGGCACCGACGACTTCGGCGTCGACGACGACTTCTTCGCCCTCGGCGGCGACTCCTTCAAGGCGGTCCGCGCCGTCAGGGACATCGACCCCTCGCTGCGCGTCATCGACCTGTTCACCAGGCCCACGATCAGGGAGCTGGCCGCCTACCTGTCCGCCGACGCGGGTGAGGCGGGGATCCTGCACCGGCTCGCCGGGCCCGCCACGGCCCGCCGTACCGTGCTCTGCATCCCCTACGGCGGCGGCTCGGCCGCCGCCTACGGGCCCCTGGCGACCGCGCTGGCCGAACGGGACGCCGGCACCGCCGTCCTGGCGGTCGAGCTGCCGGGACACGACCCCGCCCGGCCAGACGAGCCCATGCTGCCGCTGCCCGAGCTGGTCGACGCCATCCTGGCGGAGCTGCCGCGCAGCGAGCAGGTCGTCGTGTACGGCCACTGCGTCGGCTCGGCCCCCGCCACGGAGGTCGCGTTACGGCTGGAGGAGGCGGGCGTGCCCGTCGCCGGGCTGTTCCTCGGCGGCAGCTTCCCCGACGCCCGGCTTCCCGGCAGGCTGTCGGCGTGGTGGAACCGCCGCTTCCCCTCCTCGCGGTGGAGCTCCGACCGCTCGCAGCGCGACTTCCTGCGCACGCTCGGGCTGGAGGAGGACGCGGCCGACGTCGACCTCATGATCCGCGCCCTGCGGCACGACGTGGAGGAGGCCACCGCCTGGTTCACCGGGGAACTGGCCGCGCCACGCAGGCTGCAGGCGCCCGTGCTGTGCCTGATCGGCGAGCGCGACCGAGCCACCGAGCTCTACCAGGAGCGCTACCGGGAGTGGGGCGCCTTCGCCGACCGGGTCGCGCTGGCGGTCATCCCCAAGGCGGGCCACTACTTCCTCAAGCACCAGGCCGACCAGGTCGCCGCCCACATCGACCGCCACCTGTCGGCCTGGTCGGCCGGCGACCTGCCCGCGCCCGCCGACGACGCCGGGGTCACCGGTGCCGACGCGCGCAGGGACCTGCGCCGCTTCTACACCGTCGCCGCCGGGCAGACGGCCTCGCTGCTGGGCAGCGCGCTCACCTCGTTCGCACTGGGCGTGTGGGCCTACCAGAGCAGCGGGCGCGTCGCCGACTACGCGCTGGTGACGATGCTGGCCGTACTGCCCGCCCTGCTGGCCGCCCCGCTGGGCGGCGCGGTCGCCGACCGGATCGACCGCAGGCTGGTCATGCTGGCGTGCGACGCGGTCTCGGCCGTGGCGACCACCGCGCTGGTGCTGCTGCTGTGGCTCGGCGACCTGCGGATCTGGCAGGTCGGCGTCATATCGGGGACGCTGTCCCTGGTCACCGCCTTCCACCGGCCCGCCTACCTGGCGGCGGTCGCCCAGCTGGTGCCCAAGCCGTACCTGATGCAGGCCAACGCCCTCGCCAACCTCGGCACCGGGCTCGGCATGCTGCTGGCGCCAATGGCGGGCGCGGCGCTGGTCACGCTGTTCGGCCTGCACGGCGTGGTGGCGATCGACATCGTCACGTTCCTGATCGGCCTGGCGACGCTGCTGGCCGTCCGCTTCCCCGACCGGCTCTTCCGCCGGCTGGAGGAGAGCTTCGCCCAGTCGATCGTGGGCGGCTGGCGCTTCCTCGTACGGCGCCGCCCGCTCATGATCATGATCGCGTTCTTCACCGTCGAGAACTACCTCGGCATGCTGGCGCTGGCGGTCACCGTCCCCACGTTGCTGTCGTTCGGCGACGTGACCGCGGTCGGCACCGTCACCGCCGCCCAGGGCCTCGGCGCCGTGCTCGGCGGCGTGGTGATGGTGTTCTGGGGCGGCACCTCCCGCAGGGCGATCGGCATGGTCGGCTTCGTCAGCGGCTTCGGCCTCGGCGTGCTGCTGATCGGGCTGCGGCCCTCCGTCGTGCTGGCGGCGATCGGCGGCCTGGTGTCGTGGGTGTGCCTCAGCATCCTGAACACCCACTGGATGGCGCTCATCCAGATGAAGGTGGGCCTGGAGCTCCAGGGACGCGTGCTGGCCACCAACCAGATGCTGGCCGTGTCGATGACGCCGCTGGCCTTCCTGACGGCGCCGCCGCTGACCGCGTTCTTCGCCCCGCTGCTGGAGCCGGGTGGAGCGCTCGCCGACACCGTCGTCGGCACGATCGCCGGCGTGGGACCCGGCCGTGGCATCGGGCTCCTGCTGGCGGCCACCGGTGCGCTGCTGGTGCTGTGGGGGGCGCTCGGGCTCTGGTACCGCCCGCTGCGCCGGATGGAGGACGATCTGCCCGACGCGGTGGCCGGTGCCGAGATCGCCGACTCGCTCGACGCCGTCCAGGCCGAGGCCGACCGCTCCCTGCGCGCGGCCTGACCGACCCGCCCGGAATCCCAACCGCCGGACTTCTACCCCTCCCGGACCCGATCCTCGGTTCTCAACCCCCTCCCGGACCCTAGCCCTCGGCCTCAACCCCCTCTCGGACCCCGGCTCGCCGTCACCGGCGACCGGGGTCCTCTGTCAACCGGCCCTCCTCGCGTCAGCATCGTCGGCATCGTCGGCCTCGATCGCCGGGGAAGAGCGCGGGGCGCGGAACCTGGGCGCCCGCGCCGCCGCGAGGCAGCCGAGGGCGATGATGCTCAGCGCCGCCCTGACGACGTGCCAGGTGTTCCATCTGTCGCGGATCTGGGCCCAGTCCGCCGGGATGCGGCCCGGCCATTCATGGATCATCTGCCCGTTGATGGGCACGTTGACCACGAGCGTCGTGGTGATCGCCCCGAGCAGGCACAGCAGCGCCACGGCGGTCGCCGCGACCCGGCGAGGGCGGCGCCTCCACAGCATCGTCAGCAGCGTCGCGGTCGCGGCGATGGCCACCAGCGCGACGGCCGTCATCGGCAGCGCGAAGGTCTGGTGCGTCGGCCGGGCGACCGCGGCGTACACCGCGGCGGGTTGGCCGAGCATGGCCCGAGCGGTGAGCACACCCCCGGCCATGATGCCTGCCATCAGCCCGGTCGCCGTCAGCGCGGCGAACCACACGACGCGCGTCATCGCGCCTCCCAGCTGGACAAGGACGGCCCGGCGGCCCGCCGGTCGGCACGATGGTCGGCACGATGGTCGGCGCGATGGTCGGCACGGTGGTCGGCCCGGTGGTCGGCCTGCCGGTCGGCCCGCTGGTCGGCCCTCCGGTCGGCCCGCTGGTCGCGGTCCGCGCGCCCCCGTTGTCTCCGGGCGGCCACGCGGCGTCCCCAGCGGGTCCTTCCCCACGGCTTGTAGATCGACAGGACGGTCGCCGCGGCCAGCAGGGCGAAGGCGGTGAGATTTCCCGCGATCAGCAGGCCCCTGGCGACGTCGGCGCCACGACCGCCGGAAGCCGCGGCCGGTCCCGCCGCGGCGGCCAGGGCCTGGCCGGTCCAGCCGTGCAGGAAGAAGAAGCCGTTGGCCATCGTCAGCACGACCAGGGCCAGCTTGGCGACCACCCAGTGGTACCTGACGACGCCCCACGTGCTGAGCAGCCCGCCGGCGATGCCGGTGACGAGGCTGAGCAGCCCCGCCGGAATGACGATCACGTCGTCGATGACCGTCATCATCAGGTAGCCGCCCCGGGTGACGGCCGGGTCCTGGGTGTACCGGAGCGTGATCCCCAGGACGATCATGACGACGGCGACGCCCAGCCAGCCGACCGAGGCGCCGACGTGGACGACGAGCACCGCCTTGCGCAACCGTGGCCTGCGCGGCGGCCACCCGGTCGGGCCGCGGCTCGTCGGATGTGCGCGGGAACCATGGGCAACACGTTCATCGGACATGGACGCCAGCGTTCCCCCGCCCGGCCGCCGCTGTCGTCGGCCTGCCGGCGCATCGTGGTCTGCGGGCCGCGCCGTAGGGGCCCTGCCACATCCGCCGTAGCCGGGTGACGACCGGAACGTACGGCGCATACGTCCGGACGTTGATGACGGCCGGGCCGCCCGCTTCCTAGGCTGGCAGGCGTGAGATCATCCCGAGCCCGGCTGTGGGACGGCGCGGTGGCGGCCGTCGCCGTGCCGCTGTTCGTCCTGGGGAGCGTAGAGGCGTCCCGTACCAGGGTGCCGCCCTTCCGCGCGCTCGACGCTCTCGCCTACACGCTGCTGGTCGTGGCCGGCCTGGCGCTGGCGGCCCGGTCGCGCCATCCGGCGGCGGTCCTGGCCGTCACCCTCGCCTGCGGTGCGGGGATGCTCGCGCGGCACCACGCCTACGGGCCGATCTTCCTCGCGCTGTACGTCGCCCTCGCCACCGTCGTGGACCGCCACGGCCTGCGGCGCGGGCTGCTGGCGGCGGGCGTCTCAGGAACCGTGCTTCTGGTCGCGGACATGATCGGCTGGGGTCGCGCGTGGGTCGTCGAGGACGCCGGCGCCTGGATCGCCTGGAACGCCTCGATGCTGCTTCCCTTCGCGGCCGGCGCGGTGATCCGTCTGGACCGGGACCGGCGGGCCGGGGCGGCGCGGGCCGAGGAGGAGCGGCGGCTGCGGCGCGTCCAGGACGAGCGCCTGGCGATCGCCCGGGAGGTCCACGACGTGCTCGGGCACAGCCTCAGCGTGATCAGCATGCGCGCCGGCGTCGCGCTCCACGTCGCCCGCCGTCGCCCTGACGAGGTGCTGGACGCGCTGGAGGCGATCAGGAAGACCAGCAAGGACGCGCTGGACGAGTTGCGGGCGACGCTCGACCTCGTCAGGGACCGCGGCGCCGCCCCCGGCCCCGAACACGTCGCCGGCCTGGTGGCGTCGATCAGGGCCGCCGGGCAGCCGGTCGAGCTGGCCGTCGCCGGCGATCCGGCCCGCCTCCACCACGCGACGGGGCGGGCCGTCTACCGGGTCGTGCAGGAGGCCCTCACCAACGTGGTACGGCACGCGGGCCCGGCCACGGCGACCGTGACGATCGACTATGGTGCCGACGACGTCAAGGTCTCGGTGACCGACGACGGTGCCGGGCACGCGCGGCACACCCCCGGCAACGGGATCACGGGCATGCGCGAACGGGTGGCGGCGCTGCGCGGCACGCTCACCGCAGGCCCCCGGCCGGAGGGCGGTTTCGCCGTGCGCGCGCGGCTGCCGGTGACGAGAGGGGACGACCGTGATCCGGGTGCTGATCGCCGATGACCAGCCGCTCATCCGGATCGGCCTGCGGGTGCTGATCGAGACCGAGGACGATCTGGAGGTGGCCGGAGAAGCCGCCGACGGGGAGCGGGCTCTGGAACTGACCCGGCGGCTGCGCCCCGACGTGGTGCTCATGGACATCCGGATGCCCGGCGCCGACGGCCTGGCCACGCTCCGGGACATCCTGGCCGACCCCACGCTGGCCGGGACACATGTGATCATGCTGACCACGTTCGAGATCGACGAGTACATCTTCGCGGCGCTGCGCGAGGGGGCCGGCGGCTTCCTGGTCAAGGACGCCGACCCGGAAGAGGTGCTCAGGGCGATCCGGGTGGTGGCCGACGGCGGCTCGCTGCTGTCGCCCTCGGTGACGCGCCGGGTGATCGGCGCGTTCGCCTCCCGCCGGGCGCCGGTGGCGCCGAATCGGCGGCTGGACGAGCTGACCGAGCGCGAGCGCGAGATCGTGGGGCTGGTCGGCGAGGGGCTGTCCAACGACGAGATCGCCGCGCGCCTGGTGGTCAGCCCGGCGACGGTCCGCACCCACGTGGGAAGGGCCATGGTCAAGCTCGACGCCCGCGACCGCGCGCGACTCGTGGTGATCGCCTACCAGTCGGGTCTCGTCCGCTGACCGGCCCACACGCCCGAGGGCAGGAATCGTCATCGCTGGACTCCGTTCAGGCCCCTCACGGCGCACGGCCTGACCCACGGATCGGATCCCGGCCCACCCTCTCCGGCGGGCCGGAACACCACCTCGCCTAACCGCGCGACGAGCTCTCCAGAGCCTCTCGGAGCCTTGTCGCCGCCTTCTCGGCGGCGGGTCTGGTGAGATCGGGATCGAACCGGCCGTAGAAGCCGCTGTGTTCCAGCGCGATCATGGCGTCGCCGACCTTGATGATCACGATGTCCACGGCCATCACCGGGCCCTGGTCCGTGGCCGGGTTCTCCGCCCAATACCTGATCCCGTACGCGCTGTCGCCGAGCCTGCCGACCGGCAGCTTGGTGATCGTCTTCTTCATGTTCTTGGTGCCGGCTCTGACCTGGCCGCAGTCACGGACCATGACCTTGGCCGCCCGCTCCAGTGTGGAGAGCTGCGCGCGAGTCCCGCTCACGATGAACTCCCTGACCCCCTCGGGGACGCCGTCCCGCATCAGCCAGGTCGCGGCCTTGCTCCGCGAGAACGGAGCCAACCCCTTGATCGCCTTGGCGCACGCCTTCGTATGGGCGGTCTCGGCGTCCAGGAACTCCCTGTTCCGGATCTTGTTGTGGACGAATTCGGCGCCGAGGTCCTCCGGCAGGAGCAGGGCGGTCTTGAGTTCAGCCGGGGACACGGGCCCGGCGGGGCCTTCGGCCAGCGCGGGCGGGGACATGAGAAGCAGGCCGCCTAACAGGCCGGCGGCCACCGTCGAACGCTTGATGATCACCTGGCGCACTCTAGGCGATCGCCGCGAACGAGAGCACCACGAAAAACGAAACCGCCCCTTACCTGTCGCGTCAGGTAAGGGGCGGTTCTATGTTGTGGAGCTAAGGAGACTCGAACTCCTGACCCCCTCCATGCCATGGAGGTGCGCTACCAACTGCGCTATAGCCCCTGGTCACCGCTCCGAGTTCTCTCGTTGCGGCGCTCGGAGAGCATATAACCTTCTCTCCCGTTTCGCATAATCGAACGTTCGGGCCGAGTTCACCCGCCGTCAGGGGACGCCCGGGCGCCCCCTGACGGTCACGACGCCGCTTCGGGGATGTCGTCGCTGTTGATCGGCTCGGGCAGGGTGCCCGCGTTGTGCTCGAGCAGGCGCCATCCCTTGCGCCCCTCCTCCAGCACCGACCACGAGCAGTTGCCGAGCCCGCCGAGCGCCGACCACAGCTCCTGGGGCAGCCCCAGCAGGTGGGCGATGCCGAGCCGCAGCGCCGCGCCGTGGGAGGCGACGACCAGCAGCCCGCCGTCGCCGAGCCTGCCCGTCCACCTGCGCAGCGCGGCCCCGACCCGATCGGCCACCTCGGACACGGGCTCGCCGTCAGGCGCTTCCCACGAGGCGTACTCGACCGGCCAACCGGCGGCGATCTCGTCGCGGGTCAGGCCCTCCCACGCGCCGCCGCCGCGCTCGCGGAAGTCCTTGTCGACCGAGACGTCCAGACCGACCAGCCGGCCCAGGGCGAGCGCCGTGTCGTTGGCGCGCCGCAGGTCGGAAGAGACGATCATGGTGGGTCGCAGCGACGCCAGCAGCGAGGCCGCCCTCGCCGCCTGGGCGAGGCCCGTCTCGTCGAGCGGGATGTCGGTGTGCCCCTGGAAGCGGTGCTCCACGTTCCACAGGGTCTGGCCGTGACGCAGGCAGACGATCCGCTTGCTCACGTACGGGCCCTCTGGGCGGCGGTGTTGGTGACGCTCTCCGGCAGCGCGATGGAGGGGCAGTCCTTCCAGAGGCGCTCGAGCGCGTAGAAGGTGCGGTCCTCTTCATGCTGCACGTGGACGACGATGTCGACGAAGTCGAGGAGCACCCAGCGCCCCTCCCGCTCGCCCTCGCGGCGGACCGGCTTGGCATCGCATTCGATGCGGAGTCTGTCCTCGATCTCGTCGACGATGGCGCGCACCTGGCGGTCGTTGGTGGCGGAGCAGAGCACGAAGGCGTCGGTGATGACGAGTTGCTCGCTCACGTCATAGGCGAGGATGTCATCGGCCAGCTTGTCGGCGGCGGCCTCGGCCGCGACCCTGACCAGCTGAACGGATCTTTCGGATGCTGTCACGATGCGGGTCTGTCCTCCTGTGTGACTACGTGTATAGACCACGCTTACCCTGATAGTATCCCCGGCTTTTGCCGGACATAGCTTCTCGCCCGCAGGCCGTACATGTCGGCTCATGTCCCACCGATGCCCGAGCGAGCGGCACACGCCTCCGCTGCCCCGGCCGGGGACGCCCATGCGGGTCCGGCTCTCCTCGTGCGGCTAGGCCGTGTGGTAGAGCCCGCGCTTGCCGATGTACTGCACGATCCCGTCGGGCACGAGGTACCAGATCGGCTCGCCCTTCGAGACCCGGTACCTGCACTCGGAGGAGGAGATCGCCAGCGCGGGGATCTCGACCAGGCTTACCTTCCCCTCCGGCAGCCCCGGGTCGCGCAGCGTGTGGCCCGGCCGGGTGCAGCCGACGAAGTGCGCCAGCTCGAACAGCTCGGAGGCGTCCTGCCAGTCGAGGATCGCGGCCAGCGCGTCGGCGCCGGTGATGAAGAACAGCTCGGAATCGGGGCCGTAGATCCGCTTGATGTCGCGCAGGGTGTCGATGGTGAACGTCGGTCCCGGCCGGTCCACGTCCACCCTGCTGACCGAGAAACGCGGGTTCGACGCCGTCGCGATGACCGTCATCAGGTACCGGTCCTCGGCCGCCGACACCTCCCTCTCCGCCTTCTGGTACGGCCGGCCGGTCGGCACGAAGACGACCTCGTCGAGCTCGAAGTGGTGGGCGACCTCGCTCGCGGCGACCAGGTGACCGTGGTGGATCGGGTCAAAGGTTCCACCCATCACCCCCACGCGTCGCTTTCCCTGGACACTGGGCGCGTTCATCATGGAACGGACCTTACGCGGATGCCATATCCCGCCATTCAGCACCCCCCTTTCCGAGAAACGCGCATCACACCCGCCGCCGACGTAGCATGCCGGACATGACGACCACCCCGGATCGCAACCGCGTGCAACTGCCCGGCATCTCGTCCCGTGCCTACGAACACCCCGCAGACAGGTCCGCTCTGGTCGCTCTGCGCAAGCTCAGTGGGTTCGACACGGTTCTCAAGCAGATGTCCGGGCTGATCAGCGAGCGCCGGCTGCGCCTGATGTACCTCGCCTCCGCCGTACGAGTGAGCGAGACCCAGTTCCGCTCCCTGTACGACATGGGCCGCGACGCGGCCTACATCCTCGACCTGCACCGGGTTCCGGAGATCTACGTCCAGCAGGACCCGCAGGTCCAGGCCAAGGCGATCGGCTTCGACGACCCGTTCATCGTGGTGACGACGGGTCTGCTGAACCTCATGAACGAGGAGGAGCAGCGCTTCGTCATCGGCCACGAGACCGCCCACATCCTGTCGGGCCACGCCGTCTACCGGACGATGCTCGACATCCTCACCCGCCTGGCCACCCGCGTGGCCTGGATCCCGCTCGGCTACATCGGCCTGCGCGCGATCGTGGCGGGCCTCGAGGAGTGGTACCGCAAGTCGGAGCTGTCGGCCGACCGCGGCGGCCTGCTCAGCGGGCAGGACCCCGAGGCGGCCAAGCGGGCGCTGATGAAGCTCGCGGGCGGCGCCTACACCCACGAGATGAACATCGAGGCCTTCCTGGCCCAGTACCAGGAGTACGACACCGCGGGTGACCTGCGCGACGGCTTCCTCAAGGTGCTCAACCTGCTCGGCACCACGCACCCGTTCGCGGTGGTCCGCGTCGCCGAGCTCGACAAGTGGCAGCGCAGCGGCGAGTACGAGCGCATCGTCGGCGGCACCTACCCGCGCCGCGAGGACGACGCCGGCGCCCGTGTCACCGACGAGGTCAAGGCGGCCGCCGAGTCCTACCGCCGCTCCTGGTCGGAGTCCCAGGACCCGTTCATCGGCGTCCTGCGCGACGTCGCCGAGGGCGCGGTCAACGCGGGCGAGCGCATCTTCAACCGCTTCTCCCGCCGCGACAACTGACCCGGCCCACCGGCAAGGTCTGGAAGTGCCGCCTTCCAGACCTTTGTCATGCCCGTCAGAGCAGTCATTTCCCCGTCAGAGCGGTCACGTGCCCGTCAGAGCGGTCATGTACCTGTCAGAGCGATCATGTGCCCGTCAGAGCAGGAGGGCGATCGCGCGGACGGCGGCGGCGCACACCGCGACGAAGCCGCCCAGCACCGCCAGCGCGCGCAGGCCCTCCTTGCGCAGCTCGGGCAGGCCGGCACCGGCCCGCTCGACCTCCCTGCCGGTGATCGCCCCGCACAGCACGCCGAACACCACGCCCGCCGCCGTCACCGGCGCCGGCTGCTGCCACCAGTCGGGCCCCAGCTCGCCGCCCGCCACCATCCACAGCACCCCGCCGGCGGCCGCCGCGACGGGCAGCCCCGGCCAGCCCGCCGAGGTGACCAGCGAGAAGACGAGCGCGAACGGGAACAGCAGCACCCGCAGCGACACCCGCACCCGTTTCGAGGTGCGGTTCCTGACCAGCCAGTGGCTGGTCCACACCGTGCGCACCAGCACGACGAACGCCCCGGTGATCGCCACACCGGCGATCGGCCAGATCACGGTCGTCACCACGCAGGGCACCGCCAGCACCGCCAGCAGCAGCAGTGCCGCGTTCCCCGCGGGCAGCGTGGTGGGGGCCGGCTCCGCCTGCGCCGCCGCGGCCCGCCGGACCCGTGCCGCCCTGGCCTGCGCGCGGGCCGCCGCCTTGCCGTCGTCGCGCGCCCGGCCCCGTGCCAGGCCCGGCATCCGGCTGCGGACGAGCTTCGGCTCCTCCGCCGCCCGCCCGCGCCCCGCCTTGGGCTCATCGGCGGCGGCCCTCCCGCGGGCGGCCTTGGCGTCGTCGGTCACGCGCGCCCTGCCCGCCTTGCCCTCCTCGGCGAACCGGGACCGGACGGCCTTGCCGTCCTCGCCGGCCCTCGTCCTGGCCGCCTTGGCCTCGTCCTGGGCCCGTGGCCTGGCCGCCTTGGCGTCGTCCTGGACTCGCGCCCGGACCGGCTTGCCGTCCTCCTGGGCCCGTGACCTGGCCGGCTTGCCGTCCTCCTGAACCCGTGGCCGGACCGGCTTGCCGTCCTCCTGGGCCCGTGGCCGGACCGGCTTGGCGTCGTCCTGGGCCCGGGCCCGGACCGGCTTGCCGTCGTCGGGGGCCGGCCGCGGTCTGGCGACCTTGCCGTCCTCGCCGGTCCTGGGCCTGATCCCCTTGGCGTCATCGGCCGCCCGCGGCTTGACGACCTTGGGCTCCTCGGCCTTGCTCCGGGCGGGCTTGACCTCCTCGTCGGCGCGTGCCCGCGCCGTCCTGGCCGCGTCGGCGGCCCTGCCTCTGAGCGCTTTCACGTCCTCGTCGGCGGCGACGGTCGCCCTGGCGAGCCTGGCCAGCCGGTCGGCCAGCAGCGCGGCGGTCGGCCGCTTGCCCGGCTCCCTGTTGAGCGCCGCCCGCACCAGCGGCAGCAGCCCGGCCGGCACCCCCTTGAGGTCGGCCTGCCCGTTGAGCACGGCGTACATCTGCGCCTCGACCGTGCCTCGCCCGAACGTCGGCCGCCCCGTCGCGGCGAAGGCGACCGTCGCCGCCCACGCGTGGACGTCGGCGGGCTCGCCCACGTGCTCGTCGGCGAACAGCTCCGGAGCCGCGTAGCCCGGCGTGCCGAGGAAGGTGCCGGTCATCGTCAGCCTGGTGGCGTCGATCACCTGGGCGATGCCGAAGTCGATCAGCACCGGCCCCTCGGCGCCCATGAGGATGTTGGCGGGCTTGAGGTCGCGGTGGATGACACCCGCGGCGTGCACGATCGCCAGCGCCGCCGCCACGCCCTGCGCCACCTCCACCAGGTCGGCGCCGCGCAGCGGGCCGCTGCGCCGTACCCGGTCGAGCAGGTTGTCGCCCTCGATGTGCTCCATCACCAGGTACGGCCTGGCGCAGTCGAGATCGGCGTCGAGCACCCTGGCGACGTAGGGGCTCTCGACCCTGCGCAACGCGCGTACCTCGCGCTCCAGACGGATACGCGAGGCGGAATCCTCGATCAGGTCGTGCAGCACCTTGAGGGCGACGCGCTCTCCCTTGCGGGTGCTGGCCAGGTACACCTCGCCCATGCCGCCCCGGCCGAGCCGTTCGAGCAAGGTGTATGGCCCGACCTTGCCGAGCTTGCTCACGCTCCCTCCCCGCTCGGCGCGCCCATAAGGGACACAACCTTAGCGGTGTGACGCCTGTTTACGATCGCGGCGCGCCGGTCATCGGTGGGAAGTGTCGGACAGCATGGCGTCGAGCCCCGTCGTGGGCTCCTCGGCGAGCTTCTTACGGCCTTTCCTGCGCCAGTTGATGTGTCCGCGGCTCTCCATCCACAGCAGCAACCGGTCGGCGGCGAACAGCACCACAACCGCGAAAATGATCGCTATCACCAAAGCCATGGGGGCCAGTCAAGCCGCCATCGCCGCCGCGTGCCAACTCGGACACGCGGCTCAGCCGCAACTCGGCGGAATGACCGTACCCTTTGACGTGCGAAGATGCCCTTCGCCGGTGTAGACCCATTTGGTCGAGGTCAGCTCAGGAAGACCCATCGGTCCGCGCGCGTGCAGCTTCTGGGTGGAGATCCCGATCTCCGCGCCGAACCCGAACTCGCCCCCGTCGGTGAACCTCGTGGAGGCGTTGACCGCGACGGCGGCGGAGTCGACCAGCTGGACGAACCTGCGGGCGGCGCGCTGCGAGCGCGTGACGATCGCGTCGGTGTGGCCCGAGCCGTACTTCCTGATGTGGGCGACCGCCGCCTCCAGAGAGTCGACGACGGCGGCGGCGATGTCGAGCGACAGGTACTCGGTGAGGTAGTCGTCCTCGGTCGCCGGGACCACCTCGCCGAAGGCGGCCACGCGCGCGTCGCCGTGGACGGTGACGCCCGCCTCGGCCAGCGCCGCCAGCGCCTTGGGCAGGAAGCGGTCGGCCGCGTCGGCGTGGACGAGGAGGGTCTCGGCCGCGTTGCACACCGACGGACGCTGCGCCTTGGCGTTGACCAGGATCTCCACGGCCAGATCGAGGTCGGCGTCGGCGTCGACGTAGACGTGGCAGTTGCCCACGCCGGTCTCGATCACCGGAACCGTCGACTCCTCGACCACGGAGTTGATCAGCGAGGCGCCGCCCCGCGGGATCAGCACGTCGACCAGGCCACGGGCCCTCATCAGTTCCTTGACCGAGTCGCGGGTCAGCCCGGGCACGAGCTGGACGGCTCCGGCGGGCACCTCGGTCGCCTCCAGCGCCGCCTGCATGACCTTCACCAGCGCGGTGTTGGAGGAGTAGGCGCTGGACGAGCCGCGCAGCAGGACCGCGTTGCCGCTCTTGAGGCACAGCGCCGCGCCGTCGACGGTGACGTTGGGACGGCCCTCGTAGATGATGCCGATCACGCCCAGCGGCACCCTGAGCTGGCGCAGCTCCAGGCCGTTGGGCAGGGTGCCGCCCCGCACGACCTCACCCACCGGGTCGGGCAGCTCGGCGATGTCGCGGACGGCCTGCGCGATGGCCTCGACCCTGGCCTCGTCGAGCCGGAGCCGGTCGATCATCGCCTCGGAGGTGCCGGCCTCCCTGGCCTTGGCCACGTCGGCGGCGTTGGCCTCGATGATCTCCGCATGGTGCTCGACCAGGGCGTCGGCGATGGCGCGCAGGGCCCTGTCCTTGGCCGCCCGCGGCAGCGGGGCCAGCTCGGCGGCGGCCTCTCGCGCCGCGTGGGCAACCTTCAGGAACTCCTCGGACATCGCGCCCTACCTCTCGAGCTAGCTGTGGGCTTCCAGTATGACGATGTCGTCTCGGTGGATGAGCTCGCGTTCATATTCCGGACCGAGCCGGCTGGCCAGCTCCTTCGTCGAGCGCCCGAGCAGCCCGGGGATCTCCCCGGCGTCGAAGTTGACCAGCCCGCGCGCCACCACCCGGCCGCGCGGACCGCACAGGTCGACGGGGTCGCCCGCGGCGAAGTCGCCCTCCACCGACACGACGCCCGCGGGCAGCAGCGACTTGCGCCGGGTGACGACCGCCTCGACCGCGCCTTCGTCGAGCGTCAGCCGCCCGCGTCCGGTGGTCGCGTGGGCCAGCCACAGCAGCCGGGTGCCGGGGTGGCGCCCGCCGGGGTGGAAGAAGGTGCCGACATCGGCTCCGGCCAGCGCCTGCGCGGCGTGCGCCGCGGCGGTGAGCACCACGGGCACGCCCGCGCCGGTCGCGATGCGCGCGGCCTGCACCTTGGTCACCATGCCGCCGGTGCCGACGGCCGCGCCGTTCTTGCCCAGTTCGACGCCGACCAGGTCCTCAGGGCCGCGCACCTCGGCCAGCCGGGTGGAACCGGGCCGCGAGGGCGGCCCGTCGTAGAGCGCGTCGACGTCCGACAGCAGCACCAGCGCGTCGGCGCGGATGAGGTGCGCCACCAGCGCCGCCAGCCGGTCGTTGTCGCCGAAGCGGATCTCGTCGGTGGCCACCGTGTCGTTCTCGTTGACGACCGGCATGATGCCGAGCTCCAGCAGCCGGTTGAGCGTGCGCTGGGCGTTGGCGTGGTGCGAGCGGCGCATCATGTCGTCGGCCGTCAGCAGCACCTGGCCGACGCGCAGGCCGTACCGGGCGAAGGAGGAGGTGTAGCGGGCGACCAGCACGCCCTGGCCGACGGAGGCGGCGGCCTGCTGGGTGGCCAGGTCGCGCGGTCGCGCGGACAGCCCCAGCGGGCCGAGGCCCGCCGCGATCGCGCCGGAGGAGACCAGCACGATCTGCGTGCCGGCACGGCGGCGCGCCGACAGCACGTCGACCAGCGCGTCGACCCGGTCGACGTCGATCACGCCCTGAGGGGTGGTGAGCGAGGAGGATCCGACCTTGACGACGACCCTCGACGCTGAGCTGATCTGTTCCCGCACGTCCCGCACCCTATCCGAGGCCCGCTGCCGCGCCCGGGACTCCCCCGGGCCGTGCGGACACCTTACCGATCTACGCGATCATCTCGTCAGCCGAGCCTGTTGTCGGTGCCCCGGGGCCCCACGTGGACGGACTCGGCGTTGAGCGTCGGCTGCCAGTCGAAGATGTAGCCGTCCTCCATGGACCCGATGACGACCTCGGCGCCCGCGACCGCCCCGGCCTTGACCAGCTGCTCCTCGACGCCCAGCCGTTCCAGGCGGTCGGCCAGGTAGCCCACGGCCTCGTCGTTGGTGAAGTCGGTCTGCCGGATCCACCGCTCCGGCTTCTCGCCGGTGACCTGGAAGAGGTTGTCGTTGACCTTGCGGACGGCGAAGCCCGCCACGCCGAGCTGCCTGGGCCGCAGCACCAGCCGCGTCGGCTCCTCGACCGGCTTGTTGGCGCGGGCCGCGGCCACCCACTCGCCCATCGCGAAGGTGAACTCGCGCAGCCCCTCGTGCGTGGCCGCCGAGACCGTGAACACCTTCAGGCCGCGCGCCTCCAGGTCGGCGCGCACGATGTCGGCCAGCTCACGGGCGTCGGGCACGTCCGCCTTGTTCAGCACGACCATCCTGGGCCGGTCCTCGAGCTGGCCGTAGGCGTGCAGCTCGGCCTCGATCACCTCGTAGTCGGTGATCGGGTCGCGACCCGGCTCCATGGTGGCGCAGTCGATCACGTGCACGAGCATGTCGCACCGCTCGACGTGGCGCAGGAACTCGTGGCCGAGCCCCTTGCCCTGCGAAGCGCCGGGGATGAGCCCCGGCACGTCGGCCACCGTGAACACGGTGTCCCCCGCCGTGACCACGCCGAGGTTGGGGATCAGGGTCGTGAACGGGTAGTCGGCGATCTTCGGCCGGGCCGCGCTCAGCGCCGCGATCAGCGACGACTTGCCGGCGCTGGGAAAGCCCACCAGCGCCACGTCGGCGACGCTCTTGAGCTCCAGCACCACGTCGAGCGCGTCACCCGGCTCGCCGAGCAGCGCGAACCCCGGCGCCTTGCGCCTGGCCGTCGCCAGGGCGGCGTTGCCGAGGCCGCCGTGCCCGCCCTGGGCGATCACGTAGCGGGTGCCGGCGCCCACCAGGTCCACCAGCACCTCGCCGGTCCTGGCGTCCTTGACCACGGTCCCGTTGGGCACCGGCAGGACGACGTCGCCGCCGTTGGCGCCCTCCCTGTTGCTGCCCTGCCCCTGCTTGCCGTTGTCGGCCTTGCGGTGCGGGCGGCGGTGGTAGTCGAGCAGCGTGGCGGTGTTGGGGTCGACCTCGAGAACGACGTCGCCGCCCCGCCCGCCGTTGCCGCCGTCGGGCCCGCCGAGCGGCTTGAACTTCTCCCGGTGGATGGAGGCGCAGCCGTTCCCGCCGTCGCCGGCCTTGATGTGCAGGACCACCTGGTCCACGAAGTCCGCCACTACCCGTCTCTCCATCCTCTACGTTTCATCTGGTACGGCAAGCCGGCGCAAGCCCACCCTCGGCGCGGGGCCGGCGTCCCTCCAGGGAGACGCTCCTCCAGCGCGCGGGGCCGGCCGTCGCGACGCGGCCCGCCCGGCCCGGCCCGCTCGCCTGCCGTACCGGAGACCCTCAGGGCTCCGAGAACGCGAACAAGGGGTGGACCATGACGATCCACCCCTTGCTACAACGTTCGTCGGCGGCGGATTACTCCGCGACCGGGACGATGCTCACGGCGCGACGGCCGCGCTTGACGCCGAACTGCACGTGGCCGGCGGCCAGCGCGAACAGCGTGTCGTCGCCACCACGGCCGACGTTGTCGCCGGGGTGGAAGTGGGTGCCGCGCTGGCGGACGATGATCTCGCCCGCGTTGACCAGCTGGCCACCGAAGCGCTTGACGCCCAGGCGCTGGGCGTTGGAGTCACGGCCGTTCCGGGTGGACGACGCGCCCTTCTTGTGTGCCATCTCTCAAACTCCCGATCAGGCCTGGTTGATACCGGTGATCTTCACCTGGGTGTACCGCTGGCGGTGACCCTGGCGCTTCTTGTAACCGGTCTTGTTCTTGTACTTGAGGATGCGGATCTTGGGGCCCTTGGTCTCGCCGAGGATCTCGGCGCTGACCGTGAACTTGCCCGCCTCCGTGGTCACGTCGCCATCGTTGACGACGAGCACCGTCGGCAGCGAAACCGAAGAACCGACCTCGCCGGCGACCTTGTCCACCTCGAGGACGTCACCGACGGAGACCTTCTGCTGCCTGCCGCCGCAACGAACGATCGCGTACACCGCGGAACCCTTCTGCTGACTCTCTGAATGCTGCGCCCGGCATTCGATCACTGTCTGGAACCGACGAACCGAGTGGGCGCGCGAACAGGGCGCGTCACTGGACGCACCGATTGACTAGGTTACCGGATTACCGGCCCCCGGTCGAACCGGCTGGGTCGTCGGACAAACCGGCCATGCCCGCTGGCGTTCCGCCCGCCGAAAGGGACGCTCACGCCGTGGTGGGAGGCCGGCTCGGTTGGCGCCCCGCCGAAGCGGGGCGCCGCCGTAGCCGGCGCTACTCGGCCGACTTGGCTCGGCGGGAGCGTCGCCGCCCCCTGCCGGAAGTCTGGTTCGCCTGGTCGTCCTCCGTGGCGGGGACGTCATCAAGCGCACCGGTCACGGTATCACGGTTGGCGGAGTCATTGGCCGCCGAGACCTTCTCCGCCACCGCCTTTTCGATGGCCATCTTGCCCTGGGTGCCCCGCGGCTCCGGCTTGCCCTCGACCGGCTCGGTCGAGACGATCAGGCCACGCCCGTTGCAGCAGTCGCACGGCGTCGAGAAGGCCTCCAGCAGGCCCTGACCGACCCGCTTACGGGTCATCTGGACCAGACCGAGGGAGGTGACCTCGGCGACCTGGTGCTTGGTCCTGTCGCGGGCCAGGCACTCCAGCAGCCGCCGCAGCACCAGGTCGCGGTTGGACTCCAGGACCATGTCGATGAAGTCGATGACGATGATGCCGCCGATGTCACGCAGCCTGAGCTGGCGGACGATCTCCTCGGCCGCCTCCAGGTTGTTGCGGGTGACGGTCTCCTCGAGGTTGCCGCCCTGCCCGGTGAACTTGCCGGTGTTGACGTCGACGACGGTCATCGCCTCGGTGCGGTCGATCACCAGCGAGCCGCCCGACGGCAGCCACACCTTGCGCTCCAGCGCCTTGGCCAGCTGCTCGTCGATCCGGTAGGACTCGAAGACGTCGCCTTCCTCGTCCCAGCGCGTGAGCCGGTCGGCCAGGTGCGGCGCGACGTACTTCACGTACTCGTCGACGGTCTCCCACGCCTCCTCGCCCTGCACGACCAGCGAGGAGAAGTCCTCGTTGAAGACGTCGCGGACCACGCGGATGGTCAGGTCGGGCTCGGACGACAGCAGCTCCGGCGGGCTGGCGGACTTGGCCTTTTTCTGGATGGCCTCCCACTGCGCCGACAGCCTGGCCACGTCGCGCCCGAGCTCCTCCTCGGAGGCGCCCTCGGCGGCCGTGCGCACGATGACGCCGGCGTTCTCGGGCATGACCTTCTTCAGGATGCTCTTCAGCCGCGTGCGCTCCTTGTCGGGCAGCTTGCGGCTGATGCCGGTCATCGACCCGTCGGGCACGTAGACGAGGTAGCGGCCGGGCAGCGAGATCTGGCTGGTGAGCCGGGCGCCCTTGTGGCCGAGCGGGTCCTTGGTGACCTGCACCAGCACCGACTGGCCCGACTTGAGGGCGGCCTCGATGCGCTTGGGCTGGCCCTCCAGGCCGGCGGTGTCGAAGTTGACCTCACCGGCGTACAGGACGGCGTTGCGGCCCTTGCCGATGTCGACGAACGCCGCCTCCATCGACGGCAGCACGTTCTGCACCTTACCGAGGTAGACGTTGCCCACGTAGGACTGGCTGGCCTCGCGGTTGACGTAGTGCTCGACGAGGATGCCGTCCTCGAGCACCGCGATCTGGGTGCGGTCGCCCTGCCGGCGCACCACCATCATCCTGTCGACGGACTCGCGCCGCGCCAGGAACTCCGACTCGGTGATGATCGGCGGCCTGCGGCGGCCCAGCTCGCGCCCCTCACGGCGGCGCTGCTTCTTGGCCTCCAGCCGGGTGGAGCCGCGCACGCTCTGCACGCCGTCGGCGGAGGTGTCGAGCGAGCTCGACCGGCCGGTGCGCGGGGCGCGGATGCGCACCACGGTGTTGGGCGGGTCGTCGCTGGCGGGCTCGGCGACCTCGTCGCCGCCCCTGCGCCGCCTGCGCCTGCGGCGGCGCGACGTCGACTGCTCCTCCTCGTCGGCCGACGACTCCTCCGCCTCCTCGCCGCCGTCGGCGGCCTCCTCGTCCTCGTCGGACTCGTCGGCGTCGGCACTGTCCTCGTCACGCTCGCGCGACTTGCCGCGGCCCCTGCCGCCCCTGCGCCGGCGCCTGCGCCTGCCGCCGGCGTCCTCCTGATCGTCGCCGTCGGTCTCGTCCTCGACCTCGTCGAGCTCCTCGGCCTGCTCCTCGCCGAACAGCTCCTCGGCCTCGTCGGCCGCCGGCTTCACCGGCTGCGGCGGCTCGACCCTGGCGGGCTGGGCCTGGCTCGGGTCGGGCGCCTGGAAGAGCGGCGTGAAGATCGCGGCCGGACGCTGGAAGGTCGTGTCGGGCTCCTGGACCGCCCTGGCCGACAGGCCGAACGGGTCGGCGAACAGCGCGGGCCTGGCGGCCGGCTCCTCGTCGAGGTCCTCGCCCGCGGGCTCGTCGTCGAGCGGCTCGCTCTCCGGCAGCGTCTCGATCAGCTCGGCGGCCACCGCGGCCTCGACGGGCGAGGCCGTCTCGACGGACGGCTCAACCTCGGCGGTCGGCTCGGGCTCCGGCTCGGCCTTCTTGCGGGTGCGGCGCCGCTTCGGGGCCTCTTCCGCCACCTGCTCGGCGGCGGTGTCGGCGCCGTCGGGCCCCGCGGCGGCGGCCTGCTCGGCCGCCGGCGCCTCCTCGGCTGCCTTCCTCGTCGTACGGCGGCGCGTGGTCGTGGCGGTCGACCGGGACCGGGTGGCCCGCTTCGGCGCGGGCGCCTCCTCCGCGCCGGTCTGCTCCGCCGCGGCCTGCTCGGCGGCCTGCCCCACGGCGGCCCGCGCGGCCTGAACCGCGCCCTCGAGCATGCCGGCCGGCCCCTCGGCACCGGCGACCTCGGAGGAAGCCGGACCCTCGAGGGCCTCGTCAGCGGCGGCCGTGCCGTTGGCCTGCGCCGCGCTCGCCGGCGCGGAGGCCGGAAAACCGGTTGACGCCGCACCCGACGGACCGGAAGCCTGCGTGGTGACGACTACCGTCGGAACGTCGTCGATCTCCGGCGGCGGCCCCGCGGGCCTGCTCGCCGAGCGCCGGCGCTTCGGCGCGGCAGTCTGTTCTGTTGTTTCCCCGTCAGGGCCATGGGCCCCGGTGCCGGGCTCGTTGTCGAGCATGCGGGCGCTCTCCCGTCAGCCCCCGGGCGCGTCGCCGCGCCGCGCAGGAGCCCTCGTGTCTCGTTGTCCGTCCGCGCCTGCGACAGGCGCGGACGCCAAGTCCTGTCAGCGGTCGAGCCCTCCGGGCCCCGCCACCGTGCGGGGCTCGCAAAGCTCTCCCTTGCGGTGTGAGACGCGCAGCCGCCATGTCACGTTCGTGCCAGTGCGGCAGCTCACATCTCTCACCAGCCGTCGACGTGCGTGCCTGCCGGTCCCGCTGCGCCGCCGCGCGTCATGTCGCGGTCAAGGTCGAACGGGTCGGCGGGCTCACCGGTTACGGCGTCGAGCGGCCCCTGCGCCAGCCTGGTCACCTCGGGGGGGACCGGCGGCGCGAAGTCGGCCACCAGGCGCAGGCCCGTGAGCACGTCGTCGGGTCGAACGGCAGGAGTCACGTGCCGAACAACCATGCGCAGTATGACACACGACTGTCCTGGCACCTGAGCTGCAGTTCTTTCTGAAGCCAGTGTCAGCACCGCCTCGCGGGCGTCGAAGCGCCGCATCCCCTTCTTGGTGAGGCGTTCGACCTCGACGGTGCCCGCCGCGAGGAACTTCTCCACCGCCGCGCGCGCCAGCTCACTGTCGGCGCCCGGCAGCCGCAGCTCCCACGTCGAACCCTCCAGGCGGTCGGCGAGCGCTCCAGTGCGCGCCTCGACGACGTCGATCACGTCGAGACCTGGAGGCAGCGAGGCGTCGAGATCCGCGCGGATCCTGCCGGGATCGCACGGCTCGGTCAGGCCGAGCTCGAGGTATTCGGCCTCGCTGGCGACGCCCGTCGGCGCCGCACCCGCGTAGGAGATCTTCGGATGGGGAGAGAATCCCGCGCTGAAGGCCACCGGAATGCCGGCACGGCGGACCGCCCTCTCGACGGCCCGCGAGATGTCGCGGTGACTGGTGAAGCGCAGGCGTCCGCGCTTGGCGTAGCGCACGCGTAGGCGCTGCACCGTGGGCGCGGGCGCGGGCCCCTCGGGAACAGGCTTCAGAACGTCGTCTTCCTTCCCGTGTCAGAGTTTCTTCGTTTCAGGATAAGGCCGTCTCTATACCACAGTGAGCGGCAGCAGCTTGCGGCCCGTCGGGCCGATCTGGATCTCGGTGCCCATGGTCGGGCAGACACCGCAGTCGTAGCACGGCGTCCACCGGCAGTCCTCGACCTCCGCCTCGTTGACGGCGTCCTGCCAGTCCTGCCAGAGCCACTCCCGGTCGAGGCCGGCGTCGAGGTGGTCCCAAGGCAGGACCTCGTTCTCCTCGCGCTCGCGCGTGGTGTACCAGTCGACGTCGACGCCCGCCTTCGCCGCGGCGGTCATCCAGCGGTCGTGGGAGAAGTGCTCGCTCCAGCCGTCGAAGCGGCCGCCGTCCTCCCAGACGGCCCTGATGACCGCGCCGACCCTGCGGTCGCCGCGCGAGAGCAGCCCCTCCACGATCGAGGGCTTGCCGTCGTGGTAACGGTAGCCGATCGCCCTGCCGTACTCCCTGTCGCCACGCAGCGCCTCGCGCAGGGCCTTGAGCCGCCGGTCGACGGTCTCATGGTCGGCCTGCCCGGCCCACTGGAACGGGGTGTGCGGCTTGGGCACGAACCCGCCGATGGAGACCGTGCAGCGGATGTCGCGCGAGCCGGTGGCCTCGCGGCCCGCCTTGATGACCTTCTTGGCCAGGTCGGCGATGCCGAGCACGTCCTCGTCCTGCTCGGTGGGCAGGCCGCACATGAAGTAGAGCTTCACCTGCCGCCAGCCCTGGCTGTAGGCCGTGCTGACGGTGCGGATCAGGTCTTCCTCGGTGACCATCTTGTTGATCACCTTGCGCATGCGCTCGGAACCGCCTTCGGGCGCGAAGGTCAGGCCCGAGCGGCGGCCGTTGCGCGAGAACTCGTTGGCCAGGTCGATGTTGAAGGCGTCGACCCTGGTCGAGGGCAGCGACAGCGAGGTGTTGGTGCCCTCGTAACGGTCGGCCAGCCCCTTGGCGATGTCGGCGATCTCGGAGTGGTCGGCCGACGACAGCGACAGCAGGCCCACCTCGTTGAAGCCGGACTCGTTGATGCCGTTCTCGACCATGGCGCCGACCGTGGTGATCGACCGCTCGCGGACCGGGCGCGTGATCATGCCGGCCTGGCAGAACCTGCAGCCCCTGGTGCAGCCGCGGAAGATCTCCACGCTGAACCGCTCGTGCACCGTCTCGGCCAGCGGGACGAGCGGCTTCTTCGGATACGGCCACTCGTCGAGGTCCATGACGGTGTGCTTGTGCACCCGCCACGGCACGCTGCTCCGGTTGGGAGCCACGCGCTTGATGCGGCCGTCGGGGTGGTACTCGACGTCGTAGAACTTCGGAACGTAGACACCGCCCGACTCGGCGAGCCGCATGAGCAGCTCGTCACGGCCGCCGGGCCGCCCCTCCGCCTTCCACTCGCGCACGACCTCGCTGACGGCGATGGCGATCTGCTCGCCGTCGCCCAGCACGGCCGCGTCGAGGAAGTCGGCGATCGGCTCGGGGTTGAAGGCGGCGTGACCGCCCGCCAGCACGATCGGGTCGTCGTCGCCGCGGTCGACCGACAGCAGCGGGATGCCGGCCAGGTCGAGCGCGGTCAGCATGTTGGTGTAGCCCAACTCCGTGGCGAAGGACACGCCCAGCACGTCGAAGGCGCGCACGGGGCGGTGACCGTCCACGGTGAACTGCGGGACGCCCTGCGCGCGCATGAGCGCCTCGAGGTCCGGCCACACCGAGTAGGTGCGCTCGGCCAGCGTGTCGGGCAGCTCGTTGAGGATCTCGTAGAGGATGGCCACGCCCTGGTTGGGCAGGCCCACCTCGTAGGCGTCGGGATACATCAGGGCCCAGCGCACCGAGGCCTCGTCCCAGTCCTTCACCGTCGAGTTGAGCTCACCCCCGACGTACTGGATCGGCTTCTGCACCTTGGGCAGCAGCGCTTCCAGGCGTGGGAACAATGACTCGACAGACATAGCACCAAGGGTAATGGAGCGACAACACCACTGGGTCGGCCGCCGTCAGTACGCTCTCTCCCTGATCCTGATCGCCTGCAGCATCCCCACCGCGATCAGGTTGGCGAAGGTCGCGGTGCCACCGTAGGAGACGAACGGCAGCGGCAACCCGGTGATCGGCATGATGCCGATGGTCATCCCGATGTTGACGAACGTCTGGAACCCGATCCAGCACACGATCGTGCCCGCCACCAGCGTGCCGAAGCGGTCGTCGCACTGCTTGGCGATGTGCAGGCCGCGCAGCAGCACCACCCCGAGCAGCGCGACGACCGTGACCGAGCCGAGGAAGCCGAACTCCTCGCCGGCGACCGTGAAGATGAAGTCGGTGTGCTGTTCGGGCACGAACCTGCCGTTCGTCTGCCCGCCCATGAACAGGCCCTTGCCGAAGAACTCGCCGGAGCCGATCGCGATCATCGACTGGGTGCTGTTGTAGCCGACGCCCCGGGGATCCACGCTTGGGTCGAGGAAGGCGGTGAAACGCGCCACCTGGTACGGCTCCAGCAGCTCGAAGAGCCACACGCACGCCCCACCGGCCACGCCGCACAATGTCAGCAGAACCAGCCACCGCTTCCTGATGCCCGCGATGACCAGCACCGACGCGGTGATGACGGCCAGCACGAGCGTCGTGCCGAGGTCGGGCTGCAGCATCACCAGGCCCATCGTGCCCACCGCCAGCGCCAGCGAGAACGCCACGTCGAGCCCGCGCGGCCGATCGGTGCCCTCCGCTGGCTGGGCCAGCAGCATCGCCAGCATCAGCAGCAGCCCGACCTTGGCGAACTCCGAGGGCTGGATCGCGAACCCGCCGCCGAGCATGATCCACGAGTGCGAGCCGTTGACCGTCGTGCCCACCGGGGTGGCCACCAGCACCAGCCCGATCACCGTCACCAGGTAGGCCATCGGCGCGTAGGCCCGCAGCAGCCGGTGGTCGACCATCGACACGACCCCGCACATCACCGCCCCGAGCAGCAGGTTGAGCACGTGTTTCTTGACCAGCCCCGTCGCGCCCGGCGCCCACGTGCGGGTCGACGACCAGACCAGCAGGGTGCCGATCACGCCCAGCGCGGCCACCGCGACGAGCATGACCCAGTCGAGTCGCCACAGCGCCGACTGCGCGCCCACGGCGGCCAGCGCGAAGTGCCGGCGCGGCCTCAGCTGCGTGCGGGCCGTCATCGCGCCACCGTGCCGTCACTCTTGATCTTCGGCAGCACCCCGGTCGGCAGCTCGGGCCGCCCTCCCTTGGACCGGTCCTTGTCCTTCGCCGCTTCCTTCGCCGGGTCCGTCACCGCGTCCTTCTTCTCGCCGTCCGCCGCCGACGGGAATCCGTAGATCCCCTCGTAGATCTCCCGTACGGCGGGCGCCGCGGTCGAGCCGCCCATGCCGCCCTGCGACACCATGACCACGACCACGAACCGGGGATTGGCGGTCGGCGCGAAGGAGGCGAACCACGAGGTGTCGGCCTTGCCCCAGACCTCGGCCGTACCGGTCTTGCCGCCGACCCGCACCTTGTCCATCGGGAACCCGGTGAAGGCGCCCGCCGCGGTGCCGTCGGAGGCGACCTGGCTGAGCGCGTTCTTGATGTAGGCGCGCTCCTTGGGGCTCAACGGCAGCTCGCCCCTGACCGGCACCTCGATCTTCTTCACCAGCGTGCCGTCGGGCCGTACCAGCGCCCAGCCGATCCTCGGGCTGCGCAGCTTGCCGTCGCTGACCAGCGCCGCGTAGGCGGTGGCCAGCTGCAGCGGCGTGACGAGCACGTCGCCCTGCCCGATGGAGAAGTTGGCGGCGTCACCGGGCCTCAGCAGGTAGCCCTCCAGGCAGTTCTCGTAGGCCAGGCGCTTGAGGAAGGCGGCCCTGGCCCTGTCGGCCACCTCGGGGTAGCCGGTGCGGGCGCGGCGGCAGTTGACGGCGCTGGTGGCCGCCCACATCTCCTTCTTCCAGGTCCGGTCGGGAATGCGGCCTGACGACTCGCCCGGCAGGTCGACACCCGTGGGCCGGCCGAACCCGAACGATCGGGCCATCGCCGCGAACCGCTCCTTCGGCGGCTTCTTGGGCCGCAGCCCGCCGTCCTTGAGCCACTGCTCGTAGGCGGACTTGTAGAAGATCGTGTCGCACGAGCGCACCAGCGCGGTGTGCAGGGTCAGCGTGCCGAGCCCGATCCCCCGGAAGTTGTTGAACGCCCTGCTGCCGACCATGTACGAGCCGGGGCAGGAGTACTGGCCGTGCAACGGGTAGCCGGCGCGCAGCATCGCCGACACCGACGACACCTTGAACGTCGAGCCGGGCGCGAACTGGCCGTTGATCGCCCGCGACACCAGCGGCTTGCCCTCCTTGTCCGACAGCAACCGCTGGTACTCCTTCTCGGAGATCCCGCCCGTCCAGATGGCGGGGTCGTATCCGGGCGCGCTGGCCAGCGCGACCACCCTGCCGGAACGCGCGTCGAGCACCACCCCCGCCGCCCCGTCGGCCTGGGGCGCCTTCTTCATCGCCCCGTCGATGGCCTTCTCCACGATGCCCTGGATCCGCGCGTCGATGCTGGTGATGAGGGTGTCGCCGGGAACGGGCGCCACCCGCTGCCGCACCCCGAGCGACTTGCCCATCCTGTCGACCTGGACCTTGCGCAGCCCGCTCTTGCCGCGCAGCGCCTCGTCGTAGACGTACTCCAGGCCGTCGCGGCCGACCACGTCGACGCCCGAGAACTCCGCCTTCAGCCCCTCGCGCTTCTCCAGCTCGTCCTCGGTGGCCGGCTGCAGGTAGCCGAGCATCTGCGCGCCCGCCTTCCCGCCCGGGTACTCCCTGACGGCCTGCACCTCCGCCGTCACGCCGGGGAACTCCTCCTGCCGCTCCAGGATCTGCAGCGCCTCGCGGGTGGTGGCCTTCTGGTCGATCGGGATCGGGCTGTACGGCGAGCCGGTCCAGCAGGGCCTGGTCACCTTGGGCCCGCACGGCTGGATGCGCTTCTCCAGCAGCCTGGCCGGCGTGCCGAGCACCTCCGACAGCCGTTGGAGCACCTTCGCACCGCCGTCCTTCATCCTGGTCAGCGCCGTCCTGTCCACCGAGATGACCAGCGCCGTCCGGTTGCGGACCAGCGGGTGGCCCCATGCGTCGAGGATCTGCCCGCGGACGGCGGGCACCACGACGTTCCTGTTCCTGGTCTCGTCGGCCGCGCTGACGAACTCCGCGCCGCGCATCATCTGGACCTGCCACAGCCGTACGGACAGCACCGCCAGCAGCGTGACGACGAGCACGTGGAGCACGAACAGCCTGGTGCGCATCCTGGTCATGACGCGTACCTCTCCGACCGGCCGGCGATGATCAGCCGGATGACCAGGGGCGCGAGGAGCAGCGAGTACAGCACGGTGACCGGCACCACCGAGGTGACCGAGGCGGCCGTGACCCGCGGGTCGCCGATCAGCCAGCCCACGGCGGCCGCCAGCAGCGGCGCCGCCAGCACGCACAGCATGACGGTCACCAGCGTGCCGCCCGGCCGGCGGCCCGCCACGTAGCCGACCAGCGCGTAGACGAAGGCGTACTGGCCGAGCACGTGCGCGGTCGGCGGCATCACGTCGATGAGGATCCCCGCGCAGAACCCGATGACCGCGCCCGTCACCGGCCCTCTGGCCAGCGCCAGCCCGATCACGACGAGCAGCACCAGATCAGGCCCGCCACCGGGCGGCAGCGGGAACCTGTTGACGACCGTGACCTGCACCAGCAGCGCCACGACGACCACCAGGATCGCGATCACCGCTCGCCCGCCAGCCTGGGCAGGACCACATCGCGCGGGTCACGCCGGGGCGCGGCCACCACCACCCCCACCGCGTCGAGCCCGCTGAGGTTGGCGAAGGGCCGCGCGTAGGCGATGCGGGTCAGCTCGCCGGGCGTCGCCTCCACCCGCTCGATCACCCCGATCGGCACCCCCGGCACGTACGGCACGCCGCGCTGCGAGCCGAAGCTGACGATCCTGGTGCCCGGCGTGAGGCGGGCGGTCGAGTCGAGCAGCCGGAACTGCACCAGCCTGCCGTACTCGCCGACGCCGTGGATGACGCCGATCTCGTTGTCGCCCTCCAGCCTGGCGCCCACCGACGAGGCGGGATCGCTCAGCAGCATGACGGTCGCGTTGTCCGCCGTGGCCCGCACCACCCGGCCCACCAGGCCGTCGCCGTTGATCACGGTCATCTCGGGCCGCACCCCGTCGCTGGTGCCGGCGTCGATCTCGACGGCGTCCTCGAAACCCGGGTGCCCCCTGCGGGCGACCACGGTGGCGGGGACGACCGTGTAGCCGCCCCGCTGCGCGGTGCCGAGCAGCCTGCGCAGCTCCGCCGAACGGGCCTTGTCGAGAGCGGCCGCCACCAGGCCGGCGCGAAGCTCGGCGTTCTGCGCCTCCAGCTCCTTGATCCGCCGACGGGCTCCCGGAGCGCCGGCCAGCGCGCCCACGAACTCACTGACCGGTGTCACGACCCCGGCCACGAGCCGCTCAGCCCCGCCGAACAGCGACGAGCCGACTCCACGCAGCAGGGCGAACGGCGAGCTGCCGCCCGCGCGGTGGTCGACGGTCAGCACGACCAGCGCCACGGTCAGCAGCAGCCCGAGGATGAGCCGGGCACGGCGCGTGTCCCTCATCTCAGTGACGTGGTTCCGGGACCAGCACCGAGTGAAGCGCCTCGAACTCCTCCACGCACTTGCCCGAACCGAGCGCGACGGAGTCGAGGGGGTTCTCCACCATGTGGACGGGCATGCCGGTCTCGTCCCTCAGCCGCTCGTCCAGGCCCTTGAGCAGGGCGCCGCCGCCGGTGAGCGCGATGCCGCGGTCCATCAGGTCGCCCGACAGCTCGGGCGGGCACTTGTCGAGCGTGGTCTTGACCGCGTCGATGATGGTGTTGACCTGCTCCCTGATCGCCCTCCTGATCTCCTCGGCCGAGACCACGATCGTCTTGGGCAGCCCGCTCACCAGGTCGCGGCCCCTGATCTCGGCGTTGAACTCGTCGTCGGAGGCGCAGGCCGAGCCGATGGCCATCTTGATCTCCTCGGCGGTGCGCTCGCCGAGCATCAGGGAGTACTCCTTCTTCGCGAAGGTGATCACCGCCTGGTCGAGCTCGTCGCCGCCGACCCTGATCGACTGGCTGGTCACCACGCCGCCCATCGAGATGATGGCCACCTCGGTGGTGCCGCCGCCGATGTCGACGACCATGTTGCCGGTCGGCTCGTGGACGGGCAGCCCGGCGCCGATCGCGGCGGCCATGGGCTCCTCGACGATGTAGACCTTGCGCGCGCCCGCCTGGTAGCCGGCCTCCTTGACCGCCCGCTGCTCCACCCCGGTGATGCCGCTGGGCACCGCGATGATGATGCGCGGCTTGGCGAAGTGGCGGCGCTTGTGGACGCGCTGGATGAAGTAGCGCAGCATCCGCTCCGTCACGTCGAAGTCGGCGATCACCCCGTCCTTGAGGGGGCGCACGGCCACGATGTTGCCGGGGGTGCGGCCGATCATGCGCTTGGCCTCGATGCCCACGGCGACGATCTTGCCGGTCGTGGTATTGATGGCGACGACGGACGGCTCGTTGAGCACGATGCCGCGGCCACGCACGTAGACCAACGTGTTGGCGGTACCGAGATCGACCGCCATGTCACGGCCGAGAAAGGCGAGCCTGCTGCTCATGGGGAGCCCCGTAACGTCGTCGCGAATAATTACGGATCGCATTTGAATCGTAACGTGACGTACCCGCATGTGAGCGCAATGAGCCCGGGTGGCCCTCAAAAATCTTCTCGCCTCCCCCTCACCACCCGTTTGCCCGCAAACCTGCACCACGTCAGACCCGGTGTTCACGGATCCTCGGGGCAGGCGCGTCGAGATCATCGAGCGTGGCACCCGACGTGCGGATTGACCTGATTTGTCAGGGTTTCTCGGTGGGGTGATTTGCCCCCTTTCGTCACAGACTGGAGGGCAAAGGAAAGGCAAAGCCGGGAGCCACGGAGATCGTCTCGGGGGTCCGTGACGGCGGCCCGCCGGCGGCTCCCGAGAAGCGTCCCCTGGACGGGCGCCGGTCGGTGAACACGGAGGCGCCCGGGGCGGCTTGCCGTACGGGATGGGACCCGATGAAGCCGCCCCTCACCCCACGGAACGGCGCCTCCATGCAGGACCGGCGCGAGACGCCCCGCCCGGCCCACCCACGGACAGCGCCTCCGCGCACGACCGGCGCGAGACGCCGCCCGAGACGATCGGCGACCGGCAGAGCGGACGGGAAACGGCACCGCCGCCCCGTGAAGGAGGCGACGTTCTTCAAGAGACCGTCAACACCTTCAAGAAGCCGTCAAACCCGCAGGCCACCGGACGTTCAGCAGCCGTCGATGACCGTTCGAGGCTCATGGAGCGTCGAACACCCAACGGGGCGTCAAACGCCGGACGCCGGCCCCGCGGTGGTGCGGGGCCGGCGTCCGGGACGGAACCTCAGAAGCGGTCCGGGAAGAAGATCTTGATCTCGCGCGCGGCCGACTCGGGCGAGTCGGAGCCGTGGACGACGTTCTCGCCGATCTCCAGCGCGTGGTCGCCACGGATGGTGCCGGGGGCCGACTTGACCGGGTCGGTCAGACCGGCCAGCGAGCGGAAGGCCTCGATCGCGCGGGGGCCCTCGACCACCAGCGCGACCAGCGGCGCGGAGGTGATGAACTCCACCAGCTCGCCGAAGAACGGCCGCTCGGCGTGCTCGGCGTAGTGGGCCTTGGCGGTCTCGGCGTCGAGCTGGCGCAGCTCCATGGCCACGATCTTGAGGCCCTTGCGCTCGATGCGAGCGATCACGTCACCGATGAGGCCGCGCTTCACCCCGTCGGGCTTGATCAGGACAAGAGTGCGCTCGGACACTGGTGGTTCTCCTTTGAACTGGATGTCTTGGTCGCGAAATGCGGCGAACGCGCGAAGCTTACCGCCCTCTCACGAATTCCCCGTGCTCGACGACACTCACCTAGTCGTCGGCGGCGTCTTCCGGGGACTGCGCGGGCGGCGGGACGACCGGCATCGGCCCCGTCCCCTCGCCCGGCCCTTCCGCTGAAGCACCCCTGCCGGCGGGAACCTCGCCCGACGGCCGCCGGTCGCGCGCGTCACCCGCGGACAGCCCGTCGGTCACCCCGCTCCCGGGCGCGCCGCCATCTCCCGCCACCCGGCCACGCGCACCGCCGTCGCCGACCGCTCGACCACCAGCCCCGCCGTCGCCGGCCGCTCGGCCTGCAGGGCCGCCCTCGCCGGTCGTCCGGCCTGCAGCCTCGCCCTCGGCGGTCGATCGGCCAGCCGCACCGCCGGCGCCGGGCGATCTACCTGCAGCGCCGCCGGCGCCGGTCGACGGGGTGGGAGCGCCACCTGGCGTGCCGGGCGCGGGCTGCCCCGGCGACGCCGACGATCCAGGCGAGCCGTCCGCGCGCCGGCCCGCGGTGCTCTCATCGGAGACGGCCCCGGCCCGTGAAGCCATCCTCCGGTCCTGCGCGGCGGTCACCCTGGGAACCTCACCTGTCGGCGTGTCCTCGTCCGGCACCCTCTCGCCACGCTCCGCCGACAGCCACGCCCTGCCGCCGGGTTCGGCGGACGCCTCTCGCGCCGCCTCCAAGCCGGCCGGCGCCTCTCGCGTCGTCTCGAAGCCGTCCGACGTGTCCCGGCCCGGCCGGGACCCGCCCGACGCCTCCCAGCCTGTTTCGCGCTCGATCGGCGTCTGCCGACTCGCCCATGTGGCCGACGTCCCGGCGGGTTCCTCCGGCGCGATGCCGTCGCCCGCCACCGGGAACTCCGCGGCCCGCTCCCGTGCCGTCCTCGCCGGCCACGGCGCCCGCAGGTCCGGCGAGGACCCAGGGAGGCCGTCGGCGGCGGAAGCCGTACCCACGAGGTCTCCAGGAGCCCCGCAGGGGGTCTCCTCGTCATCTCCGGCGGCAGCGGCGGCACGGGCGGCCGAGCGCCGCCCGAGCAGCGCCGCGAGCACGATGACCGCCACCACCAGGAACCCGCCGATCAACGCCCACAGGTGCAGCGCCTCCACGAACCTGTCCACCAGCTGCTGCGCCGACTGCGGCCTGCCGAGCAGCACCATCTGCACGCCGGTGCCGAGCAGGTATCCGGCCAGCACCCCGGGGAAGCACAGCGACAGCCCGTAGAGCGCCGCCCCCGGCCCCGACATGCGCAGCGCCGCGGTCAGCGCCACGGCCGCGCCCAGGGCCAGCAGCGCGAACGGCACGACCAGCAGGAAACCGTCGCTGGCCGGCACCATGAGCCGCACCGCGCACAGCCCCACCACGATCGTGACCAGGCCCGCCCTCGACAGCCACGGCATCGCCGCCCTGTCGAGCACGCCGACGGCCAGCGCCGCGCCCGCGCCCAGGACCGCGCAGATGACGAAGGGCAGCCACAGGCCGCTCAGCCCGGGCCCGCCGACCCCGCCCAGCTCCATGTAGGTGACCTGGGCGGCCGTCGGCAGCACCACGACGCCCACCGCGAACATCGCGTAGGCCAGAGCGCGCCCGGCCGGACCTTCGAACGTGCCGATCGAGGCCAGCGTCAGCAACGCCGCGATCGAGAACAGCGCCGCCAGGATGACCAGCCCCGCCGGCCAGCCGAAGGTGGTGCCGACCGCCAGCACCGCCAGCCCCGCCGCCGGCACGGCCGTCAGCGTCAGCCTGCTGCGTTCGGCCGCGCGCGGCCCGGGGGTGCCCGTGGCGCCCATGACCACGCCGAGAGCGAGGTAGACGGCCGCCAGGCCGAGCGCGATGCCGGTCAGCAGCGGGTACGGCTGCAGCGTGACCCGCCAGTGGCGCGCGGCGTCGAGCGGCCAGAGCGCCAGCGCCTGGGCGGCGAGGAGGCTGACGGCGAGCATGCCCGTCCAGAGCGCCCGCAGCAGCGGCGCCCGCTCCCAGGCGGCCATCAGCAGGGCGGGGACCAGCAGGCCCGCGCCGATGCCGTGGACCACCCGCAGCAGCCCCACGAGGAGCGCCGAGCCGGCGAAACCGCCGGCCGCGTCGGCCAGGGCCAGCACCGCCAGCCCCGTGAGCAGGATCGGCGCGGCCTTCATCCGCTGCACCAGCACCGATGCCAGCGGCACGGTCAGCATCATCGCCGGCAGCGCCAGCCCGTGCGCCCTGATCAGCTCGAGCCTGTCGAACTCCGGCGGCAGCAGTGCCGCGACGAGGGAGACGGTGTTGGGGATCGCGAGGATCGCCAGGGGCAGCGCGGCGACGATCAGTAGCCCGAGTGTCACGTCGAGCAGCCAGGAGAACCTGGCGCCTGCGGCGGGTCCCTCGAGGCCGACGGCCTGGGACCGCTCGATGGGGGGATCGATGGGGGGGACGGCCATGTTGGCCGACTTTAGCGGGAAGTCACGCCCTCGACACGGCGAGCGACGAATATCGCCGTGATCCACAGTGCCGCGAAGATCGCCCCGAGGAAGAACATCATGGGCACGAGGAACCCGGTGGCGATCGCCAGCACCTGCACGAGGCTGCCGATGACGTAGCCGACAGGCCGTTTGAGCAGGCCTGCCGCCACCACGCACAGGACGGCCAGGCCGATGCCGACCGTCACCGCCACCGCCACCGGGACCTGCTGGATCTTGATGGCCACGGGCGTGATGAGCGCGACCACGATCGCCTGCATGCCGAGCACGCTCGCGCCGAGGCGGCGCATGCCGGGTGTCACCTCGAAGTTCATGGCTGGTCCACCTTCAGCAGCAGTCGCGCGTCACCCGCGGTCACGACGGAGCCGGTGATGAGGACACCCGTGCCGCTGAACTCGCCCTCGGCGTCGGCGATGGCGAGCCCCCTGTCGATGGCGTCGTCGAGCCGCCCGACGACGTGCACGCGGTCCTCGCCGAACAGCCCGGCGGCCAGCTCGCCCAGCTCGTCGGCGGGCATCGAGCGCGGCGAGGAGTTACGGGTGACGACGATCTGGTCGAGCACCGGCTCCAGCAGCTCGAGCAGGCCGCTGACGTCCTTGTCCGCCATGACGGCCACCACGCCGATCACCTTGGCGAAGTCGAAGGCCTCGTGCAGCCCGTCGAGCGTGGCCGTCATGCCGCCGGTGTTGTGGGCGGCGTCGAGGACGACCGTGGGGCTCCTGCGCACGACCTCCAGGCGGCCCGGAGAGGCGGCCTGGGCGAAGCCCTGCCGGACGAGTTCGATGTCGAGCGGGTCGTCGCCGCCGGTCATCGCCTCGACGGCTGCCAGCGCGCAGGCGGCGTTGCTCGCCTGGTGCGCGCCGTACAGCGGGAGGTAGACGTCCTCGTAGACGCCCTTGAGGCCGCGCAGGGTGAGCAGCTGGCCGCCCATCGCGACCTCGCGGCTCAGCACGCCGAACTCGAGCCCCTCACGCGCGACCACCGCGCCCACCTCGACGGCCTTGTGCATGAGCACCTCGGCCGCCTCCAGCTCCTGCTGGGCGAGGATCGTGGTGGCGCCCGCCTTGATGATGCCCGCCTTCTCGGCGGCGATGGACGGGATGTCGGGGCCCAGCCGGTCGGTGTGGTCGAGCGAGATCGGCGTGATCACGGACACGACGGGGTCCATGACGTTCGTCGCGTCCCACGTGCCGCCCATCCCCGTCTCGATCACCGCCACGTCGACGGGCGTGTCGGCGAACGCCGCGAACGCCATCGCCGTGAGCAGCTCGAAGAACTGGATGCGCCGGCCCCTGCTGTCGTTCAGCTCGACGTAGGGCGCGATCTCCTCGTAGACGGCCGCGAACCGCTCCTCGCTGAGCGGCTCGCCGTCCACGACGATCCGCTCCCGCATGGAGACCAGATGCGGGCTCGTGAAACGCCCGACGCGCAGGTTGCGCTCCCGCAGCAGGGCCTCGGTCAGCCGGGCCGTGCTCGTCTTGCCGTTCGTCCCGGCGATGTGCACGACGGGGAAGGCCCGCTGCGGTGAGCCGAGAAGGTCCAGAAGGGCCACGATTCTGTCGAGCGTCGGCTCGAAGTCCCATTCGACGCCGCGTTCCATGATGGCCCGCTCAACCGCACGATAATCCACCCCACAACCCTATCCGCTCGTACGGCAGGCCCTTCCATAACGTCGGTCGTATGCACGTTTGGAGGGTAGGCCGCCCTACCCGGCGTTGCGATTCTTGGGCCATGGAAGGCGAAGGAATCACCCGCAAAACCGTGTTGAAGGCGGCGCTGCTGGCCGCCCCGCTCCCCTTGGTGGTCAACCAGGCCCATGCCATGGCCGGGTCGCCCCCGGCTCTCACCCCGTCCTGCGACGACGGCGACGACCCGACGCCCCCGCAGACCGAAGGCCCCTACTTCAAGCCGAACTCCCCGCGCCGCTCGGTCTTACCGGGTTCGGGCACCGCCCTGACCGTCAGCGGCTACGTCTTCGGCCTCAGCTGCCAGCCCCTGGCCAACGTCCTCATGGACTTCTGGCAGGCCGACGCCCAGGGCGCCTACGACAACGTCGGGTACAACCTGCGCGGTCACCAGTTCACCGACGCCCAGGGGGCGTTCAGGCTGACGACCATCGTCCCCGGCCTCTATCCCGGCAGGACCAGGCACCTGCACGTCAAGCTGCAGGCACCGAACCGTCCCGTCCTTACCACCCAGCTCTACTTCCCTGGCGAGCCGCGCAACAACACCGACACCATCTTCAACCCCGCCCTGCTCATGAACGTGCCGCAGCCGGGCACCGCCACGTTCGACTTCGTCCTGAACGTGCCGGGCACCCCGCCGACGTCACCGCCGCCCGGAAGCGGCACCTGGCGCGCCGGCACCACCTACCCCGCCGGAGCCCAGGTCCAGTACGGCGGGCGTACGTATCGCTGTCTCCAGCCGCACACCGCGCAGGTCGGTTGGGAACCGCCCAACACGCCGGCCCTCTGGCAACCCGTGTGACCCTTTACCGATAAGGCGTCGATTTACCGGGGAAAGCGCATACCAGAGAAGTCCGAAGAAGTCCGACAGGCGTGCCGGAACACCGCCCAGCGATGCTGTGAGGTGTTCCGGCACGCCCTCGAAACGGCCTGGAAAAGCAGAAAGGGCCACCCCAACCGGGATG
>NZ_JBSFNE010000036.1:0-56472 GCF_053586935.1 Nonomuraea sp. NPDC003727
TCCCTGTCGAGCTTGACGCCCAGGACCTGGTGCAGCTGCACCTTGTTGCGCTCGAAGCCGACGATGCAGCCGGCCATGTAGAGCCGCCACACCCTCGCGGTGCCCTGGCCGACCTCCTGGAGGGCGTCCTCCCAGTTGTCGTCCAGGTTGTCGCACCAGAACTTCAGCGTGCGGGCGTAGTGCTCGCGCAGGTTCTCCTCGTGACGGACCTCGAAGCCGGAGTTCTCCATCATCGAGATGAGGTAGCCGGCCGACTCGAGCTCGCCGTCGGGGAAGACGTAGCGGTTGATGAATCCGCCCTTGTTGATCGTCTTCTCGGTGCTGGTCGGGCGGGTGATGCAGTGGTTGAGCAGCCTGCCGCCGGGCCTGAGCTTGCCGTACAGGTCGGCGAAGTAGCCGGGCAGCTGCTCCTTGCCGATGTGCTCGGTGAGGCCGATGGAGCTGACGGCGTCGAAGTCGCTCTCGGCGACGTCGCGGTAGTCCATGAAACGGACCTCCGCCAGGTCCTGCAGCCCCGCGTCCACGATCGCCTTCTGCGCCCACTCGGCCTGCTGCCTGGACAGCGTGACGCCGAGCGCCTTGACGCCGTACTCGCGGGCGGCGTGCATCACCATGCCGCCCCAGCCGCAGCCGACGTCGAGCAGGCGCATGCCCGGCTTGAGGTCGAGCTTCCTGGCCACCAGGTCGAACTTGGTGAACTGCGCCTCCTCCAGCGAGGCGTCCTCGCGGGGGAAGACGGCGCAGGTGTAGGCCATGGAGGGGCCGAGCACCCACTCGTAGAACCGGTTGGAGACGTCGTAGTGATGGTGGATCGCCTCGGCGTCACGCTGCTTGGCGTGGCGCGAGCCGAGCCTGGCCAGCGTGCTCCTGCGCATCTCCTGAGGCGGCGGCGGAACGCGCATCAGCAGCGGCTTGGTACCCAGCGCCCGGACGGCCTCGATCTTCTCACCGAGCGTCAGGTCGTTGGTGGTGATGTTCCACATCCGGTCCAGCAGGGTGTACATGTCGCCATGGACGTCGATGTGCCCCGACACGTACGCCCTGGCCAGGCCGAGCTCTCCGGGCGCCTGCGCCAGATAGGCCACGGCGATGGGAGACTTCACCTCGATGCGCACGTCCGCACCGTCGGGACCGGCCTTGCTGCCGTCGTAAGCCATGAACGCGATGTTGGTGTCCGCACCAACGATCTTCTCAAAGATGCTCGCGAGAGCCATCTCTCACCTTCCCCGCACACACTTGTCGTACAGGTCCAGCAGGCGACCGTTCCGGTCGTATTCCCGCTTGACCGGCCAGTAAGCATCGCCGTTGTACAGCTTCCAGAACTGTTCGCGGGCGTAGAACGAGGTCGAGTACAGCGACTTGTGGCCGTCGAGATGGTGCACCTCGTTCTCGATCAGCCGGTTGTAGTAGCCGTCGAACTGTCCGCGCGGCAGCGGGACCAGGCCCCAGAAGCCGAAGTTGACGTAGAGCTTGCCCGTCTCGAGCGGGTACAGCGGCCAGGCGCTCGACGAGCGCAGCGGGCACATCCAGACCGGGGTCATCCCCACCTTGGCGTGGAAGAACTCCAGGAACTCCGCGCCCCGCTCGATCGGGGTCTCCACGTCCTGGATGACCGACTCCTGGACGGGAGCGCCGCGCCACCTGTCGACCCTGGCGACCACGCCGTACCTGCGGTCGAGGGCGACCAGCTTGCGGTAGACGTCGGAGCGCATCCACCGGCGCGGCATCAGCGAGCGCACCAGCGGCTGCTGCACGCCGAAGGCACGCGAGCACCAGAACCAGTCGGTGTCCCAGCGCCACAGGTAGTCGCGCACCGTCAGCCAGTCGCGGCCGCGCTTCCTGATCGACTGGTAGTAGATGCGCATCCCGGTGTAGTCGGAGGTGTACGGCGCGCGCTCGGCGAAGCGGCCGAGCGTGATGTACATCTCCGTGGGGTCGAAGAACACCCCGTCCACGAAGTCGACCGGCTCGCCGTCGTGCACCATCTGCTCGCAGATCTCCTGCATGGCCAGCATGCATTTGGCCGCGTCGGTGAAGCGCAGATGCGTCAGCCTGACGTACGGCTGGACCTTCTTCAGCCTGATGCGGATCCTGAGCGCGTAGCCGAGCGTGCCGTAGGAGTTGGGGAAGGCCCGGAACAGCTCGCGGTGCTCGTTGTCGTCGCGAGCGACCACGACGCGGCCGTCACCGGTCAGGATCTCCATCTCCTCGACCGACTCGTGCGGCAGGCCGTCCCTGAAGCTGGTCGACTCGATGCCGAGCCCCGTGACGGCGCCCCCGAGGGTGATCGTCTTCAGCTGCGGGACGACGTACGGCATGAGCCCGTGGCGCAGGGTGGCGTCGACCAGGTCCTCGTAGGTCGTCATGCCCTGGACCTCGGCGGTCATCGTGTCCGGGTCGACGCTGATGACCTCGTCGAGGTCGCGGGCCGACAGCTTGGCGGCCTTGCCCGTGTCGCGGAACCTGAACAGGTTGGAGGTCGCCTTGGCCAGCCGGGGAGCCGCTCCCTCGGGAATCTCGGCGTAGGACTGCCGGATCTGTTCGACGGCCCGCTGGTGGGCCGACATCGTTGTCACAGAAACACCCCCAGAAGCTGCGATCGAGATCGTCCGTAAGACGGTATCTCCCTGATCCAGCTCGGAACAGGCCGGGGTGGTTAAACCCCCGAAAACTTCCTAGCGTCCCAGGTGAAACCCCTACGCGGACGGCGAACCGACGGAAACACTACTGACCTGATACGTCGCGTCTGCGGACCCGCGCGGGCGCGTCGTTGACCACGTTGGCGACCGGCCGCCCGTCGAGCGCGGCGGTCAGGTTGGACAGCACCGCGGCGATCAGCCGGACGGTGGACTGGGGCGTGACGCCCGCGACGTGGGGAGACAGGAGGAGGCCGTCCAGTCCGCGCAGCGGGTCGCCGTCCGGCAGGGGCTCGCTGTCGAAGACGTCCAGCGCCGCGCCCGCCAGGTGCCCCTCGCGCAGCGCCGCGGCCAGTGCCCGCTGGTCGACCACGCCGCCTCGGGCGGCGTTGACGAGGAACGCGCCCTTCTTCATCGCGGCGGGATCGACGAGTCCGCGCGTCTGGTCGGACAGCGCGATCACCACGACCAGCACGTCGGAGGTGGCGACGACCTCGTCGAGCGGGGCGTGGCCGGAAGCGCGCGGTGTGCGCGTCCAGTGGGAGACCTCGCAGCCGAACGCCGCGAACAGGCGGGCGCAGTGCTCGCCGATCGGGCCGTAGCCGACGATGCCGACCCGGGAGCCCGACAGTTCGCGCGGGCCAAGGTCGAGCTGCGGCCACCGGCCCGCGCGGACGGCCGCGTCGGCGGCGACCAGGCGGCGGGTCATGGCGAGCGCGGCGCCCACGCACCATTCGGCCACCGCGGTGGCGCTGACGCCCGCGGTGTTGGCCAGCGGCACCCCGGCCGCCGACAGCGCGGCCAGGTCGTGGCCGTCGACTCCGACGGACGGCTGCTGGACGAAGGCCAGGCGCGGGGCGGCGGCGACCGCGGCGGCGTCCATGGCCAGGGTGCCGCTCCAGTCGCCGAGCACGACCTCCGCCTCGGGGAGCGCGGCGTCCATCGCGGCCCTGTCGCGCGCGGTCACGAGCGTGATGCGCTCGCCGAGCGGGGCGAGCAGGCCGCCTATCGCCTCGGGCGGCAGCGGGGCCAGGGCCAGCAGGTTCCAGGGAGTCATGGGCCCGACCCTAGGACGCGGCCCGCCCCCTGACCACACCTGGCCGTCGACCCTTCCCGCCCACCCGCGGACAGAGTCGGCGGCCCGCCCGTCAGCCCGCCGCGGTGAAGCTGCCCATCACCTGGCGCATCATCCTGCCGTAGCGGCGCCACTGCTCGTCGGCGACCGTCCACGACACCACGTACGCCGTGTCGCCGGCCACCGTCGCCCGCCGTACCTCGTGGTAGAGCCGGCCCGCCGTCGCCCACGGGTGCCCGGGGGCGGCGGTCCAGGTGAACTCCCACTCCACCGCGCCCTGCACGGCCTTGCGGCGCAGGGTGCGCACGTCCGTGGCCGCGGTCATGCTCTCCTCCGCGTCGCGCAGGATCTGGTGCGGGTCGAGCGTGGCGTACTGCTCCTCGACGCCGAGATGGGCGGAGCGGTCGGGGCGGGTCCACTGCGTGTAGGCCTGGGCGCGGGCGCCCTTCCACCGGGTCGGCCGCTGGATCGACCAGCCGTCGGGCGAGGTCCACAGGCGGGTGAGCGCGACCGGCCGCCTGGAGGGGGCGGGGGTGGCCGACGGCGTCGCCGAGGGGGCGGGGGTGCCCGTGGCCGCGACCGGCCGGGTGGCGGCGGCCTGCGGCACGCGCGCGCTGCCCTGCGCCTCGTCCGGGGAGAGCTTCAGGTAGGCGCCCGCTCCCACGGTGACCACCAGCACCGCCGCCGCGGCCGCCATCAGCGTCGTACGGCGGCCGCGCCGGGCGGGACGGTCGTCGTCATCGTCGTCGAGGTTCTGCTTGGCGGCCTGCTCCTCGATGATCCGCTGGAGCAGCGTGTCGGCCTCGGCGGCGGTCAGCCGCTCCTCCGGCTCCTTCTTCAGCAGCCCTTTCAGCACGGGGTGGAGGGCGGGCGGGATCCTGCGGTAGTCGGGCTCCTCCCCCAGCAGCGCCGAGAGGGTGGCCATCGGCTCGGCGCGGTCGAAGGGCGAGCGTCCGGTGAGCGCGGCGTAGAGGGTGGCGCCGAGCGACCACAGGTCGGAGGGCGGGCCGATGTCGTCGAGGCCGCGCACCCGCTCGGGGGCGAGGAAGGCGGGCGATCCGGTGACCATGCCGGTCCTGGTGAGGGAGCTGTCACCCTCGGCGGTGGCGATGCCGAAGTCGGTCAGGACCGCGCGGCCGTCGTCGCACAGCAGGATGTTGCTCGGCTTGACGTCGCGGTGCAGGATGCCCACCTCGTGGGCGGCCTTCAGCGCCGACAGCACCTGGCGGCCGACCTCGGCGGCCTCCCGGACGGGCAGCGCGCCCTGGGTGGCCACGACCTCGTCGAGGCCGGGGGCGCGGACCAGCTCCATGATGATCCACGGGCGGCCGTCCTCCTCCACGACGTCATAGACGGCCACGACGCTCGGGTGGTTGAGTCTGGCCGCCGTACGCGCCTCGCGGGCGGTGCGCATCAGGTGGCGCTCCCTGTCGGCCTTGGACAGCTCGGGCGGGAGTAAGACCTCCTTGACCGCTATCGACCGGTTGAGCAGCGTGTCGTGGCCCTCCCAGACCACGCCCATGCCGCCTCTGCCCAGCTCACTGGCCAGGCGGTAGCGGTGGGCGATCAGCTGATCGGATTGCGAAGCCATAAGGCGCAAGTTTCCCATACCCCTGACAAACGTGCGGGTCTGTCCGTCGGACCGAGCGGCATGACGATCTTACTGGGACTGTCGCCGCGCGGCCGTACCGAATAAAGTTCTTGAGCATGACTCAGGGACCGCTGGCAGGGGTGAAGGTGCTGGAGCTGGCCGGGCTGGCGCCCGGGCCCTTCGCCGGGATGATGCTCGCCGACCACGGGGCCGAGGTGCTGCGCGTCGACAGGGTGGCGGCCGTCTCCGACCGGCCGCGCACGGACGTGATGGACCGGGGCAAGCGCACCATCGGGCTCGATCTGAAATCACCGGAGGGCGTGGCGGCGTTCAGGGACCTGGCCGCGCACGCCGACGTGGTCATCGAGGTCTTCCGGCCCGGCGTCGCCGAGCGCCTGGGCATCGGGCCCGCCGACCTGCACGCGATCAACGAGCGCCTCGTCTACGGCCGCATGACCGGCTGGGGCCAGGACGGCCCGCTGGCCGCGACCGCGGGACACGACATCGACTACATCGCGATCTCCGGGGTGCTGTCGACGCTCGGGCGCGCCGGCGACAAGCCCACGCCGCCGATCAACATCCTCGGCGACTTCGCCGGCGGCGGCCTCATGCTCGCCTACGGCGTGCTGCTGGCGCTGTTCGAGCGCGAGCGGACCGGCAGGGGCCGGGTCGTCGACGCCGCGATGGTGGACGGCGCGGCCCTGCTGTTCGCGATGTTCTACCGGTCCGGATGGGGGCCGCGCGGCACCAACCTGCTGGACACGGGAGCCCCGTTCTACGACACCTACGAGACCGCCGACGGGGGCTTCATGGCCCTCGGTGCGCTGGAGCCGCAGTTCTGGGCGGAGTTCGTGGAGAAGGCGGGGCTCGGCGACCTGCCCGACAGGAACGACCCGGCCCAGTGGCCCGCGCTGCGGCTGCGACTGGAGGCGGCCTTCAAGGAGCGGACGAGGTCGGAGTGGGAGGCGGTCTTCGCCGGTTCGGACGCGTGCGTCTCGCCCGTGCTGTCCATGGCGGAGGCGCCCGATCACCCGCACAACGCGGCGCGCGGCACCTTCACCAGGGTGGGCGAGGTCGTCCAGCCGGTGCCGGCGCCCCGGCTGGTCGGCGTGCCGGCACCGGATCTCGCCCCGGCCACCAGGCTGGCGGACCTGACGGCCTGGGGCCTGGACGGCGAGCGGGCGGCCAAGCTCAGGCAGGGGGGCGTGCTGGCGTGAGGAAGCTGTAGTCCTTCGGCTCGAAGGTGTCGTGCATGCCGAGGTTCGCGCCACTGCGCCTGGTGACCGCCCTGGTGAGGGCGACGGGCAGGCTGGTGACCAGGCGCGCGCCGTTGACCAGCGCCCACGTCCCCGCCCTGCTGGTGGGGATGAGGCGCTTGGCGGCGGTGACGGCGAACTCGCGGCTGCGCCGTACGTAGTCGGCCATCTCCCGCTCGTAGGCGGCGAAGGCGCGGGTGTGGTCGCCCTTCGCCGCCGCCAGTTCGCCCGCCAGGATGTAGGCGCCCACGACCGCGATGCTGGTGCTGCCGCCGACCGCGGGTCCCGGGCAGTAGGCGGCGTCGCCGACCAGCGTGACGCGGCCCCGCGACCAGGTCTCCATGTGCAGCTGGGTGATGGAGTCGAAGTAGAACACCTCGGCGCGGTCGACCTCGTCGAGCAGCCTGGGCGTCTCGTCCCAGCCCAGACCCGTGAAGTGGGCGCGCAGCAGTTCCTTCTGGCGCGCGGTGTCGCGGTAGTGGTAGTCGAGCTGCTCGGCGGGCCGCAGGAAGAAGAAGGCGCGCGCGTCGTCCATCTGGCGGGCGCTGTAGACGCCGATCATGCGGTCGACGGTGGGCAGGCCGATCATCCGGTCGCTGAGGCCGAGGTAGTTGGGGATGGTGGCGACCGCGATGTAGGCGCCGAGCCAGTGCGCGTAGCGCGACTCGGGGCCGAACACCAGCCGCCGCACGTTGGAGTGCAGGCCGTCGGCGCCGATCACCAGGTCGAAGCGGCGCGGCTCGCCGCGTTCGAAGGTGACCTGTCCGTCGTCGGAGATCGAGGTGATGGAGTCGCCGAAGACGTACTCCACGTCGTCCCTGGTCGCCTCGTAGAGGACCTCGCTGAGGTCGTCGCGCATGATCTCGACATGTCTGTCGGACATGCCGCCCATCAGCCTGGCCACCTCGATGGTCACCGGTTTGGCGGAACCCTCCCTGAGCATCGTGATCCGCTCGGTGCCGGTCTTCCTTCCCATGATCGCGTCGACCACGCCCATGCGTTCGACGATGTCCATGGCCGGCTTGAACAGGTCGACCGCGTGGCCGCCCGCCTTGCGCAGGGCGGGCGCCCGCTCGACGACGGTGGGGGCGAAGCCGTAACGGCTGAGCCAGTAGGCCAGCACGGGGCCGGAGACGCTCGCTCCGGAGATCAGGATCTTCATCAGGTCTCCTTACTTATCGATAAGTAAGCATAGCTGTTTACCGATCGATAAGTAAGCTGGGGTGTCGTGGCACAGGGAAAGACCAGAGAACGCATCCAGCAGGTGGCCAGAGAGCTGTTCATCGCGCAGGGGGTGCAGCGGACCAGCCTCCAGGAGATCGCCGACCGGCTGGGGATCACCAAGCCGGCGCTCTACTACCACTTCGCCTCGCGCGAGGAGCTGGTGCGCAGCATCATCGTGCCGCTGATCGAGGACGGCAGGATCTTCCTCGAGCAGACGACCGCCCGCCCCGACATCGAGCCCCGGTCCCTGCTCGAGGGCTACTTCGACTTCCACTTCAGGCATCGCGACATCCTCATGGTCGCGGTGCGCGAGACCTCGATCCTGAACGACCTCGGACTCCTGGAGATCGTGTCGGAGTGGCGGGAACGGCTCGGCGCCATGCTCGTCGGCGTCGACGCGCCCCTCGCCGCGCAGGTGCGGGCCGTGGTGGCGCTGGGCGGGCTGGCCGACTGCACGTGGAGCTTCCGCGATCTGCCCGCCGAGGTCGTGCGCCCGCTCGCCGTCGACTCCGCCATGGCGGCCCTCGGCCTCTGACCCTCAGGCGGCATCACCGATGCCATAGAGCTTGTGTCGAATGTAGTAGACCTACTACATTCACGAGCATGAGTACTGTGGTGAGCGTCCGCGGGCTGCGGATGTCGTACGGCCCGCGCGAGGTCCTGCGCGGCGTCGACCTCGACGTGAGACGCGGGGAGACGGTCGCGCTCCTCGGCCCCAACGGCGCCGGGAAGACGACCACGGTCGAGATCCTCGAGGGCTTCCGGCGCCGCACGGGCGGCGAGGTGCGGGTGCTCGGCCAGGACCCCGCCACCGGCGGCGACGCGTGGCGGGCCAGGCTGGGCGTGGTGCTGCAGGACTGGCGCGACCACCCCCGCTGGCGGGTCGCCACGCTGCTCGACCACGTCGCCGCCCACTACCCCGACCCGTGGGACACCGGCGAGCTGCTGCGGGCCCTCGGCCTGAGCCGGCAGGCGGCCGCCCAGGTCGGCCGGCTGTCCGGCGGCCAGCGGCGCAGGCTCGACGTGGCCCTCGGCATCGTCGGAAGGCCCGAGCTGCTCTTCCTCGACGAGCCGACCACAGGCTTCGACCCGGAGGCGCGCAGGGAGTTCCACGACCTGATCCGCGGCCTCGACACGACGATCGTGCTCACCACGCACGACCTGGCCGAGGCCGAGAAGCTGGCCGACCGCATCGCCATCCTGGTCGACGGGCGGATCGCGGTGTTCGGCACGCCGGCCGAGCTGGCCCATGCCGTACAGGCGCCCTCGCTGGTGCGTTGGCGGGACGGCGCCGAGCACACGGCCGAGCCGTCCGAGCTGGCCTGGCGGCTGCACCAGCGGTACGGCGGGCCCGTCCCCGGACTGGAGATCAGGCGCCCGACCCTCGAAGAGAGCTACCTCAACCTGGTGGAAAGGACCGCGGCGTGAACACGTTGGCGCTGGGCGTGAGGCGTGGCCTCATCGAGCAGGGCTCGATCATGCGGGACGGCAGGGAGCTGGGCGGCCAGCTCGTGGGCATGGTGACGTTCGTCCTGATGATGCTGTGGATCGGCGACAACCCCGCCGGCGGCGGGGTCGGCATGGGCGCCTTCATGGCGGTCGGCTTCATCGCCTTCACCGTGTTCTCGGCGGGCACCATGTCGCTGCCGATGCTGATCGCCGCCGACAGGGAGGAGGGGGCGCTGCTGCGGCTGCGCGCGATCCCGAAGGGCGTGCCGGTGTACGTGACCGGCAGGGCGTTCTCGCTCCTGCTGCACATCGCGGGGCACTCGGCGGTCATGATGGCCCTCGGGGCCGCCTTCGGCGGCCTGCGCGCGCCCTCCGACTGGCTGACGCTGCTGTGGGTGCTCCCGCTCGGCACGCTGGCCGTGGTCCCGCTCGGCACGGCGATCGGCGCCATGCTGCCGAGCGCGAAGACCGCGGCGGCGGTCATCGGGCTGCCGACCATGCTGCTGATGCTCGCGTCGGGCGTGATGGTCCCGCTGCGGATGATGCCGGAGGCGGTGCAGTGGATCGGCCAGGCCTTCCCGCTCTACTGGCAGGCCCACGGGCTGCGGGCGGCCTTCTTCGACTCGGCGGCGGGCGAGCTGCACGGCACGTGGGAGCTCGGGACCGCGGCGACGGTGATGGGCGCGTGGGCGCTGGCCGGTATGGTGCTGGCACCGTGGCTGTTGCGCAGGGTCACCCACAGGTGAGGATTCCCGGTGTCGAACGAGGTCGTCTACAACAGGATCCCGATGCTCAGGGCCGAGCGCGGGATCTCCCGCAAGGACCTGGCAGCGGCCCTCGGCGTCCACTACCAGACGGTCGGCTACCTGGAGCGGGGCGAGTACAGCCCCTCACTGTTCCTCGCCCTGAGGATCGCCGAGTATTTCGAGGTGCCGGTGGAGGTCGTCTTCTCGCTCCGTCCGTTCGCCAGGCTGGGGTCGTGATGGACACGTGGGAGAAGCGTCGCGAGCGCCTGGAGAACCTGCCCGCCGGCCGGCTGTGGGCCACCAGGCCCGCCCGGCGCCGCCTGGTCGCCGTCGCGGTGGCCGCCCTGGTGCTGCTGTGGGCGGGGCTGGTGGTGATCGCCCGCTACGCGCCGAGCGACCTGGCCCGCAACGTCTACCTGTCGATGTTCGGCATCAGCCTGCTGGCGGGGCTGCCGGTGACCGGCTGGCTCCACGCGGGCACCAGGGGTGTGCTCTACCTGCCCGAACGCTTCCTCGACGAGCGGCAGCTGGCCGAGCGGCGCAGGGCCTTCACCTCCGCGCACCGGGCGACCAGCCTGGTGCTCGGCTCGCTGCTCGTCCTGGCCAACCTCTGGAGCTTCGAGGGCGGCCGGCTCACCTTCACCGTGCCCGTGGCCCTGCTGGCGCCGCTGGCGCTGACGCTGTTCGTGACGCATTACACGATCCCGCTGCTCGTCGCCGCGTGGCAGGCCACGGACCCGCCCGACGACGACGAATGACCCCGCGGCGCCCGCCGGCAGGTCAGACCGCGATGTAGAGATCGGCGCCCGCCGGGTGGTGCACCTCCAGGTCGGTGGTGAACGACCTGGCGGGCGTGCCGCCCGACTCGCTGTGCTTCCACACCCGCTGCCACGCCTCGATGATCGCCTGCGGCATCGGCCCCCTGGCCTCCGCCTTCAGCGACTGCCCCGCCGGCACCCGCACCGCGACCATGCCCTCGGGCAGTCGTGGAACGGTCCTGACACCGACCCCGACGATCTGCGTGTACGCGCCGTGGTGGTCGCTCTCGTAGTCGGTCAGCACCGCGTACAGGTTCTCGTCCAGCCGGCCCGGCACGTGCGCGAAAGCCCCCGGCGCACCCGCCCGCTGCCACACCGCCGGCAGCCTCGCCCTCGACGGGTCCATCTCGTCGGCGTTCGTGGTGCGTACGGCCAGCCCCACCACCAGCAGTTCGGACCGCTCAACGATGTCCAACGCGTCCTCCATCCCCCAGATCCGTCCCGCAGATCATATGGCCATCGAAAGGGGGAAAGACCCTGGGTGACCAGCAGCCGCGCTCCTTCTGCACCCGCGTGGACTGTCCGGTTCCGGCAAGTAGGATGGACGAACGTGAAGTTTCTCAACGGACTCGAGCCGGCATACGACCTGACCTACAGCGACGTGTTCATGGTCCCGTCGCGGTCCTCGATCGGCTCCAGGCTCGCGGTCGACCTGTCGACCAACGACGGCACGGGCACCACCCTGCCCCTCGTGGTCGCGAACATGACGGCGGTGGCCGGCCGTCGCATGGCCGAGACCGTCGCCCGCAGGGGCGGCCTCACGGTCATCCCACAGGACATCCCGATCGACGTGGTCGCCGACGTCGTCGACTGGGTCAAGAAGCGCGACCTGGTGCACGACACCCCGATCACCCTCACCCCGCACGACACCGTCGGCGAGGCGCTGGCGCTGCTGCCGAAGCGGGCGCACGGCGCGGTCATCATCGTCGACTGGGACAACCGCCCGGTGGGCGTCGTCACCGAGGCCGACTGCCACGGCGTCGACATGTTCACCCAGCTCTCGCAGGTGATGTCGGCGCAGCCGCTCACGCTGCCGGCGGGGCTCGACCCGCGCGAGGCGTTCGACATGCTGCACGAGGGCCGCCACCGCCTGGCGCCCGTCGTCGACGGCTCCGGCCGCCTGGTCGGCATCCTGACCCGCACCGGCGCGCTGCGCGCCACCCTCTACCAGCCCGCGGTCGACGCCCAGGGCAGGCTGCGCGTCGCGGCCGCCGTCGGCGTCAACGGCGACGTGGCCGCCAAGGCCAAGGAACTGCTCGACGCGGGCGTCGACTGCCTCGTCGTCGACACCGCGCACGGCCACCAGGAGAAGATGATCTCCGCGCTGCGCGCCGTCAGGGCGCTCGAGCCCGGCGTGCCCGTCGCCGCGGGCAACGTGGTGACGGCCGAGGGTGTGCGCGACCTGGTCGAGGCCGGCGCCGACATCCTCAAGGTGGGCGTCGGCCCCGGCGCGATGTGCACCACCCGGATGATGACCGGCGTGGGCCGGCCGCAGTTCTCCGCCGTGCTCGAGTGCGCCGCCGAGGCGCGCCGCCTGGGCCGGCACGTCTGGGCCGACGGAGGGGTGCGGCACCCGCGCGACGTGGCCCTCGCCCTGGCCGCCGGCGCGGCGAACGTCATGATCGGCTCCTGGTTCGCCGGCACCTACGAGTCGCCCGGCGACGCTCGCACCGACGCCGACGGCCGCAAGTACAAGGAGAACTTCGGGATGGCCTCCGCGCGTGCCGTACGGCTGCGCACCGCCGAGGACAGCCCGTTCGAGCGGGCCCGCAAGGCGCTGTTCGAGGAGGGCATCTCCACCTCCCGCATGTACCTCGACCAGCAGCGCCCCAGCGTCGAGGACCAGATCGACGCCATCGTGGCGGGCCTGCGCTCCGCGTGCACCTACGCGGGCGCCTCGACGCTGGAGGAGTTCCACGAGCGGGCCGTCGTCGGCATCCAGAGCTCGTCCGGCTACACCGAAGGCATGCCGCTGCACCAGAGCTGGTAGGCGGCGGGCTCCGTGACGGCGCTGACGGCGACGCCGCGCGGAGCCAGTTCCACCGCCAGCGCCGCGCACAGGCTCTCGACCGCCGCCCGCATGGCGGCGTCGAGAGCGTGGCGGGCCTGCTCCGGCACCAGCACGACGATCGACGAACCGCGGCCCATCAGCGGCAGCAACCGCCTGATCACCCCGGTGACGCCGGTGAAGTTCGCCTCGACGAGATCACGCTCCGCCCTGGCGGAGACCGACTCGAAGGGCGCCTGCGTCGCGCCCGTCGCGGCGGCCACCAGCAGGTCGATACGGCCGTAGCGTTCCTCGACGGCCGTCGCGAGCACGTTCAGCGCCATCGGATCGCCCGGGTCCAGCGTCAGCACCAGGTCGGCGGCCGGCCTGTCACCCGGCGAGCGGACGCCCACGACGACGGTGGCGCCCGCCGCCGCGACCGTCTCCGCGACATCCTTCGCCGCGCCGATGATCACCGCGACTCGTCCGCTCAGCGACGTGGCCATGCGATCAGTTCACCACGGAACCGGCACGTCCGTCGAAGGCCCCGCCGGCGTCACCGCCAGGGTGCGCCGCTCGCTGCCATAGAGTCGGTGGGTCAACCAGACATCCATCAAGGAGAACATCGTGGCACTCGAGAAGCCGGAGATCGACTTCCCGGAGGGCAACCCGCCTGCCGACCTGGAGATCGTCGACATCGTCGAGGGGGACGGCCCCGAGGCCAAGTCTGGACACACCGTCCAGGTGCACTACGTCGGCGTGGCCTTCTCCTCCGGTGAGGAGTTCGACGCGTCGTGGAACCGCGGCACGCCGTTCGAGTTCCCGCTGGGTGGCGGGCGCGTCATCGCGGGCTGGGACCAGGGCGTGGCGGGCATGAAGGTCGGCGGACGGCGCAAGCTCGTCATCCCGCCGCACCTCGGCTACGGCAGCCGCGGCGCCGGCGCCCGCATCAAGCCGGGCGAGACGCTCATCTTCGTCGTCGACCTGCTCGGCGTGCGCTGACCCCGAGTATGCGTGGGGTACGGCCCGCCGTACCCCACCACCCTCTCCTGCGCGCGTAACCTCCTTCTTCGCTACGCCCGCGCGCCGACCACGCCGGTTCCCCGCCCGGCAGTCCCGGCAAAGGCGCGCTCCCGCCGCGCTACACCCGCCGGCCCCCTGCGCATGAGCCACCACGGCTGCACCCCGCATCCACCGCCCCGCGCCGCCCGGCCGGCTTGCCGCCGGGAAGCACCTCCAGCGGTCGGCCCGGGCGGCGACGAGGTCAGGGGCGACTTTTGTCGGTTCCGTAGGGCAACATAAGCGGTGTGCTGCTGATCGACGTCGTCCGTGTCTCCGAGGCCGTGGCCAGGACCTCCGCCCGTCTGGGCAAGATCGGCCACCTGGCCGAGCTCCTCGGCCGGGTCGGCGCCGACGAGGCGGAGATCGCGATCGCCTACCTGTCGGGCGAGCTCCCCCAACGCCAGATCGGCGTCGGCTGGCGCACGCTGCAGGACCCTCCGCCGCCCAAGCTCGTCGCCACCGCCACCCTCACCGACATCGACGCCCTCCTGACCCGCATCAAGGCCGTCTCCGGGCCCGGCTCGCAGGCGGCCCGGAAGGCGCTGGTCGAGGAGCTGTTCACCGCCGTCACCAGCCAGGAGCAGTCGTTCCTGCTGCGCCTGCTGTCCGGCGAGCTGCGCCAGGGCGCGCTCGACGGCGTGATGATCGAGGCCGTCGCCAAGGCCTCGGGCGCGCCCTCGGCCGACGTACGGCGGGCGCTCACGTTGCGCGGCTGGCTGCCCGCGGTCGGCGCGGCCGCGCTGTCGGGCGGCGTCGAGGCGTTGCGCGCCTTCAAGCTCGAGGTGGGCCGCCCGGTCGCGCCCATGCTCGCCGGCAGCGCGCCCAGCGTCGCCGCCGCGCTGGAGAAGATCGGCGGGCAGGCGGCGCTGGAGTGGAAGCTCGACGGCGTCCGCGTCCAGGCACACCGTTCCGGCGACGAGGTCAGGGTCTTCACCCGCACCCTCGACGACATCACCGACCAGGTGCCCGAGCTGGTCGAGGCGATGCTCGCGCTGCCGTCCGCCGACCTGGTGCTCGACGGCGAGGTCATCGCGCTGCGCCCCGACGGCCGTCCCGAGCCGTTCCAGGTGACCGCGAGCAGGGTCAGCAGCAAGACCGACGTTCCCAAGCTGCGCGCGCGGACGCCGCTCAGCGTGTTCTTCTTCGACGCGCTCCGGGTCGACGGCGCCGACCTGCTCGACCTGCCGTACGCCGAGCGCCAGGAGAGGCTGGCCGCCACCGTCCCCGCCGAGCTGCTCACCCCCCGCCTGGTCACCGGCGACCTGCCGGCCGCCGGGTCGTTCTTCACCGAGGTCGTACGGCGGGGCCACGAGGGCCTGGTCGCCAAGTCCCTCACCTCGGCCTACGCGGCCGGGCGGCGCGGCGCCGGCTGGATCAAGATCAAGCCGCGGCACACCCTCGACCTGGTGGTCCTGGCCGCCGAGTGGGGCCACGGACGGCGCGAGGGCAAGCTGTCGAACCTCCATCTGGGCGCGCGCGACCCTGACAGCGGCGAGTTCGTCATGCTGGGCAAGACGTTCAAGGGGCTGACCGACGAACTGCTCGCCTGGCAGACCGAGCGCTTCCTGGAGATCGCCGACGGTCCCACCGACGGCTGGACGGTCGCGCTCCGCCCCGAGCTGGTGGTGGAGATCGCCTTCGACGGGGTGCAGCGCTCGCCCCGGTATCCAGGCGGCATGGCGCTGCGGTTCGCCCGCGTGCTGCGCTACCGGCCGGACAAGAGGGCGGAGGAAGCCGACACGGTCGAGACGGTCCGCTCGCTGATGCTGTAGGGGCGCGGGCTCACGGGGATTCGCGCCGAACTTCTGGCGACCGCCGTGGCCCGGATGCGCCTGGGCACGCCGCCACCGCCGTTCACCACGGCATCGCCGTCGGTCATCACGCCATCGGCGCCGGGCCGGTGGCCGGCCGCCCGCGTCACTGAAGCCGCTTCCGCTCCAGCCGCGCCTTGTCCATGTCGGTCAGCACCACGACGCCCTGGTCGCCTGACACAGCGCCCTCGGGCGGTCAGTGTGACGGGACGCGAGAACGGGCCACCTCATCAGGGCGTCGGTCGCCACGGGTGTCGTGTCCGCCGAGTGCTCCCGCTGGGTCAGCGGGTCGATGCCGCACAGGGCGCAGAGCACCGCGTCCGGCGAACGGCAGGGATCGAGCAGGAGCCGCCTGACCGCCTGGTAGTCGTAGGCGTTGCGGTAGTAGCCCTCACCCGACTCCCGGTCGTACAGATGCCGGTCCCGCCACGGCTTCTTGAAGTCGTCAAGGGTCGCCCGCAGCACAGGGCGTCCCGCTCCACTGATCCGCTCCGCCAGCTCATGCCCGAAGCTCGTCTTGCCAGAGGCGGTGAAGCCGTCGATCCCGACCAGCAGCCTGCCGTGGCCGAGGGACAGGATCCGCTGGGCGATCTGCTCGACGAGCGCGTCCCGCTCGGGAGACAGCCGAGGCGGGCGCGGCTGCTGCCACGTCGAGACCGACCGATGCACCTCTGCCCTCGGCGATCCCATCGGGTCACCCTGATCGCTCCAGGATCAGGAGTCACGAGCGGGACCGAGAGATCGACGTTAAACCGTTCGCAGTCGGCCACAGCCGCCGCCATGATGTGCTGATGCCCCCGAAGACCGCCTATCACGACGCGCTTGGAGACTACTTCGCCGAGCACGCCGGCATCAGCCCGTACAACGCCTATACCGATCGGCCCGCGACGCTGGAACTCGTCGGTGACGTCGCCGGCTCGAAGGTCCTCGACGTCGGCTGCGGGGCGGGGCACTACGCGGCCGAACTCCTGGCGCGCGGTGCCCAGGTGGTCGGCGTCGACGGCAGCGGCACGCTGCTGGGTCACGCGCGGGCACGGGTGGGTGAACAGGCCGAGCTCCTGCTCCAGGACCTGGAGGAGCCGCTCGACTTCGCCGATGACGCGTCGTTCGACGGCGCCGTCTGCGCGCTGGTGCTGCACCACGTCGCTCGTCGCGCGCAGTTGCTGCGTGAACTGCGCCGGGTGCTGCGGCCAGGAGGATGGCTCGTGGTCTCGACGACCCACCCGGCCGCCGACTGGCGCCATTTCGGCGGCTCCTACTATGCCGATGACTGGGTCGAGCTTCCCCTGCAAGACAGCGGGTTGTCGATCCGCTTCCAGCGGATGCCGGTGGAGACGTTCCTGGGCGAGCTGCTGGCCGCCGGGTTCGTCCTGGAACGGCTCGTCGAGCCGCGCCCGGTGCCCGGCCTGCGAGAGGTCGACGAGGCGGCCTACTGGAAGCTGCAGCAGGCGCCGTCCTTCCTCGCCGTGCGACTTCGCCGTCCTTGACGCACGGGGGACTTGGGCGTCCCGGGCCCCACAGGGACCTGAGCGTCCTTGCCAGAGAAGGCCTGAGCGTCCTTGCCAGACGGGGCCCTGAGCGTCCCTGGCCGCAGGAGGGCTTGGGCGGCCTCGGCCACGGCGGGGCTTGGGCGCCCTTGGCCACAGCGGGGCCTGGGCGTTTTGGCCACGGCGGGGGTGACCGGCGTGGTCCCGGCCGGATCGGGCTGCTCGGCCCTGCCTGGCACTGGTGAGTCGGCAGGACGCGGTTCCGAGTGGATGACGTCAGGCCGTACGGAGCCATCAGCCCTTGGGCCCGGCCAAGCACCAAAGATCATTTTTGGGATGATGGAGGGATGTCTCGTCCGCGAATCCGCGTCGCCGCCTGCGTGATCCGCTATCGGTCCACCCCGGAACTCCTTGTCTTCGATCACGTCGGCGCGCCCGACGCCGGCACCCAGGTGCCGGCGGGAGGGGTCCGGCCTGGCGAAAGCCTGGAGCAGGCCGTCCTTCGAGAAGTCGAGGAGGAGACCGGCTTGACCGCGGTTTCCGTCGTCCGGCCCATCGCGGTGGATGACAGGCCGCGTGCCGATGACGGGCAGCCGCGGCGAACGACGTTCTTCCACCTCACCGCCCGTCCGGACAGCGCTGATGCCTGGCACCACCGCGTTCGCGCTGACGGCGAGGACGCCGGCCTTGAGTTCGCGTGCCGCTTCGTCCCACTACCTCCGGCAGGACCGTTGGCCGACGCGCAGGACGCGTGGCTGAGTCGCGTCGACTGACGAAGCCGACCTGGCCCCGGTGACGGTGTGACGTTCGTGGTGGCGAGCCACGCTCATCAGAGATGTCCGTGTCCGCGCGTCATTGTCGATAGCGTCCGAGGGGACGGATTCCGGAATAATGGCCGCAATCATGCCCCGCTACCTCTACCTCACGCGCCACGGTGAGGCCACTCCTGACGAACAGGCCCTCACCGCGAACGGCCGCCGCCAGGCCGCGTTGCTCGGCGAGCGGCTCCGTGACGTCCCTTTCTCCGCCATCCATCACGGCCCGCTCCCCCGGGCCGCGCAGACCGCCCGTCTGATCGGCGAGCATCTTCCCGGCGTGCCCCTGCGCCCGTCGGAGGCCGCTGGGGACTACGTCCCCTACCGGCCGGACAAGAACGAGCTGCCGCCCGAGGCCGCCGAGCGTTACCTGGGCTTTCTGGAGCAGTTCCCCGCGGACGAGGGCGACGACCTTGCCGCGCACGCCCTGCGCGTCTTCACGGGTCCGGTGACGGAGGGGACCCGCCACGAACTGGTCGTCACGCACAACTTCCTCATCGGCTGGCTCGTCCGTGCCGCCCTCGATGCGCCGAAGTGGCGCTGGCTCGGGCTCAACCACTGCAACGCCGCGCTGACCGTCATCCGGTACGCGCCCGACCGCCCCGCCTCCGTCCTCTTCTACAACGACATGGGGCACCTGCCCGCCGAACTGCGCTGGACAGGTCTGCCGCCCGAGCTGCGCGTGTAAGCCCCGACCAGGGTGCGACCCCTTGGCGCGGGGTGCCCGGGTGCGGGCCGGGATCGCACAGGATCTCCCGGATCTTCTCGGCGGTCCCGGCCCAGACGAGCGTTGGGCGGGTTCGTCCAGGTGTCGCTCTCCCCTGCCCTGGACGCTCTACCGGCAGGAAGGCCTGAACGACACTCCTCGAAAGCGCGCGGGCCGAGGGTGTCGTGCCGCAGGTCGGCATGTGCGCCTGCCACCGGCTTCCTTGGGTGACGACACCGGCCTTCGGACCCGCACAAGTCCAGCAGTGGATCGGCCTCAACGGGATGGCCCCATACTGCTGGTTCCAGTGGCCCGCCGCGCCGGACGCCGCACGCGATCACGGGCCCCCGATGGCGTCACGATCACGAGGGCTCTGCGGTGCTGCTCGACGGAGCACCGCCGCCTTCAGGCGGACGGAGAAGGGCGTCTCGGTGAACCAGGACGATGAACGCTCGGCCCTGAAGGTATGTCGCGGCCCGTTACCTGATCGATCCGCACGACACCTGGGCTTCGACGACCTGGAGACCACTTCCGGCCCCTTCCCGTGAAGGGCGGCTGTCGTGACGTCGGTGCGTGACGTCGGTGCGTTCGTCCGCGGACTGGCGCAGGGACGGGTCTGCGACTCGCCTTCCACCCTTCACCGACCGCGTGCGGTGCCCGCCGTTGCCGACAAAACCCAAGATCAAGGGCGTAGTGTCGATCGTCGGCAACCTTTCCATGGGCAAAGTGAGATATTTCACGGTATGTCCCATTAAGTTTCCTTTAAGCACTCTTTGTCACGTAAGTTCGGGTCCATCGCGAGGCGTCACACGTCTCCCTCCAGGATCGGCCGACGCGCGTCCCCCATCTTCACCCGTCTGGCCGGTCCCTGTCCTGTCCCCGATCTAGGACCGTGGTCTCCCTTGGGTCAGCATTCGAGCAAGCCGTCCCGCACGCGCCCGTTGGGCCGTCTCATGGCCCCCGGCAAGCGTCGCTGGACGACCACCGTCGCGGCGGGCGCCGCCGTCCTGGCCGCCGCCTCGACCACCGCCTGGGCCGCCGTCTCGACCGGCGACGCCCCGCAGACCTCCGCCACCGGCCTCGCCGCCGCGAACACCCGGCAGGCAGCGGCCACCCCGCAGGCCACCGCCACCTCGCAGTCCACCGCCACCGCAGCTCCGACGCTCACGCCGTCCGTGACCAGCGCCTCGGCCACGGCGTCCGCCTCGCCGTCCGGGTCGCCACTGGTCGCCACCCCCGCCGCTCCCTCGTCGGCGGCGGTGTCAGGAGAGGGTTCCCGCCCTGCGGTGCCCGCGGACCGCGCGCCTGTCTCCGCCCAGGACCGCGCATCGTCCGCGGACGGCGAGAAGAACAGCACCGCCAAGCAGGCCACCTCGGTCGAGTCCGCGAAGGTCGCCACCAGGTCGAAGGCCCGCGTGATCGCTTCGGGCAGGTGCGGCGCCTCGTTCTACGACGAGCCCCAGATGACGGCCAGCGGCGAGCGGTTCAACCCCTCGGCGATGACCGCGGCGCACAAGTCGCTGCCGCTGGGCAGCAAGGTCCGCGTCATCAACCCCTCGAACGGCAAGGACGTCGTCGTGCGGATCAACGACCGCGGGCCGTACACCGGCGGACGCTGCCTCGACCTGTCCGAGGCCGCCTTCTCGGCCATCGGGAACACGGGGTCGGGCGTGATGACCGTCAAATACCAGGTTCTCGCGCGCTAGCGGTCTGCTCGCTCGGACACCGACTCGCGGCCGGGTCCCGCCGGACGGCGCACCATCGCCTCATTCCCCACCGGCGGCACCCGGCCGCGCCCCCTGTCCGACCTCCGTCCATCCGGCACCGGCCCATCCGACCTCCGATCATCCGGCCTCCCATCAGGCCTCCGATCATCCCGTCTCCGGCCTCTGATCATCCCCTTCGACCATCCGGGCCAGGACGACCCCGAGAGGACCTCGCGGCGGTGGCCGCGGTGGACCTGAGGGTCCTTGTCACTCACCCTCACGCGCATGCACGGCGGCCGCCCCTGGTGACCGCGTCTCCGGTCGAGACGACGATCTCGGCGTGGTCGCTCTGGCTCGTACCCGCCTGGCGCGTCAACCAGTTGGCCGGCTGTCCACCGTCTCCGCCCGCACGTCCAACGTCGTCCCCCGGCACCCTTCCACGCGCGACGGCCCCCGCGGTCGGACACCCTCACACGGTCGACAGCCCCGCCCTCGGACGCCCTCACACGGCCGACGGGCCCCCCACCCTCGGACGCCCTCACACGGCCGACAGCACCACCCCCGGACACCCCCACACGGCCGACGGGTCCCCCCCTCGGACCCCTCACACACAGAGCTGCCGTGCCCCGTGACACGCCGCCGCCCACGCCTGGCGGCCGTCGGGCTGCTGGGCCTGGCCGTCACGTCACTTCCCCTGGCACATCCGACTGCCCCGCCCCGTGACACCCGCGTCTGACTGCCCCCGTCCGCGTGCATGCTCGACGCCCTCACGCCCCTGGACGTCTCACAGCACCCGGCTGTCTCTCCTCGCGCGCACCCTCCACATGCCGACCGCCCCCAGCGTCCGTGTGACTCGCTCGACACCACCCCGATGGCTCTTACGTCCGGCTGTGCCTTGCTGGGCACCCTCCACACGCCCACTGGCCCGCGTCCACATACGCCCCTGCGTCACTGCGTCCGGCCGGCCGTGTCTCCCCCGTTCACGCTGCCCACGCCGACCGCCTCACCCCGAGCGTCCGCATGCTTCCCTGGCGTCACCCCTCATGGTCCTTGCGTCCGGCCGTCCCCCTGGCCACCGGATCGGCCCCGCGTCCATGCCTGGTCCACGCCGGGTTCAGGGCCGGGTTCAGAGCCGGGTTGAGGGCCGGGTTCAGGGCCGCGCGTCGCTACTGGATCACTACTTCACGAGGCGGACCGTCAGCGGGTAGCGGAAGTCGTTCTCCGCCAGCGAGGACACCCCGCCGACGATCGCCAGGACGAACGCGGCCACCCAGATCACCGGCAGCAGGACGATCCCCACGATCGTGAACGGCAGCAGGAGCGTCGCGCCGAGCAAGGTCAGGTGGAAGTTCAGCGCCTCGACCGCGTGCTGCCGGATGTACGGCGAGGTCTTGCCACCCGTGAGCAGCATGATCAGCGGGCCGATGACGATCAGGCCGGGCAGGGCGAGCAGGTGAGCCGCTGCGCCCCCGAGGCGTTCGTTGCTGTCGGCGGGAACACCGTGCGGTCGGGGCGCCGGACGCGGAACGGCCCTGGTCGGCACGGCGATCGACTGCCAGTGGCGTTGCGGGCCGTACAGCTCGGTCATGATGGGCATGAGGTCGCCATGGGTGCGCGCGGTCATGGCCCGGTCGAGGCGCTCCTCGAACTCGTACTTGTCGAACCGTCCCTCGGCGTACGCGGCTTTGACGTGTTCGACGACATGCTCGCGGTCCTCGTGGGTAACGCGCATCTCCATCGGCGGCACCTTGCCGTGCCCCCTGTATGCCGGCGCTGGGGAATGTGCCGATGCCATGGCTGTCGTGCCTTTCGTCGATGGGCGTTCCGATGCCATCGTGCTCTTCGCGCTTCCAGAGATCCATCGGGAGAAACCCCGATCTCTCCCCGATAACACCCCGACGCAGACGAGCGCCGAACGATATAAAAAGGATCCATGAGATGGCGAGATCGCTACGGCTTGCGGCGCTGGCGGGGAAACAAGGTCGCGAAGTTCGACCGTGAAGCGACCGACGCCGATATCGAGGCGCTCATCGCTTTCGCCAAGTCTCGGCGCGGGGTGGAATTCTTCGTCGAACCCGAGACTTTCGCCACCGACACGACCGCTGTCGCCATCGCCGATGACGGCGAGTGGACCCGGCGCCGGGTGGGCTCGCCGCAGGTGATCCGCAAGGTGGCGCGTGACCTGGCGCTGCCCGTGTACGACGTCCAGCTGACCGGATACCCGCCCCGCATGCGGGCCTACAACGAGCGCCGCAAGCGCGAAGACCTGGACTGACGCCGTCCGGTGCACACCGCTCCGAGCGGTGGCTGACGCAGGCGCTCACCGGCGCCACGCCGCACCACAAACTGACGCATGCACGGACCAGTACGACACCGCACCAGAAACTGACGCATGAGCGGACCAGCGCCACGCCGCACCACAAACTGACGCGTTCGTGGACCAGCGCCACGCCGCACCACAAGCTACGCGAACCAGCGCCACACCCAACCACAAGCTGACACATACGCAGACCAGTGCCACGCCGCACCACGAGCCGACGTAACCTACCGGATGCCGCTCCCGCTGCCGGATCGGCTGACAGAGCCCTTCTGATGGCGCCGGTCCGAGCCAGGGCCGGCCCGACCGCTCGTCGGCGTCGCGCCCGCGCCGGGGGAACTCCCATGCCGGCCGCCTCGAGGGTCGATTCCCGGTAGGCCCGGACCCCGAACCATGCTGCCGGGGATGGCGATCCTGTAAGCCGGTGTGTACGGCTCGCCGCCGAACGGCCGGTCCCGTCCCTGCGCACGCCGGGCGCCCAGAGGGTCCGCGCCGCGAAGGCGCTGCCGATCCCCAGGTCCGGCCCGGCCACGATCTCCGGCCATGAACACCTCCTCTCACGCTGACCCCACCTGCCCGTGAAGGGTCCCCTCGCGACGCCCGAAGCTCGACGACCTCCCCGCGGCATCGTGCCGGCCAGCGCCCATCGCGGCATCTCGCATCGTGAGACCCTCTTGGCGCGAGGTCCTCGCGTGGCATTTGAGGACTGCTCCCGTGGCATCGGGGTCCGCAGGCATCCGGACATGGGAGGGCGTGCGACGGGCACCGCCGGTGGCCGTCGCCGTCGCCGTCGCCGTGACCGTGACCGTGACCGTCGCCGTGGCCGTCGCCGTGGCCGTGACCGTGACCGTCGCCGTGGCCGTGACCGTGCCCGTCGCCGTGACCGTGACCGTGACCGTCGCCGTGACCGTGACCGTCGCCGTGACCGTGACCGTCGCCGTGACCGTGACCGTCGTCGGTGTGCCGGTCTCGTCGAGGGGCGTGCCGTACGGGGGCTACGGGGGCCAGGACGACGCCGCCTACCACCGCATCGGCCCGCCCGTGCTGCCACGCATGAGAACTCCACGTTACGAAGGGGTTGCGATCATCATGCCTCAGGGTGTTAAAAGACTACCAACTGATAGGTAGTTTTTGTTCGACGTCCTCACCCCCAGGGGGATCCATGCCGGTTTCCAGGCGCACGGCCGCCATCGCCGCCCTCACCGCCCTCACCCTCCTTGGCACGGCCTGTTCGGGCGGCGGTTCGGCCACCGCGCCCGCCGGCGAACGTGTGCTGACCCTGTCCGCCGCCGCCGACGTGTCGAGCTGGGACCCCGCCATGGGTGCGGGCGGCAACTCGGTTCTCTACCTGCAGGCCGTCTACTCCTCGCTCACGACCCTCAACCCCGACCTGACGATCACGCCCGGGCTGGCCACCGGCTGGACGTACGACAAGGGCAAGACCACGCTCACCATGAAGCTCCGCGCCGACGTCGTCTTCTCCGACGGCTCGAAGCTCGACGCCGCCGCCGTGAAGGCGAACCTCGACCGTGGTCGCGCCACCACCGGCCCCACCCAGTCGGCGCTGGCCTCGATCTCGTCCGTCGACGTCACCAACCCGGCCGAGATCGTGCTGAAGCTCAACAAGCCCGACCCCGGCCTGCTGTTCAACCTGAGCCTGGTGCCCGGCATGATCGCCAGCCCGAAGGCGTTCGCCACGCTCAAGACCCAGCCGATCGGCAGCGGGCCGTACCTGCTCGACCTCGCCGCGACTACGCGCGGCTCCTCCTACACCTTCACGCGCAATCCCACGTACAAGCTTCCCATCACGTACGGCTTTGACAAGCTGCAGGTCAACGCGCTGCCCGACACCAACGCCATGCTCACGGCGGCCACCAGCGGCCAGGTCGACTCGGGCGGCATCCCCATGTCGGGGCTGAAAGCCGCGAAGGCGGCGGGCCTGCAGTTCAAGGAGATGACCGGGCTCATCCTCGGCATGTGGATGGTCGACCGTGCGGGCAAGCTCGCCCCGCCGCTGGCGAAGGTGAAGGTCAGGCAGGCCATCAACTACGGCCTCGACGCCGAGGGCATCCTCAGGTCGGTCGGCGGCGGGTCCGGCAAGCGGACGACGCAGATGTTCGCGGCGGGCTCCCCTGCCTTCGTCGAGGCGCTCAACTCGAGGTACCCCTACGACCCGGCGAAGGCGAAGCGGCTGCTGGCCGAGGCCGGATACCCGAACGGCTTCACGCTCACGATGCCCAGCGAGAACGCCTACGTGCCGACTCTCTACCCGGTCGTCGCCCAGCAGCTCGCCCAGATCGGGATCAAGGTCGTCTACAAGCCGGTGTCCACCAACCTGATCACCCAGCAGTACCTGGCGGGCACCTACCCGGCGTTCATGTACACCTACACCGCCACCCAGAACTGGATCGACGCCTCCCTGTTCCTCGCGGCGGGCGGGGTGTTCAACCCCTTCCACGTCGACGATCCGGCGATCTCGAAGCTGATGCGGCAGATCTCCGTCGCCGACGAGGCCGAGCAGGCGGCGCTGTTCAAGGAGCTGAACACCTACGTCGTCGAGCAGGCCTGGTTCGCCCCGCTGTACTCCTCGACGAGCCTGCTGGTCTGGGACAAGAGCAAGGTGAAGATCGACGTGCCCGACACCCAGCTCTTCGTCTTCCTCCGCGACTACCAGCCGGCGGTCTGACCGATGCGCGCGCTGCTGGTGCGCCGGCTGGTCGCGGCGGGTGTCCTGCTCGTCGTGATCACCGCGCTGACCTTCGTCCTCACCAGCCTGGTGCCCGACCCCACGCGACAACTGGTCGGCGTGACGGCCACCGCCGAGCAGTTGCTGGCCAAGCGCCACGAGCTGGGGCTGCACCGGCCGGTGGGCGAGCGCTACCTGGCCTGGCTCGGCGCCGCCGCCCGCGGTGATCTCGGGGTGTCGTGGTTCACCGGCGTGCCCGTGACCGACACGATCGTGGCGAGACTGCCGATCACCGCGTCGCTGGCCGTGCTGGCCACGCTGGTCTCGGCGATCCTCGGCATCACGTACGGCATGCTCGCCGCCATCCGCGGCGGCTGGGTGGACAGGACGGTCCAGGTGCTGGCGAGCCTCGGCTTCGCCGTACCGGGCATGTGGATCGCGCTGCTGCTCGTCATCGTGTTCGCGGTGAACCTGCCATGGCTGCCGGCCACCGGTTACGTGCCGATCAGCCAAGGCCCCTTGCAGTGGATCAGGTCGCTGGTCCTGCCGGTCACCGCCATCGCGATCGGGTCGGTGGCGGCGATCGCGGCGCAGACCCGCAGCGCGGTGGCGACCGTCCTCGCGCAGGACTACGTGCGCACACTGCGCAGCCGCGGGCTGCCGCGCAGGCGGTTGCTGCTGCGGCACGTGCTGCGCAACGCGGCGCCGACCGCGCTGACGGTCGTCAGCCTGCAGTTCATCGGGCTGTTCGGCGGTGCGATCGTGGTCGAGCAGGTCTTCGCGATCCAAGGTCTCGGCAGCCTCGCTTCCGCCAGCTCCAGTAGGTCGGACATTCCCGTCGTGCTCGGTGTCGTCGTGGTCGGTGTCGTCGTCGTGCTCGCCGTCAACCTGGTCGTCGACCTGCTGGTCGGCTGGCTCGACCCGAGGGTGAGGACTCGATGAGGCGCCTGCTGCGCCGGCCCGGCGCGCTGCTGTCGGCCGCCTTCCTGCTGCTGGTCTGCGTGGCCGCGGCGGCGGCCGACCTGCTCGCCCCCTACACCGCCGATTTCGTGGACCTGCCCGCCGTGCTCGCCCCGCCGAGCGGCGCGCATCCGATGGGCGGCGACGGCTCCGGCAGGGACGTGCTGAGCCGACTGCTGTTCGGCGCCCGCGACACGCTGATCGGGGCGCTGCTGGCCACCGCCGTCGCGCTCGTGGTCGGTGTGACGGCGGGCATGTTCGCCGGGTACTTCGCGCGCTGGGTGGACGCCGTGGCCAGTTGGGTCTTCAGCCTGATGATGGCGCTGCCGGCCATCATCGTGGTGCTGGCGTTCGTCGCCGTGGTCGGGCCCGGGCTGGTGAGGATGATGGCCTTCGTCGGGTTCCTGGCGTCCCCTTCCATCTATCGGCTGGTGCGTGCCGTCACCCAGCGGGTGCGGGGCGAGCTCTACATCGACGCGGCCAAGGTGTCCGGCCTGTCGCATCTGCGTATCGTGCGCCGGCACGTGCTGTCGGTGGTCAGGTCGGCCGTCGTCGTGCAGGCGCCGCTGCTGTTCGGCGCGGCGATCCTGATCCAGGCGGGCATCGACTTCCTCGGCCTCGGCGAGCCGGGCGCGGCGAGCTGGGGCGCCATGCTGAACGACGCCGCGACCAACGTGTTCACCGCGCCGTGGTTGTCGATCTGGCCGGGGGCGGCCATCGCGCTCACCGTCCTGGCGGTCAACCTGCTCGGCAACGCCGTACGGGACGACTTGGAACCGCCCCAGCCGCGCGCCGCCGCGCCCCGGACCTCGGCGCCGCCCGCTCCTTCCGTGGACGCCCTGCTGACGGTCACCGACCTGACCGTCGCTCACGGGCCGGTCACGGTCGTCGACCGGGTCTCGCTGGCGGTACGGCCGGGCGAGGTGCTCGGGCTGGTCGGCGAGTCGGGGTCGGGAAAGACGCAGACCGTGCTGGCCGCTCTCGGACTGCTGCCGGGCACGGGACGGATCACCGCCGGCGGAGTCGTGTTCGACGGCGCCGAGCTGACCGGGATGCCGGAGCGGGCGCTCAACCGGCTCAGGGGCAGGCGCATCGGGTACGTGTCGCAGGAGCCCATGTCGAACCTGGACCCGAGCTTCCGGGTCGGCAGCCAGCTCATCGAGCCGATCGTCGTCCACCTGGGGCTGTCGAGGCGTGAGGCGAGGCAGCGCGCGCTCTCCCTGCTGGCCAGGGTGGGCATCGCGGACCCGGCGCGGATCTACCGGTCCTTCCCGCACGAGATCTCCGGTGGTACGGCGCAGCGGGTGCTGATCGCGGCCGCCGTGTCGTGCGATCCCGACCTGCTGATCGCCGACGAGCCGACGACCGCGCTGGACGTCACCGTGCAGGCGGAGGTGCTCGACCTGCTGAGGTCCTTGCAGCGGGAGCGCGGGATGGCGGTGCTGATCGTCACCCATGATCTCGGCGTGGTGGCGGACATGTGCGACCGGGTGGCGGTCATGCGGAACGGGCGGCTGGTGGAGACGGCTCCGGTCGGCCGGCTGTTCGCGGCGCCCGCCGAGCCGTACACGGCGGCGCTGCTGGCCGCCAACCCGCACAACGCGGCTCCCCGGCGGCCACGCTTGGGGCTGGTCAGCGGGCCGGGCCGGGCGCTGGAGCTCGGGCGTTCCGGCGCCGGCGACGGCGCGGACGCCGGTCGCGGGGACGCGACGCTCGCCGGCGCCGTGAACGGGCTCCGGCAAGCCGGCCGGCCGCAGGTGGCCGCCGAACCAGAGGACGCATTCCGGGCTGAGAGCGGGGACGTCGTCCCGTCCGGCGGGTTCGCCCGGCCGCGGGTGATCGAAGGGCCGCGGAACGCGACTGCCCCGTTGCTCGAGGTGGACCGATTGTGCGTGGACTTCCCGCAGTGGAGCCGGCGCACCCCGCCCCTGCGGGTGTTGCGCGAGGTGAGCCTCGCCCTCACCGCGGGAGAGACGCTCGGCCTGGTCGGCGAGTCGGGATCGGGGAAGACCACGCTCGGCAGGGCCGTGCTGGGCTTGGCGCCCGTCACCTCCGGAAGCATCCGGTTCGACGGGCGTCCGCTCGCCCCGCGCCGGGCCAGGGCGAGGGACGTGCAGGCGGTGTTCCAGGACCCGTACAGCTCGCTGAACCCGGCCATGCGCATCCACGACATCCTGGTCGAACCGTTGCTCGTGACCGCGGAACACACCGCCGCCGACGCGGACAAGCGCATCAGAAGCCTGCTCGACAGGGTCGGACTGCCGGCGGGCACCGGCGAGCGGCGCGCCCGCGAACTGTCCGGCGGCCAGCGCCAGCGGGTGGCCATCGCCCGCGCGCTGGCGCTGGGCCCGAGGCTGATCATCTGCGACGAGCCGGTCAGCGCGCTCGACGTCTCCACCCAGGCGCAGGTGCTCGATCTGCTCGTCGAGATCCAGCGGGACACCGGCGTCGCGTACCTGTTCATCTCCCATGACCTGGCCGTGGTGCGGCACATCAGCGACCGTGTGGCGGTGATGTCGCAGGGCCGGATCGTGGAGATCGGGGATGCCGAGCAGGTGACGACGGACCCCCGCGACCCGTACACGCGGCGGCTGCTGCTGTCGGCGCTCGTACCCGATCCGGAGGAGCAGGCCGCCAGGCGCGCGGCGCGGCTGGCGATGTTCCCGAGCTCGACGTGAGGTGACAGCGACCAGCCACTGCCCGATCCAGGCGGAAGGTGACGACCGGCGATGTCTCCCGGCTCGACGTGCGGAGACGACGGCGAGGCGCAGCACGAACCAGAGGGACGGTGACGGACGGGGATCGGGGACGATGACGTCGGCGTCCTCGATCCGCCGGAGGGCGACCTCGTCGGTCGTCGGGCGGGCCACGCGTTCGGCGGCCGGCCGTTCCACCCCTGAAGGCCGACGATCACGGTGAGCGCGCGCCCGGTGGGCGGGTGACGTCGCCGGAACCGGCCCGGGCGGCACGGAATGTGCGCGCCTCAACGGAGCCTGTCGTCCTTCTCGTCGAGGATCGCGGTCAGGGGAAGCAGCCAGCTCGCGTGAGGGGCGCCCATGGCGGCGTCGAGCTCGGCGGGACTGGGCATGCGGTCGCGCAGCGTGGTCGGCGAGAGCAGATGCTGGAGCGCGTGCATGAGGAGGTTGGCCATCGAGTAGCAGGGGTCGACGGCCAGAGCGCGTTCGAGGGCGATGGTCGCCAGGACGCAGTCGTCGCCGTGCCAGGCGGACATCGCCAGCAGGGATGCCGCCGGTGGGACGAAGCGCGGCTCGAGGCGCCGGGTGAGATCCCTCCACAGCGCGAGGTGAACGGGTCGTGAGGCGTCGTCGATCAGGGTCCACGCCTCGTCTCGCACCCTGATCAGGGACAGGTCGAGGCCCAGGCGGGCGGCTTCGTCGTCGTCGACTCTCCCTCCCCTCGCGGTGGTCTCGATGGCGGCGCGCACCCGGGCCAGGCCGTCGGCGACGAACCGGTGGGCGAAGCGGTCGGCGTCGGGGGCGGTGGCCATGGCGGCGCGGAAGGCGGCGACCGACCCGGCCGTGGCGCGGCGCATCGACAGCCGCACCGGGCCGGCGTGTGGCGCGATCGTCGCCTCCAAGGTGGCTCGGTCAGGAAGGGCGACCATGCCGTGCACGGTCGCTTCGGCGGCTATCGGACTGGTGGAGACGTCGTACGGCGTGCCGTCCAGGGGACAGCAGTCGGTCAGGTCGCACACGTAGGACCAGTAGCGCCCCTCGTGGGCGCGCAGGACCTCGCACGGGGTGACGCCGCACCACTGGGCGACGGAACGGAGCTGATCGACGGCCGGGGTGACGTGGGCGCCCGTGCCGTAGCCGACGGCGACGAGATGGGTGATCGACTCTCGGGCGAACAGTCCGGTGAGGGGGCGGAGCGAGCCCGGCGGGAGCGGCAGGTTCCAGCGCGCGCAGACGCGCATCTCGCCCTGGCCGACTCTGCCCGACATTCCGATGACGACCAGGCTGTCGGCGGGATGGAAGCCGACGATGTACGGCACGGCGGCAAGGATGTCGGCGGGGGTGGTCAGGGTGAGTGCGGGTGCGGTGACGTCGGTGCTCATGGGGCACGAGGGTGCCGGGCCAGGGGCGGGGACTTTTCGGGCGAGCGCGATTCTGTGGATGACGGGCGGACGTGCCGGTGATCTGTGGATGAGGCGCGGGCGTGCCCGAAAGCCGTGGATGACGGGCGGACGTGCCGGTGGTCTGTGGATCAGGGGCGGGCGTGCCCGAAAGCTGTGGATGACGGGCGGACGGGCCGGCGGTCTGTGGATGGAGCGGCCAGGGGCACGCGTGGATGAAGAGCGGCGCCCGGTCGAGGCCCCCGAAGGTGACGGGCGGGCGGCAGGTCAGGTCAGCGTGGCGCGGACGAGGGCGCCCGGCTCAGGGCCTGCCTGGGCGATCACGGTGCCGCCGGCGGACCAGATGCCCGACCGGCCCGCGGCCGCCGCGAACCCTTCACCCGACGACCCGGCGAAGCTCGCCACCGCGACCCACACCCCGTGCTCGGTGGCGATGCGCCGGGCGCGCTCGTCCTGGACCGCCGTGTCCTCGCGGTGCTCCAGGACGCCCCCGACGTAGGCGTCCATCCCCAGCGCGGCGGTGTCCGCCGCGTGCTGGGCAACGCCCGTGTCCTTGCAGATCGCCAGGCCGAGCCGCCAGCCGTCGACCTCGAGCACGGCGGGCTTGTCGCCGGGGGCGAACCGTCCGGCCTCGGTGGTGGACAGCCACAGCTTGCGGTACGCCACCACGACCCCGGTGCCGTCCACGGCCAGCGTCGAGATGTGCGGTCGGCCCGCCTCGCCCTGGACGGGCGCGCCGGCGAGGGCGATGGAACCGGTCTCGGCACAGGCCTCGACCACAGGCGCCAGACGCGGGTCGTCGGTCCCGATGGCGGCGGCGTCGAGGTGGTAGCCGGTCAGGGAGAGCTCGGGAAAGACCACCACGCGGGCGCCGGCGGCGCGGATCGCCGCCGCGTGCGTCACCGCGTTCGCCGTCACGTCGTACGGCACGCATTCCGGCTGAGCGACGGCGATGACCAGCGGTGCGCGCATCCAGACTCCCCCAAGGCCGATACCGAGGCACTGATGAGGAGCGATCGTACGGTGGCCGCGTTTCGTCCGCGTTTCCGGAAGCAGCGGCGACAGGGGCTTATGGCGCGTGCGGCGCGGGAGGGGCGGCAGGCCGGGCAGGCTCGGCGGGAAGCGGCACGAGACGGCTGCGGACCATCAGCGCGGCGCCCGCCACCGCCGCCGGCATGGCCAGGACCGCCACGAACGGCACCAGGAAGATCAGGAAGACCACCACGCCGAACCCCAGCGCGGGCGCCTTGTTCGCGCGCAGCACGCCGAAGCGGGCACGCCGGTTCATGCCGCGCCGTTCCATGGCCAGCGAGGTCAGCTCGACCGTCAGGAAGAATCCGGACACCAGGGCGCCCAGCACGGGCACCACCGTCTGCCCGACCACCGGCACGAACCCGAGGAAGAACAGCGGGATCGTGAACATCAGCGCATACAGCAGGGTGACCAGGCTGTCGCGGATCGAGCGTGGGATCGACCGCCACCACGGCACGTCGTCGGCCCCGTGCAGGGGGTCGACCTTCTCCGAGAGCTTCTCGTAGAACGGCTCCCCGATGGCCAGCGTGAGCGCGGTGAAGGTCAGCACGGCCAGCGCCAGGCCGCCGATGAACAGCAGCACCGCCAGCGCGCCCCTGAGGAAGTCACGCCATCCGGCGGCCCATCCGTCGGCGAACGGTGTCAGGAAGTCGGCGATCCCCGTGGCGTTGTTGCCGAGGTAGACCAGCGCGGCGACGTAGATCACGAACGCGATCAGTGCGGGAACGAGCCCGAAACCCCACCACTTGCCGTTCTTGGCGACCCATCTGAGCCCCTGGAAGAAGAACCCGACGCCACCGGCGAACTCACGCATTGATCGCATGGGGAGAAACTAGCGCCAGAAGTCGGTCACCGCGTAGCCGAGTTCGGCGAACAGCTCGCGTACGAGCGGCAGGGAGATGCCCAGCACGTTGCCGTGGTCGCCCTCGATGCCCTCGACGAACCAGCCGCCCAGCCCGTCGAGGGTGAAGGCGCCGGCCACGTGGAGCGGCTCGCCGCTGGCGACGTAGGCGGCGATCTCGGCCTCGGACGGCGTGCCGAACCGCACCACCGTGGAGGCCACCTCGGCGGCCTGCCGTCCCGTGGCGACGTCGATCACGCAGTGGCCGGTCAGCAGGCGGCCGGTCCTGCCGCGCAGCATCCGCCAGCGCGTCAGCGCCTCCTCAGCGGTGCCCGGCTTCCCGTACGGCCGGCCGTCGAGCTCCAGGATGGAGTCGCAGCCGATGACCAGGCCCTCGGTGAGGCCGTCGGCGACCGCCGAGGCCTTGGCGACGGCCAGCTTCAGCGGCAGGTCGGCGGGGAGCACCGCGGTGAACGCCTCCTCGTCGACCCCGCTCACGATCACCTTGGGATCGAGCCCGGCGCTGCGGAGCAGGGCGAGGCGGGCGGGGGAGGCTGACGCAAGCACGATCACCCGGTCAGTTTATCCGGGCTCCGTCCCCTGTCTGCCCGAACGCCCCTGCAGGTCCGCAAACGCACGAACCCGAACCTCCGCGGGACCAAGCACCCAGACCGAGGCCGTCTCGTCCACCACATCCACGCGCCGGGTCGACCCGGGCGTCACGCCGGAAGCCCGGCCAGACCCCGCCTCGAGGCGGGCGAGGACGTCGGCCGCGTGACGCCCCCGCCTGCCCCTCGGCGCGTCACAGGTGCGGCGTGGGCTCGATGGCGGGCCGGTTGGCGCGCGGCAGCCCCGCCGCGGCGTACGCGTCGGCCTCGTCCAGCGTCTCCTGCTCCAGCAGGGCCACGACGATCGCCTCCAGCCGGTCCCTGTTCTCGGTCAGCACCCGGACCGCCGCCTCGTAGCACTCGTCCACGATCCGCCGCACCTCCTCGTCCAGGGTGGCGAGCGTGTGCGGGGCGGCCTGCGGCTGGCCCTCGTTGGGCAGGATCGTCAGCGGGCCGATCCGCTCCGACATGCCCCACCTGCCGACCATGCCACGCGCGATCATGGTGACCTGCTCGAGGTCGTTCTCCGCGCCGGTGGTGATCACGCCGTAGATGACCTGCTCGGCCGCCATGCCGCCGAGCGCGCCGATGATGCGCCCCCTCAGGTACTTCTCGTCGTAGGCGTAGCGGTCGGTGTCGGGTGTGGACAGGGTGACGCCGAGCGCCCTGCCACGCGGGATGATCGAGATCTTCCTGACCGGGTCGGCGCCCGGCTGGAGCATGCCGAGCAGCGCGTGTCCCGCCTCGTGGTAGGCGGTCCTGGTGCGCTCCTCCTCCGGCATGACGATCGAGCGGGCGGCCCCGAGCTGCAGCTTCTCCAGCGCGTCGGCGAAGTCGGCGGCCGAGACCTTCTCCTTGCCGCGCTTGGCGGCCAGCAGCGCCGCCTCGTTGACGAGGTTGGCCAGGTCGGCGCCGGTCATGCCGGGCGAGGTCTTGGCCAGCTGCTGCAGGCTGACGTCGCCGTCGAGCGGCACGCTCCTGGTGTGGACCTGCAGGATGGCCACCCTGCCGGCCGCGTCGGGCGGCGAGACCATGACCGTGCGGTCGAACCGTCCGGGACGCAGCAGCGCGGGGTCGAGCACCTCGGGCCTGTTGGTCGCGCCGATCACGATGACGCCCTCGGCGCCGGAGAAGCCGTCCATCTCGGTGAGGATCTGGTTGAGCGTCTGCTCGCGCTCGTCGTGCCCGCCGAGGCCGCTGGCCCCGCCGCGGGCGCGGCCGATCGCGTCGATCTCGTCGATGAAGATGATCGAGGGGGCGACCTTGCGGGCCTCCTCGAACAGGTCGCGCACCCGGGAGGCGCCGACGCCGACGATCATCTCGATGAACTCCGACGCGCTGGCGGAGAAGAACGGCACGTTGGCCTCGCCGGCGACGGCGCGGGCCAGGAGGGTCTTGCCGGTTCCGGGCGGGCCCGCGAGCAGGACGCCCTTGGGCAGCTTGGCGCCGAGACGGCGGTACTTGTCCGGGTCCTTCAGGTAGTCGACGACCTCGACGAGCTCGTTCTCCACCTCGTCGATGCCGGCCACGTCCTCGAACGTGACCCGGATCTTGTCGCTCTCGATCGGCTTGGCCGCCTTGGACCTGCCGAGGCCGCCGAGGCCGCCGCCGCCCATCATGCCGGGGCCGCGGCGCATGACCCAGATCCACAGGGCCGCCAGGACGGCGATCGGCAGCAGCGACAGCAGCAGGTTGATGAGGAAGCCACGGCTGCCCGTGCTGATGGGCTCGGCCTTGATCTCCACGCCCGACGTGGTCAGCTGCTGGAAGAGCTGCTCGTCGTTGGCGAACACCGGGATCTCGGTGACGAACTTGGTGTAGGTCTTGTTGGAGCTGTCGGGGTCGGTCGCGGGCTTCTTGAGGTCTCCGGTGACGGAGTAGCCCTGCGCGTAGACCTCCTTGACGTTCCCGCCCGTCACCTGCTTGGTGAACTGGCTGTAGGAGATCGTCTCCACCTGGCCCTCGTCGAAGAACGACGAGATCAGGAAAAAGCCCGCGTAGACCACCAGCAACGTGACGACGAAACGCCACCAGTTGATTTTGGGTCGCCCGCCCGAGCCCCCCTTGGGCAGGCCCTCGGCACGCCAGGGCTTGGGCTGCTCCTTGTTCGGCTCCTTCTTCGGCAAGCTCGAACGCTCAGCCACGGCGTCACTCCCCCAAAAAAAATCGCCGTATCGTCGGTCGCTCAACAATAAGAAACGCGCGCCACTGACCGAGCCGTACGGTTTCAACGGTCTGGGCGCACGTTTCTCGTTCGTCAGCCTAGAACACGAACTCCCGACATGACGCGACGGATATCGGCCCATCTCTTCTTCTGGGTGTCGGGGATCGTGACGAACACCAGCGCGGGCCTGGCCTTGCCGGTGTCGAGCACGGCGACCGCCGCGACCGAGGCGCGCTTGCCGTACTTGACCTGGTAGTAGAGCGTCCAGCCCTTCTTGATCGGCTGGGCGCCGAGCCAGCGGATCACCGACCCCTTGGGGTGGTGGTTCAGCGTCCAGCGGGCGGCCAGCAGGGCGGTGTCGCGCAGCCGTTCCTGCGCCTCGATCGGCACGGGGCAGCTGACCAGCATCGCCCTCGGGCCGGCGCCCGCCTTGGGCAGCACCTGCCTGGAGGTGAAGGGCGCGGCGCCGTACCTCTTCCAGGGGGCGCGCAGGCGGGGCACCGACACGCCCGTCTTGGTGTCCTTGATCACGCCCATGGTCGCGACGGGCTTGCCGGTGAGCGCGCGCAGCCGGATACGGCCGGGCAGCTTCGGCACCCTGCGGTCGGCGGCCAGCGCCTCGAGCGCGGTGTATCCGGGGGCGATGGAGGCGCCGGGGCTCGGCGTCGCGGACGCGACGGGCGCCGCCACCGCCGACGGCACCACCGAGGGCGCCCCGGACGGCACCGCCGTAGCGGCCCCGGACGGCACGGGGGCGACGGCCGAGGGCGCAGTCGAAGGCGCAATCGAAGGCACGCCGGAGGAACCGGCCACGGTGGCCGCCGGCGAGGCGGCAGGGGCAGCGGTCGCCGGCGCGTCCGTGGATCCGGGCGAAGCAGCCGCCGAGGAGCCGGGAGTGGAAGCCGCCGAGGCGGGCGGCGAGGGGGCGGACGAGGACGGTACGGCCGGCGGCGCGGCGACCGGCCGGGCGGCGCCCTCGTCCGCGCCTCCTGACAGCGCGATGGCGAGCCCGCCGGCCACGAGCACGGCCAGCGCGGCCACGACGGCCAGCACCTGGTAGACCACCCGCATCCGCAGGTCGCCCAGGCGGCTGCGCCTGAGCGGAGAGCCCGCGGGCCGCCTCGCCTGATATTTCACCTGAGGCCCCGCGGCCCCACTCTCCCCATCGAGCACGATCGGGAGCGTACGACATATCGCGGGATTGCGTGTAGAAAGCACGAATGGTGGAACTTCGATTTGACCAGGCGTCACGCGCCGCGCAGACGCACACGAACCTGTCCGCGGTGCGCGTCGACGGGACGGGCCTGTGGGTCGCGGGCGACGAGACCGCCACCATCGAGCGACTGACCTGGACAGGCGCCTGCTACGACCACGAGCGCACGTTCCACCTGGCCGACTACGTCGATCTGCCGGCGGGCAGGGACGACGAGGCCGACATCGAGGGCATCGCGGTGGCCGACGGCCGGCTGTGGGCGGTCGGCTCGCACAGCCTCAAGCGCAGGAAGGCCAAGCCGTCCGACCCGGCCAAGGTGGCCAGGCGCCTGGCCACCGTGGTCCGCGAGCCGAACAGGTACATCCTGGTACGGCTCCCGCTGGAGGGGCCCGACGCGGTGGGCAAGGGCGCCATCCTGACGGGGCTGGACGACGTGCTGGCCCAGGACCCGCATCTGGGCCCGTTCACCGCCGTCCCCGGCAAGGACAACGGGCTGGACGTCGAGGGCATCGCGGTGGTCGGCGAGCGGGTCTTCCTCGGGCTGCGCGGACCGGTGCTGCGGGGCTGGGCGGTCCTGCTGGAGATCGACGTGCGCGAGCACCGGCCGGACCGGCTGCGGCTGAAGGGCTATCGCAAGCACTTCCTGGACCTGGGCGGGCTCGGCGTGCGCGACCTGTGTCCAGACGGCGACGGCTCCCTGCTGGTGCTGGCCGGTCCCACCATGAGCCTGGACGGGCCGGTCAGCGTCATGCGGTGGGACGGGGAGGGGCAGCAGCCGGCGTTCGTGACCGACCTGCCGTACGGGGTGGGGTGCGACCACCCGGAGGGGCTGGCCGCGCTCGGCGACGGCAGGTTCATGGTCGTCTACGACAGCCCAGCGCCCGAGCGGCTCACCCCGGAGGGCGGGGTGCTGGCCGACGTCATCACGATCTGAGCCACAGCCTGGACCGGCCCGGGTTCACGACCTGACCCGCAGCCACGGCACGTCGGCCACGAACGTGCACGACCCCGGCGCGATCTCGGTGAACCCCGCGTCGCGCACGACGGGCAGCCCGCTGCCGGCCAGGGCGTCGAAGTCGGCGGCCGGCCGTACCGACACGCGCAGGCCCTGGGCGCGCCAGGCCGCCCGCTGCTCGGGGGAGCTGGCCCACCAGGCCAGCTGGGCGGCATGGCCCGCCTGCGCCATCGCCTTACCCGCCGACATCTCCAGCGCGGGGTTCTCCCACAGCACCGGCGGCTCAGCGGGGCCCGGCCCGTCGGAGTCGGCCAGCTCGGTGCCGCCGACCTGCAGCCTGGCCAGGTCCTTCGGCCAGTCGTCCAGCGGGACGGGCGGGTAGACACGCACCTGCGCCGTGCGGTGCTCGATCATGCGGCCGGGCAGCGCCAGCGCCCTGCGCCATTCGGCGCCGCGCGCCCTGCGCACCACCTTGCGGATCCGGCCGGTCGACTGCCAGGCCTCCAGTTCCCCTGACCACTCGCCGGGGTCGGCGAGCAGATCGAGCACGGCCATGGCGGTCGCTTCGAGCGCGTCAGTGCGCTCGGGAGGGGTGGCCCGTTCGATCCTGACCACCAGCGGGAGCACCATCATGGGCTCCAGCATGCCGTATGGCGGGCAGCGCGGCTCGCGACGAGATGGCCACGGACATGGCCGCCGCCACGAGGCACAGCGCGCCGGCGACGTACCAGGCCAGGTCGTAGGCGCCCAGGTGGTCGCGGGTCAGCCCGGCGCCGACCGCCGCGATGGCGGCCCCCACCTGGTGGGAGGCGAACACCCAGCCGAACACGACGGCGCCGTCCGCGCCGTAGATCCGCCGGCACAGCGCCACCGTGGGCGGTACGGTCGCCACCCAGTCCAGGCCGTAGAAGACCACGAACAGCAGCATGCTCGGCTCGGTCGTGGCGGCGAACAGGCCGGGCAGCACCATGAGCGACAGGCCGCGCAGCCCGTAGTAGACGCCGAGCAGCATCTTCGGGTCGACCTTGTCGCTCAGCCAGCCGGAGGCGACGGTGCCGACGACGTCGAAGACGCCGACGAGGGCGAGCAGCCCGGCCGCGGTGGCCTGGGGCATGCCGTGGTCGTGCGCGGCGGGGATGAAGTGGGTGCCGACCAGCCCGTTGGTGCTGGCGCCGCAGATGGCGAAACCGCCGGCCAGGAACCAGAAGGCGCGCGTGCCGGCCGCCGAGCGCAGCACGGTCAGTGCCCTGACCGCGGCGTTGACCTTCGGCGGTTCGGGCCGGACGGCGGTGGCGGCGCCGAGCGCGGTGGTGCCCACGTCGGCGGGGTGGTCGCGCAGGAACACCCACACCAGGGGCACGACCAGCAGCGCCGAGCCGGTGACCGTGAGGGAGGCGACCCGCCAGCCCGGACCCTCGGCCAGCCAGGCGAGGACGGGGAGGAAGATGAGCTGTCCCGTCGCTCCCGCGGCGGTCAGGATGCCGGTGACGACGCCGCGGTGCCGGACGAACCAGCGGTCGGTCACCGTGGCCACGAACACCAGCGCCATGGATCCGGTGCCGAGGCCGACCAGCAGGCCCCAGCAGAGCACGAGCTGCCAGCTGGCTTCCATGAGGACGGTCAGGCCGCTGCCGAGGGCGACCAGGGTGAGCGCGGCGGAGACGACCCTGCGCATGCCGAAGCGGTCCATGAGGGCGGCGGCGAAGGGCGCGGTCAGGCCGTACAGGATGAGGTTGAGGGAGACGGCGAGCGAGATCTCGCCGCTGGACCAGCCGAACTCCTCGTGGAGCGGGGTGATCAGGACGCCGGGGGTGGCGCGGAACCCTGCGGCGCCGATGATCGCCACGAAGGCGACCGCCGCCACCAGCCACGCGCGGTGCACTTTCATGCCGCCCATCATCCACAGTCACTGGAATCAGCCGTGAGTGGCCGGAAAGCCAATATGTGAAAGAATCGGGCCATGGCCCATCGCGTCGCCGTGCTCGTCCTGGACGACTTCGCCCCGCTCGACCTGGGCATCCCCGGCCAGGTCTTCTGGGCCGCGCGTGACCGCGACGGCAGCCATCTGTACGAGGTGGTGACCTGCTCGCTCGACCGGGCGCCGGTCAGGACGAACGCGGGCTACAGCGTGCTGCCCGACCACGACCTCGACATCCTCGACAGCGCCGACACCGTGCTGGTGCCCGGCGTCCACGGCGGGCCCACGATGCGCTCGGGCACGATCCCGCCCGCGATCGCCGCGGCCCTCCAGAACCGTCCGCGGGTGATGTCGATCTGCACGGGGGCGTTCGTGCTGGCGGCGGCCGGGCTGCTCGACGGGCGGCCCGCGACCACGCACTGGATGAACGCCGACCGCTTCCGCGCCCTCTTCCCGAAGGTGCGACTCGACCCTGACGTCCTGTTCGTCGACGACGGCGACGTGCTCACCTCCGCCGGCGTCGCCTCCGGGCTCGACCTGTGCCTGCACGTGATCCGCCGCGACCACGGCAGCGAGGTGGCCAACAGGACGGCCCGCCGCTGCGTGATGCCCCCATGGCGGGAGGGCGGCCAGGCGCAGTTCGTGGACCGGCCGCTTCCCCAGCCGTCCGGCAACGGCACCGCCGCGACCAGGGGCTGGATGCTCGAGCGACTGGAGGACCCCCTCGACCTGGCCACCCTGGCCGCGCACGCCCGGATGAGCGTGCGCTCCTTCACCAGGCGCTTCCGCGAGGAGACCGGCCTGAGCCCGGCCAGGTGGCTGGCCCACCAGCGGGTCGAGCACGCCCGCCACCTGCTGGAGACCACCGATCTGGCGGTGGCCGAGGTCGCCAGGCGCGCCGGCTTCGGCACCGCGGTCTCGCTGCGCCAGCACCTGCACTCCGCCGTGGGCGTGTCCCCGTTGGCCTACCGGCAGACGTTCAGACAGTCCTAGTGGCGAATACTTCGCAAGAAGACCCCGGCTTCCACGACAATCCCGGGGTCGACGCGGCGACCTGCCGACCCGGCGACGCGACCCTCCCCTGGCCCCCTTGACGGGGTCTGGCCTCGCTCACCGGGGCCTGACCTCGCTCACCGGGAAGTGGCCGCTCATCGGGGAGTGGATCGCGAAGGCGACCTCGTCGACGTGGCGGCGCCCCGCGTGCTCTCACTCGCGGTACGGCACGCCGATCACGGGGGCGCGGACCGCCGTCACCAACGCCTCCCCCGCCAGCCCCACCCCCATCGACAGCTGGATCGGCCGGGCCTGGGCGGGCACGCCGTACCGGGCGGCCAGCACACCGACGCCGAGACCGGCGGCCGCCGAGACGACCCACACGGCCAGGGTGCGCCAGGTGTAGCGCTGGCACAGCACGCCGTCGCGCTCGAACAGCGCGGTCGTCGCGGCGCGGAGCGCGCCGAAGCCCAGGGCGACCAGGCCGCCGGCGACGAGCCAGAGCACGTCGACCGGCCCCAGCGCGACCTTGGACAGCGCGTGGATCCCGATGCCGGTCAGGACCAGGGGCGGAACGTAGACGTCGCGCGCGTTCAGCGGCTCGCCGATCAGGCGCCGGACCACGACGTAGCCGACCAGTCCCACGATCAGCAAAGTATTTAGCATGGTCATGCTAAATAAATTAGCAGAGGCGTGCTATAACGGCAACGTGCCGAAAATCGTCGATCCCGAGGCCCGCCGCGAAGAGGTCGTGGAAGCCGTCTTCCGCGTCGTGCGCCGCCACGGCCTCGAGCAGGCCTCGCTCCGCAACGTGGCCGAGGAGGCGGGCCTGGCCATCGGCTCGGTCCGGCACTACTTCGCCGGGCACACCGAGCTGATGGTCTTCGCCATGCAGGCCATGGCCGAGCGGGTGGAACGGCGCCTGCTCGAGCACGTCGAGCGGCTGGCTACCGCCGCCGACCGCATGCCCGTCGCCGAGTCGATGCTGGCCGAGCTGCTCCCCCTCGACGAGCGGCGGCGCGACGAGGCCACGATCTGGCTCGCGTTCGCGACCGCCGCGCGCACCCGCCCCGAGCTGCGCCCGCACGCCGAGGAGGCCTTCGACGGCATGCGCCGCCTGGTGCGCAGGGTGCTGGACGGCGCCCGCGCGCTCGGCCGCCTGCGCGAGGACGCCGACCTGGAGGTGGAGACCGACCGGCTGTGCGCGCTCATCGACGGGCTGACCGTGCAGGCGGTCCTGCACCCCGACCGCGTGGACGCCGGCACCATGACGCGCGCGCTGCGCGCCCACCTGGCGAGTCTGACCCGCTGATCCGGGGCGCGGAGCGGGCGACCCCGCTCCGCGCCCTCTCTGGGAACGCACCCACTCGGCGCCGTCGCCAGGAGCGCACCCACTCGGCGCCCTCCCTGGGAACACAGCCGCTCCGCGCCCTCGCCAGGAGCGCACGCTCTCGGCGCCCTCCGTGGGAACGCAGCCGCTCCGCGCCCTCCCTAGGAACGCACCCGCTCCGCGCGCTCGGCGCGCGCGAGGTCGACGGCCAGCGGGCTGGCCGCGTAGGTGATGCGCGCGACACCGTCGGGATGCGCGGCCACCTCCCCGACCACGCCGAAGACCTCGCTCAGCACACCGGGCGTCAGCGCGTCGAGCGGAGACCCCGCCGCGGCCACGCGCCCGTCGCACAGCACGACGAGCGCGTCACAGCTGCGCACCGCGAGGTCCAGGTCGTGCAGGACGGCGAGCGTGGTGACGCCGAGTTCCCGCACCAGCGCCAGCAGCTCGAACCTGGCCCTGATGTCGAGATGGTTGGTCGGCTCGTCGAGCACGAGCAGCACCGGGTGCTGCGCCAGCGCCTTGGCCAGCAGCACCCGCTGGCGCTCCCCGCCCGACAGCGCGCCGAACGGCCTGCCCGCCAGCGCGAGCGTCCCCGTGCGCCGCATCGCCTCCTGGACCGGCGCGCGCCCGTCGCCCTTGTGCGGCGTCCGGCCCAGCTCCACCACCTCCGCGACCGTCATGCCCGCCGGGATGGTGTTGTCCTGGAGCACGGCGGCGGTACGCAGGGCCGACTCGCGCGCCGACATCGCCCACACGTCGGCCTCGCCCAGCCGTACCGCGCCGCGGTGCGGGCGCAGCGACCGGTAGACGGTCCGCAGCAGCGTGGACTTGCCGCTGCCGTTGGGCCCGACCAGGCCCACGATCGTGCCCTGCGCCACCTCGACGGACACGCCGCGCAACACGGGAGTGCTGTCGAGCGTCACGGCGACCTCGTCGACGACCAGCCTCATGACGCCGCCACCTGCCGGTCGCGGCGCAGCAGCCACAGGAAGAACGGCGCGCCGAAGACCGCCGTGAGGATGCCGAGCGGGAGCTCGTTCGGCGCGTCGACGGTCCTGGACAGCAGGTCGACCAGCACCAGGTAGGCCGCGCCGACCAGCGCGGAGACGGGCACGACCCTGCGGTGGTCGGTGCCGAAGCACAGCCTGACCACGTGCGGGATCATGAGGCCGACGAAGCCGATGCCGCCCGCGACCGCGATGACCGCCCCCACCAGCAGCGAGGAGGCGGCCAGCAGGCCCGCGCGGGCGCGCCGTACGTCGAGGCCGAGCGCGGTGGCCGACTCCTCGCCCGTGACCAGGGCGTTGAGGCGCCTGCCGTACAGGGTGAGGACCAGCCCGCAGCAGGCCACCAGCGCGGCCAGCGGGCCGAGCTGGTCCCACTGGGCGCCGGCCACGCTGCCCAGCATCCAGAACATCACCGCGCCGAGCTCGTTCGGCGTCGCCTGGAGCTGGATGTAGCTGGTGACGGCAAGCAGGACGTAGCCGACCGCCACGCCCGCCAGCACCAGCCGCGTCGGGGTGAGCCTGCCGCGTTGCTGGCCGAGCAGGAACACCAGCACGGCGGCGCCCAGCGCGCCCACGAAGGCCGCCGAGGAGACGCCGAGGCCGCCGGCCGCGCCGGCGCCGAACGTGATCACCAGGACGGCGCCGACCGAGGCGCCCGACGAGACGCCGACCACCTGCGGGTCGGCGAGCGGGTTGCCGGCCAGCGCCTGCAACACCACGCCCGCGGCCGACAGGCCTGCTCCGGCGAGCGCCGCCAGCAGCACCCTGGGCAGGCGGTACTCCCAGATGATCTGGTCCTGGATCGGGTCACCGCCGGTGCCGGCGGTCAGGATGTTCCAGGTGTCGGCGATCGGCACGTTCACCGAGCCGATGCCGACCGCCACCACCATGGCGACGGCCAGCGTGACCGTGAGGACGACCACGCTGGGCAGCAGAGGCAGGCGCATCTCAGAACGCCTCCGGGTGGATGACCTTGGCGATCTTCTCGACGGCCGTGGCGTTGTTCGGCGCCACGTAGGCCGAGTCGGCCAGCACGACGTACTTCCTGCCCCAGTGGGGGAACTGGGCGAACAGCTTCCTGGCCTCGGCGTCGGGGTCGGGGTTGAGCCAGTCGACGATGACGACCGCGTCGACCTTCGTGGCCGCGATCTGCTCCTTGCTGAGGTTGGTGAACAGGTCGTCGGACGTGTGCTCGAAGGCGTTGACGGCGCCGGCCTTGGCGAAGATGTCGTTCCAGATGCCCTTGGCGCCGATGGAGCTGAAGGCGTTCGACCCCATGCTCATGCCGGGGATGATCAGCATCACCTTGGGCCTGGGCCGGCCGGCGACCTTGGCGGAGACGGCGGCGATCCTGCGCCTGGACTCGGCGACCAGCTTCTCGGCCCGGTCGCTCACGTGGAAGATGCGGCCCAGGTCGCGCAGGAGGGTGTAGCTGTCCTCGATCGACTGGTCCTGCCGGACGCCGACGCCGCAGGTGCTCTCGGGGGTGTAGGTGGCGGCGCCGGCCGCGCGCAGCTCCTCGCGGGTGGCGAAGCCGTCCCGCGGTTCGAACTGGCGCCCCGAGGTGGCCAGCACGAAGTCGGGCCGCAGGCCGAGCATCGACTCGCGCGGGATGTCGTTGAAGCTGGTGCGCTTGAAGCCGCCGCTGGGCAGCGCGGCCACCGCCTCGACCCAGCCCGGCTCGTCGGAGGCGCCGTAGGACTGGGCGTTGGCCACGATCCTGTCGCCCAGGCCGAGGGCGAGCAGCGAGGACACCTCGCCGATCGACCCGCCGTTCATGACGACGACGCGGCGTGGGGCGGCGGTGAAGGTGTAGTCCTTGCCGCAGTTCCTGATCGTCACCGGATAACCGGCCTCGGCCGCGGCGGAGGAGGAGGAGGAGGAGGGCTGGGGTCGGGCCGTGGGGGTGGTGGTTCCGCAGGCCGCCAGCATGAGGCAGGCGGCGGCGAGCATGGCGAAGCGAGACATGAACGTCCTTGGTTTCGGGGTACGGCGAGCGCCGGGCCGGCCTGATCGGCCGCCCGGATGGCGTTATCGAGCCCTCGCCGGAGGAGGTCCTCGCTCGCTGATCCCGCGATGGAGCATCGCCGTGCGCAGCACGGCAGGCTCGGCGAAGCCGGCCGACGCGCGCCGCGGGCCGGGAATCGCCGGCCAGACGGCCAGCAGGCGCACCAGGCGCGCCCCGAGACGGCGCAGCATCCCCCACAGCGCGGCCTCGCCCTTGGCCAGCCACACGGCGACCATGACGACGGCCCAGCCGTGCATGAGCAGCATGCCGAAGCCCGGGGTCAGGCCGTGGGCGTGACCGGTCAGCACCTGGACCGGGTCGGGGGCGTGCGCCGTGGAGAAGATCACGTGCAGCACGGCCTGCACAGCGGTCAGCAGCGGAAGGATCACCCGCAGCCCGCGCTCGCGACCCGCGATCGGCATGCCCGCGGCCATGGACACCGCGAGGCCGACCGCCGCGGTGCGGCCCGCGACGGGGCCTCCGGCCACCACGTGCGCCACCACGCCCATGAGCACGCACACCACGGCGAAGACCGCGGCACGGGCGAGGCGCAGGGGGAGGCCGGCTGACACGCCGACGATCATCCCATGGAATAGCGAATGGCCGGTGAGGGTTTCACCGGCCATTCGTGGGTGGTGGAGCTAAGGAGACTCGAACTCCTGACCCCCTCCATGCCATGGAGGTGCGCTACCAACTGCGCTATAGCCCCTTTGCGCTCTCGGCGCGAAGCCAGTCTATAGGACTCCGGAGGTGGTCGGTGACGGGAATACCGGCCGCGTGTCGCGAGTTGCAACGATTACCATTTTCGAGGGCGAGGAGACGTGAGATGGCCAGAAACGACCAGCGGCCCGTGATCAAGCTCAGGTCCACGGCGGGCACCGGCTACACCTACGTGACCACCAAGAGCCGCAGGAACGACCCCGACCGGCTCCAGGTCCGCAAGTACGACCCGGTCGTCCGCCGCCACGTCACCTTCAGGGAGGAACGATGAAGAAGAACCTGCACCCCGCCTACCGCCCGGTCGTCTTCAGGGACGCCAGCGCCGGCTACGCCTTCCTGATCCGCTCCACCGCGACGAGCGGCAGGACCGTCGAATGGACGGACGGCAACGTCTACCCCGTCGTCGACGTGGACGTCTCCTCGGCCAGCCACCCGTTCTACACGGGACGCAACCGCGTGCTGGACTCGGCGGGCCGGGTCGAGCGCTTCAACCAGCGGTACGGCAAGCGCTGACCGCCCGCCCGTGACGAGCGTGCGCCGGTCGCGCGCCCGTCACGGCACCCCTCCACGCGGCAGGCCGTCGGCCGGGCCGGGACCGACCACGGGGACGGCAGGACAGCTCTCTCCGGACTCGGGCAGGTCCAGGGCAGCATGGCGGACTCGTGCGAGGCCACCACGATGTCAACCGGCTGCGCCGGCCCGGCCGATCAGGTCCGCCAGTTCGGCCACGGCGGGGTCCTCGGTCGTCTCCGCCAGCCTGCCCGCCTGCTCGCGCAGCGTCGGCAGGTCCATGCCGAACGCCTCCCGGTCGCGCAGGTACAGGGCGAAGGCGGCGGCCACGACGTCGACCTGCAGCCGGGAGGGCGCCTCCTTCCACAGGGCGCCGCCCAGGTCGGCGGCGGCCACGGAGCCGGTGGCCTCGGCGGGCCTGCGGGTGTCGGGCTCCTGCCAGCGTACGGTGGCCGAGGCCAGCTGACCGGACGCGCCCGCGCGCAGCCGTACGGCGTAGAGGGCCGTGACGGAGTGTCCTGGGCCGACCTCGCCGCCGTCCTTGGCGTCGTCGCGGAAGTCCTCGGCCGCGAGCGCACGGTTCTCGTAGCCGACGAGCCGGTAGCTCTCGACCGCCGCCGGGTTGAAGACGACCTGCGCCTTGGCGTCGCGGGCGCGCAGTTCCAGGGTGGCGGGCAGCTGCTCGACGAAGACCTTGCGGGCCTGCTCGGGGGTGCTCACGTAGACGGCGGCGCCGTCGCCGTTGTCGGCGAGCTGTTCCATGAGCTCGTCGCCGTAGTCCCTGCCCACGCCGACTGACAGCAGCGTGATCCGCTTGCCGGCGTGCTCCTTGACCCGGTCGAGGATGGCCTGCCAGGTGGTGCTGCCGGTGTTGGCCAGGCCGTCCGACAGCAGCACGACCCTGTTGGTGGCGGCGGCGCGGAAGGCGCGCGCGGCCTCCTGGTAGCCGGTGAGCAGGCCGTCCTCCACGTTGGTCGATCCTTCGACGGCGAGCCTGTCGATGGCGGCGCGCAGGTCGGCGCGGGCGGCCAGCGGGGTCATCGGGGCCACCAGCGTGGCCTGGTCGCTGAAGGAGACGATCGACACCTGGTCGCCGGGGGCGAGCTGGTCGACCAGCGTGTGCAGCGCCTGCTTCACCAGGTCGAGCCGGCCGGGCTCGGCCATGGAGCCGGACACGTCGACGACGAAGGTCAGGTTCGCGGGCCGTCTGGCGGCGGCGTCGGCCGCCCTGGTCTGCAGGCCGACCCTGAGCACCGCGGTGTTGTCGTCCGGCAGCCTCGCGCCGTCGACGTGGACGGTGAACCCGTCGTCGGGCGGCTGGGCGTAGTCCTGGCGGAAGGCGTTGACGAACTCCTCGGGCCGCACCCGCCCCGGCTCGGGCCAGCGGCCCTCGGCGAGGGTACGGCGGGCGTAGCCGTAGGAGGCGGTGTCGACGTCCAGCGCGAACGTGGACACCTGCGCCGCCTCGGTGTCGGTCTCCCCGCCGTTCTCCTGCGTGGCCATGGCGGCCTTGCCGGCCGGGCTCTCGTGGACGCCGCCTCTGCTTGCCCGGGGGGCCGCAGACGCGGTCGCGCCGGACGGCTCGCGTGGCGCCGCCCGATCGTAGGTCGCCGTCGTCGACCCCTCGGGACCGCTCCCGCAGGCGGCCACCGTCAGCAACATCGCGATCACGACCAAGGGTCGGAGTCTCATCCCAACCACCTCCACCGCCTACGACGGGAAGGGCCGCGGCATGGCCGGGCGCGTGACGCAAGCGAGCATGATCCGTGTTCGATCCGTGATGGGCGGTGTCCAGCCCGGATCCCCCCGGCGAGGCCGAGCAGCAGGTGGGCGATGGCCGGGTCCCTCGCGGACTCCAGGAAGGCACGCCGTACGATCCAGCCATGCTGGTTCCGCTCCCGGCCCGGTCGCACGCGGTGGCCGCGCTGGCCGTCGACGGCATGTCGCCCTTCGAGCTCGGCTGCGTCGTGGAGATCTTCGGACTGCCCCGGCCCGAGCTGCGGGTGCCGTGGTACGACCTCAAGGTCTGCGCCGAGAGCGCCGAGCCGATGCGCGTGGTGGGCGGCTTCAGCATGCGCGCCGACCACGGCCTCGATGTGCTGGCTGGGGCCGACACAGTCATCGTGCCGGGAGTGGCCGACGTGCGGGGCGAGGTCTCCCCCGCGCTGGTCGGTGCGCTGCGGGCGGCCCACGCCCGAGGGGCCAGGATCGTCTCGATCTGCTCGGGCGCCTTCGCGCTGGCCGCCGCCGGCCTGCTCGACGGCAGGGAGGCGACGACCCACTGGAAGTACGCCGACCTGCTGCAGCTGCGCTTCCCCGAGGTGCGGGTCAACCCGGACGTGCTCTACGTCGACGGCGGGCGGATCCTGACGAGCGCGGGCAGCGCGGCGGGGCTCGACCTGCTGATCCATCTGGTCCGGACCGACCACGGCGCGAACGTCGCCAACGCCGTGGCCCGCCGCCTGGTCGTCCCGCCTCATCGGGAGGGTGGTCAGGCCCAGTTCATCCAGGCGGCCGTGACGGCGGTGGAGGACGACGACGCGGTGGCCAGGGCGATGGAGTGGGCCATGGCGCACCTGGCTGAGCCGATCACCGTGGGCGACCTGGCCAGGGTGGCGCACCTGTCCGAGCGCACGTTCATCAGGCACTTCAAGGCGCAGACCGGCACATCGCCGCTGCGCTGGGTGATCTCGCAGCGGGTCGCGGCCAGCCTGCCGCTGCTGGAGTCGACCGGCGCCCCGGTGGAGGAGATCGGGGCGGCGGTCGGGTTCGAGAGCCCGGTCACCTTCCGCCACCATTTCAGCCGCGCCATGCGCACCTCGCCGTCGGCCTACCGGCGGGCCTTCGGCGCCACCCGCTGAGACCGCCGCGAGCGCCCGGCGCGTGATCCCGGGGCGGCGGGCCACGGCTGACGGGGTCGGTCTATCCTGCTTTTGAACACGTTCAAAAGAGGAGGCGCTGTGAGCACGCTGGTCGGCGTCATCGTCACCCTCGGCATGCTGGTCGTCATCCCCCTGGGTCTGCGGCTGCTGGAGGTGCGGCCCTGGCCGTTCCTCGTCGGCGCCGCGGCGGGTGCGGCGTCGCTCTGGCTGCCCCGCGGCCCCGTCGCCGTCGCGCTTGCGGCGGTGTACGGCCTGGCCACCCTCTACCTGTCCGCGCACGCGCTCCCCCGCCTGCGCAGACCCGATCCCGTCCGGCTCGCGGCCGCGACCGCGCTGGCCACACCGTCGGTCGCCGCCGTCTCGCTGGTGGCCGAACGCGGCGGCCACCAGCTGTTCGGCTACTCTCCCCAGCTGCTCGCCCTGACCGTCGCGCACTTCCACTTCGCCGGGTTCGCCGCCGCGCTGGTGGCGGGGCTGGTCGGCAGGGCGGCCGGGTCGCGGGTCGCGGCGCTGACCGTCCCCGCGGGCACGCTGCTGGTCCTCGGCGGCTACTTCATAAGCGACTGGGTCGAGCTGGCCGGGTCCGCGGTGCTGACGGCGGGCATGTGGTGGGTGGGCTGGCTGGCGTGGCGGCGCTTCCGCGGCCTCTTCCTGCTGTCGGGCGCGGTGCTGGCCGTCACCATGATGCTGGCCATGGCGTGGGCGCTCGGCCAGGCCACCGGCCTGCCGCACCCCTCGATCGAGGTGATGATCGCCACGCACGGCGTCGGCAACGCCTTCGGATTCGCCCTCTGCGCCGTCGCCGCGCTGCGCCGGCTCGACCCCATGTGAGGCCGTCATGGAGTTCACCTATCCCGACGTCGGCGCGACACTGACCGGCGAGTTGCCCGCGGGTTACCGCCACCTGCGCCACTCGCGCGTGCTCAGGGCGCCCTTCGAGGTCGCGGCGGAGGCGCTGATGACCTGGCAGCCGCACCGCCGCCTCGGCCTGCGCCCGCGCGTCTCGGCGCCGCGCGCCGCGCCGGGTGTCGAGATCACCGTACGGCTGGCCGTGCTCCACGCCCCGTGCCGGGTGGTGTGGACGATCGAGGAGCCCGACCGGGCCGGCTGGGCGTACGGCACGCTGCCCGGCCATCCGGCCAGCGGCGAGGAGAGCTTCCTCCTCGAACGCCTGCCCGGCGGCGGGGCCAAGGTCACGATCATCTCGTTCAGCCGGCCGGCGAGCCCGCTCGCCCGGCTCGGCGGGCCGCTCGTCCCCGCGGCCCAGCGCGCCTTCCTGCGCCTGTACGCTCGCACGCTGGACCTTTACTGACAGGCCGCGGGCGACCAGGATCGGAGGGGTGAGCCACACCGGACGCCGGGGCCTGACGTGATGAAGGTCGTGCTCGCCGTCCTGACGGCCGGCACGGTGGCGCTGGCCATGCTGTGGGTGTTCCAGCGCCATCTGATCTATCTGCCCGACCCCGGCCCTGTGCCGTCCGCCCTGTCGGTCCTGCCCGGCGCCCATGATGTCACGTTCACCACCTCCGACGGCCTCACGCTGGCGGCCTGGCACGTCACCGGCGGACGCCGCGGGGTGACGGTCCTGGTGACGGGCGGCAACGCGGGCAACCGCCTGCACCGGGCGCCGCTGGCGGCCGCCCTGGCCCGCGAGGGCTTCGACGTGCTGCTCATGGACTACCGCGGCTACGGCGGCAATCCGGGCTCCCCGTCGGAGGACGGCCTGCTGCGCGACGCGCTGGCCGCGCGCGCCCTGGTGAAGGGGCCGGTCATCTACTTCGGAGAGAGCCTGGGCGCCGCCGTCGCCACCGCGCTGGCGGTCCGGCAGCCGCCCGTGGGCCTGCTGCTGCGCTCCCCCTTCACCGATCTGACGGCGGCGGGGCGGCACAACTACCCGTTCCTGCCGGTCGGGCTGCTGCTGCGCGACCGCCTGCCGGTCGCCGGGCCGCTGGCGTCGGTACGGGTGCCCACCACCGTGGTCTACGGCTCGCGCGACACGATCGTCCCGCCCGAGCTGAGCCGTGCGGTGGCCGCCTCGGCCGGTGGACCGGTCATGCTGGTCGAGGTCGAGGGGGCGGGACACAACGACAGGGCCCTGCTCGACGGGCCCGAACTCGTCGCCGCCGTCGTGGCCCTGGCGCGGTGAGCGGTCAGGGCAGCTCGTAGTCGAAGACGTAGGAGTGGGCGCCGTCGGGCGCGATGTGGATCTGGAGCGCGCCGCGCAGGCCCGCCAGCCGCCCGGTGCCGGAGCCCGGCACGACCGTGCAGGTGAGCGAGTCATCGCCGGAGTCGCTGACCGCGTTGTGCTGCAGGACGAACGTGCCCTCGCGATCCTCGATCCTGCCGGTGACCCGCTCCATCGCCACGTAGGACCGGGACACGTCGTGCTCCGACGATGAAACGATCATGGTGACGGTGCTCGACCCCTTCAGGTCGCCCTCGAAGGTCTTGCCGAGGGTGACGACGGCGAGCGTGACGCCGTCGACGGCGTCGTAGGGCTCCTGCGGGGTCCAGTCGAACGTGACGAAGCTTCCTTGTGCGGTCATGGACGCAAGCCTTCCGCCCATACCTGCCACCCTCTGTCAGGTACCGGCGAGAATCCGCACCACCGGCGCGAACGCCTCCAGGTAGTAGGCGTTGATCGAGATGTAGGAGACGCCGAGGCGATCCCGCCGCTTGCGCAGGGTCTCGGCCATCTCGTCGGGCGTCCCCTTGAGGAATCCCACACCGTGCGGCTCGCCGCCGACCTGCTGCCGCAGCCATGGCGGCAGCTCGTCGCCGATGGCGGCCACGTTGAGGTTGATCTCGAGCCGGGGGAAGCGGTCGCCCGCCACCTCGTACAGCTCGTCCAGCTTGGCGGCCAGCTCGTCCTCGGTGGCCTGGGCGGGCAGGGCGAGGGCGATGGTGTCGGCCCTGGCGGCGGCCAGGCGGAGCAGCCGGGCCCCTCCGGCGGCGACGAGGAGCGGCACGTCCCCGACCGCGTCGATGGTGTCGGCGAGGCGGGCGACGCGCTCGGCGGGCGTGCCGTACGGGACGCCGAGTACGGCGGTGTCAGCCTCGGCGCCAGGACGGCCCGCGCCGAGGCCCAGCTGGAAGCGGCCGTCCGAGAGGGTCTGCATGGTGCGCGTCTCCCAGGCCACCTGGCCCGGCGTACGGTTGGCGGCGCTGAGCACGTAGGTGCCGAGACGCAGCCGGGTCGTGGCGGCGGCCGCGGCGGCGAGCGCGGCGAACGGCGCGAACGTGCCCAGCGTGTCAGGGATCAGCAGGCTGTCGTAGCCGAGCTGCTCCGCGCGGCGGGCGAGCCCCGTCCATGCTTCGCCGCCGGGCGCCTGGCCCGCGACGGCGCCGAACCTGAAAGGGCGCGTGGTCATCTGGATCTCCTTCGTCGGATGTGCCCCCACGATCGCCCGCCGGCGGCCGGTGCGGCATCCTCCAGGAGTTGACGGTCCGGGTACTCCGTCAGGAGGAAGGCGGGGCCACGATCTTCACCGGAAGGCCCCAGGAGGAGAAGCGGATCGTGCTCTTCTTGGAGACGTCGCCGAGCGTGCCAGGCGGCTCGGTCCATCGGGTCACCAGCTTGGCCGGCCGTCCTGCGCTGTCGGTCGACAGCTTCCAGAAGATGAAGGCCGGGGCCTGCTGCGCGCTGCCCACGGTGGCGCGGTAGGAGGGCGAGGCCTGGTAGAGGGCGCTGCCGGTGATCATGCCCTTGGTGGCGAGCATGGCCTTCGTGGCGGCGGGGTCGAGGACGAGGACGGGGCTGAAGAAGGGGGTGCGCGCGCCCGGCCTGCTCGCCGACCTGACCCACTTCTTGCCGATCACGCCGCCCCGCTGGTAGGTGGCCGAGCCGGCGGCGATCGTGCGGACGGCCCCCTCGGCCAGCCCCGACCTGGCGCGGAAGTCGTAGGCGACCACTCCCGACCGGTCGAACTCCACGACGCCCCTGCGCTTGCTGACGCTGAAAAGATCGCCGTCGATCGCGGTCTCGGCCCGCTCGGTGAAGCGCACCCCCTGGCCGGGGACGAACTGCTGCTTGAGCGCGGTGACCGGATCAGGAGCGATCATGAGTAAGACGCTTACCGCGGCTGTCATCATGACGACTCATCGTAGTGATCGAGGTGATATCCGCCCGGACAGATCACCATAATGGTCCGCCATGCGGGAGCTTGCGGACTATGCGGCGACGATCGCCCCGCTGATCGACGCCGTCCACATCGACGTGCACGCCACCAGGCGGGAGAAGGGGCTGGAGTACGTGCGCCGGTCCGGGCTGCGCGCCGGCTTCCTCATCGACCAGCGGTACGTGCTGCCGCTGCGGCCACTCACCCGCGCGGGGCTGGCGGCCGTCTACCGGTACGGCACCGCCGGCGAACAGGCCGACGAGGTGGCGGCACAGCTGCGGCAGGGCGCCCTGCGCGAGGACGAGCACGGCAGGCTGCACGCCACGCCCGCCACGCTGGCCTTCATCGACGGGCTCTACGACCTGCACGGGCAGGCCACCGCCCTGCTGTGGAGCGGGCGGGAGGGCCTCGTGGCCGAGGTCGCCGCGCTGCTCCGCAGGCTGCTGGACGGGGCCGAGCGGATGCCGGGCGGGGCGCTGGAGCTGATGGCTCCGCCGTACGAGCCGGAGGGCGTGCCCGGCGGGGTGATGCTGTTCAACCGGCTTGCCGCGTTCCGCTATCACCGGGCCGACGCGCACGCCGCCGCGTGGCAGGCGGCGGGCCTGACCGCCGGGGAGGTCACCTCGCTGCGCGAGGGGCCGCTGTGGGAGGCGGTCGAGCGGGACACCAACCTGCGGGCGGCGGTGCCGTACGGGTTGCTGACCGGGGCGGAGCGGACGCTGCTCCTTCAGGGCCTGCGGACGCTGGCCAAGGTCTGAACCTCGCCCTGCTCGTCGCTGACCAGCGCGTCGATCGCGGCGAAGAAGGCGGCGATGCCGGGCAGGTCGGCGCCCTTGGCGCGCGAGGCGGCGAAGTCGTCGGCCGAGCGCCAGTCGACGATGTCGAGCCATTCGTCGTCGGCCAGGCGGACGAGCCTGGCGCCGAGGAAGCCGGCGCGGTCGGCCGCGAAGTCGGCCTCCATCCCGGGCCGGGCGGCCAGCAGGTCGGCGGCTCGGGTGGCCTTGAAGCGGGTCAGTTCGACGAACATGACGAACTCCTCTCGAGGTTCCTGCCGCCATAATAGTCAATATTAGTGACTATTTCCATTTTGCTCTGGATTGTGCCGCTCCGACCCGCCAGGATGCTGCCTGGAATCGCGGGTTTCGCCACTGGGAGAGCAATGGAAGCCGCCGAGATCAGGCGCGCAGTAGAACTTGAGGACCGGCACTGGTGGTACCGGGAGCGGCGGGCCATCCTCGCCCGCGAGCTTCGCAGGATCGGACGTCCGGGACGCGCCCTCGACGTCGGCGCTGCGGGCGGCGGCAACACCCGGGTCTTCCAGCGGTACGGCTGGCACGCCCTGGCCGTCGACCGGTCCGGCACCGCCGTCGCCCACGCCAGGCGGCGCGGCGTCGCGGCCGTCATGGCCGACCTGTGCGGGCTGCCTCTGGGCGAGGCGGAGTTCGACCTGGTGACGGCGCTGGACGTGCTGGAACACATCGACGACGACCACACCGCGGCGGCCGAGATCGCCCGGGTGCTGAAGCCCGGCGGCACCGCGTTCATCGCCGTGCCGTGCGACATGCGCCTGTGGTCGGCGCACGACGTCGCGCTCGGCCACGTGCGCCGCTACACCCGCCAGGGCCTCACCGAGGTGATCGAGGGCTCCGGGCTGGTGATCGAACGCCTGTGGAGCTGGAACGTGCTGCTGCGACCCGTCGCCGCCCTCCGCCGGCGCAACGCGACGGGCTGCGACCTGCAGGCGCTGCCGGGGCCGGTGAACCTGGCGCTGACCGCCGTCGTCATGGCCGAGCGGTACCTGCCCGTCTCCGGCCTGCCCGGCGTCTCCCTCATGGCCCGCGCCCGGCGGCGGCCATGACCACCACCGTGGAAGGGGTGCCGTTCGTCACCGACAGCGCCACCGGGGCCGCCGGGGTCCCCGGAGGCCCGAGGGCCACCACGGTCGACGTCATCATCCCGGTGCTCGACGAGGAGCGCGCCCTGCCCGGCTGTATCGAGACCGTGCACCGGTTCCTGCGCGAGTCCTTCCCGCTCCCGTGGCGGATCACGATCGTCGACAGCGGCAGCACGGACGGCACCTGGGAACTGGCCCGCCGCCTGTCACGCGACCTGCCCGGCGTGGCCGCCGTCAGGCTCGAGACGGTCGGCAAGGGGGCGGCGATCAGGGCGGGCTGGTCGGCCAGCGGCGCCGACGTGGTGGCGTTCATGGACGTCGACCTGTCGACGGAGCTGCCCGCCCTCCTCCCGCTGGTCATGGCCGTCGTCTCCGGCCACTGCGAGATCGCCATCGGCAGCCGGCTGCTCGGCGGGGCGCGCATCCGGCGCAGCTTCCGCAGGGAGGTCATCTCCCGCGGCTACAACGGGCTGCTGAGGGTGGGCTTCAGGGCCGGGTTCACCGACTCGGCCTGCGGTTTCAAGGCGGCCAGAGCCGAGGTGATCAGACCGATCCTCGCCAAGGTCGCCGACGACGCGTGGTTCTTCGACACCGAGATGCTGCTGATCGCCGAACACAACGGCGCCAGGGTGCGCGAGGTGGCCGTCGACTGGACCGAGGACGCCGACTCCAAGGTCCGCCTGTGGCGCACCGCCTGGGCCGACCTGCGCGGCATGGTGCGGGTGGCGCGCGCCCTGTCCTCGGGCGCGGCCACCGTCGAACTGCCCCGGCCGCCCGACCCGGCGCCCGCGCCCTCCCCACCGGCCCGGATCGCGCTGGTCCGCAGGCTGGTGTCCTTCGGGCTCGTCGGGCTGGCCTCCACCGTCGTCCACGCGTTCCTCTACCTGCTGCTGCGGACGGCCCTGCCGGTCGAGGCGGCCAACCTGCTCGCGCTGGCGGCCACCGCGGTCGTCAACACCGAGGCGCACCGGCGGTGGACCTTCAACCGGCGCGCGGGCCGGCGGGTCGTCGCCCACGCCCGCGCGGGACTGCTGTTCCTGCTGAACTACGCGGTCACCACGACCGCCATCGTCGTGACCGGAGCGGGCCCGCGCTGGACGGAGGGCCTGGCGCTGGTGTGCGCGTCGCTGGCGATGACCGCGATCCGCTTCACACTCCTGGACCGCTGGGTCTTCCCCCGCCGCTAGCCATCGACCATGCCCGCCCGCGCGACATCCGGATGCCCGAACGGCGAGCGTCCGGATGCCCGAACGGCGGCCGCACGTCCGCCGCGGGCCCGGCCGGTGACGCCCTCCTGACGATCCTGGGCGGCGCTCTCCCAAGGAGCGCTCTCCCAAGGACGGCAGGACCCCGAAGCCGGGGCCGGGGCCGGGGCCGGGGCCGGACGGAAGCGGCACGGTGTCGCTCCGGCCCGCCGTTCCCGGTCGTTCAGCGCGGACGGCAGACGCGGCTCGACGAGGACCAGAGCGGACCCCGGCAGGAGAGCGCGCAGGCAGACCGGGCAGAAGGCCGCAAGCGGGCCGGAGAGGATCGAAGGCCGGCCGGACAGAAGACCCGAAGCGAGCCGGAGAAGATCGAAAGCGGGCCGGACAGAAGACCAGTAGCGGGCCGGAGAGAGGATCGCGAGCGGGCCGGTCACGGGAGCGTCTGACGGCCCTGCGCCCGTGCCGGTGGCCGAAGGGAGGTCCGCACGATGTCCGGCCGCGGCGGGAAACGCGACAGCGGCGGTGTCCGGATGGACACCGCCGCTGGTCGGTGGAGCTAAGGAGACTCGAACTCCTGACCCCCTCCATGCCATGGAGGTGCGCTACCAACTGCGCTATAGCCCCTTGCGATGTTGGACAGTGT
>NZ_JBSFNE010000037.1:0-43019 GCF_053586935.1 Nonomuraea sp. NPDC003727
TCGCTAATCGAAGGATCACGCGATGGCCGTCGCCATTTCACGCCGCCACGCCTGTGACCAGGTCAAACTCGTACACCACTCCCATGGACGCAACCCGTGCCGGTCAGCCGGTCAGCCGGTCGCAGTGACCGCTTCTCCGGGCGGCCGGTCCGTAAGCGCTGTCGCGCTGCCAGCCCGATGCAACTGGAGATGCCTGCTGGCCGGGCAGTTGTCGCGCGGCATCGGCGTCAGCCGACAAGGTGAACGATCAGCGGATGACCTTCTACCGGCGGGAGGCGGTAGACCGGCGCCCCGTCTGGTGGGGACTCGAGGGCTGCGTGTGACCGGCCAGCCCCGGCAGAGCGCGTCCGGCTCTGCGCGTTAGCGAGCCGGCCTGGCAAGCGCCTACACGCATGTGTTGATCTTGATTGTGGTAGTGACTGCCAGCACTTCCCCGCTTACAGTGTGGAGTTGTTGGACCACATGGCGTGAAGCGGATCGGATGGGCGCGTCCGCGCTCTTTCGTGAAGGGCGACGTGACGTCACTGCTGGAACGTTTGGCCCAGGCCGAGGCGGCTGCCACCGAGAAAGCGGCCGAACTGCGTGAGCAACTGGCCGCGTCGGAGGACCAGCTCCGGCGCCTGTCCATTACCCGCGAGACGCTGGTGGCCTTGTCGGCCCAGAACGAGCAGGTGGGGGGTGTTCACGAGTGGTCCTGACCTGCGGACGAGTCAGGGAATCGTTGATCGCTTCCCAGGATGGGAATGATCGTTTCCCGGCCAATCCTGCATTCAAGGTCTGGGTGGGTGCCAGGAGGGGTCGCCGATGCGCGAGTGCCGCGCCTGGAACCAATCGGCGGCGATGTCGGTTTCGGTGATCCGTCCGATCAGCGCCAAGGCTGAGCTAACGCCCTCGTCCGCTTCCACAGGGTCAACGTCGTCATCGGTGACCTGGAAGCGCAGTCCCTCCATCAGGTGATCGAGCGCGTGCGGATCGTCACCGAACCTCCGATCAGGCTTGGACACGAAAGAGACGATCATGCGCCCGTCACGGGCGTACTTGAAGTACTCCCTGCCGTGGATGTCCATGCTGAAGCTGAGGGCCTGACGGCCGCCCTGGGTGACGGACATCAGGGACGCGTCATCGTCGAAGAGCGCCGGCACGATGCCGATCCAGCCGTTGACCTCGGCCACCCAGCGGGAGCCGTCGTCGAGGTGGTGGTCGAGGATCTCGCTCAGGTAGCAGGGGGTGCGGGTGGCGAGGTCCAGGTGGAAGGCCGGGGCGAGGGTGTCGAGGTTCGTACCCTTGATCCACAGGGCGTTGAATCCCAGCGCCCACAGGTCGTCCTCATCGAGTCCCTCGGTGAAGATCGTCGAGACCAGAAGGTCGTACAGGTAGGTCCGTGACTGCATGGCCGCCTCTCGGAGAGAGGGGGCATCCCGCAAGAGGCCCCCTTTGGGGTCTTCGCAAATAGGGCTTGCCTGGGGTGCAAGAGGGATTGAGGAGATCGCTTCCCGAGAAGAGGATGATCACTTCCCGCCTGCACAACCCGGGCGCTGGCCGTTCAGGGATCAGCGGACCGCGTCCGGCATGCGGACCGTCACGTAGGGATGCGGCTGCTTCAGCCACTCGCCGGTCAGCCGCGCCCCCGTGGTCTGGTCGATGACCGCGAGCATGGCGGCTTGCCAGTCGTAGTCGGCGCGGCTGTCCAGGTCGTCCTCGTCCTCGTCCTCATCGAGATCCTCGGGCGCGGGTTCGGCGAAGAAGTCCGTCATCGCCTGCAGCTCAGGCCAGCGGGCCAGGCCGGCATGGTCTTCCTGCTGCCCGGGGAAGAGCCCGTTGATCGCCAGGACGTGCTCGCCTCCGGCCGCGAAGCTCAGCAGATTGCTGACGTTGACGTTCCACCAGGCGCTGTAGACGCGTGCTCCCTGACTGAGCCGTTGGAGCACGGTGGGGCTCGTCCCGAGGTAGTCCCACTCGAAGAGAACGGTGGTCGAGCCGTACCAATCGACGAGCACGGGGTAGGCGTCTTGTTCGAGCGGCCCGATGGCCTCGAACGGCGCCGGTTCGTGCAGCCGGTACGGCGTGTTCCCGGCGAGCCGGGCGGCGACCTGGTCCAGGGTGAGCGCTCGTCCATCGTCGGGGACCACCGCCGTCCAGCACATGCCCACGTCGAGCCACTGCGTGCTGTTCATCAGTCGCCGGTAGTACTCGCGCAGGTCGGCGGTCGGCGGCTGTCCGGTGTTCAAGCTGGACCCTTTCGCTCGGCGGGAACAGATCGTCGAGATCATCCCAGAGATGCGGCGGAACCGGCCAGGCCATGCGCACCCATGGCTTTCCACTGACTCTGCGGGGCCCAGTAAAGGATCTTGCAGTCTTGGGGTCAGCAATGCCATTGCTGGCTACAGTATGGATTTGCATATACGCGGTTAGTGATGACGCCGGTTCCATGGCTGCTACGAAGGAGGAGATGGTGGCGGCGCTGCTGGCAAGGCTGGAGGGAGCCGAGGAGGCCGCACGGCAGCAATGCGCCGAGCTGTCCAGGCAGCTGGAGGAGCTGCAGGAGCGGCTGACCGCCGCACAGCGGCGCATGGAGCGGCTGTCCATCGCGCGTGAGGAACTGGCCGCGTTGGCGGCCGACGACGAGCCGGACGATGCAAAGCCCGGCGATTCCGTCGGCTCCGGCGGCCGCCACAACGACGTCGCCGCGCACAGTGCCGGGCACGGAGAGGCTCCCGGACCGACTCGTCCAGCCCTGCGGGGGTTGCGCAAGGAAACGGTGGTGTTGCTGGCCAGTTCCGACAAGCCGCTGCGGGCGCGCGATGTGGTGCGGGCGCTGGGCCAGCAGGACGTCCGCGGTCGAGTTGAGGGGATGCGCGCGCGGCTCAAGCGGCTGGTGAGCGATGGCTGGCTGGTCGAGCGTGAGCAGGGCCTGTTCACGATCGCATCCGGAGTGAACGGGTTCGCCGGCGAGGGGAACACCGCCACGGACTGAACCGACGTGCCGGTCTGGTGACCGGATCGAAAAGTGGTGCCGCCGAGTAGCAGCTCGACGGCACCGGGTTGCATGAGCGCCCAGAAGACCTAACTCTTTGAAGGCTCGCGCCTTCCGAGCGTAACGCGCTAGGCGATCGCTTGGAGGCTGTCGAGCCAAACGACGGCCGCTTATGCCCGGATGTCCGGGTTTCCGGGGCGGCGGAGGGAAGGCTCGACCATGCCGTCGAGGTCATCACGGCGTTCGACGCCGTCATCGGGGCGCCGAGATGCCCTCCGGCCACAGCCGGACCGCGAGCGCGGTCTCCAGCAGGGCGATGGTGGCCACGTCCGGCCAGGACCGCCCGGCCAGCAGGTCGGCGATGGCCTGGCGATTGACACCGGAGGCGGCGGCCAGGCCGCGCAGGCTCAGTCGGCGTTCGGCCAGAATGCCGGCCAGGGTGGCGGCGATGGCCTGAACAACGGCGGCGGCGGGATGAGGGGTCAGGTCCGCATGGGGCCAGGCCTGCGGGTCCTCGGCCAACTCCCGCGGAGCCGCCGAGCGCGCATGTCCTCCGACCATCACGAAGTTCTCCTATCGGTGAATGTCACCCGCGACTGTAACGGCTGCTTGTCCAGCCACTATGGATGGAGTGTGACCTTCGACCCCGACACCTCGGCGAAGATCACGAGCTATCGCCCACGCCATGCCCCGCCCGGCTGGGAGGCGGTGGCCGACCAGGTCCGCGCCACCGTCGCCGCGTCCGCGCCGTGGGTCGGCTACCGCATCGAGCGGCTGCTGCACGTGGTCGGCCGATTGGCGATCTGGTGCCACGGGCGCGGGCTGCCCGCTGACCCGGAGGTGTGGCTGCGGCACGAGACGATCGACGCGTTCGTGCTGGCCGGATGCGCCGACCTGGCCCCGCGCACCGCACAGACCTACCGGTCCTGGCTGCGGCAGGTACGCGCCGCGCTCGCCTGGGCACAGCGTGGGGAAAGCACCCCGGTCGCACTCAGCGCCCCCAATGAGCGCACCGCCCCCTACACACCGACCGAACTGGCCCGGCTGCGCGGGTGGGCCGCCCACCTTCGCAGCCAGGCCCGCAGCGATGCCCTCGCGCTGATCGCCCTGGCCGCCGGGTGCGGACTGACCTCGGCCGAACTCGCCGCCGTCCGCGGCAGCCACGTGCGCGTCCTCGATGACGGAACGGTCATCGTCGCCGCGCCGGGCACGACCCGGCTGATCGTCGCCCGCGCGGCCTTCGAACACGACCTGGCCGTCGCCGCGGACACCGCGCTCACCGGCGGGGACCGGTATCTGTTCCGGCCCGGCCGGACGGCCGCCTACGCCAAGAACCTCGTGGCCTCGTGGACCTGGACGCACCGCCCGACCGGGACCCTTCCCCCGCTGTCGGCGCGGCGGCTGCGCGCCGGCTGGATCGTCGAGTTGCTGAGTGCGCGGATCGACCTGACCGTGGTCGCCGCGGCGGCCGGGCTCGCCCCGAGCGCGCTGGCCCGCTGCCGAGCAGCACGGTGTGGACCGGCATCCCGGGCGGCCCGGGCCGATGCGCGAGCTCGGCTTCGATCACCTCGATGAGCCCGGTGTCGGTGAGCAGGTCATCGAGGTGGGCCGCCATCGCGTCCGGGATCAGCAGGGGCGCTTCGCTGACCGGCCGGGGACGGCAGGCGGCCACCCGCGCCGTGCGGGGACGCGCCCCGTCCGGCATCAGCGGCCGCGCAGCAGCTCGGTGGCGGTGCGGGTATCCAGAGGCGGGACGAAATGGCTGCCCACCGGCACACTCGCTGTCGACCGCGCCTACACCGACCAGACCGCCGACCACTTCGCGCGGCCCGCCCGAGGTCGCGGCTACCGACTCGCCCTGGATTACAAAGCCGAGCAGCGCCGCCTGCAAGGCTCCGTGCACGGCGCACTCCTGGTCGACGGCACCTTGGCCTGTCCCCTGATGCCCGCCCCGCTCCTGCACGCCACGACCGGCCTCGACGACGCCGCCATCCGCGCTCCCGACGACGAGCTCACCGCGTTGATCCACGCGCGCCAGCCGTACTTCCTCAAGGTCAAGCAGACCCCCGACGCCGAGGGGAAGCTCCGCCTGCAGTGCCCGGTGCCGCCGGGACCGCCCCGTCGGTGAACTGCCCTCGTTTCAACCAGGCCAGAGCAGCAGCACGTGGCCCGCGGACCCGGGTCGACCTCACCGACGCACGGCAGCGGGCCGCGCACGCCGCCGCCAAGCCCACCGTCCTGCTGCCGAAGACCAGCAGCGACGACGGGTGTCTGCCGACGATCTGCACCCAGCAGACCATCACCCTGCACCCGGGCGACCTCGGCCACAAGGACAAGCTCCGCCAGGACCTGCCCTACCTGAGCCCGGCCTGGAAATGCGCATTCAAGGCCATCCGGGCCAATACCGAAGGGATTAACGGCAGGTTGAAGGGCCAGGTCATCGACCTGGCCGACCCGACCAACCGGCTCGCCCACGGCCGCGTCGCCCAAACCATCCTGGTCGCCCTCATGGTCTGCATCGCCAACCAGAAGATCCTGCTGTCCTGGCGCCAGATCCACGACCACGAACCCCGGCCGTCGTCCACCACCGGGGACGACCTCCCGACCGAGCCGGACATCGACGACACCACCAGCAACAGCGGAAGACCCCCGCCCGCCCGGCCCTGAACAGATCGTTACCCCGGCCCGTCCCGACAGCACATCCCCACAAGTCGGCGCGAGCATGCCCACCGGCCGGTTCGCCCTGCCCTCGACGCGACCGGACACCACCCGAGCCCTTCGCCACAACCGCCGCACCGGCCTCGAACCGCCCGGCGAGCACGGTTACGAGCCCGGAAACGAAGAGAGCCCGCCCGATCCACACGATCAGACGAGCACTCGTGACACATGATCAGGCCATCTCAAGAACAGCCCGACGGTGGTGATCTGGGTGTTCAGGTCATCGATCTCTGCGGTGAGGTGCAGGATCCGCCGGACCAATGACCTCAGCGTGTAGGCAGGCGGTGATCGGTGCTGGTGGTCGTGGGAGCGGTCGGGTCAGGTCGGTGCGGTGAGAAGCGAACGCAGGGCGAAGCCGTAGAGGCCCGCATCGCCCGCCGCGTACAGCGCGCCGCGTGGTGACCAGGCGCAGCCGTGGAGCTCGCCGTCCATCCTGATCATGGAGACGCATCGTCGGGTAGCCACGTCCCACACGCGCAGCGTGCCGTCGTCGGCCGTGGCGGCCAGGTGCTCGCCCGACGCGCTCACCGCGAGGCCCGTGTAGAGCACCTCGTCGCCGGGCAATGTCGCGACCGCGTCGCCTGTCCTGTCCCAGAGCGCGATGCCGCCGTCCCAGTGCACGGCAGCCACCCACCCACCGTCGGGCGCCATGGCCAGGCCACCGACGAACGAGGGCGTCTCCAGCGTGGGAGCCAGCCGCCTGCCCTGCGCGTCCCACAGGTCCATCCGGTCGGAGCCTGCCGTGGCCATCCAGGTGCCGTCGGGGGCGATGGCCAGGTGCTTCACGGCCTCCACCGACGTCTTGATGGTGGTCAGTGGGGTGCCGTCGGCGTACCACAGCCTGGCGCGGCCGTCGCGGCCGCCGGCCGCCAGCCACGAGCCGTCGGGGGCGATGGCCACCGTGTCGGCCCAGTCGTCGCACACCTTGAGCGTCCTGATGGGCGTGCCGTCCCGCTCGAAGAGCCGGACCAGGCCGTCGGAGTCGGCGGTCGCGAGCCAGCGGCCGGCGGGCGAGATCGCCACCGAGGTGAAGAAGGTGTCCTCCGCCACGGTCGCGGGACGGCCGCCCGCCGGATCCCAGAAGGACAACCCGATGCCCGCGGCGGCCAGCCAGGTGCCGTCCCTGGCCACCGCCACGGCGTTGGCGATCGTGCGACGGTGGTCCTCGCCCCTGGCAGGGAATCCGGCGGGGTCCCAGACCTGGATCGTGCTGGGCTCGATCGCGGTCACCAGCAGCGTGCCGTCCCGGCTGACGGCCAGGTCGTTCACAAGGGCGTGGCGGGCGACGAACCCCATCTCCTCTCGCGGCCGGTCGAGCCTGGCCGTGACGAATCCCTCGGGGCGGTCGGCGGACGCGGCAAGCCACCGGCCGTCGGACGACATCGCCATGTCGGAACAGTCGTCGAGAGCGGGTTCCACCACGCCCTCCATCGCCCCCTCCGGACTCCAGCAGCGCGCGCGGGAGTCCATGTGGAGTGCCACGATCGCGTCCCGAAGCGGATGGGCCACGACCTCTGCGACCTGCAGATCCTCTGACAGCGGGATGGCGCACCGCTGCGTGCCGTCCCTGTTCCAGACGCGGATGCCATCCTCGCAGGGATGCGCCACCCACGCGCTGCCGGCACCGATGGCGATCTTCGAGTGCTCGTCGGCCTGCGCCTGCACGCGCCACAGCGGATTGCCCGTGTCGCTCCACGCCATCAGGCTGCCGTCGTCGGTCACCGCGGCGATCCAGGTGCCGTCGGGGGCGATCGCGACCTGCTGCACCTCGCCGTGGGCCGCCTCCATGACCGCGATCGGCGTGCCGTCGGCCAGCCAGGTGCGTACCGTCCGGTCCCAGCTCGCGGTGGCCAGCCACGTCCCGTCGGCGGAGATCGCGACCGAGGAGACGGCGTCCTCGTGACCGCTGAGGGTCGCGCGCAGGCTGCCGTCGAGGTTCCAGATCCTGGCCTTGCCCTCCCAGCTCGCGCCGGCTATCCAGGTGGAGTCCGGGCTGATGGCCACCTGGGTCACCCGCTCGTCGTTGAGCCGCATCGTCCGGACGAGCGCCGGATGGGGCAGGTCAGGCGGCGCCCACAGGCAGTCCAGCCACGGCTCGCCGACCGCGTGGAGCATCTCGCGCAGCTCGCCGGCGTCGCCGTACAGGCGGGCCGCGAGGGTGGGCAGGAGCGCGCCGCGGTCGCCGTGGGTGAACAGATGCGCGTTCCTGGCCAGCGTACGGCGCAGCCGTTCCGCCTCGGGAGCGCCTGCCCTGGCCAGGTCACGGTCGACGGCGGCGATGCCTAGGGAGGCGAGCTTGGACGCGATCCAGCCCGTCTGGGTCACCAGCTCGGCCAGGTCCTCCCCGGCCGCCACGTAGTGGTCGGGCAGGTGGGCGAGGCAGTACATGACGGCCTCGTCCGTGACCGTCTCCTCGACGTCCGTGAAGGTGCCGATCAGCGCCTTGGCGGTGCGGGAGACGGCCTCCCCGCTCGATGCCTGGCGCAGGTAGTCACGGACCACGTCGGGTACGAGCAGCAGGTCGCGGTCGGGGCGGAGATCCGCCAGCCCGGCCTCGCACAGCTCGGCCAGCAGCCGCTCGGACGCCCCCTTCGACAGGCCCGCCGTCCGCTGCCACACGGCGGGAACGACGCTCGCGGGGATGTCGCTGTCCGCGGCGAAGGCGCCGAGCTCCAGCAGACGCGGCAGCGCCCCCGGCGAGAGCGACGGCAGCCCGGCGTCCAGGACCTTCCGTACGGCGTAGGCCCTGGCGGCCGGATCGGCGAGGTCGAACGCGTCGTCCACCGATGTCCCCAGCGACCCGGACAGCCTGGCGAGCAGGGGCCAGCCCCCCTCAGGGACCTTGAGCCGGATGATCGACGGCAGTCCGGGCAGGATGTCCGCGGTCCTGGCGGTCACCAGCACGGTGACATCCGAGGTCAGGCTCAAGCAGGCGCGCAACTGCTCGGCGGTCCGCACCCCGTCGAGCACGAGCAGGCCGCTGCCGGGCTCCTCGAACTCGGGCTCGGCGTCCGCCGTTATCCACGGGACGCCGAAGGACTCCAGCCGGTCGCGTACGAGGGACTCGACGACGTGGGGCGGGGCCACGCCGACGGTGAGCCAGTCGATGCCGTCGCCGAAATGCTCGGCCACCTCCGGGATATGGCAGGCGGCGGCGGCCAGCGCGGTGGTGCCGAACCCCTCGACGCCGTCTAGTCCGGGGAGGACGGCGACGAAGCCGTGCTCATCGGAGGTGAGCCGCGCGACCAACTCCGTCAAACCAGGAATCTCGTCCATCACCGAGCCCAACGCGCCGGACGGAGATCGGGTTCCGTCACGGGCGCGTCTTCACCAGCCCGCGCCTATCGTTAGCAGCATCACGATGGCCACGATGAGGGCGCCGAAACGGGGACCCTGCCGCCACTTGCGCCGGAAGAGGCAGATCGCAGCCCACGACCGCGCGCACCGAGGCCGAACGTGACGCCGCCCGACGCGAGGCAGAAGCCGCCCGGGCCGAAGTCGCGGCCGTCAGACAGGAGCTGGCCCGGCGGCCAGTCGAGAGTACGGGGGACGATGCCTAGCGCACGACCTGCTGCGAGAGGTGTTGTACGAGCGGTAGTGAGAGCGAAGCTGCGAGACGAGATCGGACGCGCGGCGGATTCGTTGATTTCCGCGGCAACCGTGCAGAACTTTGGTGTTGACGTTGAGCGTGGTGTTCTGCAGGTCGTTGATCACCAGTCGTCGGTGATGAGGTGCTTGGGCGGGGCCGTGATCGTGACGGGTTTCCCCCATCCTCGATACCTGCCGCCGCATGTGGCGCATAGCCATGGTGAGCAAGGCGGCGTCGGCGGATAAGCATGTGCCGGAGGCACCTACTTTACGGCTGCTAGCGAGAGACTGGCATCCGTGAAGAGCTTACTCTCCAGACGGCTGCTGGCGATCCAGGATGATCTGACGCAGCAGCGGCCCTACATATTTAATCTCTTGTCGCCAGCGCCTGATCACATCTTTAGCGACAAGGTCTTCTACTATCTCTGCAAGATAATCATTGCCGTGAGCGAGAAGCGCCTCACAAGCATCAAAGAAGCGCTTGAGTTCCTCTTCGTTATGTGAGATTAGTGCTCTCTCCAGGATAGTAGACGACACCTCGAGTATGTACTGGTACGGCCCTACCGTGGCGTCATCGGCCCGAGCGTCTTCCTCTAGGGCCAGCAGTGCGGGGCGACAATCAGGAATCTGCTCCCACAGGATACCCCTCGTCTTCAGAGGGAGATCTTGAAATTTTCGCTCACCCTTAGCATACTCGCTCTCTGCCATTGAATACCTCCCTTCCCTTAACGCGTGGCCTTAATCTGATCATCTGTGGCCCGCAGGCCCTCGTCGCCCGGAACCCTCAGCCCTGCCTGGGCTCGCTCCTCGGCTGCGCGGGTTCAGGCAGGGCGATCTCATGGCGCGCGAGTAGACGTGCGAAGAATTCTCTGGTGATGTGCGTTCCCTTGGAACCCGTCAACTCCTGGCCGCCGAAGCGATAGACCTCGTAGCCTTCCAAGCGACGGCGTCGGTCTTCGGTGACCATCTCGGAGTATTTGCGTGTGTCGGGACGTCGAATCTCAGGGTCCATCTCGAAATAGCCAGGCGAGTCTGGAGGCGGCGCATCTGAGGCCAGCCTGGAGTAGTGCTGAACTCCGTCGATCTCGATGACCACCCAGTTGCGGTTGGGCAGCAACAGAAGGAAGTCCATGCGCTGACGAGGGAGAGGGCCCGGAGTTGAGGCCGCGCGCCGCAGGTAAGGGTCGTAGTGGAGATAAACCTGAGGAATCAAGGTAGGCAGGTCAGCGCCGCCAGGTCGTGTATGGAACTCGGCATAGATGCTGAAGAGAAGCTGCTCGGGGGGCGATTCAAGAGAAGCTTTCAGCCGTGCATAAAGGCGACGCGAGACCTGAATCTCGTCAGCGTCCCGCAGTTCAGGGACGGTCGCCTTCCACCAATCGGTGAGATCACGCCAGGTGAGGCCCGCGGTCCCGAGGGGACGTGAGTAGATGAGGCAGTGCTCTGCGTTCTTGGTGATCTCCAGGTCGTTGATGATGGCGTTGCGCAGCACGAATTCAGGCTTAGGACCGATGGACGCGAAGATCAGGTTCTTAAATTCGCCGTCGACCCCACTGGCGCCGAGCGTGGCCAAGATCGACTCCAGGGCAGGGTCGTCGTGCTCATCGATATGCTCGCGCGCGATGCTGATCAACTCAGGCATCCCCAACGGGCGCAGGCGAGTCATGACGTAATTGAACTTGCTGCGAAAGGACTCCTCCTCCGTTCCAGGTGCAAGGCCGAGAGCTTCGCAGGCTGCTGGCAAGTGGTAAGCGCTGATTTCGGCGAGCGAGCTGGCGATCGCTCTGCGCACGCTGTCAGCTTTGACGGGGGGCCGCATGGGGCGAGGTTATCCGTCGGCGCCGACAATGAGCCGAACTCCCAAGGTCATGTCATGGCAGGCCGTGGTGACCCCGCTCGTCGGCCCCGCCATCCTGGTCACCGCCCTTGCCCCGGACAGCCTGCGCCTGCGCGGCCCGAAGCTGGCCGAGGAACGGGAGCTGACCGCGCGCATCGACCTCGAGCGGATCAGCCGGAAGGTCGAAGACCGCATCGCCCGCGCCGAGCGGGCCCGCGGGGCTGCGGAAGCTGCCAAGGACGCCGCCGGGCTGGTCCGCGACCGCCAGGCCGACGAGCTGCGCAGCCTGCGCCGCCAGCTCGCCGAGCAGGCCGAGTGCGTCGCGGCCCAGGCCGCCGAGCTGGCCGGGGACCTCGCCTCGGTGGACGAGCTGGGCGAGCACGATATGGAAGTCGCCTGCAGGGCCGGTGAAGAAGCCAGCGAGCTTGCTGGCGCACTCGGCGAGGTTCGGCGGGGGCGCTCCGTTCACCGGCCCTCACCCGCCGCGGCTCGTCCCACCTCGCACGCTTTACGCATCACGTCGGTGACCAATGCACAACCTGCATCCAGGTCGGCGAGAGTGCGATCCGCCACCGGTCTTGCCGGTCGTAGGCGACGCCCAGCTCGTCGAACGCGGCCATGATGGTGCGGACGTTCCGATCGACCGCTAGGCGCACCAGCTCCCGGCGGGCGCACCAGGTGAGGCACGGGCACTGCATGAGGGCGGCGAAACGCTCGGCCGTGTTGCCGCCCATCAGTCGGTCACCTGCCGGAAGACGATCGTCGCCCGATAGGAGCCGTGCCTCTCCGCGTCCGGGTCCGACACCACGTGGGTACTCAGCACGTGCACGCCGGTGTGGTCCAGCGTGGGTCCGTAGAAGTTGCGGGCCTCGTCGAGCGCCAGGTACCGGCGGCGATTCCAGCCGAGCGAAGGTATGTATGTCTCCACGGCGGTGCTGTAGTCGCGGGGATGCCGCGATCGAAGGCGTGAACGGTCACGAGTTGCTCCCCGTCGTGAGAGGGGACCCATTGGTGGGGCCGTCAGGGCCAGAGAGCCCGTCGTCGCGCTGGTAGGTCCGCCCAGGATCGCTGAAAGGGTTGCCGGATGGACCGATCGGATGTCCGGTGGAGCCCTTGGCGTAGTGGGTCTCTTGAAAGATCCAGTAGTGCAGATCCACCAAGTCGGGCGGCCACAGCGCCACGCCCGCGCCGCCGACGAGACCATGCGCGTTGGTGCGGGCAAGTTCCTTCAGCCACTTCGCCAGCTTCGTCCCGGCCGGCTGCCCGGCGACCGCCGCGGTGGTGGCCGCGGTGACGAGGTCTGCCAGCTGCAGGTGCGGGACGTGATGGGACGGTGCGGTCAGGATCGGCGAGACGACACGATCGGGTGTGGCGAAGCGAGTGCCTTCCCGGGTCAGGCCGAGGGTGTCGGCCAGCCATTTCACTTCGTCCTTGCGGCCGCCGCCCGGCTGGTCGGCGATGATGATGCCGACTTCGTCCCGCTCGCGCAGGTACGACGTGATCCGCTCATAGAGGTACTTGAGGATCTCGGGTTCTACGCGGGCCTTCTCCCACGGCACATGACCGCGGTCCCACACCACGACGGCCGACTTGATGCCGTTATCGATGGCGGCCTGAAGCATCCGCTGGCGCAGTTCGGTGATCAGCGGGCCGGTCGCCTTCGCCTGGAAGGTGTTCTTGGGTGGCTTCCATTTGAGTTCCTCCCCCTCGGGGATCTCGAACTCCACGCGGATGCCGTCGAGCGCGGTCGCGAATCCGGCGACTGCGGGTTCGGGGACGATCACGCCGCCGACCGAGACAAGCTCGCCCATGTGCCGGCGGCGGACCTCTTTCTGCCCGCTGTCGTCGATGTAGATCATGTACACGATGACGCTCCACGATCGTTGACGCAGTAAATGCGTACACCTCGACTCGCGGACGGAGGGTCACGTGTTGGGGGACGCTCCAGGCTGAATGAGGCGCGTGTTGATGATCGTATCGGGGGTGCCCCAGTAAATCCGACATTTACTGCGGCAAGACGCCTGTCCTTCGTCCCTAGGCGGCCACTGCGCCATCCCCGACCTGGCAGCAGCGGACCAAATTGTCGGCGGCGTCTGCGAACCTGCCAGGCATCGGCAATCCCGTGCTCCTGGAGGCACCTGTGCCAGCCCCCCTCGACCCCCACGTCGCCGAGGCCCTCATGCTAGCCAAAGGGTGGATTCCGACCGTTCCCTTTCCCGGCGCGGACAAGCCCTGGCCGGGCTACTGCGCAACGTGCGGGCAGCCGAGATCTCCGCGATACAGCAACGTGTGCTCACCAAGCTCAACGCAGGGGCCGTGCCGTTCCTGCAGTGGTTCGGAGAAGAAGACGGAGGCGGAGGCGCGTGCGGTGATGGCGCTTCGAGGCCTCGCGCCGACCGTCCCCTACGTGGACAACCGGACGCCCTGGGAGTCGGTGTGCGGGAACTGTAAGGGGACGACGTCTCCCACGTTGTCCAGCGTGAAGAAAGCGATCAAACAGGGCCAGCCGAAGTGCTGCGACCTGTGCCGGCGAAACGGGCCCATCAGGCCCGAGCAGGCGGAAGACATGCTCCGGCTGGCCGGCGGAGAACCACTTGTCCCGTTCCCTGGCGTGAAGACGCGATGGCTGTCGCGGTGCCTTAATCCGGACTGCCGCAGAGAGATCAAGCCCACTTCGACAGCATCAAGCACGCCGGAACCGGGGCCTGTGTCTATTGCGGCGATTACGGCATCAAGGCCGACGATGATGCCCTGGTGTACCTCATGCTGCACCAGCAGCTCGATGCCGCGAAGATCGGGATAGCCAAGGTCGGCAGCCGGCGGATCGAACTTCACCGAAGCACGGGGTGGACGTTGGGCACTTCGGTCTCGATGAAAGGTGCCCGGGCCAGGTTCGTCGAAGGGCAGGTCTTGAAGCTGTGGTCGTCACTTGCGCTGCCCTACGGCGTGCGCCCCGAGGACATGCCATATGCCGGATACACGGAAACGGTGAGCTTGGCGGCGAGGTCACTCCAGGAAGTGGAACGGGACCTTCAGCAAGCGCTCGTTGAAGGCCAGGCAGCGGCGGGTAGCGCATCGTGAAAGGCATGGGGCGAGCGGAGACCTCACGCGCATGCCCTTGGTGAGGCCCATCGAGGCGCAATCCGACAAACACTCCTACAATATGTGACCTTCCTGTCACCTTCCGATATGGCGGGCGTGTTGGCATCACCGTCTGCCAGGGCAGGTCGTTGAGCCCGATGCGGGGAGGCCGCCATGTCAGCGCGAGTCGATCCTGACAAGCGACGGGCCACCGTAGCCTGGTTGGAGCAACTGCGCTCGACCGGGAATGTGACGAGTGAGCATGTCCGGCTGGCCCCCATGGGCTGGGCGTCGCCGAACGCACCGTGTGGAGATGGATCAGCCCGGACAGGTGCGGTGACCACGCGGGCCATCCCGGCAGGCAGCCCCCCTATGCGAGACCGATTGCGAGGCCTACGCCTACTTCCGGGGCCGCCGTGCATCGAGCCCGTGCTGCGGCGGTAGCCGGTGACGGTCTGGCTGCGGGTGCCCCAGTGCCGGACTTCCTGCGCCAGGGCTGGGCTGAAGCGCGGCCACTGGCGCTACGCACGCTGCAGGAAGCCTTCGCCCGGGCTATTGCGCACCGCTCCGTGATCGGGTTCGCTGATCGTGAGTTTGCGCTTACCTGTTGCAAGGAAGGTGGAATGGACGCTCGTCGTGGCGGGTGACGCTGTTTCAAGAGCCGGGCGGAAGCACAGGGTCGTCGACCTGAGCGGTCAGCTCGAGCTGGACCTCTTTCGGCGGCCGGCCGAGGACGCGGGCGCGCCGACCCAGGGCAACTACCACTACCAGACCGAGATCATCGCCTCGTACTGTCTGAGCCTGCACACCGACACGTCGATCGTGAAGATCATCTGTGAGTGGCAGGAAGACTTCATTATCGTGCGGGACAGGCCGCCCCTGCTGGAGCTGGTGTCGGTCAAGCACCACGACCGGACGCTGTACACCACGATGAAGTCGCTGTGTGACCACGGCGGGATCGCGCACCTGTTCGACCGGTGGCTCGGCTACACCAGCCGGCCGGTCGTACGGCTGGCCAGCAACACGCAATTGGGCGGCAGACCGGGTGACTACACGCCGCGTGCACTGCTGGACGTGTGCCGGTCCGGTGAGCTGGACACGCCGCGGGGAACCGCGCTGATCGCGCACCTGGCATGGGCCATGATGGAAATGGCGGCGAAGTCCACCGCCCTGGACAACATCCCCAAACCCGCCGCACCAGTGCCGCCCAAACCGAAACGGCACGACCCGGCCGGTCTGCCGGCAGGGCTGTTCGAGATGCTCCTGCGGTTCGTGCGCAGCTGCCAGTTCGACTGCGAGCGGCCAGCCAAGCGTGACATCCGGGACGTCAACATCCGGCAGATTGTGGAACCAGCGGCCGGCACGCTTGGCTTCGCGCCATCGGCAGCCGCTGACGTCTACAAAGCGGTTGTCGATCTCGTCGCGGAAGCGAGCCGGGACGACAGCGGCCGGCCCGTCGACCTGGCCCAATATCTGACCAGCCCCGTCGCCTACGACCCGCGGTCGGAGATCGCGCAGACGGTCCAGCGGCGGACCGTCTCCCGTGACGCGGTCCTGGACGCGATCCGGCTCGGCACGCGGCGCGCCGTCGGCGACCCGGTGTCGCTGCTGCGGTCCGGGCAGACGCCGCCACGCGCCCCCGGCGGTCATCGCCTCATCGAAAAGATGCGCGATGCCCTGATGGGCGATGACGAACGGGACAACGCCTTAGGCCTGCGAGACCTGTGGCTGCACATCTGGCCGCAGGCCAGGACCGGGTTTCCGGAGGACATCGAGACGTAGTTCCGGTTGGAGATGGAGATCCTCGACATCGTCCGCCGGATCCGTGCCCAGCTGATCGGCAAGAGCGGTCACCACGGCATCCAGTTCCAGGCGCTGCTGCATGCTGAACTGCGCCGGGCGGAGCTCAGCAAGAAGATCAGCGTGCCACTCGACGACTTCCACATCCTCGGGTACGCCTACGAGTTGAGCGACATGTGCAAGTTCGGGTTCTCGCGACCGGGGAGCGGATGATGGCCGCTCCGCTGCCTGCTGCCGCTGTCCTGGCGATCCGCCAGGAGAGTCTCTATCACGAGGCCCGGGTCCTCATCCTCGTCTGCCAGTTCACTCAGCCGGGCGAACCATTCCGCGGCCTGACCAAATTGGCGAAGATCGATTTCCTGCTCCGGTATCCGGTCATGGCCGAACGCCTCCTGCCGGCCGGCGCCGCCGGGCCGGGGATCGCCCCGACCGACGACGAGCGACAGGCGGTGGAGAGCCGCATGATCCGCTACAAGTACGGGCCGTGGGACGACCGCTACTACCCCATCCTCGGCGCGTTGGTCGGTAAACGCCTCGCGACGTTCGCCCGGGTCGACGGCTCCACCGAGATCACCCTGACCGATGCCGGACGTGACCTCGGCACGGCCTTGGAGAGCACCAGCCCGTGGGCGGTCGTGGCCGAACGGGCCCGATTCCTCCGCTCACACTTCGACCTGCCCGGCCGGGATCTGAAAGACCTCATCTACGAACAGTTGCCGGACGTCGTCGCGCTCCCGCTCAGAAGCGAGATTTAGATGGCCACCCACCTGCGTATCCGGTCCCTGACCGTGTCGACCAACCGTGCGTCGCACACGTTCGACTTCACCTCCCCGCTGACGTTCGTCACCGGCACGACGACGATGGGCAAGTCGACGCTGCTGATGCTGATCAAGCATGCGTTCGGCGGGAACGCAGCCCTAACCCCTGCGGTGGTCCAGCACGTCACCTATGTCGATCTCGCCATCCAGGCGGGGGAGTCGTCGCTGGTCCTGCGCCGCAGAATTGGCGCCGACTCCGGCGTGGTGGAGATCATCGAACCGGGCTCGCATCTGGTGCAACACACCTGGGCCGTCAGTCCCAAGCCCGCCGACGGGCCGTCCATCTCGCGGTTCCTGCTCGAGGCGTTGGGGATCCCGGTCGAACGGGTGCCGACGTCCCGGGCTGGTGTCAATTCCCGCACTGTCGCCCTGACCTTCAACGACGTCTTCCGGTACTGCTTTTTGCAGGCCAAGGAGATCGACCGGTCGGTCGTGGGGCACCTCGAAACCACGAGCATCAACCCGAAACGCATCGCCGCGTTCGAGTTGATGTTCGGCCTCATCGACCCGGAACTTGTCGAGTTGAAACGCCAGCGAGGAATCGCCCGCGACCTCGCCAAACAACTGGACAAGGACGCCGCCGCAATCGATCGGTTCATCCGCGACGCCGGCATCGCCGATGTCGACGAGCTGCGGGCCCGCCGCCTGTATCTGGTGCAGCAACTCGCGGCGGAGGAGGACAAGCTGCGAGCGACCCGTGACGAAGTCGCCGCGCTGACCAGCGCGGAAGAAGACCGCCGCGCCGAACTATCCGAGGCCCTGACCACATCGAAGAAGCGGCACGAAGAAGCCGACCTGCTCGCGGTCACCGTTCGCGGCCGCGAGGCCGCCCTCGCCCAGCTGCGCCTAGACCTGGCCAAAGCCGAACGGCGCAGTACCGCGATCGGGCTGCTCGCGCCCTTCGAATTCGTCACCTGTCCGCGCTGCATGCAGGACCTCGACGGCCGCGAGGTCGCCGAGACGGACTGCCGCCTGTCCCCGGCGTGTAACCGCCCTTCACCGTGCCGGCGACGTGGATGACGTCGAGGTGCAGGTAATTGAATGCGCACTGCGGGCAGGCCAGGGTGGCGCTGTCGCCCGCTGTCATGAACCCGGGGCGATTCACCTGCTCAGCTGGGATGGAGAAGGCCACGTGCGTGGAGTTGGCGGATCGCTTCGGCCCGCCGTTGCTTGGACTGTTCCTGCCAGGTCCTGTAGATCTTGGCCGCGTACGACCGCGACGGTGCCCGACCGAACAATGCGATCATGCGCTCGCAGGCGGCGGGTACCGAGCCGCCCACCGAAGTGAGCGCGACCTTGAAGGCCGGGCCTAGGTCGCCGTGCCGCAAACCCTGTCGGGCGAGGGCAGCGGTGTAGACCGCGACCTTCGACCAGTCGATCACCCTCACAAGGCCCGCCCGTTCCAGGACATCGGTCATGGCATCGCCAGTCAGGCGGCTACGGACGGCGATGACCTCCTCGAAGGAGAACGGCCGATCCTCGCCGCCGGTGAGCTGAAGGTGCTCATGCAGACTCGGCATGTATCGGTCTCGGTCACCTCGCAGACGCTCCACCGCTCATCTCCTCCTTCTCTTTCTGGTCGTTGATCCAGTCAGCGAACCGGTCAGGCCACAGGATTGCGATGCCGTGGTCATGACATGTCCGGACGAGGTTGCCGTCGGCTGGTTCACGTTCGCAGGCGATGACGGGATGGACTCGCCGCCCTGGAGTGGCGAGTCCCGTCGCGTAGTGAAGCACCTGGCCGATGGCCAGTCGCACCTGCTGGATCTCGTTGGCGTCGGTAAGGCTCTTGACTTCGGTGACGTAGAGGTCGTTGGCGCCCAAGAGCCAGCCGAGGTCGTACTGATTCTCGTGCGGGGCGGGGCGCAGTGGGGTCAGACCGGCCGCCAGCAATGCCTCGGCGAGCTGGTTCTGGACGCGGTTGTGGGCGCGCAGTCCCCGTCCGGACAGATCAGGATCGCGCCCGCTTCCTTCCCAGGTGGTTGCTGCGAGTTCGGCGTGCTCGTCGACCGGTTCGTAGACTCGCCCCACGCGAGCGTCGTCAGCGGCGGGGTGGACACGGTAGCTGGAATGAACTTCGCCCTGCTCTGCCTTGCCGCGCTGGTGCTCGTTCCACCAGTACTGGCCTGACAGCTTGCCGAACAGGGGCGCCTCGTGCCGATAGGTCTTGAAGTGGCCACGGCAGATGTGAAGTGCGGTGCCCAATCCGTCGGTGCTGGCCTTCCCGTCGCGCTCCAGCGCCCGGGTCACCGGATGGATGTCCAAGACGGAGTACCGGGTCAGGGAGACACCTCGACGCCTGAGATGCGCTCGCGACTGTTTCTCGGCCGGGACCTGCAGTTCGACGTCGACGTTCTTGCTATGCATCAGCCCGAACGTCATGGCCAGGGTGGCTGGGGCGATGCCGTAACGCATGAACAGAGACTCGCAGAGGTTTTCGACGATTCCCGGGTGATCGGGATCCATGGGATAGGACATCCTGGTGTACGGGCCGGGGGCGGGCAGTCCAGCCTCTGGGATATAACGGCCATCTTCTTCCAGAAGCCACGTCATCAGGGCAAGGACGAAAGGCTTTCCCTTGTCCCATTCAATGAACAGCGTCGCATCCATCACCCAGCCGCCCTCGGCACGAGGCTGGCGGTACACCCCCCAGCCGAAGGAGTGATAGCCCATCCAGTTGTCGATGCCCTGCGCCTCCACGAACGTGAACTCGTGCGGCGGCACGACCTTCACCGTCGACAGCATCGTGTAGAGGTCGTGAGGGGAGGAGTAGGTCTCAGTGAGGTAGCGGGCGACGTTCTCAGCCGCGATAACCTTGGCCTTGCCGACCATGTCCGTACGGAGACCCTTGCCGGTTTTTGGCCGGATGCTGCGAGCAGCACGCTCACCCCCGGGCCTGCCTAGAAGATCATGGAAGGGCTCAAGGCCCCCTTCCCCACCGAGAATTCGGCTCGTTGCCATCGCTAGGTCGTAATAGCTGGGCGCCGATGCGCTTGCCGCCATGATCCGATCACGTAGCCGAGTCACTGATCCCTACCTTCGTCCAGACGGCCAAGGGGACACCTCAGCATGTCGTCGGGCTACGACACTTCTTCTTAGCCAGCTCACAGGAGCCCTCTGGCCTCGCGCATCGTCCATCGACCCGATGGTCCTGCAGAGACGGCTGTTGTTGTGTGTGAACGGACTGGGACGTATGTCGGGATCAAACGGGTCGCCTGGTAATCGGCCCGCAGCACTTCGGCCTGTCGCACCCACAGGTCCTGCGGCGCTGACGGATCAGCTGGCAGCGCGGAAAACAGCGCTTCTGGGGAAGCCACCGCTGGAGGGGAGGGCTTGCGCCTGTTGAACGCCACGCGCGAAGCCAACCATCAGCCAGCCAGGGGCCGCGCGTCATCACTGGCTCCATCAGCGGGCAGTTCTGGCGCACCGTGGCGACCACACTTGTGATCGGCAGGGATTCCAACTGTTTCGACTGCGCAGCATCTCCCATCGGTGACCCATGGCCTGGCGCAGGCCGAGTGGGAGCAGGCTGCCGAGGCCTCCACCGCGCAGCTCCGACGCGCCCAGGTTCCTGGTGCCCGTCGACGGGTTGCCCACGGCGCCAGCCGGGCCGTACGACAACACGGGCGAGATCGCCCGGCGTACTCTCGCGGCGCTGGTCCCTGTGGTCGATGGGTGGGTCGCGCTGATCATCGGTCAGATCGAGGCGCGGTAGCTCTTGCCCGGCTCGGGCACCTGAGCGCGGCTGTAGGCGGGGGCGGCGATCCGGCGTTACAAACGAGAGGGCCGCTGCCTCTAGCGTTGATCGTGAGGCCCGCCCACCCCCGGAGCCTCCGGCCGTACGCCGCCGCCCCAAAGTAGAGGTCCTACTTGACCTACAAGTTCTCCAACAGCCGCGCCACGCTGAAGCGCGCCGAGTACTTCGCCGCCGAGCTGATGAAGGCGTCCGACGCGCTCATCGACGCAGGCAACGTCTCCGTCTTGTACGACCACCGGCCCGTGTTTCCGACCATGTACGGCTGGTGGCGGCTGGTGAACCGCAGCGTCGCCAACTTCTGGGACGGGATCAGCCGCGGCTACACCGTCGAACTCGCCCCGACCGTTCGAAACATTTTCGATCACACTCTGGCCATGGTGTGGCTGGCCGACGCTGGCGAGGAGGGACTGAGGGCCCTGGAGTTGGCCGCGCACCGGTCCCACCTCAATCTGGTCAAGCACGCCCAGACCGCCAACTGGGCGGTCCCTCCTGGTACCGATCAGAAGCCCTCTCCAGTGCCGGAAACCGACCCTGACGCGCAGAAGATCGGGCGTATGGCCCACGAGTTCGACAACTTCCTCGAGCGGACCAAGGCGTTTGATCAGCCCGACATGTACGTCGTGTTCAAGTACCTGTCGGGGTACTCGCACGCCAACCTCAACTCGGCTGATTCCTACACCAGGTTCAACGAGGAGAGCGGGAAGTTCCTCCTCACGCGGAATGCCAACGGAAAGGGATCGGCAGACGAGATCTGGACGGCCGTGATGCTGATCCAGGCAGGCCACGCGATCAGCCGCATGATCGAGGGCGATCCGTTGCGGAAGCTGCTGAACAAAGCGGCCAACGACCTGGGCATCGGCAAGCCCGAGGCGGTATACCCTGTCCGTCCGCCGGCCGCACGGTAGCGGCAGGCAAGGCGATCAGTTCTCGAACCGCGAGAATCCAGATCCGGCGCGCTGGGTCGAGCTGGATAACGAGCGAGGACACCACTTCCTTGGTTCGAGCCCGCCGGCCACCAGCTCGGCCAGTTTCGCGCCGTACCGCATCAACCGTGCCGCCTCGGGTTCCAGCGGCGGCTCCGTCTGGCCGCTGGGATTGGCGCTCTTGGTGCGCCGCCGGTTCTTCGCCTTTCCCGCCGGCGGCCTGGCCGCATGGGTGGGCTTCGGCCAGGCTCGCATCGACTTCCTGCACTCCGATCGCCGGCGGCGGCTCAGGCGCCCACGGCCACACCGTCCCCTCGACGGGGCTCAGCTCTCGCACAGCCTGGCCCGTGTCGGTGCCGGCCACCACGGCGTCGACCGCCGCCGCGGCGGCGGCCACGTAGCGGACCGACACACGCCCGCCGGTACAGCTCGGTCAGCTCGGCCGCCTGATCCTCGAGCACCGACCGTTAACGTGACGCGGCCCGCGCTACCGCGGCGTCGTAGGCGGCCGCGGCCTTGTTCCTGTGGGCGACCAGTGGGCTACCCCAGACGTCCGGCCTCGGCGAAGGTTTCGCGCAATGGGCCAGCAGCGGCCGGGTCGCCTCGCGTAGCTCCTTCAGCGCCTGGTCGACCTCATCCGGCCACACCTCGCTGCCGTCCGGGCGGGGCGTGTCCACCCCGGGGTAGAGCCACGCGTACGCCGACGACGAAATCCGGCATCAGCCTCTCGCCGCCCCTTTCATCATCACGTGTGGCAACTGTAATCGGCCTTGGCGTGTGACGGACGGGGCGGATAGTCGCCTGCCATGACCGTGCGGAACTACGTGGGTCACTCACTGGCAGGGCTGATCGGCGTCGCGGACCTGCGGACCAGGCGGGCACGTACCCAGTCGAAGATCGGCGGCCCGCCCGCGAAGCACCACAGCGCGATCACCGGGTCGCAGACGGCGCACCCGAAGGAGGAGTGCTCGGCGAAGGGCAGGATCGGGCTCCCCTTGAGGTGGTGCACGACGTCCCAGGCGGTGTGGAGCAGCCAGCCGATGCCGATCCAGGTCCAGCTGCCGAGCCCCCGGTAGGCGACATAGGTCATCACCACCGGCAGGAGGAACTCCCCGTAGCCGAGGCCGCCGCCGCTGAGGTAGGCGGCGCCCGCACCGGCGACCAGCACGGCGTTGACCTGGCGTCGATGCGGCTCGGGGATCAGAGAGATGAGGGTGACGCAGATCAGCCCGATGATGATCGGCATGACGATGGACATGGGTGTGGTGGTCCGTTCTGAGCAAGGGGTGCTTCAGTCGAGGCGGGCCTGCTCGGCCCGCTCCGCCGTCCTGTCGAGGAGCCGCAGGGCCAGCAGCCCGCCGATCCCGGGCAGCCAGGCCAGAGCGACGGCCGTGAGGGTGCGCTGCCGGTCGCGAGCGGCAGCGACGACGCTGAACAGGTACGCGCAGCCGTGGACGGGGCCTGCCAGCGACGAGATGGCGGGCAGGTGCACGGTGGCGAGGTTGCCCAGCAGGACGATGAGCGAGACGAGTTCGACCGCGGCGGCGATGCGCAAGGGCTTCCTGGTACGGCTCACGCTCACACTCCCGTGGTGGAGCCGGGCCGGACGATCATGAGAATCGTCACGACGGCCCACAGCAGGTTGAAGACGCCGGTCAGCATGCCCAGGCGCGCCGTGGACCCCCCTCCGGTCGAGGCCCCCTCGAGCGCGGCGAGCAGGCGCTCCTGCCCCGGCAGGACGAGCAGCGCCAGGACGCCGGCCGCGGCAGCGGTGAGTGCGATCGAGACAATCAGCCACGCGTCGCCGAGGACGCGGAGACTGCTGGCAGTGGCGAAGCCGAAGACCGGTACGACCAAGCCGACGAGGGAGTAGACGCGGCAGATGCGATGCAGAAGCCGGACGGTGGCGAGTGAGGGAGCGTCAGGTCCGACTGCGTGGGCGCGGCGCACCGCGGCGGGGAACATGCTGGCTGCCACGGTCACCGGGCCTACGGCGATGATGGCGGCCAGGACGTGGACGGAGAGGAGGAACTTGGTCACCGGCTTGCCTTCCGCTCCATCGGGGCGCCGACCGTGCCCCTGGAGTTGTCGGTGATCGAGCGGTTCCGGCCGCGTTCGGTGGCGGACATGGTGAGCGGTGTACTTCCTTCGGTTGGCTGTGGTGGATGGCGGCGGTCAGAGTGCGGGGGCGTGGCCCCGGCTGGACCACACGACGCCGCGGCGCTCGTGGGCGAAGAGAGTCTCGACCGCATGCGCGATCTGCGGGCCGACCTCGCGTTCCAGGAGGTAGAGGGCAAGGTCGAGGCCGGACGTGACACCGCCGCCGGTGACGAGGTCGTCGTCGACGATCCGGGCCGCCACCGGCAGGACGCCGCCGGCGCCGAGGACATCCAGTCCCTGATGGTGGGAGGTGGCATGGCGGCCCTCGATCAGCCCGGCCATGGCAAGGATCAAGGAGCCGCCGCAGACGGTGGCGACCAGCGTGTCCTCCCGTTCGAGGGCCTCCTTGGCCAGAGCGGGCAGCCCCGTCCCCAGCGCGCGGCCGAGGATCGCGGGGATGGAGCGCTGCCGTTCCTCCTCGCTGACCTCCCTCTCGGTGGGCAGCCCACCGGCCGCGCCGGGCAGGATGACCACGTCGGCGGCGGCCGGATCGAGCACACCGCTGGCAAGCAGCGCCACGGGCGGCGTACCGCTGACAACCTCGCGAGCGCCCTCGGCCGTCACCAGTTCGACGGTCACTGCTCCGCCGGCGTACATCCCCGCAGCTTGCAACACCTCGTAGGGGGCGATGACGTCCAAGGGGTCGAAACCGTCGAACAGGACGACCTGCGCGTGCATCAGCGTTGCTCCTTCTTCACTCGTTCGGGATCTCGCAGCGCAAGGCTAGACAGGCCGTCCGGGGGCGCCCCATGGGCTGAATCGACAATTTCCAACGGATTCTCGCCATCGCAGTCCATCTGCGCAGACGACCGGGTCAGCGGCCTCACCTGTGGATTTGTGGCTGGCGGGTTCTCGTCTACCGTGTCCTGGTGCACACGGTGGCGATCCTGGCTCTGGACCATGTGGTGGCGGCGGACATGGCGACGCCGATCGAGGTGTTCGGGCGTGCCCGGCTGGCCGACGGGCGCCGGCCGTACCGGGTGCTGGTCTGCGCCGCGACGCCGCAGGTGACCAGCGACGCCTTCACGCTCATCGCCCCGCACGGTCTGGAGGCGCTGCGGGAGGCGGACACGATCGTCGTGCCGGGATGCTCCGAGCAGGCCACCGCGCCCACCCCGGAGGTGCTCGACGCCCTGGGCGCGGCCGCGACCGCCGGCACCCGGATCGCCTCCATCTGCGTGGGAGCGTTCACCCTTGCCGTGGCCGGGCTGCTGAACGGGCTGAGCGCGACCACGCATTGGATGGCGGCTCCCCGGCTGGCCCAGCTGTTCCCACGAGTGGACGTACGGCCTGACGTCCTGTACGTGGACAACGGCCAGATCCTGACCTCGGCCGGGGCCGCCGCCGGCCTGGATCTGTGCCTGCACATCGTCCGGCGCGACTTCGGCTCGGCGGTCGCCGCGGACTCGGCCCGGCTGTCGGTGATGCCCCTCGAACGGGAGGGCGGGCAGGCACAGTTCATCCTCCACCCCCAGCCGCCGGTCCCCCAGGGCTCGCTGCTGGAGCCGGTGCTGTCGTGGATCGAGGACAACCTCGCCCAGGAGGTGACGTTGGCGGAGATGGCCGTGCGCAGCGGAATGAGCGCGAGGACCTTCAGCCGGCGCTTCCGCGAGCAGACCGGCACCACCCCGCTGCAGTGGCTGCTGCGGGCACGCGTACGGCGGGCGCAGTTCCTGCTGGAGACCACCGACCACGGCGTCGAACGCATCGCCACGCAGGCCGGTTTCGGCTCGGCCACCGCCTTCCGGGAGCGGTTCAAACGCGTCGTCGGCGTCACGCCGCAGTCCTACCGTTCCTCCTTCCGGGCGAACGCCTCCTGAGAGTCGCGGCAACCAGCCCGGCCCGTGTGCGTCGTTTTACCTGGAACGCCGGCGCGGGGACCGGGGACCATCGGCTGTGCTTCTCAGCAACCGACCGATCTTCGCCAGCACCGACCTCGACGAGGTCCGCGACGAGGTGGCCAAGGCACTTTGGCTTCGCCGAGTGGGTGGCGGCTGAGTGGCGGAGTTGGTGAGGTCCAGGCCGGTGTAGTGCTCCAGGAGGACGCGGACGCGGTCGTAGCCGAGGCGAGCCGGCCGGTGTGGGGGCAGATGTGCTCGGGGCTCGGCACCGATGCCGCCGCAACCACGCCACCGACTGCTCGAACAACGCCACCGGCCCTTCGGCGTGCGTCCACGCCCGGCCGTGCAGAAAGGTCTGGAACTGGCGCGTCAGCTGCTGGCCTGAGTGGTGGCGTCGATGAGTGGGACCAGCTCCGAGCGGGGCCCCGCGTGCTGGCGCGGCGCCGCTCGCGGCCAAGGCCGCATGCACGCCACGGTGCGCGAGCTGGCGGGTGACCGGTATGCCGGGCGGCGCGTGGGCTCGCCCGGCGGCCGCGCCGCCGCCTTCTAGCTCGCCGAGCGACTCGGCGAGCTGGGCGCCCAGGTGCAGCTGTCGGAGTTCGAGGTGGCAGGGGTGCGCGAGTTGTACGCGACGCCCATGCTCAAATGGAGCGGCGCCGGGCAGACGCGGTGCCTGGAACACCGCCGCGACTTCGTCGAGCACCTGGCCTCTACCGAACTGCCACACCCGCGCACCGCCCTCCTGACCAAGGTCCCCGAGACAGACTCCGAGACCGGCCTGCGCGGCCGATGGGTGCTGGCCGACGCCACCACCTGGGGGCGAGCGTGCGAGCTGGCCGAGGCACAGAGCGCAGCCGGAGTGCTGACCGTACGCGGCACCGACACCGACGGCTGGATGCCCAAGATGATCGCCGGGCCGCCCGCCCGCGCGGTGCCCATCATCGCCGTGCACCCCGAGGTCCACTGGCATCTGGCCGAAGCGCTGGACGGTGGCCCGGTTCAGGTGACCGGCTCGATGCCGTTGCGACAGATCACCACCCGAGCCCGCAACGTCTACGCCCGCTTCCCGCGCCTCCTAGTACCGAGGTCAGCACCGAGGCCAACGCTGAGGCCGGCAGCCACCGAAGCGGCACCGGTCACGGCGGCGCGCAGGCCGGGCTGCGGGTACTGCTGACCGCGCACTACGACGGCGTCGGCGACGATCCCGACCGGCGCCTACCTGCGGCCGCCGACAACGCCTCCGGCGCGGCCGCGGCCCTGGAGGCCGCCCGCGTGCTGGCGGCCGCTGCGCCACCCGGGGCGCTGGAGCTGACAGTGGCCTTCCTGGACGCGGAGGAGGCGGGCGCCTGGGGCTCGGCCCACCACGCCGCCACCCTGCCACCGGACACGCTCGTGATCAACCTCGACGGTGCCGCCCAGCTGCACGAGGCCGCCGCTGGGCCATCAAGCTGGCCGACGCCAGTTCGATGGCAGGCCGGAGAGCTGGCCAGTGCACCGGATAATGACGGACGACGGCCAGCGTGCCGCAGGCGCTATCCGGTCGGCGGCGCGCCGTCGCGCGCGGCGAAAGCGGCGAGGGCCTCGGCGGCCGATACAGCGGTGATCAATGCTCGGTCGGTGGAGCCAGGAAGCAGACGGATGCTGTCGCCAGCCTGGGCCGCTGCCGCCTCTGCCGGACCAGCGATCCGCGCCGCCAGGTAGGTGACGCACTGGTATATGCCCAGAGGGATCTGGCGGCCGCCCACCTGCGCGTTCAACTCGTGCAAGATGGCGACGGAGAACTCGCCCTCAGGTGGCGGGCCGGCGTCGGCGGGAATCGGGAAGTCCACATACGGCCACGTCGCTTCGACCTGAGCGCCCTGCAGCAGGTGGGCCAGCTGGATGATCTCGGCAAGTTCTTCGTTGGAGGTGCGGCTGGCCGCGGGAATCACGATGCGCTGGTAACTGTGGGACTGGATCACCTGCAACGCCTCCAGGACGCGGAGCTGCCGGCGGGCATGAAGCGCCAGGGAGGACGCCTCCGGCTGCCATCGGGGCGAGTACGCGGGGCCGCCGCGCACGGCCAGCAGGAGGGCGGTGTCCGGCGCCAGGGCCGCGAGCAGGCGCATCGCCGGCAACACCTCGGCCGGGGTCTTGCCGACCAGATCGTCCAGATCCACCTGCAGGCGGAAGGTGTCGCGGTCACCGGCGTTAACCAGGAATTGCAGGTGCAGCAGGCCGCCGGAGTCCTGGCCGGCCAGCCAGATGCCGGGGCCGTCCAAGCCGCGTGAGGTGCGCACCTGCACCAGATCCAGCGCATGCAGCACGGTGCCGTCTGCGGCGATCAGTCGGAGCTCCAGATCAGGCCGATCACCGGCCGCACCGGCGGCGACCATGAAGCTCAGCCGACCGGGGCCCGACTCATCCGGCAGGCCGGGCGGTCCCGAGCTGTGGGTGATCGTGCCGTCGATGTCGGCGAAGGGTGCGCCGTAGTGGAGGAACTCCTCCACCGCCTGCCGCTCGGCCGAGTCGACCGGCACCTGCAGCTCCAACGAGCCGGTGATCGGACGCAGGCTGAACGACTCCACCGCTCGCGCCACCAGGCGCATCACCAGGTAGTGCCGCTCGTTGAGCTGCAGGTAGCGCACGAAGGCGGTCAGGTCGTCGCGGAGCACGTCCCCGTCCCAGGGCTGCTCGCTCACCGGCCCCTCGCGTACGTCGAACTCGTAGCGGTAGAACGGATCGAGGTCGGTCATGGCCGCGGCCAGGCCCTCATAGCGTTCGATCGCGGCTGTCAGCAGGTTCTCGGCCGGAACATGGCTGGGGTCGGGCATGTCTCGCCCGCCCTGTAGCGCCTGCGCCATCAGGTGCTGGATCCGCTCGCCGCCGTCGCCGAAGTAGTACGCGATCAGCGCCGGGTGGTCGGCCGCCATGCCGTCGAGATGGTCGCGGTCCATCCAGCTGATGCGCAGCCCGCTGCCCGCGGTCAGCCGCTCCAGCCACGCCAGCCGCTCATGGGTGGGATTCCACGGCGTGACCAGCGTCCATGAGCGGACCGGCAGCGCCGGCAGCGTCTCATCGACGAAGCGCTGCCAGGAGTTCTCCACGTCGGTGACTTGCCGGGAGGTCAGCGGTCGGCAGAAGCGTTTGACCTGGTAAATGTCGTAGCCATCCGGGTTGGCGACCCGAATGTCGACGCCGCGGTCCCCGCGCGAGGGAGTGATCCGGTTACCGTGTGGATATCGGAGCAGCAGCATCGCCGCGACGAACTCCTCCACCGTCTCGCCCGGTAAACGTTCCCAATTCACCAGCGTCATACAGCACAGCAAACCACCCAGCACCGACAGTCATCTCGGGCCCGGAGGTGACGCAGGCTTCGCCCTCTGATCACGGTGGGGGCCTGCGGCGGAGGATCAGGCCGACACGAGTTCCGCCAGCAGCTTCTCGATACGGCGGCGGATGTCGTCGCGGATCGGCCGGACGGCTTCGATGTCCTGCCCGGCCGGGTCGTCGAGCTTCCAGTCCTCGTAGCGCTTGCCGGGGAAGATCGGGCAGGCGTCGCCGCAGCCCATGGTGATGACGACGTCGGCGGCGCGGACGATCTCCTCGGTCCAGGGTTTGGGGAACTCGCGGTGATGTCGATGCCGCGCTCGGCCATCGATGCCACGGCCGCGGGGTTGATCTCGCTGGCGAACTCCGAGCCGCCGGACCAGGCCAGCGCTCGGTCGGCGGCCAGGTGCTGGAAGAAGCCCAGTGCCATCTGGGAGCGTCCGGCGTTGTGGACGCAGAGGAACAGCACGACAGGCCGTCCGTCGCTGTGGCCTTCCACGCGGACCAGGGCGTGCAGGCGCTGGCGGGCGAAGCGTTCGGCCAGCAGTGGCAGGTAGTTGGGGATCTTGCCGTGGATGGCGAACTGGTCGTAGCTGGTGTGCAGGAACCGTTCGATGGTCTCGGTGCCGAAGGTGCCGGTGAATTCTTCCGCCAGGCGGCGCGCGGCGGTGAGCAGGGCGTGCTGCTGGTCGATGGACAGGTCAGGGTGGCGGTAGGTCTGGGACATGGCTCACTCCTGCGGGGGGTGTACGGCGCGCCAGCCGTTGGACGCGGTCGGCGATGTCGGTGTAAGCCCGCTCGAAGTCGTCGTCGTTTCCGGCGCGGACTGGGTCAGGGATGGACCAATGCAGCCGATCGATGCGGGTCGGCTGGGTGAGCTGGGTGAGCTGTTCGTGGGCGGCATCGCAGACGGCCACGACCAGGTCGTCGGGCCGCAGGGTCTGCTCGACGTGGCGGGTTGCGGCTTGTCGCAGGTCGAGGCCGTGAAGGTCGGCCAGGGCGACCGCCCGCGGGTGGACATGGGCGGCCGGGTGCGTCCCCGCCGAGGTGGTGGGTACGGCGCTGGTCCTGCGCCACAGGGCGGCGGCCAGCTGAGAGCGGGCGGAGTTGTGCGTGCAGACGAACACCACGCGCGGGGCAGGCAAGGCTCGGACTGGCAGCAGCCCGGACAGCGACTGCGGAACCAGGCGCAGATAGGTGCGGCGCCGATCGCCTTCGGATCGCTGGCGTTCGACCACGCCTGCTTCCTGCAGCAGTTTCACGTGATGAGCCAGCAGATTGGTGGGCAGGCCGAGTTGCTGGCCCAGATCGCCCGGGGAGGCGTCGCCTAGCAGGAGCCGGTCGACGATGGCAAGCCGGCCCGGGTCGCCGAGAGCGGCGTGTACCCGTGCTCGCGCCACCGGCCATGCTCGCTGGAAAGATCCGCAGGCTGTAGCGGAGCAACTGGCCCACCACAAGTTGGCCGGCGGCAGCCTCTTCAACGCCTACAGCCAGCTGCCACGCCGTCCGCGTGCATGAGGCCGTGACGCTGGCCAAGGCCCAGGCCCGGCTCCGCGAGGCCGAGACGAAGCTGGCGGCCGGCCGCTGCGGCCGAGGCCCACGCCGACGCTCGGGGTACGCGCCAGGAACTCGCCGCCGAACGCCGCCACGGCGAAGACGAGCTCGAGCGGCTGCGCGACCAGTCACGCAAGCCTGCCAGCAGGCCGCCGCGGTGGTCTCCATGGAAGGTCATGCCGTGCCGGCTCAGGCCCGTTTGAGTCACCATGGAGAACGGAGTGGTGAAGGTGTCCCGCCGCGGCTAGCCGATTCCGCTTGGCGACGCCCGCCACTACCCGGCCCAGGTGACCGGCTCGGCGCGGCCCTGCTCGCGGTCGCGGCCGGCGGTTGAACCGGTATTGGCGAGGGCGAGCAGTCACAATGAGATCAGAACCAGCACGCTCGCCTCAGGAGAGACTCTCCATGACTGACGCGCTGCGGCGTCCAGGAAGCACCACCACGGCGACATCGCGGAGCCGCCGGGGGACCGGCCACCGAGCGGGGACGAGTACCGCGCGCGGCCGTGTGCTGGCGAACGGGTGTGTCCATGGCGGGCCGATGCGGACCTGACCGCGTTCTCCGAGGAGGACATGCTGCGGCTGCAGCGCGCTCAGCAAGGCGTGATGCGCCGCACCGACACCAGCGAGGACGACGTCGCCCGGCTGACCCGCGCCCCGCGGATGGCCTGCCACAAGGATCAGCCCGACACCGCCCATCCGATGCGGCTGTGCGCGGGCTGGCTGGCCGCAGTCGGCCCCGACCACATCGGCGTGCGACTCAGCATCATCGACGGCAGCCTGCCCGCCGAGGCCGTCGATCCCGACACCCGCGACTGGCCCACCCTGCACGCGTCGCTGGCCGAGCTGCTGGCCCGCCGCCAGGAGCAACTGGCCGCCCGCGACGCCGGCCGGGCCGGGCGATGACCGCCGCCGCGGTGCCGGCGCCGCCGCCCAGCGAGGTGTGGCGGCGCCAGGACGCAGTCGAACGGGCCACCGGCGTCAACGTCTGCCCCGCCGGGTGGCCGCGGCCGCGGCTGGACGACTTACCGCTGCCGTGGATCACCCCCATACTGGACGGCGTGGCGTACTGGACCCAGATCCACGGTGGCCGGTTGCTGCGCTGCCAGCAGCAATGGCTGTGTCAGGTATGCGGGCTCGCTCTGCCGCCGCAGGTACTGGTGCTGGCCGACGCCGACGGCGAGCTCGTCACCGACGCCGGCATGCACCCGCGCTGCGCTCTGCTGTCGCTGACGGTCTGCGAAGGGCTGTCACCGCGCCTGCTGCTGGCCGCGGTGACCCGCGCCGACCTGCGCTACAAGGGCCATCCGCTGGCCGAACAGCCTTCAACGGGTCGGCAGCGGTGGCAGCTCGCGTCGCGGGTGCGCGCGGCCGCCGCGCGCGTGGGGACGCCGGCCGCCGCCCATCTGCTGGAGTCGCATCGTTACCCGCCGGCCGCGGCACCGGCATTGTCGTCCGGTTACGTGCCAGAGGGGAACCGTCCATGACCCGCCGATCCGACCCGCGCGCCACCGCCCACGCCAGCTACGCCCGTCAGGTGGTGCAGATCCTTGCGGCGTACTTCGACGACCTGACCGACCCGACGACCGCCGACATCGTGGCCACGTCCATCGCCGCCTATCTGGCCGAACCCGTACCCGGCTGGGAGGTCATCCTGGACACCCCCGCCATCGCCAACTGGCGGCTCAAGCCCGACACGGGCAACCGTATCCGGGTGGCCTGCACCCGCCTGCCGCCACGCACCCCCGATGCCGCCCAGCAGCAGCGCGACCGGGAACGGGAGCAAGCCCTCACCGCGCTCGTCCAGGGCTCTGCCCTGTGAGCAGCCACGGCCCTCGTGGCCGCCGACGAGCTGAGCCAGGCCGCGACCGGGTTCATGTTCGTGCTCAAACCTGTACGGGTCCCCATCAAATAGGGCGGCAACCGGCAGCGGGCCACGTCGAGAGATGGTGCCAAGTGGAGGAAGCCGAGTTCCTGCCCCGGGCTAACAGCGACGACCTGGCCGTGGTCGTCCTTGGGATATCTGCGGGTCGGCAGCGCGATATGGACGCGACGGCGTTGGGCTCGGGACCCGGCGCGCCGCTCCTGCGCTGCCCCGCCGCAGGCCGGGCCGGTCCCCGGTCTGTACAGCGGCCCTGCCGTACCGGTCCCCTGGTACGGCAGGGCACCGTAGCGCAGAGGACTGCTGACAATCCGGTGCTTCTCAGTCCTCTGCATGGAGTCGCGAATGCCGAGGCCGTCCGTGCACGCGACTTCAGAAAGTGACACCCGGGTATCCACCCGCGGCCAAGACCACCAGCCCCAGCTCGACGCCCTTGCCGGAGCGCACTGCCGCGAGGTGGTGGTGGAGACGGCGAGCACCCGCGGCGAGCAGTCGAGGCTGCGCGCCGCCCTGGACCGGCTGCAGCCCGGCGACACGTTGGTGATCTACCAACCGGATCGGGTGGCCCGATCGATGAAGGAGCTGCTGGTCTTCGTCGAGGCTCAGGTGCGCGGGCCGGTCGAGGAGATGCCGGGGTCTCTCGCCCCGACCAGCCCGGCATCCGACGCTGATCGGATCGTGCGGGCGGTCGTGATCATGTTCGACCTTTGATCGTTTCGCGTCGAACGAGGAGTCGCGAGCTCAAGGCCGACCCGACAGCGACGAGGACGACGATGCTGATCAAGGCCAGCGACACCGTCGCGGACTCCCGCCCGGGGAGCTCCATCGCGTTCCGGAGGATCTCGCCGGCGCCGTGGAAGGCGAAAGCGGTCGCGCCACAGCCGAAGACGAGCCCGGCGACACCGACGACAGCGGTGACGGTCTTGCCGACGTTCGCCGGCAGGAACCGCGCGAAACTGGCGCACACCAAGCCGACGAGAACGACATCGGCAACGGCGGCGATCATTACGGCGACGCCGAGCACGTCATTGTCCCCGTACTTCTCGAAGTGCTCCCACGTTCCGCCGGCATCGGGGAGTCCGGCGACGCCGAGCGCCGTCAGGACCGCAATCGCCAACATGGCCACCATCGGCGCGGCAACACCAACGGGCGGCTGCCGCTTCTTCGGCCGGGTCGGCAGGATCTTGGTGTCGCGCCGCATGTGGACTGTGGTTGCGGGCTGCTCACCGGCGATATCGCCTGCCATGGCCAGTGCTTCGTCGACCGTCGGCCTGCGGCCCGGGTCCTTGTCCAGTAGCCGGGTGATGAGCTGCGTGAGAGGCCCGGTTCGTCGCGGCGCCGGGGCCTCCTCCAGCAGCACTGCGGCCAACGTCGCTTCCTGGGTGTCGCGGCGGAACGGTGAGACGCCCTCGACGGCCTGGTAAAGGGTCACGCCGAGGGAGAACAGATCCCCGGCGGGAAGGCCGTCGGTGCCGCGCAGCCGCTCGGGCGCCGTGTACTCGGCCGAGCCGATGAGCATCCCGGTGGCGGTCAGTGCGGTGTCGGTGGAGTGGATCGCGGTCCCGAAGTCGGTGAGCAGGACCTTCCCGTTCTCGGCGAGCATGACGTTGGCCGGTTTGATGTCGCGGTGCACGACACCTTCCCGGTGTGCTGCGCCGATCGCCGTCAGCAGTGCCACGGCGACTGCGGTGGCCCTGCCCGCCGGAAGAGGTCCGTGCTGCTTGACGTGCTCGTCCAGCGAGCAGCCGTCGACCAGTTCCATGACGATCCAGGGAAGGCCGTCGTCGACGACGACGTCGTGGATCGCGACGATGCCGTCGTGCTTGCGTAACCGGGCGGCATTGCGGGCCTCGCGCGTGGCCCGAGCCAGCCGCTCGGCTCGTTCGGATTCCGGCATCCACGGCGGCAGCTGCAGTTCCTTGATCGCAACGTCCACGTCGAGGGTCTGGTCGCGGGCCCGCCAGACCCGCCCGAAACCACCGGACCCCAGCTCGGCGGCCAGCCGGTAGCGCCCGCCGACCACGTCACCGGCCAGCCTCGAAGTCATGCCCCGTCTCCCGCCATCGCGCTTGGCACGAACAGTTGATCAGGGTACAAGCCACCATCATCGTGCATGCCCTTTCGCCTCACCTGGCGCGCAATACGAACGCGGCGGTCATCGCGCGCTATCTACAGGTGGTGACCCCGGCTGATCCGCTTCACCCGACCGAGCATGCCCGCGACATGACGCACGTCACGACCTTGTCACCTCTTGAACGTGCCTGACGTGCCAGACAAGAACATCGAACGTTGGCCTGCGGAAAGAGGACAACAACCCAAGATAACCACGGCGGCCCGAGCCGGGTTCCGGGTGTTCATGGCCTGGGCCCGTCAGGCAGGCACCGGCTGGTGTTCTCGCGGCGGAGTGGCGTGGTGGTGAACCGGCCCTCGGTATGGCCTGACCGATGATTTTTCCGCGCCGTGCTGGTCTGTACGCCGAGTACCGACTCACAGGAGGCTGACGCCATGCGGAAACTGACCTTCGGTATGAACCTGAGCCTGGACGGCTACGTCGCCGCGCCCGGCGACGACCTCGGCTGGAGCGTACCGAGCGACGAGCTGTTCCAGTGGTGGTCCGACCGGGTGGGGTGACCGGCCTGGCGCTGTACGGGCGCAATTGGGGGAGACGATGAGCTCCTACTGGCCGACCGCCGACCAGCAGCCTGGCGCCACACCGGCGGAGATCGAGTTCGCCCGCCGCTGGCGGCCAGCAGCAGCCAGGCAGGATCCGGACCCTGTAGGCCAGGAGGTCGGACAGCACGAAGACGTCTCCGTTCGGCTGAAGGGGAGGCGGGTGGGGAAGGGCGGGGGCGATCGGCCCGCCCTTCGATGCGAGCCATGGGGGAACGACAGTGGTGGACAGCCACGGCCCCGGTGGGATGGTGTGAGGTGGTCAGGGGCGTGCGGAACCGGCCGGGTCCCTGCCGGTGGCGGGCAGCGGGATGACGGCGCGTACCTTGCCGCCCGCGCTGTGCTGGATCGGTTCGCGGCCGCGTTCGAGGCGCACATGGCCGAGGCCGTGGCGGGACAGCAGGTCGCGCATCCGGGTCTCGACCCGATGCCAGAGGGTTGCGGGGTCGCTACCTGGAGCGGGGTGCAGCCGGATGCGGAGCGTGGCCGGCGCGGTCTGGACGATCTGGAACAGCTCCAGGCCGGGCACCGCTTCCAGCAGCGTGGCCAGCGGCAGCGGGGCAAGGGTGACCGGCGCCTGTTCCCCCGCCGGGCCGGGGAAGGTGAGCAGGTCGGCGGCGCGGCCCTGGACGCGGACGGCCGGGCCCGGGCTGCCGCACGGGCACGGATCGGGTCGCAGCAGAACGCTGTCGCCGAGGTCGTAGCGCAGGATCGGCTGCACCTGGTTGGCCAGGTTGGTCAGCAACACGGTGTGCGAGGGCTCGTCCGGTGCCACCGGCCGGTACTGCTCGTCGACGGGTTCGAGGACGGCCCAGTCGGCGTTGAGGTGCATCCAGCTCTCCGAACAGCCGTAGGACAGGAACGGGCACTCGTTGCAGGCGTAGCTGGTGCGCACCTTCGCCCCCAGCGCGGCCGCGATGCGCGCGTACTCGCCGACGGGCAGGCCTTCGGCGGTGAGCATCACCAGGGCGGGGTTGATGTGCAGCCGTCCGGCTTCGGCCTCGCCGGCCAGCAGCGCGCCGATGCTGGCGTAGGGGGCCAGCACCGCCGGGCGGAAGGCGTTGAGCTCGGCCACCAGGTCCTGCAGCGGCTGGTGCACGCTGAAGGCGGCGACGCGGGATCGGCCGCGCAGCCTTGCGGCGGCCACGGTGGAAGCGAAATGCCCGCCCTCGGGTATCACCAGCGCCATCCGGGCGCCGCCGCGCGCGATGCGAGCCACGTCCCGCACGCTCAGCCAGCCGGCCAGCATCCGCGCCATCATCGCGGAGGTCACCGCCGTCGCGCGGGCGTCTTGTAGGAAGATGCCGTGCGTGCCGGTGGTGCCCGAGGTGGTGGACAGCGTGTAGCGGCCGGCGAACGGCTGCGCGATGCGCGCCGGGTCGTCGGCGAACGCCCTGGCCTCGGCGAAGGTGACGGCGGGATCAGTGACCCAGTCGTCGAAGGCGGCCATCAGCTCGGGCTTGCTGGTGGGCGGCAGCATGGCCAGGTCGGCCACTCCGGCCGGCAGGTCCCGGTACAGGTGCTGGTAGTAGGGGGAGCGGGTGCGCGCCCAGGCCACGAGCTCGGTCAGGCGAGCCCGCTGCCGGGCGGCCATCGCCTGCTCGCCGCCCGCCTTGGCGGAGCGGGCGTCGGCCAGCAGCCGCAACGTCGAGGTGTTCATGGTGCTGTGGTGTCCCTTCATGGTCGGCGGCGCCGCGGCGCCGCTGGGCGGTGGTGATCATGGGGCCGGGCGTGGCGCGACAGACAAGGCCCAGCAGGCGTGGCCTGGCGCAGGCAAGGCCCGGCAGGAGTCACGGTGTCGGTGCCCCGGGCGCCTACCGGGCGCGGGTTGAGCCGGCGCTGCGCTCAGTGGCCGGGCGGAACGGCGCGGCGAGGGTGGGCACCTGGCACCGGTGGCGGCAGATGGGCGCCCGCCATGCGGGCACTGAGCGCGGGCAGGGTGAGCAGCGCGCAGGTCAGCAGCGGGCGTAGCAGCTTGGTGGCAACCACGTGGAGAAGTCCTTCCCGGGCGGTGGACAACCCGGCCGGGCACCCACGGGGAGGACTCGGCCAGGCATGACTGCGTGGCCGAAGGTCTCGTCCACCGGCCGGTGACCGGTCCCCGCCGCCGGAGAACGCGAGGTTCTCAGCGTGTCGACGTGCGGGCGTTGCGGACTACTCCCCTTCGGAGTGCCCTCCATCTTCCACATGTTTCGGAAATCGCGCAACTATCGAAACATAGGGTGATTGGCAGGCCATCGGCGCGAGACAATGGACAGACGATGTCGACCTCTCCAGCTCCGGGTTCACCCGGCGCCGAGCACCCACCGCCGACCCCCGTGCAACTGAGGGCGGCGGCCGAGACCTTCGCCCTGCTGGCCAGCCCGGTACGGCTGCACCTGATGTGGCTGATCACCCACGCCTCCTACGACGTCAGCACGCTGGCCACACACGCGGGCATCAGCATCGCCACGGTCTCCCAGCACCTGGCCAAGCTCCGCCTGGCCGGCCTGATCAGCGCACGCCGCAACGGCCGCCGGACCCTGTACGCGGTGGAGGACCCGCACGTGATCACGCTGATTCGGCAGATCTTCGATCACATCGCCCCCGACGGGAGCCTGGCACCCGATCCTCCCCGGTAGCCTGCACCGGCCGCGGTTGGCTCGCCCCAGGGCGTGGTCCGCTGGGAATCAGCGCCGGGTCACAGGTCCTCGATGTAGCCGGCCGCGATGTCGTCGGGCGGGTTGGTGTACAGGCGCAGGTAGCGGTCGTTGGCGTGGCCCAGGCGGCGCTCGGCCCGGTTGTGCCCGGAGGCCTGCGAAAGCTGGAAGGCGAAGGTATGCCGGGCGTCGTGCGGCAGCAGCACACCGAGCCTGCGCTCGGGGTCAGACATCTGGGCGTCGTGCAGGCGGCCGACCTCGCCGACGATGTCGTTGATCGAGCGCGGCGACAGTCGGCCGTCGGGGCGGCGGGCGGCGATGGAGGCGGCCGACAGGAACAGGGCGGCTGGGGGTGGTACTGGCGGCAGCGTCGCCGGGCGCTCCTGGTTGAGGTAGTCGGCCAGGGCCTGGCGAGCGTCGCGGGCAAGGAAGACGGTGCGGCTGTTCAGGCCGACCACTTCGGCGCGGCGCAGCCCGGTGCCGAACAGCAGGTAGACGATGGCCCGGTCGCGCAGCGGACGGGCATGGGCGTGCGATCGGGCCGCCGTGCTGCGGTGGCGGTGACACCCTCACCGCGCTCCTGAACAACCACGCCGCCCGCTGAGCGGGCTGCTGACCGGCCCGAGGGCAGCCAGCAGCGGCGGACAGGATGGTCTGCTCCTCCCTTGAGTAAGGAGCGGGACCATCACGTCCTGGCCCGTCCTGCGGCATTCGTGGGAAACTCGAAGATCTCGGCGAGGCCCGCGAGATCCACCAGCTGGGCCACTTCGGCACTGTCTCGGCAGTCGGCTACCAGCCGGCGCTTGCTGCCGCGCCAGCGGTCGATGCGGAACCGCGGATGCCCGTCCAGGACGATCGGGACGACTTCAATCCCGTCCGGCCCGCGAAAGTACGACATGTCGAAATCGTACAAATCGGACAGCGTGTGGAGGTGGGCCGTGCTGCGCCGCATCTCAGCTGACGCGCGCCGCCCGATGGGCGGAACGTCGGCCGGTGACATGTCCGTGCGCAGACCCCTCCAGGAAGGATGCCGTAGCAGGCCGTCGCCGGTCCGTTCGGCGAAACGCACCTCGCCCACCAGGGCCGGCCGCACCCAGTGGGCGATCCGTGCGTGCTCGACCGGGACCGGTCCCCACGAACGGGCTGGCCTCCCGCGCCAGCGCGACCAGCCGAGCGGCCAGGTCGGCGCGCACCCGGTCGGTGAACCCCTGCCTTCCAGCGCCCGCGCCTGTCGGGCACGCCGAGCAGCAGCGAGCCCGCCAGGCCGGCCTGTCATCCGCCGATCACCACCTCCGCGGTCTGGTGGTGCTTGACCTTCACCCAGTCGCCCGAGCGGCGGCCCGGCCGGTACGGCGAGTCGACCCGCTTGCAGACGATGCCCTCTAGACCCAGCTGCAGGCTCGATTCCAGCGCCGCCTGCGCGTGGCCGGTGAAGTAGACGGGCACCTGCCAGCGGGCGCCCGGCCGCACGATCTGCTCCAGCAGACCCCGCCGCTCCGCGTACGGCAGGCGCACCATCGCGCCCCAGGCTCGAGTCACAGGGCGGGTTCTGCCTCGCGGGCCTTTCTGGGCAGCAGGAAGGCGGCCAGGAAGGTCAGCACGATCATCCCGGCCACCGTCCAGAAGGCGTGGGCGGCCGCGGCAGGCCCTTGGTTCAGCCCGCTGAAGAACACCGTCCCGAGCACGGCTGTCCCCAGAGCGCCGCCGACCTGCTGCAGCGTGGTGAGCGTGCCGGAAGCCGAGCCGGTCTCGTGCGGCTCGACACCGGCCAGCACGATGTCGAAGTAGGGCCCCATGATCAGCCCGGATCCCATCCCGGTGATGAGCAGAGCAGGAGCGAGCCGCCAGAATCCGGCCTCCGAGCCGAGCATCGGCACCAGGGCCAGGACACCGGCCGTCATCGTCACGGCCCCGACGTACAGGACCTTGCGGCCATGACGCATGACCACCTGGACCACGCCCATGCCGACCACCATGCCGATGGACAAGGGAATGCCCGCCACCGCGGCCCGCAGCGGGCTGTAGCCGAGGCCCAGCTGAAGGTGCAGGTTGAAGATCAGGCCGAACCCCGAGAAGGCGGCGAAGTAGATCGTCCCGGTGGCCATACCGCCGAGGAACGCCCGCTTGCGGAACAAACTGGGCAGGATCAGCGGATCGCCGCCGCTGCGACTCTTGCGGATCTCATGCCATCCGAAGGCGGCGAACACCGCGACGGAGGCCGCCATCATCGCGAAGGTCCAGGCCGGCCAGCCATACTCACGGCCTTGCACCAGCGGGAAGAGCAACAGCAGTGCTCCGCAAGAGGCGAGGACCGCGCCGGGCAGGTCGAGCCGAACTTCTGAAACCGGCTGGCCCGTGGGCAGGAACGTGATCGCGGCGACCAGGACAGCCAGCCCGATGGGCAGATTGATCAAGAAGATCATGCGCCAGCCGATGCCGAGGAAGTCGGTGCCGACCAGCCACCCCGCCAGAGTGGGGCCGCCCACCGCCGACAATCCCATGACCGGGCCCATCGCGCCGAAGGCCGCCTGCAGTTCCCGCGGCGGGAACATCTCCTTCAGCATGCCGAGCCCTTGGGGGATCATGCAGGCGCCGAACAGGCCCTGTATCGCACGAGCGATGATCATCATCTCCGGCCCGGTCGCGATCGCGCACAGCAGGGAGCCGGCCACGAAACCGCCGGCACCGATGAGGAACATGCGCTTGCGGCCGGCGATGTCGCCGAGCCTGCCGCCGACCAGCAGGCCGGCGCTCATGGCCAGGGTGTAGGCCACCCCGAGCCATTGAATCAGGGAGGTGCCGCCGCCGAGGTCGGCGCGGATGGCCGGGCCGGCGATGCTGGTGACGGTGGAGTCCAGCATTTCCATCACCGAGCCGGTGAGGATCACCGCCAGAGCCGGCCACCGCAACCGGTAGGACGTAGATGCGGCCGGGGGTGGTGGCGCTGATGGTGTCGCCGCGGGTGTTGTCGGCGGTATCAGGGCGTCGGTCATTGGTGGGTTCCTCATTCTGCGCGGAGGTGGGGCGTCCCGTTCGAGGTGGGAGAGGACGCCCAGGCAGGCCGGTGCCGGTCAGCGGAAGTCCGCGACATGGTCGCGGGCCCATTCGGCATAGCCGCGCGGGGGGCGTCCGGTGACCTGTTCCACGTCCGGCCAGACCCGCATCAGCGCCGACCAGTCCTGGTCGGCGTAGCCGCCGCCGTCGGGGTCGTCGCCGCCGTACTCGACGAAGCCCAGCATGAGGTCGGCCGACTCGGCGGCGAACCCGCCTTGTGCCTTCATCAGCTCGCGGGCGCGCTCGCGGGTGACCTCCTCGTAGCGGACGGGTTCGCCGAGCGCGTCGCCGATCGCCGCGACCTGCTCGCGCACGGTGACCAAGCCGGGCCCGGTCAAGGTGTACGCCTTACCGTGATGGCCGTCCTGCAGCAGCGCGGCGACGGCGACGGCGGCGATGTCGGCCTCGTGGATCAGGTTCATCGGCTCGTCCGCGAAGGGGTAGCGCACCACCCGCTCGGCCCTGATGGACGGCGCCCAGATCTGCAGCATGTTCGTCATGAAGGCGCACGGCCGCACATGCGTCCATTCCAGCCCGGACTCCTCCACCGCCTGCTCCACCCCGCTGGTGTGCAGGCCGGCGGTCACCGATGCCGCCGACAACACCACGACGCGCCGTACGCCCGCCTGACGGGCCAGCGCGACGACCTCCCGGGCGCGCTCCTCCACGGGGAACAGGTACATGCGCTCCACGCCGTCCAGCGCGGCGGCCACGCTCGCGGGCTCGGTGAGGTCGCCCTGGGCGACCTCCACCTGAGGCGGCAGCTTGGCCGCAGCGGGGTTGCGGGTCAGCGCCCGCACCTCCGCGCCCGCCCTCACGAGCTGGTCCACCACGTGGCGGCCGACGATCCCCGTCGCCCCGGTCACCAGGATTTTCATCTGCGTTCCTCCCGCTGTGTCGTTCACGAAGGCAACGCTAGAGCGGCTTCCGGTCACTTCCTGACCGGAAGGTGAGAGAACCTGTAAACATGGCGAACACGAGCGCGCGCATGCTGCGACTGCTGTCCCTGCTGCAGACCCACCGCCACTGGCCCGGCCTGGAACTGGCCGACCGGCTCGCCGTCAGCGAGCGCACCCTGCGCCGCGACATCGACCGGCTGCGCGAGCTCGGTTACCCCGTCCACTCCGGCCGCGGCACCGCCGGCGGCTACCAGCTCAGGTCCGGCGCCGCGATGCCGCCCCTGCTGCTCGACGACGAGGAGGCCGTCGCCATCGCCGTCGGCCTGCGCACGGCCGCCGGCGGCACCGTCGAAGGCGTCGAGGAGACCTCGCTGCGCGCCCTGACCAAGGTCGTCCAGGTCATGCCTCCCCGATTGCGCCGCCGCGTGGACGCGCTGCGCACCTATACGGTCACCGCCCCGGCGGGCGGTCCTCACATCGACGCCACCACGCTCACCGCGATCGCCCAGGCGTGCCGGGATGACGAACGGCTCACCTTCACCTATGCCACCCCATCCGGGGAGCCGGCCACCCGGCTGGTCGAGCCGCACCGGCTCGTCTCGCTCAAGCGCCGCTGGTACCTGGTCGCCTGGGACCTCGACCGCGCCGACTGGCGCATCTTCCGCCTCGACCGCCTCACCGGCCCGGCCGCCACCGGAGCCCGCTTCCGCCCGCGCGACCTGCCCGCCGAGGACGCCGCCGCGTTCGTCGCCGAACGGCTCGGCTCCCGTCCCACCCGGTACGAGGTCACCGTCCTCCTCCACGCGCCGGCCGGCGCGGTGGAGCCGGTCGTCGCCGTCACCGGTGGGTGGGTCGAGGCCGTTGACGACGACTCCTGCCGCCTGCGCCTGCAGGTGGACGCCTTCGACTGGCCGGTGCTCGTTCTGGCCGCCGTAGGCGCGGAATTCGACGTCATCGATCCGCCCGAATTCCGCCACTACCTGCGCCACGTCGGCTGGCTCTTCCTGCGCGGCGGCACCGCCTAGTAGCAGGATCACGGGCGTGTACGGCTGCTGACTCTGGCCGCCCCATCCCGCGAGAACGGTGACCTGTCGTCAAGATCACTATCGGCCCAACGGGCTGTCCGCAGGTTGCTCAACCCGGTGATGATGAGTGAGCGGTGTGCCGAGGAACCGGGACCTGGAGCGCCTACTCGTCGACGGGCAGAAACTGGCCAGCCTGTGGTAGTGGTCTTCGGCTTCGTCCAGGTGATGGTGACCGTGAGGGGATGGGAGGAGGCGTGCGGGTCCCAGACGGGCACGCCGGGCGTGCGCTGGAAGGTCTTCAGCTACTCGTGCACGGCGAATTCGGTCACGGCGGTGCCGGCGAGCAGCAGCAGCGTCTCGGCGGACTGAAGCCCCGATGGAGGTAGTGCAGGGCGTGGAAGGGAAACAACGGGACCGCGATGACGCCCTGATCCGTGACATACGGCGAGGTGTGCGGATCCAAGGGCTTGCGTGCCGTCGGGTCGTGGCGG
>NZ_JBSFNE010000038.1:0-40676 GCF_053586935.1 Nonomuraea sp. NPDC003727
AGACATCGTTGAACCATCGGTTCCAGACGGAGCCGACAGCATCAGCAGTGATCTCTTCTCTACCGCAGACGAGAGTTGCGAGATCACCCACCTCGGGGTCATATTCGTCCTCAGGAGCCCCCATGCCCAACAGGCCCTCGGGGTCGTACCGATTGATCAATGCACGGACTGCGGCGGCTACCTGATCACCAGTCATGACTTCAGCATGCCCCAGTACGGCAGAGCTTCCGTTGCGACTACTGTCGGCCACATCAGCACTCGACGGCTGGACGAATACGCGACAGTTGATTACGCGACTCCACCAGCACCGAGGCCGGTAAGGCGTTCGGGTGTGGCCCGTGATCACACGGCGCTGTGGGGGTGGCGCGGTGATGTTCGACGTGAGGCCCTACCGGGTACCTACGGGCGCGACGGAAGCGGTCGGGACCGCCTATCGCCGGGCCTCACATACCGCACCATCTCACACGAACAAAAGAGACAAAACATGCCAAAATGGACGAGCGTGTCGAAGCTCTCGGTCTTACTCGAGAGCGGCTCCCAGAATTGCGATATCTACGCGAACGAACGGAATAGGATCGGCGTCACGATCAGTGTCGAACCAACCGACGAAAACGGAAATCCCATCGAGGTTGACCCTCAGCATTTGACCGCCAATTTGTGGCTCATCGACTACGTTGACGAGTCGAAACTCACCTGGAACTCGGGCTGGGGCTGGGGATATACGGACACCGCGAACGAGTTCACTGCAATCCCCGGCGAGTCCGGCGAGCCCGCCGAAGCCACGATCGAAGACGACGGGACCCAGCAGGTCACGTTCTACGTATACTGCTCGCCGGGGGTGGACCGGAAGTCGATCGGCGTCCAAGTCAGGACCGACTCCGGCGATACCGTCAACAGCTCCCAACACGGAACATACTCCAGCAAAGTCATGCTCAATCCGCGGACACCCATAACCTACATGCGGGGGGACATCGTCTGGGATTACTCGCGTACAACAACCCAATTGGGCGGCGACGCAAAGAATGTGACGACAGACGCCTGGAACTACTATCTCTCCTTGAGAGCCGTAGATAACCACTTCGTCGCTTTCTCGGTGGATCGCTGCTTCAGCGAGGATGGTTACGACGGGCTCTTCGCGTACAACATCACCCCCGAGAGCGGCCATAAGGATTTCTACGGCGGCTATGTCTGGTATCGCGAGCCGCACGACTCCGCGTATAGGGCGCAGATCGTCAACTTCCCCGCGGGGAACAACTGGTGCGATTTCGCGCAGATCTACGACAGGCAACATCCCGAGCGGTACCTGTGCTTCACTTGGGTACACTCCACCACCGGTGGCGACGGATGGCACATCCCGAACGGGCCGGTAGATCTATGGAAGGCGTGGTTTAATCCGACAATTGTTGCGCACGACATGTACGGCAACACGGGCACGTTCTGGGTGTACGGGTCGGACATCACTAGTGCGCTCGAGATCTCCGACCGCGAACCGTAGTAACAGGGCTAACGCAAGCCCCCGCGGTGCCACCCGATCGTGATCACAACTCGTGAGTACGACCGGGTGGCGTTGGGGCGGGGCCGCCGACCGGGGTGTGCCTACAGCAGCGGGATCCAGCACGGCCCCTCGCACGATCACACGCCACCAGATCGCATCCAGCATGTGACCAGGGTCAAGAGCCCTCTACGTCGTGACCGGCTCCCATTTGCAAGTAGGCGCTCACGTGGGACCGGCGCGGGGCACGAAGTCACCAGTCGAGGCCGTGACGATCGCCCACTCTGATGTCGTGGTCCCCGAGTCCAGGGTGTCGGTGCGCGCTGCGCCACGCATAGCTTTCAAGCGATTACGTAGCCGAGGGGACCGTCCAAGGAGTAGTGGCGGGTGTCCTCGCATCTGCGGTCGGTGGTGTCCATGTGATCACTGGTGCTGGCGTTGAAGCAGCGGTAGAGGGGAACGGTGCCCGGGATCTGGGTGCGGTAGAGGTAGCCGACGGGGCCGTCCAAGGAGTAGCGCTGAGGGTCCTCACACTTGCGGTCGGTGGTGTCCATGTGATCTCCGGCGCTGGGGCTGTAGCAGCGGTAGAGGGGAACAGTGCCCGGAATCTGGGTTCGGTAGATGTAGCCGACGGGGCCGTCCAAGGAGTAGCGGCGGCGGTCCTCGCAACCGGAGTCGGTGGTACCCATGTGATCTGCGGTGCTGGGGGTTGAAACAGCGGTAGAGGGAGATGGGGCCGGAGCGGCTGGCGACGGTCAGTTTGATCGCGGTGTCGTTGGCGTCCCAGGAGCCTGCAATGGTGAGCCTCACCCGGTTGATGTCCTGGCTGAGCACGACTGGCGTGCCGTCCTTCACCAGGGAGGCTGTTGCGAAGACCTTGCCGTCGCGAGGTAGCGGGAGGGTGAGGGTGTGCCCGGCCGGTGGCTTCAGCACGTGGAGGTACTCGGTGCGGTCGTCAGGTGACTTGGTCGCTACACCCCAGGCCAGGTCGGCGATGCGAGTCCCGGCTTTGGTCGGGTAGGAGGTGCTGGGCCGGGTGCCGAGGATGGACTTCTTGATCTGGTCGACCCAGGTGCCGACTTGCGTCAGCGTCGGCATGACGCCCGGTTCCCAGCCGCCGTCGGCGTAGGGGCCTGTCGCCCAGGCGACGCCGCCGCCGTCGGTGTTGGTGGCTGCCTCCAGGACGGTGTAGCGGAACATGTTCCGCGGCGAGAAGCGCAGCGTGCTGGAGGACCGCTCTGCCCACCATTGTTCAGTGAAGATCGACGCTACGGGCTCGGTGTGGCCCGGCCAGAGGGCTCCGTTCGGCTGTGCGAACTCGCCCCAGCCGCCGTACTCCTTCATGCCTTTGTCCAGGCCATACAGGTTGCCGTAGTTGTTCTGGATGAGGACGGCGCGCGGGCTGGCGGCTTTGATGGTCCCCCGCAATCGGGGGTAGTCGACCACTGTTTGGCTGTCGCCTTGGGGGTGCCTTCGTCCAGGAACAGGCCGTCGATCCGGTTGCCGTAGCGTTGCATCATCTCCTGGTAAATGTCGTTGATAAACGAGTTCCATTTCGGGCGGTCGAAGTCCGAGCCCGGATTCCACTTCTTTTCCTCGGCCGGGGGCTGGGTGCCCCAGCCGGTCCTCTGCTTTTCGGCGTCGGTGAACTCCATGCCGTCGCGCGGATGGGTGTAGAGGTAGACATGGATGCCTTTGGCCTTGACCGCGGTGATCATGTCGCCGATCAAGTCGCGGTTGACGCGGTGGTTCGGCAGACTCCAGTCCAGCATCTTCTGGCTTGGCCAGAGCGTCACCATCTTGGAGTGCCAGGCGGAGAAGATGACGTACTGCACCTTGGCAGCAGCCAGATCGCCTGCGAACCGGTTCGCGTCGAAGCTGTTGGCGAGGGAGTTGGGATCGGTGACGGCCACGCCGTTGGAGTTCACCGTGAGGCGGGGCACGTAGTGGACGAAGAGACCGTACTTGTGATCGAGAATGTTGTTCATTCCGTCGTCCGCTTGGGCTGGCTGTGCCTGGAAGGGCACCATAAGGACAGCCATCAGCAAGATCAACGGAGTGAGTGAGCTCGCCAGCTTCCGCCTGCTGGACAAATCCATGATCGGATCCTTTCTGGGGCAGAGGGAGGGGCATGACCCTACGGCGATGACCTCTTCGCGATCATCTATTCGCCGAATTCTCCGCCTGGCCTTCGCGAAAGCCGGACTCTCGCGACCACCTGGAAGCGCCCGCATGCTCATGTGGCCGGGCTGCGCAACCAGGCGACAAACCAGCAAAACGGGCACAACTGAAGGCGCGATACACCAAACGCATATCGCACCGCGTTGCGGGACAGGGCCGCGAACCTCGCGCTTATGGCTGCCGGTTCGGCACCGTGCCTTACACGCCCGGCAAGATCATCTCGCTATGAAGGGGCCAAGAATCCAAGATAACGATCGACGATCATGGCGGCCGTTCCCGCGATGGACGGGACGATCACCGTTCGTCGCCGCCGGAAGGCTCCAGGGGGCGATCACAGCGTGCCACACCTCCCGCCCGCCCTCGCCCGGGCCCAGGGACATCCGCGTCGGCGGGGACGTTGTGCGGGACGTCCTGGAGGATGCTCTCATCGTCCTGCCCTTCCTCGGAGGCGAGGAAGGGCAGGAACAGCCGTTGGCTGTTGGATGCCTGGGATCAGGCGATAGTGAGCCGCCCGTCGACCAGGTACGCCGCCAGCGGACCGGTCATCTGGGAGCGTGCCGGCGGATGCAGGGTCAGCCCGTTGGCGCAGGTGGCGAGGTAGCCGACCTCACCGGAGGCCGTGGAGTCGAGGTCGGCGAGCAGTTCGACCGCGCGCGGGGCCACCCGGGAGAGGGCGTCCTGCACGCCGTACCGGACGTACAGCGAGTCGGCGAGCGTCGACTCGTCCGGGCCGCCGTCGTCGATCCGGCGGGCGACGCCCTCCGCGGCCGACATCGCGCCCTCGGTCTCCACCAGCAGCCGGACCCGCTCGGACTCGGGCACCCGGCGGGCAGTCATTATCGGCAAGAACGATCTTGCGTAAGAGGGCGCGGAGGGCGAGATCGACCCGGACGGCTGACAGGCGGGGAGCCGATCGGCAGATGCGCGGGAGGGGCCGCTCCGGGGAACGTGGCCGTCATGATCCGACATCTCGCGCTGGCGGTCGTCCTCGCCGCCACCGGAACAACCGTGCAGGACCCACCCACGCCCACCCGCCACTGGGGCTACCTCAACCTGCCCAACGGCGACAAGCTGCGCTATTCCGTGTTACTGCCGAAGGCCACGGGGCGCTTCCCGGTGCTCGTCGAGTACGACGGCTACGGCGCGGGCTCTGACCCCGAGGTGGGTAAGCGGTGGCTGCGCGAGGGGTATGCCATCGTGGGCGTCAACGTCCCCGGCACGGGCTGCTCGACCGGCGAGGACAAGGTCTTCGACGCCTCGGTGGGCGCGGCCGGGAAGCACGCGATCGAGTGGGTGGCCAGACAGCCCTGGTCCACCGGCCGGGTCGGCATGATCGGCGTCTCCTACTCGGGCCACACCCAGCTCTGGACCGCCCTGCAGCGGCCCAAGGGGCTGGTCGCGATCACGCCGAGCAAGGTGGTGGCCGACACCTACCGCGACGTGGCCTACCCGGGCGGCATCCCGAACATCGGCTTCCCGTACAGCTGGTGGTCCATGTTCCCTGCCATCTGGAAGAACGCCGCCAAGACGGCCGCCAAGCTCGACGGCGACGAGGCGTGCCGGCGCACCGTGCTCGCCAACATCACCAAGATCAGCCGCCCCGACCTCGACGTGAGCGTCCTGTTGAAGGACAACCCGCACGACGGCGGCGTGCACCTCCGCATGAGCGCGATGCGGAAGACCCACCGCATCGAGGTGCCGGCGCTGTTCCTGCAGTCCTGGCAGGACGAGCAGGTCGGCCCGCGCGCCGGCTACGCGGAGGAGACCGTCGACGCGAAGAACCGCTGGCTGCTCGGCTCCAACGGCGACCACCACACCGACGAGGGCACTCGGGAGATCGACGACACGCTCAAGCAGTTCCTCGCCCGGTTCGTCAAGGGCGAGGACAACGGCTTCGAGAACGGCCCGCGGGTCCGCGTGCTGCAGGAGCTGAGCAACAGGCCGGAGGAGAAGCCCAGGGCGGTGGCCGAGTTCGACCAGTTGCCCGTCCCCGTGCGCCCGAAGCGGCTGTGGCTGCACGAGGGCGGACGCATGAACGACGAGAAGCCCACAAAGGCCGAGGCGGGTGTGAGCTACCGCTACCCCGCCAAGAGCCCGGTCGTCAACAACCCCGAGGACGAGGGCTGGCAGCCCGTGAAGGACAAGAAGGGCCAGCTCGCCTTCACCACCGGCGCGCTCCCGCAGGATCTCGGCTTCTACGGCGCCGGCTCGGCCGACCTGTGGCTCAGCGCCACCGCGCCGGACACCGACGTGCAGGTCACGCTGTCGGAGGTGCGGCCGGACGGCCAGGAGATGTTCGTCCAGCGCGGCTGGCTGCGCGCGTCCAAGCGGGTGCTCGACAAGGGCCGCTCCACCGAGCTGCGCCCCTACGGCGACTTCCGCGCCTCCGCGGTGAAGCCGCTCGTCCCGGGCGAGCCCGCCCTGCTGCGGGTGGAGATCCCGCGCTTCGCACACGTGTTCCGCGCCGGATCCGGCATCAGGCTGACCGTCGACACGCCGTCGCAGACCGGCTACTGGCGCTTCGGGCACGTCAAACAGCGTTCGACCAACACCGTCTGGCTCGACCGCGGCAGGCCGTCGAGCATCGTGCTCGGCCACGTCGACTACCCGCACGCCGAGTCGCTGCCCGCCTGCGGTACGACGATGCGCCAGCCGTGCCGCCCCAACACCACGCCCGTGCCCCAGGGTGACGGCCCGACCCCTTAGATGGACCCATGCGATACCGGTTGGTCATCGAGGCCGCGCTGGCGCTGCTCGTCGCCGCGCTGGTCGTGGCGCTGTCCGGCGTGGCGACCTGGCTGGCCTGGCCGTCCACGACCACCCTGACCCACCCGGCCCTGGTGTCCATCGCGTGCGCGCTCGCCGCCGGGCTCGTGCTGGCCCGGCGGCGGTGGCCGCTCCTGGCGCTCGTCGGCGCCGCGCTGCTGTTCGGCCGCTTCATCGAGACCGGGGTCGCGCTGGCGGTCACCGCGTACGGCGCGGCCGGCCGTGTCCCCGCGAAGAGGCACGTGCCGGTCTGCGGGCTGGCCTGTGTGCTGCCGCTCGCGGTCTGCCTGGTCACGACCTCGCAGGCCGCCTGGCAGCAGGTCGTGGTGGTGACGATCGCCGTCTCGGTGATCTGCGCGGCCGTGCCGGGGCTGCTCGGGCTCGTCGTCGTCCAGCACGAACGCCTCCTGCGCGCCCTACGCGAACGCAACGACGTGCTGGAACGCGCGCACGAGCTGACCGCCTCCCGCGCCAGGCTGCTGGAACGGTCTCGGATCGCCCAGGAGATGCACGACCTGATCGGCCACCGGCTCAGCCTCATCTCCCTGTACGCGGGCGGCCTGGAGCTGAGCGCCGCTCCACCGCTGGCCGAACGGGCCCGCCTGGTGCGCGATACCGCGGCGACGGCCATGCGCGAGCTGCGGACCGTCCTCGACGTGCTACGCGCCGACGGTGAGGCCGCCGCGTCGCCCGACGGCCTCACCGACGCCACCGGCACCCGCGCCGACCTGGAGCGCCTGGCCGCCTCCTCACAGGCCGGCGGGCACGCCGTGTCGTTCGCCTGGACCGGCCCGGACGTCGGGCAGGAGCACCGGGCGCTCCGCCTGGCCGCGCACCGGCTGGTGCGCGAGTCGCTCACCAACCTCCACCGGCACGCGCCCGGCGCGCCCTGCCGGGTGGAGGTGCGGCACGGGCCGCACGACTTGGCCCTGACCGTGGAGAACGGCCCGCCGCCCGGAGCCGCCGCCCCGGCGGAGACCGGCTCCGGCAGCGGCCTGGCCGGGCTTGGCGAGCGGGTACGCCTGCTGGGCGGCACGTTCTCGGCGGGCCGGGCACCGGGCGGCGGCTTCCGCGTGGAAGCCCGCCTCCCCTGGACTGACGCCGTCCCCTCCGTCCCGCACCCGGACGTCACCCCTGCCGTTCGCCCGCGTCCCCCTGCCTCCACCCCCGTGGAACGGCTCGCGAACCGGATCGGGATGGCGTTGCTGCAGGCCGGCGGTGTCGCGTTGACCGCGGTGCTGCTGGTCGTCGTACCGGCGTACCTGCCCCTGCCCTCGCGGTCCGCGATGCTGGACGTCGGCATGGCCAACGCGGCCCTGCGCGCGCTCGTCGGCGGTTCGGAGCCGATCGCGGAGCTGGCCGTGGCCGCCCATGAGCCGCCCCGCCCGCCCGGCACCCGCTGCTGGTACTTCGACGCCGACTACGACGTCACCCGGAACTCGGTCCGCGTCGTCCGCTACTGCCTGGCCGGCGACCGCATCGTGGACAGACGGATCATCACCGTCCGGACCGGCCCGGGAGAATGATCCTCATGCCGCCCATCCGCGTCCTGCTCGCCGACGACGAGGCCCTGCTCCGCACCGGCGTGCGGCTCATCCTGGAACACGCTGAGGACATCGCGGTGGTGGCCGAGGCGGCCGACGGCGCGGAGGCCGTGGCGGCCGCCCTGGAGCATCAGGTGGACGTGGCGCTGCTGGACATCCGCATGCCAGGCATGGACGGCCTGACCGCCCTGCGCGAACTCGCGTACGCCGCCCCCGGCGTGAAAGCGATCGTCCTGACCACCTTCGGCGAGGAGGAGAACCTGGCCGCGGCGCTGAGGTCGGGCGCGGCCGGGTTCCTGCTGAAGGACACCGGCCCGCAGGAGCTCATCCACGCCGTGCGCACGGTGGCCGGCGGCCACGCCATCCTCGCCCCGCAGCTCACCCGCCGCGTCATCGACCGCTACCTGCAGGGCGGCGACGGACGTGCCCGCGCCCTGGTCGCCGCCCTGTCGGGGCGCGAGCGCGAGGTGCTCGTCCTGGTGGGTGCGGGCTACTCCAACATCGAGATCGCCAAGGCCCTGTTCATGGGCGAGGGCACGGTCAAGACGCACATCAGCCGCATCCTGACCAAGCTCGGCTGCGGCAACCGCGTCCAGGCCGCGATCGTCGCCCACGACGCCGGGATGCTGGCCGATCGCTGACAGGCGACGACCGGTGTGCCGGGCAGGCCGAGGGCGGTACGGTCGGGCCCATGGGATCAGCGTCTGCCGAGGAAGTCCGGGACCTGTCACGGCGGGCGGCGCGGCTGCTGGGCGACGCGTGGGGCCTGATCGCCGAGCACGACGGGGCGGTGGCGGAGGTCCGGTCCAGCTCTCGAACCGCTCCGCGGACGGTAGGCCACCGCGGAGCTCGCCGCCATGCCGGTGTCCCGGCTCTAGGACGTCACGGGCGGACGCCTGAGATTCGCGGCACTGCAGGAGGCCAGCTCCATCACGGTGCTCGACGTGTTGGAGGCGACGCTCGCGCGCGAGATCTCATCCAGACGGCCACCACCCGCCCGGTCAAGCTCGGCCAGCCCTTCACCCGCTGGTCCATCCGCAAGCTCCTGGCGTATCTTCATCGGCTGCCCGGCCGCACGATCGGGATCGGCCGCGAAGCCTTACGCCTGCTCCTGGCCCGGCACGGCATCACCTTCCAGCGCACCAAGACCTGGAAAGAGTCGCCCGATCCCGACGTCGAGGCCAAGCTGGACCGGATCGAGTACGCCCTGACCCAGCGGCCCGAGCGCACCTTCCCCTTCGACGAGTTCGGGCCGCTGGGCATCCGCCCGGTCGCCGGAGCCGGCTGGGCCAAGCAGAGCCGGCCGGACCGGCTGCCGGCCACCTACCGCCGCACCCACGGCGTCACCTACTTCCACGGCTGCTGCTCGGTCGGCGATGACCTGCTGTGGGGCGTCAACCGCAGCCGCAAGGGCATCGACCACACCTGGGCCGCTCGGCGCTCCATCCGCGCGGCCCGCCCGGACGGCGCCCCGATCTACGTCATCCTCGACAACCTGTCGGTGCACAAGAACTGGCGCATCCGAGCCTGGGCGAGCAAGCACAAGGTCGAGCTGCTGTTCACCCCGACGTACGCCTCGTGGGCCAACCCAATCGAGGCACACTTCGGGCCGCTGCGCCAGTTCACCCTGTCCAACTCCAACCATCCCAACCACACCGTGCAGACCCGCGAACTTCAGGCCTACCTGCGCTGGCGCAACGCCCACGCCCGTCATCCCGACGTGCTGGCCGCCCAGCGTCGGGAACGCGCCCGTGTCCGCAGCGAGAAGGGCATCCGCTGGGGCGGCCGACCCCTCACGCCCGCCGCCTGAAACCATCCCCCAACCCGGCGATCGTTTCCGGTCACAGCACTTGCCGCCCACAACCACTGAATCTACCCGCAGGTGCCTACCTTGACGTGATTCGAGTTCTTGTTGGCCACGCGAGTGCCATTCTTGTAAGCGCTAATCCGAGTGTAGAACTCATAGCAGGCACGTGCCTCCAAGTTCCCGGTGAACACATCCGGAGCGCTCCACGACACGGAGCCCCGGTTGGTGCGACAAGCCATCGTGTAGTCCGAGTAGCCGCTCGAGTTCTTTTTTCCCATGATTACCACACAAACGTTGGTATAGTCGCCGTTGTTCGTCATACTGCCTGACCCCTTGATGTACCGCCCATCGACGATGGTGTAGCCGATGTCGATGACGGAACCTGCGGCTTGTGCCGGGGCGGCGGCCAAGACGCCGCTGGCTACAATTCCCGCCGCACCAATAACTGCCGCAACCTTCTTGAGGGGTTTCACTTGCTACTCTCCTATAACTGAAAGGGCGTTGGGGGTCGCGTCTCGGCACCTTGCCGCGCCGGTGCCGTGAGCGTTCGTCGCTGGGACCAACCTGGCCAGATTCAGCTTGGTCCCAGCTCCTTCAGCTCTTATGGCCGACAGTCCGCTACTGTCCGCAATACATTCGAGTATTTAGTAGTAGTACCCGAGGTGTGCTTCCAGACGGCCTTCGCACGCCAATCCCGCCAATCCATCATAGTGTCCGCCCTGCAAGGAAGATCCTTGAAAGAGTACGACTTCTGAGAAGGCGTGACGATCCCTGATATCCTGACACGAGTTTGACTCACGTCACTCCAGCCCCCAATCGCAATCCGTGTCTGGAGCACAATTTCGGCTGACTGGATCGCGCGGTTCGGGCAACTGGTGTAGCTCGCCGACCCCTTGATGTATGCGCCATCCTTGATTGTGTACCCGATGTCCATCTTGGTACCGCTACTGCAGTTGATGGCCGCACTAGCTGGCTGGACCTGCCCTACGATCGCACTCCCAAGCGAAATGGCAAGTACGCCTAGGTGAGCAACAGTCTTCCGCACAGATAATCCTTCCCTGGTTTGCGAAACTTCGTGTAACACGGCTGTTGCAACGTGGGTTTCCCGACACGCCTCAGCCGTCGCGTTGTTCCGATTCTTTTCGGCACCCTTGCGCCGTTCCGATACGCAGTAATGCGGGTGTAGGACTCTCAGCACACCCAGCCGTCCGGATCAGGCAGGCACTAGCCTGGCGCTGGGGCGCTCCAGGCGATATTCCATGGTGGGAACGGTACGGCTGGTGCTTCAAAGGAGGCCCCGTTGCGCCTCATGGAATTACGTTCTTCCGCTAATCGGAGGTATGGACGTGACTCATGCTTCGGGGAAGCTACTCGCACGGAACGGTGATCGAGTTTGAGCGCAACTCCGTCTTTCCGCCGTCCGAATGGTAAAAGACCACAAAAGTGTCGTATCTGCTCGTGATCCTCGGGTTTTGGCAAATACGATCCTTGGGCGAAAAGGACCGACTCGATGGTGTAGCAATGCCCTTGATTTCAACCTCTGTGGCAAACAGCCGGCCACCGTTTCTGCGTATCCAAATCTCGGCCCGGGATATCGGCCGATCCGGGCAGCTTGTGTAGCTGGCCGAACCTTTAATGTATCCGCCGGAAAGGATGGTGTACCCAATGTCTGTCTGGGTGCCGTTGGCGCAACTGGCGACTGCCTGTGCTGGCGTCGACGGTGCTAGAAAGAGCGCCGTTGCCAGGCTGCCGATGGCAGCTGCCGACTTGATCCGCGTCAGGTTCATATGATCCCTACTTGTGCATGGCAGTGGTTGCCGTCCGGGCTTGCCAGCGCCCACGTTCCGCCGGCCGTCACGATCGCTGACCAGCGTGTGCCACATCGCGGTCAGCCGGTGCCCTTTCGCGAGTCGCGCGGAGAGCGGTCGTATAGATATTTACCGCGCGTCGGCATCCCGGCATTTGCCCGTCCACGCACCACGTTTGCCTGTCAGCGCATGTCCCGCTGATGCGCCGCGTTGCCATGACCGCGATGGAGGGCTCTGTACCTGCTCGGCGATGTGCCGTAGGTGTGGTGGAAGATCCGGGTGAAATGGGCATGGCTGGGGAAGCCCCAGCGGGCCGCGATGGCGCCGATGCTAAGGCGGTCCATCATGGGGTCGGTGAGCCCGCGGCGGCAGCGTTCGAGTCGGCGTTCGCGGATCCAGCCCGCGACCGTGAGGTCCGCGTTCTGGAAGATCTTGTGCAGGTGGCGAAGGGAGATGTGGTGGGCGGCTGCGATAGTCGAGGGCGACAGCTCCGGGTCTGCCAAGTTCTCCTCGATGAAGGCCTTGATGCGTAGGAACAGTACGCGCTGAGGATCGTTCTGGTACGCGGTCACGTCCTCGTCGATGTGATGCGCCAGTAAGGCGCTGACCAGGTCCAGCACGATTGTGGTCAGCCGCAAGAGGTCACTGGGGGACCACGTGGACTGTCGGATCGCCTGGCGGAGGATCCCACTGAGTAACGCACCGAAGCCATCGTCCCCACGGAGTCGCACACCTAGGAGGGGGGCGACCATGGAGTTCTGGAGCGGCAGAGCCTCGTGCGGAAACCGAAGAATGATCCCGTCGGCCACATTTGCGGGGATCCCACATGAGCTGTCGCACTTCGGAGCGTCGCCGACTGTCCAAGCCCGGAAGGCACGCGAGGTGTCGTACAGAACGAAGTCTGCCGGCGCGAGAGCAGCCTCGCGGCCTCCTTGCTCTATCCCTGACCGGCCGCTCAAGGTCAGTGAGAGCTGGTAAAGGCCGACGTCGGAGCGGCGGATGTGATCAATGCCGCGGCGTGCGCCGAAAGAAACACATCGCACCCGAGATAGCTGAGCCATCCCCAGATCGAGCATGTGCATTTCGGCCCAGTAATTCTCCGCTTGGTCACTGGCGGCGTCCACTGACACCACCGACTGCGCCACAGCCTGCCACCAAAAGTCGAATCGTTCCCTGACCGGCACTCCATCGAGGCTGAGCACAGAAGTGACCGCCACCATCTCCCCCTCTTCTGGTTCGTGCCGAAGGTCGTCTGAGTCGTTCACGCATAACAGTTCGATCTTAGATCTGCTTCTGTCGGCCGGGGGCGGGGTCTTATCGCACATCGGCAATCTCCGGCTCGGCGGTGTGATCAGCGAAACGGTCTGGGCCTCGCGGAGCGCGGCTGCGCTAGTGACAGCGCGCACCACACCGGCCTCCCACGTCGATTGTCAGTTTCTAACTGGGATCACAGCCGGTGTAGACGGCCGCCATGGCTGAAGCGTCAAAGCACGCGTTCGTGGTCATCGACGACGCCGCCGGACATGACGTGCTCCTCGGAGGTGGCCCCGATGGCCGCCTCCGGCTCATGCTGGTGCAGCAGGCCGAGCTGACCGCGTTGCCCACGGCGTGTTCCTCCGACCGCCGCCTTCACAGCGTCCTGGCTGAACGTGCGGATTCGCTCGTTGGATGAGCATCCCTGCGAGACGGCTTCCCTATACGAACGTCTTAGATCGAGTATCCACAAAGTCTTGTTTTCAGCGGGCGGGCTACGCCCTCGGCACGAGGTCGAGACCGCACCACAGGGCGATGCCTGGCGCCGTCACCGTCAATAGCGTCGTGGCCATGAAGATCACAACGAGAACGGCGGCGGCGCTGACGGCGACTGCCGTGCTGGCGGCCACGGTCACCACGGCGTTCGCGGGGCCCGCCGGCGCCGCCTCGCCCGGAGCGCTGGACGGCGCCTGGAAGACGGACGGCTACGGCATGGTCCTGTCGATCGAGGGCGGGCGCCTGCGGATGTACCAGATCACGGAGATCAGCTGCCTGCCGACCGGAGACCCTATGAAGCAGCTCGGGACGGCCCGCGACGGGGCGGTGACATTCGGCGGCGGCAGCGTGGCCGCGCTGACCGTCTGGGCCGAGGGCAGCGATCGCGCGCGAGCCCGCTACGTGGGCGATGTGGCGGACAAGGGCCTGATGCGGCTGCGCGCGCTGCCCCCGCGCTGCTCACGCCCCACGCCCAAGGACCCCGTGACGTCCTTCGACGTCTTCTGGAAGACCTTCGACGAGAACTACCTGAGTTTCGCGGCCAAAGAGGTCGACTGGCGGGCGGCACGAGACCGTTACCGGCCGAAGGTGAACTCCCGCACCAGCGACGAGCGCCTGTTCAAGATCCTGAGCGACATGATCAAACCGCTCGGAGACGCCCACACCAGTCTCGGCTGGGACGAGCGGCACTTCTTCATCGGCAGGCGCCCCGGCACGCGGTTGCCAGTGGGCGATGACCTGAGGCCCAGGATCGACAAGGCCATGGCCGCGTACCTGGGTGTCCCGATGCGCACCTGGGGGAACGGGGAGCTGGGCTACGCCGACCTGCCCGGCGGGCTAGGCTATCTGCGGGTCACGGGCTTCGGCGGGTACGCCGGCGAGAAGGGCACGCTGGCCGAAGAGCGGGCCGAGCTGGATCGGGCGCTTGACGCCGTGTTCACCCGGTCGCGCACACGCGACCTGCGCGGGCTCATCATCGACGTGCGCTATAACACGGGCGGATATGACGATCTCGGGCTGCGGATCGCCTCCCGTCTGACCCACCGCTCCTACACCGCCTACACGAAACGGGCCCGCAACCACCCCGGCGACCCGGACCGCTTCACGCCGCCGAAGACGGTCACGGTCCGGCCGGCCCGCGCCCCGATCTACGACGGTCCCGTCGCCGTTCTGACCAGCGACATGACCGTCAGCGCCGGCGAGACCTTCACCATGGCGCTCATGGACCGCAAGCCCGAGCCGATCAGGATCGGTGGCGAGACACAGGGCGCCTTCTCCGACATCCTGGGCCGGCGGCTGCCCAACGGCTGGCAGTTCGGGCTGTCCAACGAGGACTACCGCACCCCCGCCGGGCGGACCTTCGAAGGCGCCGGCCTCCCGCCCCACATCCGCACGCCGGTCTTCACCGACGAAGAGCTCGGCGGCGGGCGCGACTCGGCCATGGAGGAGGCCCGCGCCCGGCTCACAGACACCGGGCCGCTGACCGCCCCACCGGGCCGGTAGGCGACAAGGCTTGACCGGCTTGGGCATACCCGGCCATAAGACGGGGGAACGGGGGCTTGCCGGGTCTTCAGAACACATGGCGCAGGCTCAGAACCACGGCTTGACGAACCGCCGGATGCAGGCCCGCATGTCCGGTGGTGTGAGAGGAGGGTGAGGCGACCTCACCCTCCTCCTCGAGCCGAAGCCGCTACCAGTTGCCGTCTGCCGGCGGGAGACCTCGCTCGTCGGGCGCAAGGATTTCAAAGCCTGGGCCCGTTCGGGAGAAGCCATCAGGCCCGAGCAGCCGGGCGATGGAGGACAAGGTGTTCGCCGGCCGGGTGCGCAGGTCGCGGGCGTGCCGGATCTGCTCGTCGGTCATCGTCGGCGGCCGACCCAGGCGCTGCCTGCGGGCCTGGGCGGCGGCCAGGCCCTCGTCACCGCCCTGACGTCCGATCCGCGGACCGCCATCGATGAGGTAAAGGCCGGCGGCGAGCTCCTGCCCTGTTCCGCGGCTCGTCTGCGATCTTGGCCAAGGATTGAGCGCCGGTGGCCGATACCGAAGTCGCGGTTCTTCGATGCCATCGGCCATCGCCAAGGGTGGAAGGCGACACCGCAGAAGTTGGGCCGAAGGCGCCGTCGGCCGGGGCCGCCACCAACACGACATGAGCGGACATGACAGGGAGCCGGAGGTGATAGTGCAGGTCGTGGACGTCGAGGATGCCGGCTCCCGCGACTTGTGCCGGCGGGCTCTTCGCGGCCGACAGCCTAGGGATGGCCTTCAAGAGGATGTTCACGGCCCCACCCAGCAGGCCCAGGTGTTGGCCGATGCGACAATCTGAAAAGAGTTCTTCGTTCGGTCCGCCATCCTCGTGGCCGCGTTTATGGCTCACCGTTAAAAGATGACTGACTCGATGCGGATTCTCATCGGCCACGTGCTGGAGGCCCTGGCGAAGGGCACTGCCGAACGCGGCGGCCCGGTTCCCGCCGGTGAGCCTGATGGACTGGCGCGGTGGGTAAAGCAGACGCTCGGGGAGCCGCTGCCCCAGGTCGGCACGGGTGCGTCGGAGGCGCTGGATATGATCATCCGCATTCTCGCGTACGGCGCTGCCGACCCTGCGGATCCCCGGTGCGCCGCCCACCTGCACTGCCCTCCGCTCCCCGTGGCCGTCGCCGCCGACTGGGCGGTGTCGATGCTCAATCCCTCGCTGGACTCCTGGGATCAGGCGCCGGCCGCCGTCACTCTGGAACGGGAGCTCATCGGCGCGCTGGCGGAGCTGGCCGGTTACGACGGGCGGGCGTCGGGGACGGTGACCACCGGCGGCAGCGAGTCCAACCTCATGGGGCTCATGCTCGCCCGTGACCAGGCGCTGGGCCGCTCGCACGGGGCGGTGAGCGCCGCGCGCGACGCCCGGATCTTCTGCTCTGAGCTGGCGCACTTTTCAGTTCAGCGAGCCGCGGCCCTGCTCGGGCTTGGGGAGAGCGCGGTACGGCCGGTCGCCGTCGACGCCCGGCAGCGGATGAGCGTCCGCAGCCTGGAAAGCGAGCTCAACCGGTGCGAGGCGGAGGGCGGGATCCCTGTCGCCGTGGTCGCCACCGCAGGAACCACGGACTTCGGCAGCATCGACCCACTCCGCCAGGTGACCGCCCTCGCCCGGCGCCACGGCGCGTGGATCCACGTGGATGCGGCCTACGGTGGCATGGCGCTGTGCTCTGACCGGCTAGCTCCGTTGCTGGATGGGCTGGACGCCGCGGACTCGATCTCCATCGACATGCACAAGCTCGGCTGGGTGCCGGCCGCGGCGGGGGTCTTCCTGGTTCGGGAGAGAGCGGCGCTTGTCTCCCTTGAGCGGCGGGCCGCCTACCTCAACCCGGAAGACGACGAGGACGCGGGCTATGTGGGGCTGCTCGGCTCCTCGATGCGCACCACCAGACGACCGGACTGCGTCAAGATGCTGGTAACACTGCGGGCGCTTGGCCGTGGCGGCCTCGGCGCCATGGTGGACCACTGTCATGATCTCGCCCACTACGCGGCCGAACGTATCGGCTCACATCCCAAACTGGAACTCATCGCGCCTCCCGTGCTGACCACCGTCGTCTTTCGTGTCCAGGGCACGGACCACGCGAACGCCGAGTTGCGGCGGAAGCTGCTGCGGGAAGGCATAGCCCTGGTGGGACGGACTGAGCTGGCCGGCCGGGTCCATCTGAAGCTCACCTTGCTGAACCCGCACGCGACGCGTGCCGACGTGGACGAGATCGTGCAAGCGGTGGCGCGCATGGCGTGAAAGCCATCGAACCTGGGGGATGTCCGGCAGGACTGACCGCGCGGTGATGGCCACCCTGGTCGGCGACGAAATCCCGGAGGCCACGACCGGGTGCTGAGGGTCACGCCTTCCTGCTCTCCCAGCGATCCGGCATCTTGGATCGCTGGCGTGACCGCTGCCGGAGATACCCCTGCTTCTAGTAGTGCTTTGTTAGGTCGGCGTGTCGTGGGGTTGTCGGGGCGATCCGGGTAGTTTCATGCTTCAGTGACCCCTGAGGAGCTTTCGGTTGTGCGGCAACGTCTTGAGGCGTTCGCTGCGGAGGTGTTCGCGCCCATGTCTCGCTCGGATCAGCGGGCCAAGGGCGACCTCTGATCAGCAGGACCGAGGCCCTCGGCAATCGCCTCTGACCAGCCCTATTAGCCCTTTCCGGCTTACTTGGTCTGCCCCCTGTAGAACTTCAGCAAGATCGCGAAGCCGATTCGCGTGGCGTCACGCTTTCCGGCGATCAGGTCGCGCTCTTCGTCCAGGATCGTCCAGTGCTCGACCAGCTCGTCGATGTGCATCGGGGGGTATTTCATGACCACCCAGCCGACCAGGCAAGTCACAGCAAGATCAACGCCGTTTGGGGGCTCATGACACATTTCTTACCGGCACCCCGCATAGCGCGGGATGACGTGAAGGTGGAAGTGGAAGACCGTCTGGAAGCGACGTCGACCCCCCGACGACCTACGCGCGGCTGTCCTGCTTGGCGTCGGCGTCCACACGGCCGCCGTCGTCCGTGATCTTGAGCTTTCGTACGGCGGGAGCCAGCACGAAGGGTAGGTGGGCCGCCGCGGAGCCGAGGCAGGCGATCCACAGGAGCTGGTGAACGGTGACCGCCTCGCCCAGCAGCCCGCCGACGACACCGCCGAGCGGCAGCGAGCCCCACATGAGGAAGCGGAGGCTGGCGTTCATCCTGCCGCGCAGGGCTTCAGGGCAGATCGCCTGGCGGTAGCTGCCCTGGGCGACGTTGTACATGACCCCGACCAGGAACATGAGCGCCATGCCGATCGGGAACAGGGCGAGCCGCCAGCCTGGTCCTGTGAAGGCGACGAGCACGTTGAGCGGCAGCATGAGGACGGCTGCGCCGTACATCGTGGGGCCGTGACCGAAGCGGGCGATCACACGTGGCGCGAGGAGCGCGCCGAGCAGGCCGCCTGCCCCCGCGCCTGAGATCATCAGGCCGTAGGCCGTCGCGCTCACGCCCAACTCGTCGACCAGGTACAACGGCTGGACGATGGCCCAGATGCCGCTGATGAGCATGTTCATGGCGCCGACGAGGCCGATCAGGCGCAGGATGCGGTGGCCGAACACGTAGCGCAGGCCCTCCATCAGGCTCACGCGCCCCCCGGAGGGGGTCTCCTCGGCCTTGACGGTCGCCAGGAGGGTGGCGGAGATCAGGTAGCTGACCGCGTCGACCACGATGGCGATGGGCGCCGTGAGCACCTGCACGAGCCAGCCGCCGAGCCCCGGGCCGAAGAGCACGGAGAGGCTGCGCACGGACTCCAGGGTCCCCATGCCCTTGGGCAGCTGCTCCTTGGTCACGATGGAGGGCAGGAAGCTCATATGGGCGACGTCGAAGAAGGCCGTGCCGATGCTGACGATCACGGCGACCGCGTAGAGCTGCGCCAGCGTGAGCGCCTCGAACAGCGCGGCGATCGGGATGGAGGCCAGGGCGACCGCGCGCAGCACGTCGGCCGTCACCAAGATGGGCTTCCTGCGCAACCGGTCCACCCACACACCGGCGGGCAGCCCGAAGAGGAGGAAACCGATCATCCCGGCCGCGCTGAGCAGGCCCAGCTCTAACGGGCCCGCGTCCAGCACCAGCAGCGCGACCAGCGGGAGGGCCACGCGCGTGACATGGGTGCCGAACTGGCTGAAGCCGTCGGCGGTGACGTAACGACGGAAGGCGGGGGTCATCTGATCTACCCTAGGGGTGCTGGCGCTCTGCGAAATCCGCCCGACGCCGCGGCCAGATGTACAGCACCGTGCTGGTCGACCTGGACAGCAACACCGTCATCGATCTGCTGGAGGACCGCGAAAGCGCCACGCTGGCCGCCTGGCTGGAAGGCCACCCCGAAGTCGAGATCATCTGCCGGGACCGGGCCGGCCGGGGAAGTGGTCGACCGTACAGCGGACGACATCGTGGCGTGGGTTTTCTCCCGATCCGACTCCGCCCCGCACCTGTTCGGCGACAAGCTGGAGGACTTCGAGCGGGACCTGCGCGCGGTCCTGCAGCAAACATCACCCGATAACCGCTTTGCGGAGCGTCTTCCGGCAACCGAGATCATGACCTGGCGCAAGCCGCATGGTGAGCGGTGACGGCGATCGCCACGGCACGCCACACGTCTCAGCCGCCGATGTCGTCGTCGTGGACATCGCCTGGAGGCGACGGGGAGGCCGTGGGCCTGCGCCTCGATGGCCACCAGGCCAAACGCTTCCGAGTCGGAGGTCGTGAAAACAAGGTCGTGAAAACAAAGGCATCGAACTCGGGGAGGCGCTGCCACAGTTCCTGGCGGGGCAGGAACGGCGCAAACGCCACCCGGTCCTGGATGCCGAGGGAGCGGGCCCGCTCGCGAAGCGCTTGCTCCTCGGGGCCCATGCCGATGATGGTCAGTCGGTGCGGCTGACCGGCCAACTCGATGGCCTCGATCCCGGTGACCGCGCTCTTGTTGGCGTCCAGTCGCCCGGCGTAGACCAGGGACAGCGGTCCGGTCCCGGTGGACGGGTACTCGCGCACCCGGACGTCGCCCAGGGGGATGCCCCACGGGATGACGGCGATTCGGTCGCCGCACCGCCTTCCGGTGAGCTGGTCGATCCGGCCGGCGAGGGCGGCGGTCGGCGCTACGACCGAGGCGCTCGCGGCGACGACCTCGTGCAGCAGCTCGCGGTCCCGCTCGCTGCGCTCGGCCGCCATCACGTCGCGGCCGTGGGCGATGGCGATGATCGGGACGTTGCCGGCGGCTCGGGTGAAGGCCAGGCTGAGAGCGAACCCAAGGTGCTGCGCGTGAATGGCATTCGGCTGGGTCTTCTCGATGAGCGCACCGACCTCGCGCGTCAACTCCTCAACGTAGGGGTCGAAGTCCGGGCCGTGGGGGCGTTTCGTTGTGGAGAGGGTGATCAGCTGATCAAACGCAGCCTTCCATGCCTACATCGAGCAGGCCCATCAGGTGGGCGTGGGTGACGGGCGTGGCCAGGGCGTCGGTGCAGGTATAGAGGGCCAGCACGAGCTCGGGGTGGTAGTACGGGCTGCCCAGGAGCTGGTCGAGGGTCTCGGCAGGGGTGGCCAGCACGGTCGGCTCGGCGCGGGTGAGGTTGAGGTCTTTCAGGTAGCAGTAGGTGCAGCCCTTGGGACAGCCCTGGACGGGGTTGACCACGAGCCAGGTGTCGTGCTGGTCGATGATGGGCTCGAACAGGCGGGTGGGCGTAGGCATGCTGATGCTCCCTGGGCGAGCCGCTGGCCGGGCAGGTCGGCCCCAGGCAGCGGCGGATCAGATGGTGATGTTGGAGGAGTTGGGCCGTTCGGTGTCGCCGAGGTCGTGGAAGAGCTGGCGCAGCAGCGGCCCGTAGTCGGGGTTGGCCAGTGCTGAGGCGAACTGGGCGATGAGGTAGTCGGCCGGGTTGCCGGTGTCGTACCAGCGGCCGGCGATGACCTGCCCGTACACGAGGTTGCTGCCGGCGTAGGCGTTGATGGCGTCGGTCAGGTAGACCTCGCCGGTGCGGTGCTCGTACCAGCGGGCGGTCTGCTTGCGCAGCTCGTCGATGATGACGGGGGTGACGACGTAGCCGCCGATGGCGGCGAAGGCTGATGGGGCGTCGGCGGGCGACGGTTTCTCGACCAAGCCGGTGATTCGCAGGAGGCCGTCGTCCAGGTGCTCCTTGACCACCGGGACGCCGTAGCGGTCGGAATCTTGCGGGTCGATGGGCATCAGGGCCAGTACGGGGCAGCCGGTCTGCTCATAGGCGTGGATCAGCTGCTGGGCGCGGGGCACCTCGGCCACGAACACGTCGTCGGGCCACAGCACGAGCATGGGCTCGTCGCCGAGGCCGTGGGCGGCGTTCAGGACGGGGGTGCCGTTGCCGTACGGGCCGTGCTGGTCGAGGTAGGTGATGTGCCCTTGCCGGGAGAGCTCGGCGACCTCCTCCACTGCGTCGGCGTAGGCGCACTTGCCGTCGGCGCGCAGCTGCGCCACCAGCGCGGGGTTGGGCCGGAAGTGGTCTTGGATCAGCGCCTTTCCGCCGGAGACGACGATGGTGATGTCGGTGATGCCAGAGGCCACGAGTTCGCGCACGGTGTGCTCGATCACCGGCTTGTCGCCGACCGGCAGCATCTCCTTGGGGATGGCCTTGGTCAGCGGCAGGAGCCGGGAACCGAGTCCGGCGGCGGGGATCACGGCCTTGCGGATCGTCGACGGCATCGGGACTCCTTCAGTCGGGAGGCAGGCCGCACCGGCCGGCGCGGCACGCTCCGACGCTACCAACGCGCCGTCGCCCGGCTGGGCTTTGTTCGATCTTGCGGCGTGCCCGGCCGCTCAGCGGCACAGGAAGCTGCCGGTGTACTTCTTCACGGCGAAGTACCCGCGATCTCGTCCTCGACCTGCTCGCGGACACGGGCGCGCAGCTCGGTGAAGAACGCATCGTCCAGGCGTGAGTCGGGTTCGGAGGAGGCGCAGCAGTGGTTGTGCCCGACCTCGTAGAAGCGCATGAACGGCTCGGGGTCGGTGAAGCGCAGCTGGTCCTGCCAGAAGACACTCTCCACGGTTTCGAAGTGCTTCTCGAGCACAGTGGCGCCGTTGGCCAGCGACAGCCGCCCTTTGGGCGTGGCCTTGAACAGCTCCTTGGGCGCGTCCATCGTCTCCAGGGCGGCGAAGTGGACCTGGTACATCTCCAGCATGCTGTCGGTGCGGTCGGTGGTGAGCTGGAAGATCCCGCCGGGACGCAGGACCCGGCGGACCTCGGCGAAGCAGTGGTCCAGGTCGGGCACGTAGTGGATCATGTAGTTGGCCATGACCCGGTCGAAGGCGTCGTCGGCCAGCTGCGACAGGTCATCGGCGCTGCCCTCGATCCACGTGCACGGGGTGGCGGTGCCGTGCAGGCGCTGCTGGGCGGCGGCCAGGACGGCGGGGCGATGTCCAGGCCGGTGATGCTGCCCTCGGCCAGGTGGGGCCGCAGGTGCTCCAGGATGAAGCCGTTGCCGCAGCCGAGGTCGAGCAGGTCCTCGCTGCCGGTCAGGGCGAGGTTGTCGAGCATGTGGTCGAGCATCGACTTGGGGTTGGTGCGGAAGGCGTTGTGGACCCACTGCTTGACGTCGAGCATGCGGGTGTCGTTGAAGAAGCGGTCGCGGGCGGTGGCGGCGGAGAACTCGAAGTGCTCCTCGGGGATGATCTGCTGGGCCAGGGCGTCCAGGGCGGGGGTGCGGAAGTTCGTCTGGGCCACGGTGCTCTCCTTGTCGATGGTGGCCTGGCCGCTGAGTCGGGCCAGGCTCGGGCTGGTCAGGGGCGGGCGGCGGCGGGCCACTTGGTGCCCACGTACTTGTGCGGGAGCAACTCGGCCATCGGCGTCAGCACCGGGTAGGCGCCGTCATGGACGACGGCGAGCAGGCTGGGCGCGTGATCGAGCAGCAGTTCGCGGCATAGCCCGCACGGAGGAACGATCCGGGCCAGGGCGGGCTCGGAGGGTTTGGGGTAGCGGACGGCTGCCACCGCCTGCAACGGCGCGTCGGTGGCAAGCCGGGCTGCTGACAGGGCGCCAGCCTCGGCGCACACCGCGGCGCGCCCGACCATGGCGTCGACGTGCAACCCGAGATGGATGCCGCCGTCAGCGTCTAGAATCGCGGCGGCGATCTGGTGCCGTGCCAGCGCATAGCGGCTGTTGATCGCGGCGAACGCCGCGGTGACCAGGGCGTTGGCGGTCGGATCGGTACAGTCGGATGCCGGGTCCAGCACGGGGCGGCCGATCACCGGGGCACCTGGGCGTGGTCACAGTGGATCTGTGAGGGTTGCGGCCCGCGGGAGCCCTGGTACTTGCCGTCGTACAGGATGATCTCCCCCTGGGGGCGCCAGAAGGTGACTTGCGCCAGCCGGTCGCCGACGTGCACCCGCACGGGCTGGACCGCATGCAGCTGGAAGGTCGACTGCCCGATGGAGCCGATGTCGATCAGGTCGGCAGTGACGTGGACGAACAAGCCCAGCCGCGCCGCCCCCGAGCGAGCGCGGACGACCGGCACGAGGTGGTCGCTGCCCAGGACCTCGACGCTAGATCCGAGATAGATCCGGTCCGGTTGCAGCACGAGGCCGTCCGCAGGGATCGGCACCTCCTCGAACGGGTTGGGCCGTCGGGTGTCCAGGACCTGGCCGGTGTAGTAGACCAGCGTCTCCCCGAGCGCCAGGTTGTAGGAGTTCGGCTGGATGTGGTGGGGGTCGAACGGCTCCAGGACGAGACGTTTGCGATCGCGCTCGCGGGCGATCTCCGGCCCGATGATCGCCCAGGCCGGCACCACTCCGCCGGGCGACGGGGATCGGTGGGCGGTGGAGATGAAATGGGACGGCATCCGCGCGCTGCTGTACGTCGAGGACGGCCGGGTGCGGATCCGCTCCCGCAACGGCGCCGACGTGAGTGCCGCCTACCCGGAGCTGCAGATGCTCGCCGGCGCGGTCGGCGGCCACGATGTGGTGCTCGACGGTGAGATCGTCGCCTTCGACGAGGCCGGCCGGGTCTCGTTCGGGGCGCTGCAGCCCCGCATGCACGTACGGCGGCCGTCGCGGGTGGCCGACCTGGTGCGGGCGGTGCCGGTGACGGTGATGCTGTTCGACCTGCTGCACATCAACGCCGCCAGCGCGGTGCGCCTGCCGTACCTGGAGCGGCGGGCCCTGCTGGAGCAGATCGTGCGGCCGGGGAGCCCGCTGGCAGGTGCCCCTCTACTTCACCGGCCACGCGCAGGCGGCGCTGGAGGCGAGCCTGCAACTGGCCCTGGAGGGCGTCGTGTCCAAGCGGGTCGACTCGCCGTACCGGCCGGGCCGCCGCTCGGCCGACTGGGTGAAGGTCAAGCACCACCAGACCGCGGAGGTGGTGATCGGCGGGTGGCAGGCCGGCGGCGGCCGCCACGCCGGCCTGGCGGGCTCGCTGCTGCTCGGCGTGCCCGACGGGCGCGGGCGGCTGGAGTACGTGGGGCACGTCGGCACGGGGTTCACCGAGCGGGTGCGCGCCGACCTGGCCACTCGGCCGGCCCGGCTGGCGCAGGAGGCCAGCCCGTTCGCCGGGCACGTCCCGATAGAGCAGGCGCGGGCCGCCCGCTGGGTGCGGCCGGCCCTGGTGGGCGAGGTGCGTTTCGCCGAACGGACCGGCGACGGCCTGCTGCGGCATCCCTCCTGGAGGGGTCTGCGCACGGACATGTCACCGGCCAACGTTCCGCGCATCGGTCGGCGGCGCGCCGGCTGAGATGCCGCGCGCAGCTCACCTCGACACACTGTCCGATTTGTACGATTTCGGCATGTCGTACTTCCGTGGGCCTGACGGGATCGAAGTCGTCCCGATCGTCCTGGACGGGCGTCCGCGATTCCGCATCGACCGCTGGCGCGGTGGCAAGCGCTGGCGGGTAGCCGACTGCCGGGACAGCGCCGAGGTTGCCCAACTCGTTGATCTCTCGGAGTTCGTCGAGATCTTCGAGTTCCCCGCTGCGGTCCGGGGGCCGGCCACGACATGACGAGCTTCAGCCCCCTGTACGCAGGGGGCTGAAGCTCACGGCCCGGTCGGCGGCGCAGGCCGCGGTGTGATCTCACCCCGTGTACTGACGCTTCACTTCCCACACCATGCCGAGCTCGTCGAGGGCGGCGATCTCTTCTTCAATGAGGCCGCCCTGCTTAGAACCTCGGCGCTTTGCTCGCTGATGGGCTATGAAGTCGCCGAGGCGGTAGCCCGTGGCATCGATGTAGTGGTCCGTCACCGACAGGTGGCCGTGCTCCTCACGGAATCGCCGGGCCGCAGCCAGTTCTCGCTCCCAGCGCGCCAGCCTGGGATCCCACACCAAGCCGAGCTGGTCGAGGGCGACGATCTTCCACTCGGGCAGAGTGGCGCTTCTCGACACGTCGGGAGTTGAGCCTGGCCCGCCCCAAAGATGGCCCAGTCAGCTCGTGAGAAATTGGCCCGTGTGATGAGTCAATCGTGCGCGCTACCCTCGGCCCAATGACGATGGGATCCACCCCGACTGACCAGCTCACCTCCTTGCCCTTGGCCGGGGCGCCGATGCGTCAGGCCCGCAACTCAGCCGCTTTTTGGAGCGCGACCGGACGATGTCGGGGGCATGAGGTGATCCGGCGCCGCGGTTTCGTCGCGGTCGACGGCGACGAGCGTGCAGGTCTGCGGATCTTGATCCAGGAGCCCGACCTCGACCTGGGCGAACTGGCCGAGTTGAGCGAGCTGGCCCGCCGGGCCGTGGGCCCGGTGAACGCCGAGGACCCGTTCAGCTCGACCGACCTGAGCCACCTGGGCATGCGCAGCTGGCAGATGCCGGTCATGCTGCGCCCGCCCGGGCCCGTTGGCGAACCGGTGCTCGAGGTGATCCGGGTACGGCGGCCCGAGGACCTCCAGGCGGCCGAGCGGATCGTGATCGAGGGTTTCGAGCTGACCGGATTCGAGCCCTACCGCCCCGGCGAGCTGTTTCCGATGACGCTGATCGAGCAGCCGGGCGTGGAGGTGTTCGTCGTATCTCACGACGGCGTGGCCGCGGGAGCGTGCGTCAGCGTCGTGGACGACGGCGTCGGCAGCCATTACTGGGTCGCTACATCACCGGCGTTGCGCTCGCGTGGCGTGGGGCGGGCCGTCATGCTCGCCTCTCTGGCCCACCTCGCGGATCTACCGCTCACCCTCACCGCATCCAAACTGGGCAGGCCGCTGTATGAGTCGCTGGGCTACACCGCCGCGACACCCTCGACCTGGTGGGCCTCTCCTCCTGGGCAACAGCGACGGCCTGGTGCTCGCGGGCGCTGCCGCTGATGGCGGTGGCCAGCCTGCTCAGGCGGCTGGCCAGCTCGCCGAGCCCTGCTTCCCACCCGGTCGGCGGCTCGTTCTCGGGCACGGCCTGGCCGTCGTCGCCAGCACGGCCGGCGGCGGGGCCAGCGGTGGCGGGGGTGGTGTCGAGCGCAGCGGCCAGCTCGGCGCCGAGGTCGCAGGCGCGGGCAAGGTCGGCGGCCAGGTGGCCGCACAACCATGCGGCGTGTGAGGCGGCCTCGGTAGTGCGGCTGCGGGCGCGGTGGGCGGCCTGGCGGCACGGGGTTCCGCAGTAGCGGGCCGGGCGGCCGGTGCGCGGCTGTCCGATCACCGCACCGCACACCAGGCAGCGCACGTCCGGCGCCGGGGTTTCGTCGTCGCGGCCGCCAGAGGCCTTCACGCGACGGAACTCGGTCATCTCTCTCCCTGGGTGCGGCGGGCTGTCCGGCGTGGTCTGGGCGGTCAGTTGTCGACCGGCAGGGTGCCCGCCAGGGTGTAGTCGAGCTTCGCGTGCAACCGCTCGTCGCCGTCCGGGTGGCTCCATGTTTCTGTCGAAACACTTTCCTCAGGCGCTCTGTTCGTAGTCCGGGAAGCGCCGGTCGGCGGCGATCATCTTAGACAGGACCTGAAGTCGCTCATCGGTGTTGGTCGGCCAGGGCCGCTGGATCAACTGGCGGGCGACGGCGTCCAGCAGTTGCGTCCGCACGCTGGGAGCGTCCCAGCCGTCCTCCAGCGCGTCGGCGAGCGGATCGACCGGAGGGAACGCCAGCACCATCCGGAGCAGGCTGGTGCTGAACTCGTGCCCGGTGTCTCAACGCAGTAAACGACCAGGTCGCGGGCATCGGGCAGATAGTCGTCCCCGGCACCCCCGCGCGACTCCCTGCACATCCTGGACGCGCTGCTGAACCTGGACGACGGGGTGAAGCCGGAGATGGTGGCGACCGACAACGCCTCGTACTCCGACATGGTGTTCGGCCTGTTCAAGATCCTCGGCTACAACTTCAGCCCGCGGTTCCGCGACCTGGACGACCAGCGGTTCTGGCGGGCCACGATGCCCGGCGTCGAGACGGGCACGTACGGCGTGGTGGAGGACCTGGCCCGCAACCGCATGAGCCTGAACAAGGTGATCACGCACTGGCCGGACATGCTGAAGGCCGCAGGCTCCCTGGTAACCAGGCATACCGCGACGGCATGGAGGACCAGCTCAGCGCACTCGGCCTGGTCCTCAACGCCATCGTGCTCTGGACGACCCGGTACATCGACGCCGCCGTCGCACAGCTCCAGGCCGAGGGCCACGAGCTCCGCGACGAGGATGTCGCCCGGCTCTCCCCGCTCAAGCACCGCAACCTGAACCTGCTCGGCCGCTACAGCTTCACCGCCTCCACCCCGGCCGCCGGCGCCCTGCGCCCGCTGCGCGACCCGGACGCGGTGGAGCTGGACGAGAACGACGATGGCGATGCGTGAGCATGCTGTACGACGGCTACGCGGAGCCCTCGATCTCGGCCCGCAACCGGGCGGCGAAGACGCGGCCCCTCTCCGTGATGGCTGCTGCCCCGGGAACGTTGCCGGCGTTGGCGCGGCTGAGTCAGATCTGCTCGACTACCACCGTGGACAGGATCTACAGCAGCTCTTGGTAGCTAATCGGCCAGCGCCTGACTCGGCATGACCCACCGCCCCTAACCCCTGCGGCGGACATGGCGCCTGTTCCTCCGAATCCGGTCGATCAGACCCTGCGGATCGAGTTCCTCGCGCAGTCCCAGGAGATACCCCGCAGGCGATCGGCGAGCAGCAGCAGCGCTGGCTGCCACACGTGAGCCCGCACTCACGAAACACGCCGCGATCGCACTGGCGCCGAGAGCGGTCTCGGACAAAGTCCCGTGGCCCGCAAACGTCGTGCCCAGGACGGACAGCACGATCGGCACCTCCGGTGTTTGGAGGGAGAAGATTGCCCGAATGGGTTCGAGGCGCTGCGAGCGCAGGCCCTGCTCAAGGTCTCCGAGTATGGTGCGGATGTCTCGGTCTGCCGCCATTTCCACACGAGCGCGCAGAACGGCCGGGTCCTGGCTCGCTGCCATCTCGGCGAATGAATCTCCTAGCTCGGTGACACGCTGCCGGAAGGCATCGAATTCGTCCGCCAGCATCCGGCGGGCCTGCACAATGCGCTGGACCGGGATGTCCTCCAAACCACGCGGCAGCACCGAGCGAAGCGCCACTACCGCGTACATCGCCTCCGGGTTCATGCCGGTGTAGTCATACACGGCCGGTTCGCTCCCCCACCCATGGGGGAGTCCGGGAAGGCCGGACTGATCCGTGACCATCGCCATGCCGTTGGCTTCGGCAACGTTGCGTGCGAGCGCAGCGATGTACACCTGCGCGAGGCGTCGCTCCAACCGCACCCAAGACCGTCCGACTCTGTCTCTGGCTATCACCGCGAGGCCCCGTTCCAGGACCCAGAACGGGAGCCCGACATCACCGCTGACCTCCGATTCGACCCATCGGTAAGGAAAGGTGAGTGGCATACCGGGGACCTGCACGGACGGGCGAGTCAACAGGTCTTCGTCGAAACTCTCCCGCGATACGCGCGCCTCCTCTGCCCAACGCTCCGGATCATCCGAGCTTCGCAACCAACGGATGAAGTCCTCCGCGACGTCCCGGCCGTAGAGCTCGGGATCTATGTCGACGAAGAAGTTCAACTCGTCCTGCAGCGCTCTGCCAGTCGGTGAGTCAAGATCGGGGTAGTCCAGGGTTCTCAAGCGCGCGATCTTGGGCCAGTAAAGGGCAGCAGCCTTCAGGCATGTCTCGTCCTGAACGAACACATCTGGGTAGTAGAGAGCTAAGCCGGACATGATCAGTCTCCTAACGGCGAGCGGCGGTACGTGGACGACTCCCTTGGCTGTTGCAGTCGGTAGACACTCATACTGGCAGGCACGCGGGCCTGTACGAGCCGATCTCGCTACACCTGTCGTCAAACGAATCGTTTGACGACAGGCGAGCGACGCGTCCAATGAACCCGTGCAATCCGGGGGTTCACGGCGCCGCGAAACCAATCAGATCCGATGGCGATTTCTGACAGGGTTGGATGACAGATAGGGTCCGATCCTCCGTACGGAAGGGGCCCTCGGTGGCGAACCTGGTCTCCAAGCGGGTCTCGACCGACCAGCAGTCCACCGCCCGGCAGAACCTCGTCCTGGACGAGGTCGGGATCGAGGACCCGATCGTCTTCGAGGAGGACCCGGGAACCTCCAGCCGCCTCCACCTCCTTCAGCGCCCGAAGTTCCGCGAACTGCTCACCGGGCGACACCGTGCACATCTCCGAGACGTTCCGCCTCGTACGCGGCACCGGGCACATCCTCGACGTGCTCGACGTCCTTCACCGCGACCAGGTGGCGCTGCGCATCCACGACGGCGCGTTCTCCGCGATGGACCTCACCGCCCGCCACCCGCGCACCGGGGAGTTGCTGTCCACCGTGAAGTTCATGGTGCAGACCCTCGCCGCCGGCGAACTCCAGCGCGACCTCCAGCGCGAGCTGACCTACGACGGACTGCGCGCCGCCGAGGCCAAGGGCAGCAAGGGCGGGCGCCGCCCCGCCGTGGCGACCGAGAAGACCGACAGTGCACGCGCATGATCCCCTTCCCCTGACGCCTGGCGTCACTGTACAAGCGACCAGGAAAGCGGATCTATCGAATAATGCGGGCAGGGGGCGGCACCCGTGTCACGACCACCAGGGGTGTACGGGGGATCACGTCTGGAGGCGCTGCGGGGCGGGCGACAGGGCCTCGACCAGGTCGCGGATGGTGCTGCGGTGATCGCCGGGCCGCCACGCGAGGGCGAGCGCGCTCGGGGACAGACCCGTGACCGGGATGGTCATGATCCCCGGCCGCCGGTAGATCTCGGCGTTGCCGGCGGCGAGCAGGACGATGGTGTCGCCGCTCTCAAGCGCCGCGAAGGTCTCCTCGGCGTTCGTCACGGTCGTGCAGACGACCGGTGGCCGCCCGCCGCGCTCGTCGGTCGCGAGCCAGTGGTCGCGGAGCGGGCCGGCGCTTTCGGGGAGCGCCAGGAACTCTTCGTCCAGGAGCTCGGCGAAGTCGACCTCGTCCCGTTCGGCGAGCCAGTGGTCGTCCCGGAACGCCACCCAGCGCGGCTCTCGGGCCACGACCCGGACGTTGAGATCGTCCTGACCGGGGAACGGCAGCCAGACGAACGCCACGTCGACCTCGCCCTCGGCCAAGCCCGCCGTGGGGTCGGTCCAGTTGACCTGGCGCAGCCGCAGGTCGCAGCCCGGACGGCGGGCGGTGAACCGTTCCCGCAGCGTTCCCAGGAGGCCGCGTCCGACACTGGTCGACATGCCCACGGTCAGCCGTGAGGCTTCGGCGGCCGCGGCGTCACCGACGGCCCGCTGAGCCTCGTCCCACTGCCGGAGCAGCTCGCGGGCTGCCGGCAGCAGCGCCTCGCCCGGTGCGGTGAGCCGTACCGTGCGCCGGTCGCGGTCGAACAGCCTCACCCGCATCAGCTCTTCGAGCTGGCGTATCTGCTTGCTGAGCGCCGGCTGCGAGATGAACAGGCGCTCGGCCGCGCGGGTGAAGCTGAGCTCCTCCGCCACGGCCACGAAATACCTCATGTCACGCAGATGAGCATCCATAACCGTCGGCTATTACAGCAGATATTGGACGTGCGGGAAAGGTCAACGCCACGATTGCGGCATGAGTACCACGGAGGATCGCCTGGCGATCATCGAGACCTGTACCCGCATGGCATGGCACGCCGACCAGCGCGAATGGGACCGCCTGGGCGAGGTGTTCGCGGACTCGGTGACGCTGGACTACACCAGCCTGAACGGCGGCGAGCCTGCCGTGCTGACGCCGGCGCAGATCGTCGAGGCATGGTCGGGCCTGCTCGGCGCGTTCGACGCCACGCAGCACCTGATCACGAACCACCTGGTGACCGTCGACGGCGACACCGCGCTCTGCACGGCGTCGTTCCAGGCCACGCACCGCCTCACCGATCCGTTCGGCTCGTCGCTGTGGACGCTGGGCGGCACCTACCGCTTCGACCTGGTCCGGTCGGACGGCGTGTGGAAGATCAGCGTTGTGGTGATGACCGCCACCTGGGCCGACGGCAACCGGAACCTCATGTCCCTGGCGGCGGGGAACGGATGATCGCCCTCGTGACCGGCGGCAACCGTGGGATCGGCCGGGAGGTCTGCCACCAGCTGGCGGCACTCGGCCACACCGTCCTCCTCACTGCCCGATCGCCGGAGGCGGCCGAGACCGCGGCCAAGGAACTCGGAGGTGACGTCGTCCCGCTACGGCTCGACGTCACCTCCGAGGAGGACATCGCGGGGGCGGCGGCCGCCGTCGCCGAGCGGTACGGGCGGCTGGACGCTCTGGTCAACAATGCCGCCATCACCTACGACACCTGGCAGGGCGGCGCGTCCGCCGACCTGGACGTCGTCCGCGAGGCCGCCGAGACGAACCTGTACGGTCCCTGGCGGCTGATCCAGGAGCTGCTGCCGCTCCTGCGCGAGAGCGCGCATCCCCGGATCGTCAACGTGTCCAGCGAGGCGGCCTCGCTGACCAACATGGGCGGCGGCACCCCGGCGTACGGCACCACCAAGGTGGCCCTCAACGCCCTGACCCGCATGCTGGCGGCGGAGCTTCGCGGTGACGGCGTCCTCGTGAACGCGATCTGCCCTGGCTGGGTCGCGACGGACATGGGAGGACCGGGCGGCCGTCCCGTCTCCGAGGGCGCGGCCGGCGTCGTCTGGGCGGCCACGCTGCCCGACAACGGCCCGACCGGCGGGTTCTTCCGCGACGGCCGTCCCCTCCCCTGGTAGACACCCTGTGAAGGACAATGAAATGATCTTGGTGACGGGCGCGACAGGCAACGTCGGCTCCGAAGTGGTCCGGGCCCTGGCCGCAGCCGGTGAACCCGTCCGGGCGCTGGTGCGGAAGCCGGACACCGTACCGCTGCCGGACGGCGTCGAGGCGGTGACGGGCGACCTCAACCGGCCGGAGAGCATGACCGGCGCGCTGCGCGGGGCCCGCGCGGTGTTCCTGCTCCCCGGGTACGAGGACATGCCGGGCCTGGTGGCCGAGGCCCGGCGTGCGGGAGTGGAACAGGTCGTGCTGCTGTCCGGCGGCTCGGCCGGGAGCGGCGACATGACCAACGCGGTGACCCGTTTCATGGCCGCGTCCGAGGCCGCCGTGCGGGAGTCCGGGCTGCCGTGGACGTTCCTGCGGCCGAGCGCGTTCATGTCCAATGCCCTGCGCTGGCTGCCGCAACTCCGGTCCGGCGATCGGGTGCGGGTCCCGTTCCCTGACGTCCGCACGGCGAGCGTCGACCCGCACGACATCGGGGCCGTCGCCGCCCGCGCGCTGCTGTCGGACGAGTACCGGGGCGAGATCCTCCGGCCGACCGGTCCGGTCGCGATGTGGCCCGCCGACCAGGTCGCCGTGCTGGCCAGGGCCCTCGGCCGCGATCTGGAGTTCGTGGGCCTGACGAACGAGGAGGCGCGCACCGACCTGCTCGCCACCATGCCCGTCGAGTATGTGGACGCGTTCTTCGACTTCTACGTGAACGGCTCGCTCGACGAGTCGATCGTCCGCCCGACCGTCCGCGAGGTCACCGGCCGCGAGCCCCGCACCTTCGAGCAGTGGGCACAGGCCCACGCGGACGACTTCCGCTGAACCCCCTCGCATCCCGACTTCACGAAAGCTCCAGATGAACCAGAGATTGCGGCGCCTTCTCGCCGCAAGCTCCGCCGCCGCATGCGCGATCGCGTCGGTGGCGGGCTGTTCGAACGACGACAAGCCCGTGGCGCAGCCCACGCGAAAGGTGGAGCCGGGACGCTTCGCCTCGTCCAACCCGGGTTCGGTCAACACCTACTGGGTCCAGGCACCGGAAGGCCTGGTCATCATCGACACCCTCCGCACGCCGACCGATGCCAGGAAAGCGGTGGCGGAGATCAAGAAGACCGGCGAGCCGGTCGCCGCCATCCTGCTCACCCACTCCCATCCCGACCATGTGGGCGGGGCGGGCGCCTTCCACGAGGCGTTCCCCCAAGCGCCCATCTACGCGTCCAAGGCGACCGACAAGACGATGCGGGAGGACAGCCGGGGCTTCTACCCGCTGGCCCGTTCGGCGAACGCGGACTTCCCCGCCAAGATCACCTACGCCGACCGGACCTTCGAGGACGGCGCACCGTTGCAGGTCGGCGGCCTCCGCTTCGAGACCGCCACGTTCGCCCACGGCGAGTCCGACACCGCGAACGTCTACTACCGTCCCGACACCGGCGACCTCTTCTCCGGCGACCTGGCGACCGGTAAGGTCACGCCCGCGCTGATCGAGGGCACCAGCTGCGGCTGGCTCCAGATCCTCGATCAGCTCGGTGGGCGCTTCTCCGGGGCCAGGACGATGTACCCGGGGCACGGTGCCGCAGGCCCGGCCCGCGCATTGATCGACGAGCAGCGCCGGTATCTCCAGGTGTTCCGCGGGCTGGTCCGGCCGGCCGTCGCCCCTGACTCGCCCGAGGGCAGGACGGTCGCCCCCGGCGAGCAGAAGTCGATCACCGCCGAGCTGGACCGCGCCTACCCCGGCCATCCACCGGTCGCGGACCTTCCGACCATCGTGCAGGAGAACATCAAGGCCGTCGCGCGGGAGCTGACCGCCGAGGACCCTGCGAAGACGCCCGCCGCCTGCGCGGACACCCCCCAGGAAGGGGCGGGCGGGCTGCTCGCGCCGGTGAACACCTACGTCACCGCGGTCAACGACCGCAACCTCGACGCGCTGGCGGGAGCGTTCGCCGCCGACGCGGAGCTCATTGACGTCGGGCGGCGTTTCAAGGGTCGCGCCGCGATCCGTGACTGGGCCAGGGCCGAGGTCATCGGCGGCAGCCTGACCGTCATCGAAGTCACCGAGAACCGGCCCGGTCACCAGCGCCTCCTGGTGCGCTTCGCCCCCGGCGGCCAGGGAGGCTTCGACGCCTACTACGCCTTCACCGTCGACGGCTCGTCCATCACCAGAGCCGAACTGACCTATGCGAACTGACCGAAGGAGCAGACGTTCATGACCACTGTGCAGAAGGTGAAGTTCTCCGCCGGCGACGTGGCGCTGACCGGGAACCTGTTTCTGCCCGGCGGCGCCGGCCCGGCGCCGGGCATCGTGGTGGCGGGCACCTGGACGAGCGTCAAGGAGCTGATGGCCGACCGGTACGCCGAACGGCTCGCCGACCGCGGGTTCGCCGCCCTGTCCTTCGACTTCACCGGCTATGGCGAATCCGAGGGCGAGCCTCGCGACTACGAGATGCCGGAACGGAAGGTCGGCGACATCAACCACGCGGTCACCTTCCTCGCCGAACATCCTGCGGTGAACGCCGCCCGTCTGGGCGCCCTCGGCGTCTGCGCGGCCGCGATGTACATGAGCGGGAACGCCGTCGACGATCCGCGCATCCGATCGCTGGCGCTCGTCGCGCCCTGGCTGCACGACCCCGAGATCTGCCGGGAGGTGTACGGCGGCGAGGAGGGCGTCGCGGGCAGGCTCGCCGAGGCCGCACGGGCACGCGCGAAGTACGAGGCGACCGGCGAGGTCGAGTACGTGCCGGTCGTCAGCGGCTCCGACCCTCGCGCGGCCATGCCGTTCGACATCGACTTCTACCTCAACCCCGACCGCGGCGGCCTGCCGCAGTGGCCCAACCGCTTCGCGGTGATGGCATGGCGGGACTGGCTCGGCTACGACTCGATCTCCCTTGCCTCCCGCCTCACCCAGCCCGTCCTGCTCGTCCACAGCGAGGACGCCGCCATCCCGGACGGGGCGCGGCGCTTCCACGCCGCGCTGGCCGGGCCCAAGGAGTTCGTCTGGACCGAGGGCGACCAGTTCGCCTTCTATGACCAGGAACCGCAGGTCACGAGGGCAGTGGACGCCGCAGCGGCCCACTTCGCCCGCACGCTGCCCCGCGAATAGCCGGCTGCTCGGCCTTGCCGGCTCGTTCAGCTCGGCCTGTGTCTGCGCCGCCTCGGCGTCGCGAGCATCGTCGGGCGGCGCTCCTGCCGCTCTGTGACCCATGCCACAGGCAGTTCCTGTCAGCAATCGGGGCGCCGTTCCGCTCAAGTCACCGGGAGCAAGCGAACCGACAGGAGCAACGCATGAAGCACCGCATCGTCGTCCTCGGCGCCGGCTATGCCGGGGCCTACGTGGCCGGGAACCTGGCCCGCCGGCTGTCGCCGGCGGACACCGAGATCACCGTGGTCAACGCTGAGCCGGACTTCGTCGAGCGGCTGCGGCTGCACCAGCTCGCTGCCGGCCAGGAGATCGAGGCTCGCAAGCTCGCCGACGTCTTCGCGGGCACGGGGATACGGCTGCGCCTGGCCCGTGTCACCGCCGTCGCCCCCGAGCGCCAGGTCGTCGCCGTGGCCGACGCCGACGGCGGCGGCGAGCTCGCCTACGACACGCTTTTCTACGCGCTCGGCAGCCACGTCGCCGACCGCGGCTTCCCCGGCGTGGCCGAGCACGCCTTCGACGTCACCGGCCGGCCCTCGGCGCTGCGCCTGCGCGAGCGCCTGGACAGCCTGGGCAGGCGGGGCGAAGGCGGGAGCGTGCTGGTCGTCGGCGACGGGTTGACCGGCATCGAGACCGCCACCGAGATCGCCGAATCCCGGCCCGGCCTGTCGGTGGCGCTGGTCGCCCGCGGCGAGCTGGGCGCGCGGCTCTCCGCCGGGGCCCGCAGCCACCTGCGCGAGGCCTGCGACCGGCTGGGCATCACCGTCCTGGAGCACACCAGCGTCGAAGCCGTCGAAGCGACGCGGGTGCTGTGCGCCGACGGCACCGCCCTGGCGTCCGACGCAACCGTGTGGACGGTCGGGTTCGCGGTCAACCCCATCGCCGCCGCCGGCGGGCTGGAGGTCACCGAGAACGGTCGGATCGTCGTCGATCGCACCATGCGGTCGGTCTCGCACCCGAACGTCTACGCCGCCGGCGACAGCGCCTACGCCATCGGCGACAACGGCCGGCCGCTGCCGATGTCCTGCGCTACCGCCGGCTACACCGGCCGGCAGGCCACGGACGCGATCGTGGGACGCCTGACCGGCCGCGAGATTGCCAACACCAAGCTGGTCTACCCGGGCAACCACATCAGCCTCGGGCGGCGGGACGGGATCCTGCAGATGGTCGACGACGAAGCGCAAGCGAAGCCGACGTATGTGGGCGGCCGGAAGGCCGCGCGGATCAAGACGGGCATCCTCAAGATCTCGCTGTGGGGCATCTCGCACCCGACCTTCGGCCTGCCCAAGCGCAGGCGCCGCCTGGCCGCCGCGCCGGACGCGTCCGCCGAGAAGGCGCTCGCGTAGCCGCCTGACTAGGGTTGGTCCGCGTGGACAGCACCGCCACTGATCGCTTCGACACCAGTCGGTTCGAGGCCAGCCGGAACCGGCTGGCCTCGCTGGCGTACCGGCTGCTGGGCTCCGCCGCCGACGCCGAAGACGCCGTGCAGGATGCGTTCCTGCACTGGCAGGCCGCCGACCGGCAGCGGATCAAGGTGCCGGAAGCATGGCTGACCAAGGTCGTCACCAACCTGTGCCTCGACCGGCTCCGCTCGGCACAAGCCCGCCGCGAACGCACCGTCGGCGCCTGGCTGCCCGAACCGCTCCTCGACGGCGACCCGATGCTCGGCCCTGCCGACACGTTCGAGCAGCGCGAATCGGTCTCCCTGGCCGTCCTGACTCTCATGGAGCGCCTGTCACCCGTCGAGCGGGCCGTCTACCTCCTGCGCGAAGCGTTCTCCTACAGCCACGCCGAGATCGCCGAGATCCTCGACATCACCGAGTCCGCAAGCCAGCAGCACCTCCACCGGGCCCGGCGCCGTATCACCGCCGCGCGCCGCGGCGGCGGCGGCGAAGTCGACCTGGCATCCGCCCGCAGGATCGTCGAGGAATTCCTCGCCGCTGCCTCCTCGGGCCGCACCGAACGGCTGGCGGCGCTGCTCACCGACGACGCGACCGCGATCTCCGACGGCGCCGGCCTGACCGAGACGCTGCTGCGGTACGACACTCCGCAGCGCATCGCCGCCATCGCACGGGCCGGCTTCAAACCCACACCCGCGAAACGGCGACTGGCCGGCGGCACGCCCGCCATCCACTACGCGCTCGTCAACGGCGCCCCCGCCATCCTCTTCGTGCTCGGCGACCACGTCGTCGGCGCCGTGACGTTCGACATCACCGACGGCAAGATCGCAACCGTGCGCGGCATCGCCGCCGCCACCCGCCTCGCCCGCCTCACCCAAGCCTGGCGGCAGCACGAACCGGACACGCCGCTCATCTCCCAGTGGTGACCCGGCGCCGACCGCGGCCAGGCGCAGCACCCGCGCTGCGAACCCGCGCCGGGTCTTCGTCCCGCGTCTGCGCCTCCACCACCTGGTGGGCGGATCCCACGACGCGGTCGTCGACCACCGCGAGATCCTGGCTGAGGGCGTACGGCTGGTGATCGACAACGTGACCCGGATCGACGCGGCCGGGCGCAAGGCCGAGCTGAGCGGGGGCACGACCGGCTACGGCTCACTGATCCGCGCGGTCGGCAGCGGCCCGGTTCGTCCTGCCTCCAGTTCGGACGAACTGAAGGCAAGGCCTTGGCACGGACGTGTAGTCCACCCGGGTAGCGCCTACTCCTGCAGGATGGACAGGGCTCGGGACGGGCACAGGGTGACGGCGTGGCGCGCCTGCGCGGCGCTCCGGTCGTCGGGGTGATCGGTCAGCAGCGCCACGATGCCGTCGTCGTCTTGGTCGAAGACGGCCGGCTCGGTCAGGACGCACTGGCCGGAGCCGACGCAGAGGCCAGTGTCCGCTTTGATCCACATCATGTCCTGCTCACCAGGTGACCGGGAGTTCGTGAACGCCGTAGATGACGGCGTCGGTCTTGAACGGCAGGTCCTCGACCGGTGCGGCGAGCCGCAGGGTGGGGATGCGGCGGAACAGCGTGTCGAAAACGATCTGCAGCTCCATCCGGGCCAGGTTCTGGCCGAGGCACTGGTGCGGGCCGAATCCGAAGGCGAGGTGGTGGCGGGCCCCGCGCTCGACATCCAGTTCGGCCGGATCCTTGAACGCCACCGGGTCCCAGTTGGCCGACAGGGCCGAGACGATGACGCCCTCGCCGGCCTTGATGCTCACCCCGCCGATCTCCACGTCTTCGGTGGCCACGCGGGAGGTGACCCCGTCGGCGATGGTGAAGTAGCGCAGCAGTTCCTCCACGGCCATGGGCGTCCTGCCCGAGTCGGCCTTGACCAGGGCCAGTTGCTCCGGATGGGAGAGCAGCCCGACCACGCCGAGCGAGATCATGTTCGCCGTGGTCTCGTGTCCGGCGGTCAGCAGCAGGAAGGCCAGGCTCACCAGGCCCGCGTGGTCGAGGGTGCCCTCCTGGCGTTGCCTGGCGATCTGTCGGCCGAACAGGTCGTCGGCGGGTTCGGACTCCTTGCGGGTGACCAGGTCGTCGAGGTAGGCGCGCAGTTCGGCCAAGGCTCGCTGGCGGTCTTCCAGCGAGGTCCTGCGCACCAACATGGTGGTGCGGCTTTGGAAGAAGTCGTGGTCGGTGTAGGGGACGCCGAGCAGTTCGCAGATCACCAGGGACGGCACCGGCAGGGACAGCGCCCGCACCAGGTCGACCGGCCGCTGGTCGGCGGCGAGCATGTCGTCGATGAAGTGGTCGACGATGTCCTGGATCCGCGGGCGCAGCGCGGCCAGCCGCCTCACGGTGAACTCGCCGATCACCGGCCGGCGGGCCGCGGAGTGTTCCGCGCCGTCCATGCCGAGCATCAACGGCGGCTGGCTGCGGAGCTGCTGCAGGGTCGCCGCATCGAGGGTGAAGAGCGGGAAGCCGTCCTTGCGCTTGTCGGAGGACAAGCGGCCGTCGGTGAGGACGGCACGGGCCTCCTCATGCCCGGACACCCACCACGCCTCGCCGCCGCTGGTCAGGCGGACCTTGCTGATCGGCGCCTGCTCGCGCAGTCGCTCGTAGGCGGCGGGCGGAGCGAAGGGGCAGCCCCGCTCGACCGGCAGTTGCAGACCGGCGAGTTCGTCGGCGACGTTCTTCGTCATGAATGACCTCCTGGTAATGGATCTGGCCGAGATTTGTGCTGCTTGCCGGCGACCTGGGCAGCGTGATCGCACGGCCGTCATGGGCCATGTCCGCTCCTCGAAGAGAGCGTGCTTTACGGGGTGACCAGTACGCGCTTCTGACGATGAGCAGATGTCTTCGCTCGGGGAGCTCCCCACGGTCGCGCAATCGTGATCATGCGGCGGCTGAAGGATTACGTCAGCGTGAGTGGGGTCTTGGATTCAACGCGGGTCAGCTTCTGCGGGTTGCGGACGTAGTAGAGGCCGGTGATGCGGGCGTGCTCGACCCGGACTGCTATGACGCCGTCGATCTCGCCGTTCACGCGGAGGATGAGTGCCGGGTTGCCGTTGACCACCGTGTGGTCAGTGGTGAGCGCGACCTGGGCCTTGCCGAGGCCGCCGACGACGAAACGGGCCACCTTGCCGGCTCCGGTGATCGGCCGCGGCGCGGCCCGCTTGACGCCGCCGCCGTCGCTGATCAGGACGACCTGCGGGGCGAGCACGTCGAGGAGGCTCTGCAGGTCCTTGGTCTCGAGTGCGGCCTGAAACGACTCCAACACCGCCCGGGCCTGGTGGGGGGCGACCTCCTCGCGAGGGCGGCGGGCATCGACGTGCCGGCGGGCGCGAAGTGCGATCTGCCGGACGGCCGCGGGGCTCTTGCCGACGGCGGCCGCGATCTCGTCGTGACTGATGCCGAAGGCCTCGCGCAGCACGAAGACGGCGCGCTCGGTCGGCGACAGCGTCTCCAGCACGATCATGAGCGCCATCGACACGCTTGCGGCGAGCTCGACGTCCTCGGCCACGTCCGGCGCGGTGAGCAGCGGCTCGGGCAGCCAGGAGCCGACGTAGTCCTCCTTACGGCGGCTCATGGCACGCAGCCGGTCGAGTGAGCGCCGGGTCGTGATCCGGACCAGGTAGGCGCGCTGGTCACGCACCTGCCTCAGGTCGACCTTCATCCACCGCAGCCAGGTCTCCTGCAGGACGTCCTCCGCGTCGGCCGCCGAGCCGAGCATCTCGTAGGCGACGGTGAACAGCAGGTTGCGGTGGGCGACGAACACCTCGGTGGCGCGAGCCATCCGGCCGCCGCCGGCGGGCGGTTCGACTGTGCCCGTCGTTGGCCCGCTGCGCTCGTTCATAGGCGGCTCCTGCCTGTTCGCTCTCGACTGTGGTCCATTCACGAGACGCCGCCCATGACCGCTTTGTGACACCCGTGATCGGTGGCATACGTCACATGACCGCGCTGTCACAAAGGTCGGGTCGCCGGTGCCTCATGGTCGTCGGGACGCCGCGCGGACGATCCACGCGGCACCACGACGTCACGAGTGATCGCCTTGACCCCGTCGCGTGACCGCCACCGCAGAAAGAACGGAAAGACATCATGAGCAAGGTCTGGTTCGTCACCGGTTCGTCCCGCGGCCTCGGCCGCGACTTCGTCGAGGCCGCCCTGTCGCGTGGCGACCAGGTGGC
>NZ_JBSFNE010000039.1:0-25117 GCF_053586935.1 Nonomuraea sp. NPDC003727
GGGGCGGGCCCCGCCCCCCGCCCCGGCACGCGCGGTCCCCACGGGGGGACACCCCTGCCAGCAGAATTCACCAAGCGATGAATCAATCGCCGCGCAGGTGCGGCGACCAGCACCCCCGGAAGGCGGTGCCCGCCAGACGGGGCGAAGCGGGATCACTTGCACAAAACCGGTCTTGACATCCGCAATCCACACCCGCACTCTGTTGCGTATAGCGCGAGATGTTTCTCTTTGCGAAACCGAGGTGTGACACGATGATCCCAGCGTGCCCACTTGCATCACTGCCGCGAGGCGAGGCCCTCCGGGTCGAGGCCGACCCGCCCATCGCCGTCTTCCATACCGAGGACGGCGAGATCTTCGCCATCGACGACACCTGTACGCATCAGGATGCCTCGTTGGCCGACGGCTGGCTCGAGGGCTGCGAGATCGAATGCCCGCTGCACGCCTCGCGGTTCGACCTGCGCACCGGCCAGGTCGACGCGCCCCCCGCCAAGCGGCCGGTGCGCACCCACCAGGTCGTCGTCGAGGACGACGTCATCTACGTCGTGCCCTCCGACGAGGAGCCGAACCTGCCGCCCGGCGTCACGCTCAAGGGGCAGGCGTGAACACCGTCTGCGTCGTCGGCGCCTCGCTGGCCGGGCTCCTGACCGCCAGGGCGTTGCGCGGCCAGGGCTACACCGGCCGCCTCGTCCTCGTCGGCGAGGAGCGGCACCGCCCCTACGACCGGCCGCCCCTGTCCAAGGACTTCCTCAAGGGCGCCATCGGCGAGGCCGACCTCGCGCTGGAGGGCGACGGCGAGGAGCTCGACGCCGAATGGCGGCTCGGGGTCGCCGCGACCGCGCTCGACCCGGTCGCCCGCCGCGTCATCCTGAGCGACGGCACCTCGGTCAAGGCCGACGGCATCGTGATCGCCACCGGCGCCTCCGCGCGCGAGCTGCCGGGCGCGCGGAGCCTGGCCGGCGTGCACACGCTGCGCACGCTGGACGACGCCCGCGCGCTGCGCGGCGACCTGGAGCGCGCCGGACGCGTCGTCGTGATCGGCGGCGGCTTCATCGGCGCCGAGGTGGCCGCGACGGCCAGAGACCTCGGCCTGGAGGTCACGCTCGTGGAGTCGGGCAGCGCGCCGCTGGCCGGCGTCCTCGGCGCCGCGATGGCGGAGACGATCGCCACGCTGCACGAGCGGCGCGGCGTGCGCCTGGTACGCGGCGCGTACGTCACCGAGCTGACCGGAGACGGCAGGGTCGACGGCGTACGGCTGGCCGACGGCACGCACCTGCCCGCCGACGTCGTCGTCGTGGGCATCGGTGCGACGCCCAACATCGCGTGGCTGGAGGGCAGCGGCCTCGAGCTCGGCGACGGCGTCGTCTGCGACGAGGGCGGCGGCACCCGCGTGCCCGGCATCGTCGCGGTCGGCGACTGCGCGGCCTGGTTCGATCCCGCCCAGGGCGGCCACCGCCGGATCGAGCACTGGACGGGCGCCAGGCAGCGGGCCGCCGTGGCGGCGGCCACGCTGTTGTCGGGCGGCACCGCCAGGCCCGAGCCGGTGCGCCCGGCCTACTTCTGGTCCGACCAGTTCGATATCAAGATCCAGTTCATCGGGCACGCCAGGGACGCCGACTCGGTGACCGTGGAGGAGGGTGACCCGGCCGACCACAGCTTCCTTGCCGTCTACCGGCAGGGCGAGCGCCCCGTCGCGGTGCTGGGGGTCAACCAGGTCAGGCTGTTCACCCGCTGGCGCCGCCATCTGGAGACCGCGCCGGTCCAGGCCGGCTGAGACAGGAGTGAATCATGGCTCATGAAGTACGCGGCGTGGTCGCGACGGGCAAGGGCAAGCCGGTAAGCCTGGAGACGATCCTGGTCCCGGACCCGGGCCCCGGCGAGGCGCTGGTGAAGGTGCAGGCGTGTGGCGTCTGTCACACCGACCTGCACTACCGTGAGGGCGGCATCAGCGACGACTTCCCCTTCCTGCTCGGCCACGAGGCCGCGGGCGTGGTGGAGGCCGTCGGCCCGGACGTCAAGGACGTCGCCGTGGGCGACTTCGTCATCCTCAACTGGCGGGCGGTGTGCGGCTCCTGCCGCGCCTGCCTGCGGGGCCGCCCGCAGTACTGCTTCGCCACCCACAACGCCACGCAGAAGATGACGTTGCGGGACGGCACCCCGCTCAGCCCCGCGCTCGGCATCGGCGCCTTCGCCGAGAAGACGCTGGTGGCCGCCGGGCAGTGCACCAAGGTCGACCCGGCCGCCGCCCCCGCCGCGGCGGGCCTGCTCGGCTGCGGCGTGATGGCGGGCCTCGGCGCCGCCGTGAACACCGGCGCGGTCAGCCGCGGCGACTCGGTGGCGGTGATCGGCTGCGGCGGCGTCGGCAACGCGGCGATCGCCGGATCGCGGCTGGTCGGGGCCACCACGATCATCGCGGTGGACGTCGACGACCGCAAGCTCGCCTGGGCCCGCGACTTCGGCGCCACCCACACGGTCAACGCCAAGGAGAGCGACCCGGTCGAGGCCGTCAGGGAGCTCACCGGCGGCTTCGGCGCGGACGTGGTGATCGACGCGGTCGGCCGTCCGGAGACCTTCAAGCAGGCCTTCTACGCCCGAGACCTGGCCGGGACCGCCGTGCTCGTCGGCGTGCCCACCCCCGAGATGACGCTGGAGCTGCCGCTCCTCGACGTCTTCGGCCGCGGCGGCGCGCTGAAGTCCAGCTGGTACGGCGACTGCCTGCCCAGCCGCGACTTCCCCATGCTGATCTCCCTCTACCTGCAGGGCCGCTTCGACCTCGACGCCTTCGTCACCGAGACCATCGGCCTCGACCAGGTCGAGGACGCCTTCGCCAAGATGCACCACGGCGACGTGCTGCGCTCGGTGGTGGTGCTGTGATGGCAGGCACCGTGCGCGTCGAACGCCTGGTCACCTCGGGGACGTTCAGCCTCGACGGCGGCACCTGGGACGTCGACAACAACGTGTGGCTCCTCGGCGACGACGACCAGGTGTTGGTCGTCGACGCGGCCCACGACGCCGACGCGATCGCGGCGGCCGTCGGCGACCGCGGGGTGGTGGGCATCGTGTGCACGCACGCCCACGACGACCACGTGAACGCCGCCCCGCTGCTGGCCGCCCGCACCGGCGCGCCCGTCTTCCTGCACCCTGACGACCAGGTGCTGTGGAAGCTCACCCACCCGGTCGCCGCCCCCGACAGGGCGCTGGCGAACGGGCAGATCATCAGGGTCGGCGACAGCGCCGTCCATGTCCTGCACACCCCAGGGCACGCTCCGGGCGCGGTCTGCCTGTACGTGCCCGAGCTGGGCGTCCTGTTCTCCGGCGACACGCTCTTCCAGGGCGGTCCAGGGGCGACGGGCAGGTCGTTCAGCGACTTCCCGACGATCATCTCGTCGATCAGCCAGACGCTGCTCACCCTGCCGGCCGAGACCGTGGTCCACACCGGGCACGGCGACGACACCAGCATCGGGGCCGAGGCTCCGCAGCTCGAGGACTGGATCCGCCGAGGACACTGACCCGGCCCGTATCAGAGGAGTACTCCCGTGACCACCTCCAGCACCGCCCCCACCTCCAGCGTGATCCCCACCCTGCCCGGCCACTACTACACCGATCAGGCGCTCTTCGCGCGGGAGCAGAAGAACATCTTCGAGGCGATGTGGTTCTGCGTGGTGCGCTCGTCCGACATCCCCAAGCCGGGCTCGTTCAAGACGGTCCAGGTCGGCAGCGAGAGCATCCTGGTCACCAGGGCGCGCGACAGGTCCGTGCGCGCCTTCTTCAACGTCTGCCGGCACCGCGGCGCACAGCTGTGCACCGAGGAGTCGGGCGAGGTCGCGCGCGCCTTCCAGTGCCCCTACCACGCCTGGACCTACGGCCTGGACGGCAAGCTGGTCGCCGCGCCCAACCTCACCAAGATGGCCGACCTCGACCGCGTCCAGTACGGCCTGATCAACGTGCACGTCAGGGAGTGGCTCGGCTACGTGTGGGTCTGCCTGGCCGATGAGCCTCCCTCCTTCGAGGACGACGTGATGGGCGCCGTGACCGAACGGCTCGGCGCCCTGGAGCTGATCGACAACTACGACGTGGCGGGGCTCGAGGTCGGCCGCAGGATCGTCTACGACGTGAAGGCCAACTGGAAGCTCATCATCGAGAACTTCATGGAGTGCTACCACTGCGCCACGATCCACCCCGAGCTGACCGAGGTGCTGCCGGAGTTCGCCGACGGGTACGCCGCGCAGTACTTCGTCGGCCACGGCGCCGAGTTCGGCGAGGAGATCAAGGGCTTCACCGTGGACGGCTCCGCGGGGCTCGACCGCATCCCCGGCGTGAGCGAGGACCAGGACCGGCGCTACTACGCGATCACGATCAAGCCCCAGGTCTTCATCAACCTGGTGCCCGACCACGTCATCGTGCACCGGATGTTCCCCCTGGCGGTGGACAGGACCGTCGTCGAGTGTGATTGGCTCTACCTGCCGGGCGTGGTGGAGAGCGGCAAGGACCTGGACAAGTCCGTGGAACTCTTCCATCGTGTCAACGAGCAGGACTTCGAGGCGTGCGAGCGCTGCCAGCCCACGATGGGCTCGCGCACGTACGCCAAGGGCGGCGTGCTCGTGCCCAGCGAGCACCACATCGGCGTCTTCCACGAATGGGTACAGGACAGGATCGGCTGACAGTGGTTCGAAAGGCGCCGCGCGACGACGCCGGTGACGAGGACATGCGGGTCCGCCCGCCCAAGGACTGGGCGGGCGGACTGCCCGCCGTCGGGCACGCGATGCGGACCGCCTACCGCCAGATGGGGGTGGGCCGCACCGCGCTGACACTGCTCCAGGTCAACCAGAAACGCGGTTTCGACTGCCCTGGGTGCGCCTGGCCCGAGGGGGAGCACCGCAGCCCCGCCGAGTTCTGCGAGAACGGCGCCAAGGCGGTGGCGGAGGAGGCCACGACACGCAGGATCGGGCGTGACTTCTTCGCCGCCCACCCGGTGAGCGAGCTGGCCGTCCGCAGTGACCACTGGCTCGGCCAGCAGGGCAGGCTCACCGAGCCGATGCACAAGCCCGAGGGGGCCGACCACTACGTGCCGATCTCGTGGGAGCGCGCCTTCGAGATCATCGCCAGGGAGCTGCGCGCGCTCGGCGGCCCGGACGAGGCGGTCTTCTACACCTCGGGCCGCACCTCCAACGAGGCCGCCTTCGCCTACCAGCTGCTCGTGCGCCGCTTCGGCACCAACAACCTGCCCGACTGCTCCAACATGTGCCACGAGTCGAGCGGGTCGGCGCTCAACGAGACGCTCGGCATCGGCAAGGGCACGGTGTCGCTGGAAGACCTGCACCGCGCGGAGCTCATCTTCGTGGTGGGCCAGAACCCCGGCACCAACCACCCCCGCATGCTGACCGCGCTGGAGCGGGCCAAGCGCGCGGGCGCGCGGATCGTCGCGGTCAACCCGCTGCCCGAGGCGGGCCTGCTGCGTTTCAAGAACCCGCAGCGGCCCTCGGGCCTCGGCAAGGGCACCGCGCTGGCCGACCGGTTCCTGCAGATCCGCCTCAACGGCGACATGGCGCTCTTCCAGGCGCTGTCGCTGCTGCTGCTCGACTCGGCCGACAAGGAGTTCGTCGACCGGCACACGCACGGGTTCGAGGAGTGGGAGCGGCACCTGCGCGCCCTCGACTGGGACCAGGTGCTGGAGGCCACCGGGCTGACCAGGGCCGAGCTGGAGGCGACGGCCGAGGAGGTGCGCGCGGCCGGGTCGGTCATCGTGTGCTGGGCGATGGGCCTGACCCAGCATCGCAACTCGGTGGCCACCATCAGGGAGGTGGTCAACTTCCTGCTGCTGCGCGGCAACGTCGGCAGGAGCGGCGCGGGCGTCTGCCCCGTACGCGGCCACTCCAACGTGCAGGGCGACCGGACGATGGGCATCTACGAGAAGCCGGCCGCGGCCTTCCTCGACGCCCTGGGCAAGGAGTTCGGCTTCTCGCCGCCCCGCCACCACGGTTTCGACACCGTCGAGGCGATCCGCGCCATGCGCGACGGGACGGCCAAGGTGTTCGTCGGGATGGGCGGAAACTTCGTCAGGGCCACGCCCGACAGCGACGTCACCGAGGCGGCGCTGCGCCGTACCCGGCTGACGGTGCAGATCTCCACCAAGCTCAACCGCTCCCACGCGGTGTGCGGCGCGGAGGCGCTCATCCTGCCGACGCTGGGCCGTACCGAACGCGACGCGGGCGGCTACGTCACCGTCGAGGACTCGATGGGGCTGGTGCACGCCTCGCGCGGCCGGCTCGCGCCGGCCTCGGCGGAGCTGCGGCCCGAGGTGGCGATCGTCTGCGGGCTGGCCGCCGCGCTGTTCGGCGACGATCCGCACGTGCCGTGGGCCGACTTCGCGCGCGACTACGGCGTGATCAGGGACCGCGTGTCACGGGTGATCCCCGGTTTCGAGGACTTCAACGCCCGCGCGCCGGAGGGCTTCGCGCTGCCCAACGCGCCCAGGGACGAGCGCAGGTTCCCCACGGCCACGGGCAAGGCCAACTTCACCGTCAACGAGCTGGAGGTGCTGCGCGTCCCGCCAGGGCGGCTGCTGCTGCAGACGGTCAGGAGCCACGACCAGTACAACACCACGATCTACGGCCTCGACGACCGCTACCGCGGGGTCAAGGCGGGCCGCAGGGTGGTCTTCGTCCATCAGGACGACCTGGCCGAGCGCGACCTCGCCGACGGCGACCTGGTGGATCTGGTCAGCGAGTGGCCGGACGGCGAGCGCAGGGCCGACGGGTTCAGGGTGATCGCCTACCCGACGGCCCGCGGCTGCTGCGCGGCCTACTTCCCCGAGACCAACGTGCTGGTGCCGCTGGACTCGGTGGCCGAGACGTCCAACACGCCGACCTCCAAGAGCGTGGTGGTACGGCTGGAGCGGGCTCAGCCGGCGTAGCCCAGGCGGCGGCTGATCTCGTCGGCGCCCTCCATCAGGACGGGGGCCAGCTCGTGCATGCGCTCGGCGCTGAACCGGTAGGCGGGACCCGAGGCGCTGACGGCCGCGACCACCTCTCCGTGGTAGGAGCGGATGGGCGCGGCCATGGCGTTGAGGCCGTCCTCCAGCTCCTCCAGGCAGTAGGCGTAGCCCGCCGTCCGCGTCAGGGCCAGCTGCTGCTCCAGCTCGTCGACGGAGGTGATGGTCTTGGGAGTGTAGCCCTCCAGCTTCCCGTCCGACAGCAGCCGGGTGCGCTGCCTGTCGTCGAGGTGGGCCAGCAGCACCTTGCCGCTGGAGGTGGCGTGGAGCGGGGTCACCTGGCCGACCCAGTTGTAGGCGGTGACCGCCGAGGGGCCCCTGACCTGGTCGAGGTTGACGGCGTAGGAGGAGCGGAGCACGGCGATGTTGACCGTCTCGCCGATCTCCTGCGCCAGCCGCTGGCAGACCGCCCGCCCGCGCTGGGTGATGTCCATCTGGGTGTTGACACCGCCGGCGAGCCTGATGATGCCGAAGCCGAGCCGGTACTTGCCTCTGTCCTCGGCCTGCTCCACGAGGCCGCGTGCCTCCAGCGCGCCGAGCAGCCGGAAGGCCGTCGACTTGTGCACGTCGATCTCGGCGGCCACCTCGCTGACCCCGGCCTCGCCGCGGCGCGAAAGGATCTCCAGCACGCTGATCGCCCGGTCGACCGACTGGACGCCCCCGCTGCTCGAGTCGTTGCTCATAGCGAAACTGTAAGTGCTGAAGGGAACCGCGTCGAACACAACACCAAAAGATCTCTTGTTGCGACTAGTGCAACACAATGCGTATAGCGATACGATTCGGTGAAACGCGCGAGCGAGACGAGGCAACATGACGTCACAGCAGTACGACTTCGTCATCGTCGGAGGCGGCTCGGCGGGCAGCGCCCTGGCCAACCGGCTCTCCGCGGACCCCGCTACGCGGGTGCTGGTCCTCGAGGCCGGCCGGCCCGACTATCTGTGGGACGTCTTCATCCACATGCCGGCCGCGCTCCCCTTCCCGATCGGCAACCGCTTCTACGACTGGAAGTACGAGTCGGAGCCCGAGCCGCACATGCACGGCAGGCGCATCTACCACGCCCGCGGGAAGGTGCTCGGCGGCTCCAGCAGCATCAACGGCATGATCTTCCAGCGCGGCAACCCCCTCGACTACGAGAGGTGGGGCGCCGACCCCGGGATGAAGACCTGGGACTACGCCCACTGCCTGCCGTACTTCAAGAGGATGGAGAACTGCCTGGCCGACCCCGGCACCCCCTTCCGCGGCCACGACGGGCCGCTGGCGCTGGAGAGGGGAGCGGCCGGCACGCCGCTCTACGACGCCTTCTTCGCGGCCGTGCAGGAGGCCGGATACCCCCTCACCGACGACGTCAACGGCTACCGGCAGGAGGGCTTCGCCCGCTTCGACCGCAACATCAGGCGCGGCCGCAGGCTGAGCGCGGCCCGCGCCTACCTGCATCCGGTGATGAAGCGGCCGAACCTGACGGTCAGGACGCGGGCGCTGGTGACGCGCATCCTCTTCGAGGGCACGCGCGCCGTCGGCGTCGAGTACGACGGCGGCACCGTCCGCGCGGGCGAGGTCATCCTGTGCGGCGGGGCGATCAACTCGCCCCAGCTCCTGCAGCTGTCCGGCGTCGGCAACGCGCGCGAGCTGGGCGAGCTCGGCGTCGACGTGGTGCACGACCTGCCGGGGGTGGGGGAGAACCTCCAGGACCACCTGGAGGTCTACATCCAGCACGGCTGCGGCAAGCCCGTCTCCATGCAGCCGAACCTGCAGAAGTGGCGCCACCCGTGGATCGGCGCGCAGTGGCTGTTCCTGCGCAAGGGGCCCGGCGCGACCAACCACTTCGAGGCCGGCGGCTTCGTCCGCAGCAACGACGAGGTCGACTACCCCAACCTGATGTTCCACTTCCTGCCCATCGCCGTGCGCTACGACGGCTCGGCGCCCTCGGGCGGGCACGGGTACCAGGTGCACGTCGGGCCGATGTACTCCGACGCCCGCGGCTCGGTCAAGATCAAGAGCACCGATCCGCGCCAGCATCCCGCCCTGCGCTTCAACTACCTGTCCACCGACCAGGACAGGCGGGAATGGGTGGAGGCCGTCAGGGTGGCCCGCAGGATCCTCGGCCAGCCCGCGCTGGGTGAGTACAGCACCGGCGAGATCTCGCCCGGTCCTTCCGTGGAGACCGACGAGGAGATCCTCGACTGGGTGGCCAAGGACGGCGAGACGGCCCTGCACCCCTCCTGCACGGCCAGGATGGGCGTGGACGACATGTCGGTCACCGACCCCGAGAGCATGCGGGTGCACGGCCTCGACGGCCTGCGCGTGGTGGACGCCTCGGTCATGCCGTACGTCACCAACGGCAACATCTACGCGCCGGTCATGATGCTGGCGGAGAAGGCGGCCGACCTCATCCTCGGCAACACGCCGCTGCCGCCCGAGCCGGTGGACTTCTACCGGCACCGCGCCTGAGCCGGACCGCGCGCGAGGGCCTGGGACACAACAAGAGAGGCGGTGGGGGGCGCAGTACCCCCACCGCCTCGTTCTTGGGTGTCCGGCTCAGCGGAAGACGACCGTGCGGTCCCCGTTGAGCAGCACCCGGTGCTCGCTGTGCCACTTGACGGCCCTGGCGAGCACCTGAGCCTCCACATCCCTGCCCGCCGCGACCAGGTCCTCCGGGTCGAGCTCGTGGTCCACCCTGGCCACGTCCTGCTCGATGATGGGGCCCTCGTCGAGGTCGGCCGTGACGTAGTGCGCGGTCGCGCCGATGAGCTTCACCCCGCGCTCGTGCGCCTGGTGGTAGGGCTTGGCGCCCTTGAACCCTGGCAGGAACGAGTGGTGGATGTTGATGGCGCGGCCTTCCAGGCGCTTGCACATGTCGTCGGACAGGATCTGCATGTAGCGCGCCAGCACCACCAGGTCCGCCTCGTACTCCGCGACGAGCTCGAGGATTTTGGCCTCTGCCTCCTCCTTTCCGTCCGGCGTGACGGGGACGTGGTGGAACGGCACGCCGTAGGAGGCCGCGAGCGGCTCCAGGTCGGGATGGTTGGAGACGACGGCGGGGACGTCGATGTTGAGGCCGCCGACCTGCCGGCGGAAGAGCAGGTCGTTCATGCAGTGGCCGAACTTCGACACCATGACGAGCGCCCGCGTGGGCGTCGCGGCGTCGTTGAGCTGCCACGTCATCTGGAACGACTCGGCGACGTAGGCGAAGCCCTCACGCAGCTCTTCCAGCCCGTCCTGGGCGGCGAAGTGCACGCGCATGAAGAAGCCGCCGCCTCTTCTGTCGTTGAACTGCTTGCTCTGCAACATGTCACCGCGGTGCTGCACGAGGAAGCTGCTCACCGCGTACACGATGCCAGGCTTGTCCGAGCAGGAGACGGTGAGGATGAACTCGCGGCCTGGGCCGGGACGAGGAGACATCACACCTCCTTGTGTTGCGTAATACGCAAAATGGTGATGTATACGCAACAGCGTGGACGTGCGACCGCCCACCCGTCAAGAGGGCTACCAGGGAGTAAACGGAATCACAACGTATGTATTCGCCCAGTGATTCCCTCAAAGCCTTGACGAACGGAGGGTGACGGGTCAATTCTGTTCCTCACTGAGCATTGCCTTGCGCCATACGCAACGATCAGGGGTATGCCGATGACCCATCTCTCCATCGGCGGCACGTGGACCAGGCCGGTCGCCGGCGGACAGCGGAACATCCTTTCGCCCGCCGACGGCAGCCTCGTGACCACGGTCGCCGAAGCCACAGCGGCCGACACCGTGGCCGCCATCAGGGCCGCGCGGCACGCCTTCGACCGCGGTCCATGGCCCACCACTCCCGCCAGGGAGCGCGGCGCGCTGCTCTACGCGGTCGCCGACCTGGTGGAACGTGACCGCGACGCCTTCGCCCGCGCGGAGTCGGGCGACACCGGCAAGCGCCTGGTCGAGAGCGAGTACGACGTCGACGACTCCATCGCCTGCCTACGTTACTTCGCCGGCGTGGCCGGAACCGACGCGGGCCGCGTCATCGACACCGGCCGCGACGACGCGATCAGCAAGGTCGTCTACGAACCCGTCGGTGTCTGCGGCCTGATCACGCCCTGGAACTACCCGCTGCTGCAGACCACCTGGAAGGTGGCGCCCGCGCTGGCCGCGGGCAACACCTTCGTGCTGAAGCCCAGCGAGCTCACCCCGAGCACGGCCATCCTGCTCGTCCGCGCCCTGGAGGAGGCCGGCCTGCCCAAGGGCGTGGCCAACCTCGTGCTCGGCGCGGGACCCGAGGTGGGCGCGCCGCTGGCCGAGGACCCCGACGTCGACCTGGTCTCCTTCACCGGCGGCCTGGCCACGGGACGGCGGATCATGGCCGCGGCCGCGGCCACGGTCAAGCGCGTCGCGCTCGAGCTCGGCGGCAAGAACCCCAACATCGTCTTCGCCGACGCCGACTTCGAGACCGCCGTCGACTTCGCGCTCACCGCCGTGTTCCTGCACTCAGGCCAGGTCTGCTCGGCGGGCGCGCGGCTGCTGGTGGAGGACTCCCTGCACGACGCCTTCGTCGACGAGGTGGTCAGAAGGGCGGAGCGCATCCGCCTGGGCGGCCCCTTCGACCCCGAGGCGCAGGCGGGCCCGCTCATCTCCGCCGCGCACCTGGCCAAGGTCGAGGAGTACGTGGCCGCGGGCCTGGCCGAGGGCGCGACCCTGCGCTGCGGCGGTCGCCGGCTCGACGGCCCCGGCTTCTTCTTCCCGCCCACCGTCCTCGACGACTGCAAGCAGGGCATGCGCGTGGTGCGGGAGGAGTCCTTCGGCCCCGTGCTGACCGTCGAGCGTTTCACCACCGAGGAGGAGGCCGTCCTCCTCGCCAACGACACCGAGTACGGCCTGGCCGGCGCGGTCTGGACCCAGGACGCCGGCAAGGCGCAGCGGGTCGCGGGACGGCTCCGCCACGGCACGGTGTGGATCAACGACTACCACCCCTACGTGCCGCAGGCCGAGTGGGGTGGTTTCAAGCAGTCCGGCATCGGCCGCGAACTCGGGCCGACCGGACTCGACGAGTACCGCGAGATCAAGCATGTGTGGCAGAACACCCGCCCGCGCCCCCAGCGGTGGTTCCCAGCGAACTGACGCTCCGAGACTCCCAAGAGGTGGTCATGACCGTGCCGTCACTGACCGAACGTAGTCCGCTCGACACCGAAACCGTGCCCATCCTCGATGTCAGGGGGCTGTGGAAGGTGTTCGGCCCCAAGGCCGAGGCGGTCGTCGGTACCACGCTCAGCCGTAAGGAACTGAAGGAGCGGACCGGCTGCGTCGCCGCCGTGCGCGACGTCTCCTTCGAGGTACGCCGGGGCGAGGTGTTCGTCGTCATGGGCCTGTCGGGCTCGGGCAAGTCCACCCTCGTCCGCTGCCTGACCAGGCTCATCGAGCCCACGGCAGGCGAGGTCGTCCTGGACGGCGAGGACATCCGCAAGGCCGACGACCGCAGGCTGCGCGAGCTGCGCAGGCACCGCATGGCCATGGTCTTCCAGCACTTCGGCCTGTTGCCGCACCGGTGCGTGCTGGACAACGTCGCCTTCGGCCTGGAGATCCGCGGCGTCCCCAAGCAGGACCGCTACGCCCGCGCCCGCGAGGTCGTCGGCCTGGTCGGGCTCAACGGCTTCGAGAACTCCTACCCCGACCAGCTGTCCGGCGGCATGCAGCAACGGGTGGGCCTGGCCCGCGCGCTGGCCGCCGACCCCGAGGTGCTGCTGTTCGACGAGCCGTTCTCCGCGCTCGACCCGCTGATCAGGCGGGAGATGCAGAACGAGGTCATCCGCCTGCACCACGAGGTCGGCAAGACGATGATCTTCATCACCCACGACCTCAGCGAGGCGCTGAAGCTGGGCGACCGGATCCTCATCATGCGCGACGGCGAGCTGGTCCAGGTCGGCACGCCGGACCAGGTGGTGGGCGCACCCGCCGACGACTACGTCAGGGACTTCGTCAGCGACGTCCCGCGCTCCCACGTCCTCACGCTGCGCTGGATCATGCGCCAGCCCCTGATGGACGAGTCGCTGGACGGCCCGGAGCTCGGCCCCGACGTCGTCATCCGCGACGCCGTGCACACCGTGCTCTCGGCCGACCGGCCGGTGCGCGTGACGGACGGGGACACGCTGCTCGGGGTGGTCACCAGCGCCGAGATCCTCGAGGTGATCGCGGGAGGGCAGGAACGATGACCACCGTGGCGGTGGTGGCCGCCAGGCTGCCGGCCCGCAGATACCTGCTCCTGGTGGTGCTCGCCGTATGGGTGCTCGGCTGGGCGCTGTTCAACGGCCGCGACACCCTCGCCCTCGGCGGCGCGGAGCTGACGCCCCTGCACACCTCGCTCAACGAGGGCATGGACGCGATCGACGACGGCCGCAACAGCAATCCGTTCTTCCTGTACTTCATCAACTACATCCGGCTCTTCCTCGACGAGTCGGTGACGTTCGTCCAGGCGCTGATCAGCCAGGCGTCCTTCGGCCGGCCCGTCCCGGTCCTCGGTTGGCTCGGCGTGGCCGGGCTCGCCACCGCCATCGCGTGGCTGTGGGGCAACGGGAAGGTGGCGCTGCTCACCGCCGCCGGTTTCCTCTCCTTCGGCGTGCTGGGCCTGTGGCAGGAGAGCATGGACACCCTCGCTCTCACGCTGACCGCGGTCGCGCTCTCGCTGGCCGTCGGGATCCCGCTCGGCGTCTGGGCGGGGCTGAGCGACCGGTTCCACCGGGTGGTGACGCCGGTGCTGGACTTCATGCAGACGATGCCGACGTTCGTCTACCTGGCGCCGCTGACGCTGTTCTTCCTCATCGGCCCGGCCAGCGCCACCATCGCCACGATGATCTACGCGATCCCGCCGGCCATCCGCATCACCGCGCACGGCATCAGGCAGGTCTCGCCGGACACGCTGGAGGCGGGCGCCTCGCTCGGCGCCACCTCCGCGCAGGCGCTGCGCCACGTGCGGCTCCCGATGGCCAAGCAGACGATCATCGTCGGCGTCAACCAGACCATCATGGCGGCGCTGTCCATGGCGACGATCGCGGCGCTCATCGACGCGCCCGGCCTGGGCAAGACGGTGCTGAAGGCGCTGCAGACGCTCGACGTGGGCACCGCGTTCAACGCGGGCCTGGCCATCGTCATCATGGCCGTCGTGCTGGACCGGGTGACCTCGGCCGCCAGCCGGCGGGTGGAGGCCGAACGGCGCGCCGGCCGGCTGCGCACCACGCGACGGCGCCGGCTGGAGCTGGCCGGCACGTTCGGCGTGGTGGCGGTCCTCGGCTACCTGTCCTACACCTACGTCTGGGCCGCGGAGTTCCCCGTCCAGGCCGAGCTCGGCCACTACGTGCGCCAGGCCGCCGACGCGGCCAGCCTGTGGGTGCAGGACAGCCTCGCCGCCACCACCGACGCGCTGAAGAACGTGCTCACCAACACGCTGCTCAACCCCTTCGAGGCGCTGCTGACCGGCTCGCCGTGGTGGCTCGTCTTCGGCGTGGTCGTCGCCGTCGCCCTGCTGGTGGGCAGCGTGCGGGCCGCGCTGGTGACCGCCGCGGGCCTGCTCGTGCTCGTGCTGCTGGGACTCTGGCAGGACAGCATGGTGACGCTGGCCTCGACGCTCGTCGCGACGATCCTGGTCATGGTGCTCGGCGTGGTGCTGGGCGTCTGGATGGGCCGCAGCGACCGGGCCGACACGATGCTGCGGCCGGTCCTGGACGCGGGGCAGACGATGCCCGCCTTCGTCTACCTGGTGCCGATCCTCGGCCTGTTCGGCCCGACGCGGTTCACCGCGATCATCGCGGCCGTCGTCTTCGCCGCGCCCATCGCCATCAAGCTGGTGGCCGAGGGCATCAGGCGGGTCTCGCCCACGACCGTGGAGGCCGCCGTCTCGGCGGGCACGGGAACGTGGCAGCTCATCTCCAAGGTCCAGCTCCCGATGGCGCGCAGCGGCGTGACGCTGGCGGCCAGCCAGGGACTGATCTACGTGCTGTCGATGGTGGTCGTCGGCGGCCTGGTGGGAGCCGGAGCCCTCGGCTACGACGTCGTGGCCGGCTTCTCGCAGCACCAGCTCCGCGGCAAGGGGCTGGCCGCCGGGCTCGCGATCGTCGTGCTCGGCATCGTGCTCGACCGCGTCATGAGCGCCGCCACCCGGCGGGCCGACGTGGCCGCGCACGGCGGTGTCACCCACAAGTAACCGATAACCGGCTAGTGAGAACTCTGGAGGACCAGGTGGCTTTGACGAGGAGTGGAAGGGTCAGGGCGATCGCGCTCGTGACCGGCACCGGCCTCCTGCTCACCGCGTGCGGCGGGGCGAAGGTCGGCGAGACGCAGCAGCCCGCGGCCGGCGGACAGGGAGGCAAGAGCTGCGGCACCTTCAACCTCGCCGTCAACCCATGGGTGGGCTACGAGGCGAACGCCGCGGTCATCGCCCACGTGGCGGAGAAGAACCTCGGCTGCAAGGTGGTGAAGAAGGACCTCAAGGAGGAGGTGGCCTGGCAGGGCTTCGCCACCGGCGAGGTCGACGCGGTCGTGGAGAACTGGGCCCACGACGACCTCAAGAAGAAGTACATCGAGGACCAGAAGGTCGCCGTGTCGGCGGGCCCGACGGGCAACAAGGGCGTGATCGGCTGGTACGTGGCGCCGTGGATGGCCCAGAAGTATCCCGACATCACCGACTGGAAGAACCTCAACAAGTACGCCGACCTGTTCAAGACCTCCGAGTCCGAAGGCAAGGGGCAGCTGCTCGACGGCGACCCCTCGTTCGTCACCAACGACGCGGCCCTGGTCAAGAACCTGAAGCTGGACTACAAGGTCGTCTACGCCGGCAGCGAGACCGCGCTCATCACGGCCTTCCGGCAGTCGGAGAAGCAGCAGAAGCCCATCATCGGCTACTTCTACGAGCCGCAGTGGTTCATGTCGGAGCTCAAGCTGGTCAAGGTGAACCTGCCGCAGTACACCGAGGGCTGTGACGCGGACCCGGCCAAGGTGGCCTGCGACTACCCGCCGTACGAACTTGACAAGATCGTGAGCAAGAAGTTCGCCGACTCCGGCAGTCCCGCCTACGCGCTGGTCAAGAACTTCACCTGGACCAACGACGACCAGAACCTCGTGGCCAAGTACATCTCCGAGGACAAGATGACGCCCGAGGACGCGGCCGCCAAGTGGGTGGCCGACAACGCCGACAAGGTCAAGGCCTGGGTCCCCCAGAGCTGAGGTCTCACCAGCCCGATCGCCTGACCCCGCGATCGGGCTGGTGCTTGCGCGGGATTGGAACGTTCTAATCCGCCGCGAAGCCGTACGGAATAAGACAGAACGCCCCTTGACACCCGCAATGCGGCGAGCGACGCTTGTTGCGGAAAACGCGTTTGGTTGCATATATCGCAACAACGGAGGTGGCTATGACGGGCCCGAGCGTCGTCATCATCGGGGCGGGCGTGGTCGGCGCCGCCCTCGCCGACGAGTTGTCCGCCCGAGGCTGGACCGATGTCACCGTGGTCGATCAGGGAGACGTGCCCGCCACCGGCGGCTCATCCTCACACGCCCCCGGACTGGTGTTCCAGACCAACGGGTCGAAGACCATGACCGAGATGGCCCGCTACACGGTCGAGAAGTTCGTCGCACTCGACAGCTTCTTCCAGGTCGGCGGGCTCGAAGTGGCCACCACCCCCGAGCGGCTGGCCGAACTGCACCGCAGGTACGGCTGGGCGGTGGCGTGGGGGATCGAGGCGCACCTGCTCTCCCCCGAGGAGTGCGTGGCCAAGCACTCCCTCCTCGACGGTGCCAAGGTCCTCGGCGGCCTGTTCCTGCCGACCGACGGCCTGGCCAAGGCGGTCAAGGCGGTCGACGCCCAGCTCGCCAGGGCGCGCGAGCGCGGCGTGCGGGTGCTGCCCAGGCACGAGGTCCTCGACATCAGGACCGAGAACGGCAGGGTCGCCGCGGTGGTCACCGACCAGGGCGAGATCCCCGCCGAGATCGTGGTCTGCTGCGCCGGCATCTGGGGGCCGAAGGTGGCCCGCATGGTGGGCATGAACCTCCCCCTCACGCCGCTGGCCCACCAGCTGGCATGGACGGGGCAGGTGCCTGACCTGGCCGGAGCGACCGAGGAGGCCACCCGGCCGATCCTGCGCCACCAGGACGCCGACCTCTACTACCGCGAGCGCTTCGACACGCTGGGCATCGGCTACTACGGCCACCGGCCGATGCCGATCAGCGCCGACGACATCCTGTCGGTCGACGCGGCCGAGGTGATGCCCTCGGTGCTCACCTTCACCCCCGACGACTTCGCCGAGGCGTGGACCGCGACCCAGGACCTGCTTCCCGCCACCCAGTCGGCCAAGGTCGAGGAGGGCATCAACGGGCTGTTCTCCTTCACCACCGACCACCTGCCGCTCATGGGCGAGTCGCGGGAGGTCAAGGGCTTCTGGGTGGCCGAGGCCGTCTGGGTCACCCACTCGGCGGGCGTCGGCCTGGCGATGGCCGAATGGCTCGTCGACGGCCACTGCTCCTCCTTCGACCTGCACGAGTGCGACGTCAACAGGTTCGAGCCGCACCAGATCGCCCCCGACTACGTGCTGGCCCGAGGCTGCCAGAACTACGTCGAGGTCTACGACATCATCCACCCCCTCCAGCCGATGGAGGAGCCCCGCCCGCTGCGCACCAGCCCCTTCCACCCCCGCCAGCAGGAGCTCGGCGCGGTCTTCCTCGAGGCCTCCGGGTGGGAGCGGCCCCAGTGGTACGGCGCCAACGCGGGTCTGCTCAAGGGCAGGGACATCCCCACCCCCGGAGACTGGGCCGCGCAGTACTGGTCCCCGATCGTGGGTGCCGAGGCCCAGGCCACCCGCGAGTCCGTCGCGATGTACGACATGACCGCGCTCAAGCGCCTGGAGGTCAGCGGCCCCGGCGCCGTGGCCTTCCTGCAGTCCCTCACCACGGGGGACGTGGACAAGTCGGTCGGCTCGGTGACCTACTGCCTGCTGCTCGACACCGACGGCGGCATCCGCAGCGACGTCACCGTCGCCCGCCTCGGGGCCGAGGAGTTCCAGGTCGGCGCCAACGGCAACCTCGACCTCGACTGGTTCGACCGGCACCGCCCCCGCGACGGCTCGGTGCAGGTGCGCGACATCACCGCGGGCACCTGCTGCGTGGGCCTCTGGGGGCCGCGGGCCCGCGACCTGGTCCAGCCGCTGACCACGACCGACCTGACGGCGCTGCGCTACTTCCGCGGCACCCGCGCCTACATCGGCAACGTGCCGGTCACGATGCTGCGCCTGTCCTACGTCGGCGAGCTCGGCTGGGAGATCTACACCACCGCCGACATGGGGCTCAAGCTCTGGGACACCCTGTGGGAGGCCGGCCAGGACCACGGCGTCGTCGCCGGCGGCCGCGGCGCCTTCACCAGCCTGCGCCTGGAGAAGGGCTACCGCTCCTTCGGTACCGACATGACCTTCGAGCACGACCCCTACGAGGCGGGCCTCGGCTTCGCCGTCAAGCTGGACAAGGGCGACTTCGTCGGCCGCGAGGCCCTGCTCGCCCGCAAGGAGTCGGTGCGGCGCAAGCTCACCTGCCTGCTCACCGACGAGGTCGTCATGGGCAAGGAGCCCGTCTACGACGGTGAGAACGTCGCCGGCTACGTCGCCAGCGCCGCCTACGGATACACCATCGGCAAGGGGATCGCCTACGCGTGGCTGCCGGCCGCGCTGGCGACCCCGGGACAGCCGGTGGACATCGGCTACTTCGACCGGAGAGTCAAGGCCGTGGTCGCCGAGGAGCCCCTGTTCGACCCGGCGATGCAGCGCCTGCGCGGTTAGAAAGGACCCCAGATGATCGACACCCCGCTGGACGTGGTGGACCCCGAGGTCCACGCCGCCATCGGCGACGAGCTCGCCCGCCAGCGTTCGACGCTGGAGATGATCGCCTCGGAGAACTTCGCGCCCGCCGCCGTCATGGCCGCCCAGGGCTCGGTCCTCACCAACAAGTACGCCGAGGGCTACCCGGGCAAGCGGTACTACGGCGGCTGCGAGCACGTCGACGTCGTCGAGCAGCTCGCCATCGACAGGGTGAAGGCGCTGTTCGGCGCGCAGGCGGCCAACGTGCAGCCGCACTCGGGCGCCCAGGCCAACGCCGCCGCGATGGCCGCGCTCCTCGAACCCGGCGACACCATTCTCGGTCTCGACCTGGCCCACGGCGGCCACCTCACCCACGGGATGCGCATCAACTTCTCCGGACGCCTGTACAAGGTGGCCGCCTACCACGTGCGCGAGAGCGACTACCTGGTCGACATGGAGGAGGTCGCGCGCCTGGCCCGCGAGCACCGGCCCCGGCTCGTCATCGCGGGCTGGTCGGCCTATCCGCGGCAGCTCGACTTCGCGGCCTTCCGCCGTATCGCCGACGAGGTGGGCGCCTACCTCATGGTCGACATGGCGCACTTCGCCGGCCTGGTGGCCGCGGGCCTGCACCCCTCGCCCGTGCCGCACGCCCACGTCGTCACCACCACCACGCACAAGACCCTCGGCGGGCCCAGGGGCGGGGTGATCCTGTCCACCGAGGAGCTCAGCAAGAAGATCAACTCGGCGGTCTTCCCCGGGCAGCAGGGCGGCCCGCTGGAGCACGTCATCGCGGCCAAGGCGGTCGCCTTCAAGATCGCCTCCGAGGAGGCGTTCCGCGACCGGCAGCGCCGCACCCTGGAAGGCGCCCGCATCCTGGCCGAGCGGCTGCTGGCCCCCGACGCCGTCGAGGCGGGGGTGCGGGTGCTGACCGGCGGCACCGACGTGCACCTCGTCCTGGTCGACCTGCGCGCGTCCGAGCTGGACGGCAAGCAGGCCGAGGACCGGCTGCACGAGGTCGGCATCACGGTCAACCGCAACGCCGTGCCGTTCGACCCGCGGCCCCCGATGGTCACCTCGGGGCTGCGCATCGGCACCCCGGCCCTCGCCACCCGCGGCTTCGGCGCCGCCGACTTCACCGAGGTGGCCGACATCATCGCCACCGCGCTGACACCGCAGGCCGACCTGTCGTTCCTGCGCGGCAGGGTCGAGGCCCTGGCAAGCAAGCACCCGCTCTACGGAGAGGCCCGATGAGCCCGCGCACCCCTGGCGCCGACCTGCCCGAGCACCCCGACCGGCTGTGGGGCGCCGCCGAACCGAAGCGTTCCTACGACGTCGTGATCGTCGGCGGCGGCGGGCACGGCCTGGCCACCGCCTACTACCTCGCCAAGAACCACGGCATCACCAATGTGGCGGTGCTGGAGCGCGGCTGGCTCGCCGGCGGCAACATGGCGCGCAACACCACCATCATCAGGTCCAACTACCTGTGGGACGAGAGCGCGGGGATCTACGAGCACGCGCTCAAGCTGTGGGAGGGCCTGGAGGAGGAGCTCGACTACCCGCTGCTGTTCAGCCAGCGCGGCGTGCTCAACCTCGCCCACAGCCTTCAGGACGTGCGCGACAGCGTACGGCGGGTGCACGCCAACAACCTCAACGGCGTCGACGCCGAGTGGCTCGACCCCCACCAGGTGAAGGAGGTCTGCCCGATCGTCAACATCTCGCCCGACGTGCGCTACCCCGTGCTGGGCGGGACCTTCCAGCCCAGGGCCGGCATCGCCAAGCACGACCACGTCGCGTGGGGCCTGGCCAGGGCCGCGGCGGCGCTCGGCGTCGAGTTCGTCGAGCACTGCGAGGTCACCGGGCTCCAGGTGCGCGACGGCAGGGTGACCGGCGTCGAGACGACGAAGGGGACGATCGCGGCCGGCAGGGTGGCGCTGTGCGCCGCCGGGCACACCTCGGTCGTGGCCGCCACCGCGGGTATCGACCTGCCCCTCCAGAGCCATCCCTTGCAGGCGCTGGTGTCGGAGCTGCTGGAGCCCGTCCACCCGACGGTCGTCATGTCCAACGCCGTCCACGTGTACGTCAGCCAGGCGCACAAGGGCGAGCTGGTCATGGGCGCCGGCATCGACGCGGCCAACTCCTACCGCCAGCGCGGCGCCTTCCACATCATCGAACGGCAGATGGCCGCGGCCCTCGAGCTGTTCCCCGTCTTCGCCAGGGCGCACGTGCTGCGGACCTGGGGCGGCGTGGTGGACGTCTCGCCCGACGCCTCGCCGATCGTCGGCCTGACCGAGGTGGAGGGCCTGTACCTCAACTGCGGATGGGGCACCGGCGGCTTCAAGGCGACCCCCGGCGTGGGCTGGTGCCTGGCCCACACGGTGGCCAACGACGAGCCGCACCCGCTCAACGCCCCCTTCTCCCTTGACCGATTCACCACCGGGGCGCTCGTCGACGAGCACGGCGCCGCCGCGGTCGCGCACTGAGGACCTCACGATGCTGCTGATCTCATGTCCATGGTGCGGCCCACGCGATGAGGCCGAGTTCCATTACGGCGGGCAGGCGCACGTCGCCTACCCGGACAACCCGGCGGCGCTGTCCGACGAGGAGTGGGCCCGCTACCTGTTCTTCAGGGACAACCCCAAGGGGCGCTTCGCCGAGCGCTGGAGCCACTCCGCCGGCTGCCGCCGCTGGTTCAACGCGGTGCGCGACACCGCGACCAACGAGATCCACGCCGTCTACCGGGTGGGCGAGCCCAGGCCGGTGACCTCATGAGGCGCGACAGCGGCGGCCGGATCGACCGCGACACCACGCTCCGCTTCACCTTCGACGGCCAGGAGTACACCGGGCACCCGGGCGACACCCTCGCCTCGGCGTTGCTGGCCAACGGGGTGCGCCAGGTCGCCACGAGCGTCAAGCTCGGCCGCCCGCGCGGCATCGTCTCGGCCGGCGGCGAGGAGCCGAGCGCGGTCGTGCAGATCGAGGCGCCCTTCCCCGAGCCGATGCTCCCCGCCACCACGGTCGAGCTGTACGACGGCCTGGTCGCCGCCGGCCTGCCCGGCCAGGGCAGGCTGGCCACCGAGCCGGACCCCGCCCGCTACGACGCCGTCCACGCGCACTGCGACGTCCTGGTCGTCGGCGCCGGTCCCGCCGGACTGGCCGCCGCCCGCGCCGCGGCCGGCACGGGCGCGCGCGTCATCCTCGTCGACGAGCGGTCCGAGCCCGGCGGCAGCCTGCTCGGCACCCGCGAGTCCGTGACCGAGCCCGGCGCGGACGACGTGCTCGGGCCGCAGGAGGTCGGCTCCGGCGCCGACTGGGCCGCCGCGACCGCGGCCGTGCTCGAGGCGATGCCCGAGGTCAAGGTACTGCGCAGGACCACCGCGATCGGCTACTACGACGACAACTACGTCGTCGCCGTCGAACGGCGCACCAACCACCTGGGCGCCACCGCACCCGCGGACGTCGCGCGCGAGCGCGTGTGGCGCATCCGCGCCAAGCGCGTCGTGCTGGCCACCGGCGCGCACGAGCGGTCGATCGCCTTCGCGGGCAACGACCTGCCCGGCGTCATGCTGGCCGGCGCCGCCCGCGCCTACGTCAACAGGTACGGCGTGCTCCCCGGCCGCCGCGCGGTCGTCTTCACCGCCAACGACAGCGCCTACGCCGCCGCTCTCGACCTGGCCGACGCGGGCGTCGAGATCGCCGCCGTCGTCGACGTCCGGCCCTCGCCCGGCGCGGCGTGGACGGCCGGCGCCCGCGAACGCGGCATCCAGGTGCTGTCCGGGCACGTGGTGACCGCCGCCCAGGGCGACGGCCAGGTCTCCAGCGTGCTGGTCGGCCGGCACCGGCCCGAGGCCGGCGCCGCCGTCGGAGAGCAGGAGCTGGCCGCCGACCTGCTGCTGGTGTCAGGCGGCTGGAACCCCGTCGTGCACCTGTTCAGCCAGTCGGGCGGGACGCTCCGCTACGACGACGCGCTCGGCACGATCGTCCCGGACGCCTCCCGCCAGGCCGTCGAGGCGGCGGGAGCGGCGAAGGGCGTGTTCACGCTGAGCGGCTGCCTCGCCGACGGCGCCGCCGCGGGCTACCGCGCACTGGAGGCGGTCCTCGGCAGGGCGGTGGGCGAGCGGCCCGCGACCCCGCGGGCCACCGTGGAGACGCCCACGACCCCCGGGCAGGCCTTCTGGCTGGTCCCCGCCACCGACTACCGCTCCCACTTCGTCGACCTGCAACGCGACGTGACCGCGGCCGACGTCCAGCGGGCGACCGGGGCGGGCCTGCGCTCCGTCGAGCACATCAAGCGCTACACCACCGCGGGCACCGCCCACGACCAGGGCAAGACCTCGGGACTGCTCACCACGGCGGTCGTGGCCCACGCCCTCGGCACCACCGTCGGCGAGCTCGGCAGCACCACCTTCCGCGCGCCGTACGCGCCGGTGAGCTTCGCCGCCCTCGCCGGCCGCGACCGCGGCGCGCTGCACGACCCGATCAGGGTGACCGCCCTGCACGAGTGGCACGTCGCCAACGGCGCGCTGTTCGAGAACGTCGGCCAGTGGAAGCGCCCGTGGTACTACCCGCGCGCCGGCGAGGACATGGAGAGCGCCGTCCTGCGCGAGTGCGCGGCCGCCCGCGAGAGCGTCGCGGCCATGGACGCATCCACGCTCGGCAAGATCGACGTGATCGGCCCCGACGCCGGCGAGTTCCTCGACCGGCTCTACACCAACATGATGAGCTCGCTGGCCGTCGGCGCCGTCCGCTACGGCGTGATGTGCAGGCCCGACGGGATGGTCTTCGACGACGGCACCGTCATCCGGCTGGCCGAGGACCACTTCCTGGTCACCACGACGACCGGCAACGCGGCCACCGTCCTCGACTGGATGGAGGAGTGGCTGCAGACCGAGTGGCCCACGCTGCGCGTCCACCTCACGTCGGTCACCGAGCAGTGGGCCACGGTCGCGCTGGTCGGGCCGCGGTCGCGCGAGCTGCTGGCCGAGCTCGCCCCCGACCTGGCCGTCGGCGTCGCCGACTTCCCGTTCATGACCTGGCGGGAGGCGGAGGTGGCCGGCATCCCCGCCCGGGTGTGCCGGATCAGCTTCTCCGGCGAGCTCGCCTACGAGATCAACGTGACCTCGTGGGACGGCCTGCGCCTCTGGACGGCGATCATGGACACCGGGCGCGTCACGCCGTACGGGACCGAGACCATGCACGTCCTGCGCGCCGAGAAGGGCTACCCGATCGTCGGCCAGGACACCGACGGCACCGTCACCCCGCAGGACCTGGGCATGTCGTGGGTGGTGTCCAAGAAGAAGCCCGACTTCGTCGGCAAGCGCTCCTTCGCGCGGGCCGACACCTCCAGGCCCGACCGCAAGCAGCTGGTCGGCCTGCTGCCGGAGGACCCGTCCTACCTGCTGCCGGAGGGCGCGCACCTGGTCGCCGACGCCGAGCTGCCCGCGCCGCCCGTGCCCATGCTCGGCCACGTCACCTCCAGCTACCGCAGCGCCGCCCTCGGCCGGACGTTCGCGCTGGCCCTGGTCAAGGGCGGGCAGAGCCGGGTAGGCGAGCGGCTGTACGCACCCGTCGGCGGCGCCCTCGTGCCCGTCACCGTCACCTCGCATGTCCTGTACGACCCGGAAGGAGCGCGCCGCGATGGCTGAACGCAGGAGTCCCGCAGCGGCCTTCGCAGGCCGGTTCGAGGCCGTCTCGTCGAGCGGGGCGCTCAGGCTGGCCGAGATCCCGTTCCTCACCCACGTCAACGTGCGCGTGGACCCGGCCGGTCCGGCCGCGGACGAGGTCGCGGCCGTCCTGGGCGCGCCGCTGCCCACCACGCCCTGCACCGCCGTACGGTCGGGCGAGCTGACCGTGGCCTGGCTCGGCCCCGACGAGTGGCTGGTGATCGGTCCTGAGGGGTACCGGTCAGAGCTGCTGCGCAAGGCCGTGGACGGCGGCCAGGGCTCGGTGGTCGACGTGTCCGCCCAGCGCACCACGCTGCTGGTCGCCGGGCCGAAGGCGCGGGACCTGCTGTCCCACGGCTGCACCATCGACCTGCACCCGAGCGCCTTCGCTCCGGGGGCGTGCGCGCAGACCACCCTCGCGCGCACGCAGGTCGTGCTGCTTCCCCAGCAGGACGGCTTCCTCGTGCTGGTGCGCTCCTCCTTCGCCGCCTACCTGGCCGAATGGCTGCTCGACGCCGCGACGGAGTACGTGCGGTGAGCATCGGCGTCTTCGACCTCTTCAAGATCGGTATCGGGCCGTCGAGTTCGCACACCGGCGGGCCGATGGCGGCCGCGCACCGCTTCGCCCGGGGGCTGCGCGCCGACGGGCTGCTGGAGCGGGTGGAGCGGGTGCGGGTGGT
>NZ_JBSFNE010000040.1:0-21694 GCF_053586935.1 Nonomuraea sp. NPDC003727
GCCGACGGCTGGTGCCGTCCGCTGTCGCTGCTGCTGACGCCTGGTCAGCATGGCGATGGCCCGCAGATGCGGGCGGTCCTGGAGCGGATCCGCATTCCCCGGATCGGGCCGGGACGTCCCCGGACGCGGCCCGACAGCGTGTCGGCCGACAAGGCCTACAGTTCCCGCGCCAACCGGCGCTATCTGCGCGGGCGCAAGATCCGCCACATCATCCCCGAGCCTCGTGATCAGCGGGCCAACCGGCGCAGGCGCGGCTCGGCGGGAGGCCGCCCGGTCGGGTTCGACGCCGAGCGGTACAAGAAGCGCAACGTGGTGGAGCGGGCGATCAACCGGCTCAAGAACTTCCGCGCGGTGGCCACCCGCTACGACAAACGCGCCTACGTCTTCCTGGGAACCGTCACGGTCGCAGCCTTGGTCATCTGGCTCCGCACGTGATCCAGGAAACAGCTCCTAGCGGTGGTGCGGCGGGTGAGGGGCCGTGCTGGGTGCGGTCTCCGGCCAGACCAGCAGGACGGAGCAGGAGGCGTGGTCGACGATGAAGCGGCTGGCGGGGCCGAGGCTGCGGGGACCGAGGTGGGTACGGTCGCCGTCGCGGGCGAGGATGAGCAGGTCAGCGCCTTCTGCGGCGGTCACGACTTCCCGTTCGACGCGGCCCGAGCGCTCTTGGCGGGTACACGGGCGTCCCAGCCGCTCGGCCGCGCCGGCCAGGAGCTGTTCGGCGGAGGCGGCGGCCAGGCGTTCCACGGCGGTGCCGGGGTCACGGTCGGGGCGTGCACGGCCCAGCAGTCCGGCGTAGGCGCCGTGCGCGGCGCCCGGCACCTCGTGGCCGGTGACGTGCAGCAGCACGATGTCGGCGTCTGCGGCTGTGTGGGTGCGCGCGGCGTCGACGCAGGCGGGCCAGGTGCCCTCCACGATCCAGACGATGACAGTCACGGTGTTCAGCCTCCGATCGCTTGGAGCGAGACCCACAGTGCCACCACCGAGAGCAGCAGGGCGGCGGGGACGGCGAACAGGCCGAGCCGGGTGAACTCGCCCAGCTCCACGTCGGTGTCGTGTCCGCGCACGATGCGCCGCCACAGCAGGGTGGCCAGGGAACCGGCGTAGGTGAGGTTCGGGCCGATGTTCACGCCGAGGAGGACGGCCAGGACGGCGCCCGGGCCGGTGGGGGCGGTCAGGGGGAGCAGGACCAGGACGGCGGGCAGGTTGTTGATGACGTTCGCCAGTACGGCTGCCAGTGCCGCGATGGCGAGGAGGGCCGGGAGTTCGGTGCCGGCGGGTATCGCGTGGCTCAGGGCGTCCGCGAGGCCGTTGTCGACCACCGCGCGCACCACGATGCCCAGGGCCAGGACGAAGGCGCAGAACGGCAGGGCCGCGGCCCGGACGATCGCCGTGGGGGTGGTGCGGCGCTGGGCCAGGGCGCGGGCCGCCAGGACAGCCGCGCCCGCGGCCGCCGCCCAGGCCGGGTTGATGCCGACCACCGAGGTCAGGACGAAGCCCGCCAGGGTGCCCGCCACCGTGAGCAGGGCGAACAGCGGTAGTTCGCCGGGCTCGTCGGTGGGCGGGGCCTCGGCGCCCGCATCCAGGTCGATGGCGAAGAAGCGGCGAATCACCACGTACTCTGCACCGATCGCGACCAGCCAGGGTAGAGCCATCAGGGCGGCGAAGCGGGTGAAGGTCAGGCCGCTGGCGGCGAAGACCAGCAGGTTGGTGAGGTTGGAGACCGGCAGCAGCAGCGAGGCGGTGTTCGACAGATGGATGCAGGCGTAGACGTGCGGCTTCGCTCGGGCGCCCAGCCTGGCGGCGGTGGCGAACACCACCGGGGTCAGCAGCACCACCGTGGCGTCCAGACTGAGCACCGCGGTGATCAGCGAGGCCGTCACGAAGACAAGGACGAGAAGGCGCCGGGGGCGCCCGGCCGCCCGGCGGGCCATCCAGGCACCGCAGGCGTGGAACAGCCCCTCGTCGTCGCACAGCTGGGCCAGGACCAGCACAGCCGCGAGAAAGCCGATCACCGGCCCCAGCCGGGCGGCCTCGGCTGCCGCGTGGTCGAGGGAGATCGCGCCTGTGGCGATGACCACTCCGGCGGCGGGGACGGCCACGATGGCCTCCGGCCAGCCCCACGGCCGGATCACCGCGCAGGCCAGCACCGCCAGGAGCAGGGCGACGGAGAGTGCTTCCGCGAGTGAGGCGTTCAGGGGCTAAGCCCTTCCGGGATGGAATCCTGACGCAACAGCAATGAGCGCTACACCGCCGGCTCTCGGGGACCTGGTGCCGTACCAAGCGGGCGGGGCTTAGCGCCGTTTGCCCGGGTCCCCATGAAAGCCGTGGTCAGCGACGTGACTGCCCCTTTCTCCCGAACTTGGTCTACCCTCTCGATGGGTGTGTTCACGAGTGCAGCTGCCCCGTCGATCAGCCATATGAACCGCGCCGGGTTCCTTTAACGACATTTTCGGTCCGCCGCACCCTGATCCCCGAGGCCCCCACTTCCACGTCTCCCTGAGGCCCGCCTGGTGTCCGCCAGTTTAGGAACGGTCGTTCTTGACTGATTGTTCCTAAACTGGCTATGATCGCCACATGGGCCGACCGAGAGGTTTTGACGAGACCGAGGTGGTGCGAGCGGCGGCGGCGCTGTTCGCCCACCGGGCATACGACGGCGTCTCCATCGACGACCTGGTCGCCCACCTCGGCATACATCGCAACAGCCTGTACAAGATTTTCGGCAGCAAGCGGGGCCTGTACATGGCTGCCTTGCGGTGGCATGTGGAAAACCAGGTGCGTCCGCTGATCCTCGCGATCAGCGAGGCCCACGACTTCGCCGAAGCGGTGCGCCGGGCGCTGACCGTCCAAGGGGACGGTTCGGCCCTGGACCTGGTCCTGATGGCGGCGCTCGAACGCGCGCCGGCCGACCCGGAGGTCGCCGCCGAGGTCACCGCGGTCCTGGACGCCCTCGACGAGGCGCTTGCCGTCGGCCCGACCGGCGCAATCCCCACGCCGGCGCTGAGGGGCGCCCTGACCTCGTCGCTGCTCGGACTCCGGCTGCGCGCCAGGACGGCGTCATCCGGTGCCGGGCCCGAACAGGCGGGCGCCGCTCTGGCGCGACACCTTTTCCCGCACAATCCTGACCCTTCCCTATAAGGAGCATGAAATGGCACGAGTGCACATCGACGGCGACACGCTGGTCGTCGTGATCGAGGGGCTGGACAAGCTCTGGGCACTGAAGAGCCGTCTGACCATTCCCCTGTCCAACGTCCGCGGCGCCACCGCCGATCCGGGCATGATCAAGGAGACCAAGGGCATCCGCGCCCCGGGGACGCACCTGCCCGGCGTGATCACCGCCGGTACCTTCCACCTGGACGGCGAGCGGGTCTTCTGGGACGTCCAGAACCCCGCCAAGGCCATCGTCATCGAACTGGCGGATGAGCGCTACGCCCGCCTCGTCGTACAGGTCGACGACCCTCGCGCCGCCGTCGCGCTCATCGAAGGCGCCATCGACCAGGCCTGACCCCACATGCCTGGTCGCAAGCACGCTCTCGGGGATCGGTGTTCCTGAGGCGGCGGGGGCGGTGACCAGGCCGACCAGTTCCTCGGCCACGGTGCGGCAGGCCATGAGTTGGCCTTTCATTAACGACGCTGCCACGAAGTACATCGGATGGCCGTTAGCCCTGGTCAGCGGCAATCCGTCGCGGGTAGAAGCACGAGGTCGTCAGCGGGAGTGCCGACGAGCGGCGGGGTCGTGCTCGGCGGTGATGCGGGCGGAGGTTTCCTCGCAGGCGCAGCCTGGCGACATCTCCCGGCGGGCGGCGAGTGACGCCTCCCAGACCCCCGTGAGGGTTCGGTCGGCAGCGGCACCGGATGTGCCTCTTCCAGAGCCTTCTTCGGGTCCCAGTCGCTCGCCGCAGGGTCCGGCCGGCGCGGCCCGACCCCGCTGTTCTGGCAGCACGTGCGCCCGTACGGCGGGGTACGCCTCAATCTGGACATACGCCTGAGCATCGGGAACCAGGGCCCGTGAGCCCTCCGTCCCGGCCTGATCCGAAGCCTCGGCGGAGGATGTGTCCGGACACTTCGCCGACGATCACGTTGTGCGACTGTTGGGCCCTCGGGTAAGTGTCGCGTCATACGGCCCGAACGGCGGGCATCGTCGCAGGCCATCGTGCGCGATGACGACGACCGCCGAGCGAAGGCAGCCGCGCCCCGCTGTTGTAGCAGTTGGTGTGCAGGCGCCACTCGGCCGTCTTGATCGTCACCGTGGCGTGCTCGGGGATCTCAGAACCGCACGCGGTGCGGGTGCCGTCCAAACTCACGTGCACCTTCACCGAAGTGCGCTGCTCGGTAACAGTTGAGCGTCCTGTTTGGCCAGTTCGACACCAACACTGTCCACATATCGGTGTAGCGGCCGTCGACACGGCGCCACGCCGGCCAGGTCCAGGTCCAGGTCGTCATCACCACCGGGAGGTGGTGTCGGCCTCAGTCGGCAGCTCCCCGAACGCACGCTGTGCGGCGTGACCGGCACCCTGGCCAAGGTCGTTGTCCGCACGATGAATCACAGTGCGGGCAGGGGCTTGGATCGCTCGTTGTCGGCAGTCGCCCAGAACGCTGCCCGCCACGCCGCGGCGAGACCGTCGCGGCTCGCCTCGACGGCAGCGGCGGTGTTGCCGCCGGGAACCGCGACGCGGTCCACGATCTCGGCCAAGGGCGTCCCGTGATCCAGCAGCCGACTGACGGCGTCGATGCTCTGCGCGAGGAGTTGTTCGGCCAGACCCGGGGGTAGCGGCGCGCCGCGCTCGATCTGCGCTGCGATCATCGATTGGGCCACACTGGCCAGAAGTGCCGGACCGCACGATGCCAGGTCGGTGGCTGCCCGGCCCTGTCGCTCGCCGATCACGAACGGCCGGGAGAACCCCTGTAGCAACTCCGTCAACTCGGCAACGGCGTCCTCGCTCAGGCCAGGGCCGGGCATGAGCAGCGTCGCGCCCGCACCGATCTCGTTACCGACGCTGGGAATCAGCTTGGCAACGGGACAGGGAACCGAGTCCGCCAGCCTCGGCAGGGGCAGTGCGTTGTTAATCGTGACCACGATGTGCTCCGCCGAAAGTCGAGGACGCACAACGGCGAGCACGTCAGGAAGGTCCACGTTGCGCACACACAGAACAACCAGGGTAGCCCGGTCAGCCAAGTCGGCTGGCGGCAGCACCGTGGCGGTAGGTACAGCAGCGCGTACGCGCTCGATGCTGGATACCGACCGACCTGCGACGAACAATCGTGCCGGTTCGACTGCTCTGCTGAAGCCAGCGGCCAGAGTCAGCCCCATTCGGCCCAAGCCCACGATGCCCACAGTTCGTGCCGTCACGAGCACCATCGTCCCAGAATCTCGCTGCCGCCGTGGACCCGCTTGCCGCCTTGGACATCGATGCCACGATGGTTCCACGGGAATCCGGCTGACCTACGCGTCGCAACTGTTGCGGGTCCGTCTACTCCGTCACCGCCCCCACCGTCGAGGCCGTCGCCGAGATCGCGGCCGAGCGGTGGGGTGGAGCGGCAGCGACGGCGAGGACTACTGCGGGCCATGCACCCGGGCAGCGTCATGACACCCGACGAGGCCGCCTGGGTCCGTGAACACGCCGGGACCCAGACCATGCGCAAGACGCACGCCGAGGTGCCCGGCTGCTACCTGGCCTGCGCCTGCCAGTGGACCGGCCCCTGCCTCAACTCCCGCGATCCCGGCCGGCACCAGCGCTGTCACATGGGCACGCCGATATACGAGTACGAGACGATCATCTCCGTGCGCGGCGGCCAAGGCGTCGCCGGCCTCCGTCAGCCGTACCGTTATCCCACGGCGAGCGCGACCGGCCGGCGTCCCTCCCACCTTGCGATGGTGTGGCTCGCCGGCCGCCGATGCCGTCGGGCGTGCTCATGTGACTGCGACCACCCGCGCGCCGACATCGCGCACGCACCCGAGCGCAACCTGGCCAGGCCGGTGCGCTACGAGCTGGTGCCCCTCCGGCAGCACCGAGGTGTAGATGTCTGAGGTCACCACGATGCTGCCGTGCCCCAGCGTGCCCTACACCACCCGCAGATCCGAGCCTGAGGCCAGGGCGAGAGTTGCCGTACCGTGCCGTAGGTCGTGCAGCCGGATCGGTGGCAGGTTGCTGGCTTGCACCAGTCGGTGGAACCGGATGGTGAGGTAGTCCGGCCGGACCGGGGATCCATCCGTCCGGGCGAAGATCGGCCCGGATTCGTTCCAGGCGTCGCCCAGCAGCTGTCGTTGGGCGTGCTCGTGGCGGCGCAGTAGCCGGACCGTCTTGGGGTCCAGCCCGATGATCCGTCGGCTGGCTGCGGTTTTCGGTGGGCAGGCGATCAGCCCATCGTCGGCGTGCACCAGTTGCCGGCTCACGGTGAACTCTCGCCGGTCGAGGTCCAGGTCCACCCAGTGCAGACCGGCTGCCTCGCCGCGGCGCAGACCGCGCAACGCGATCAGCTGCCACAGCGGATACAGCGGGTCGCCGCGGGCGAAGGCGAGGAACTCGGCCAGTTGCTCGGCGATCCACACCGCTACCGCGGGCCGCTCGCCACTCCGCCGCCACGCTGCGACCCGGCGCTCGGTCCACACCTGTGGATACGGATGACGCGGTGCGGGCAGCCGGACCATCCGCGCCGGGTTGGAGGCCAGCAGGCCCTCACGGAGCGCGGCGTTCAACGCCGCGCGCGATGTCGCCCGATCCGGTGCAGGGTGGAGGACGCGATCGGCTCCCCGTACCGATCGCGGCGTCCGGCCAAGACGGTGAACATCCGTGCGACGTCGCGGCCGGCCAGCTCGGCCAGCTCGATCCGGCCCAGATGCGGGATCAGATACAGCCGCACATGATCGGCATAGGACTGGCGGCTGCTGGGCCGTAGGCGTTGCTGCACCTCCAGCCAGTGGCGCAGCCACCGCGCCAGCGTGCATTCCCCCACCGCCACATCGTTCCGATCGGCGTGATCATCTCACGGCCCGCCTGGCGAGCCTGTTCGGCGCTGGCGAAGCTAACGCGCCGCAGCCGCTCCCGCCGCTCGGCCAAGCCGCTCACCTGCACCGCGAAGTGCCAGCTGCCGTGCCCCTCCTCGGCCAGCCGCACACAGCGCCCGCCGGCTTGCCTACCGGTAACCGCATCGGCACACCCGCACCGCTTGTAGACCACACACCGATCCCGATGACGTCTCATTGCCCCTTCTTGATCGACCGCCAGAGCAAGACAACGCCGACAGGCACCCACCCACAACTGACCACGAGCAAAACCCAGAGCGGGAGATCACGCCTCGTTCGAACTCCTCCAGCGACGGGGGTGTCCGGCGGGCTCGCTCAGCCTGCCGACGTGAGGGGAGCTGCAGGGCACGGCTCGCCATATCCTGCAAGGCGATTTATGCAACCCTACTTTCGTTAATGGTGGGCGGAAATCGCATCTTGACATGCGCTGATGCGCAGTGATCTCCTCTTCCCCAGCGCATTAATGGAACCCATTTGCGAAATCAGCGGAGGTGTCTATGGCGCGCACGATCGGCGTACACGAGCGCAATGTTTCGACGCTCCGACGGTTCAATGAGGCCGCCTGCCTGGTGCGAGTCCGCGATGACGGCCCACTCACGGTCAGCGAGCTGGCGCGCATCTGCGGGCTGTCCAGGCCGACAGTGGAGGCGGTCATGCAAAGCCTGCTGAGTGCGGGGGTGGTGGAGCAGGACGAGCCCACGGTCCCGGAGGGCAAGTCCGCGGGCAGACCCGCCAGGCGATACCGCTTCCGGGGGGCCGCGGGGCATGTGGCGGGCGTGGAGGTCGCCCAGAACTGCATCCGGATCGTGATCGCCGACCTTGCTGGTGTCGTGGGTGTTCGTAGAAGCTTCCCTCTTACGGAGCGTGGCGCCGAGCTGATCTCGGTGCTGCGTGCGGCCATGGACGACTGCGCGGGCGATCTGGGTTTGCGCCGTGGTGATCTCCATGCGGCCGGAATCGGCTTCCCTGGGTCGGTGTCGAGCGATGGGCGCCTGGTGACCTCGGCAGCACTGCCGGAGTGGGTCGGGGTGGATCTCGTGGCCCGGCTTGGTGCCGCCACGGGCTGCCCGGTGGTGGTCGACAGCGCGGTCAACTGCGCACTGGTGGCCGAGCACCAGATCGGGGTCGCCCGGCTGCATGACGATGTGGTGCTGGTAACCGGCTCGGCCGATATCAGCGCTGCGATCCTGCTCCAGGGGCGCCTGCACCGGGGGCGTTTCAGCAGGGCGGGCGATCTGTCCGGCAGCCAGCCCGTGGAGGGCGTGGCATCGCTGATCCGCGCCGTCGATCCGGAGCTGGTGGTTCTCGCCAATCCCCTGGCGGACCTGCCTGTGGAGGACACGGGTGACCGTACCCCACCCAAGATCGTCACCAGCTCGCTCGGTGAGGACGCCGTCGCGCTGGGCGGATTGATCAATGCCTATCCGATCGCCATGCAGGCCACGGTCGGATCGCCCGACTCACCCGTGCCTGCGATCATCTTCGCCGAGGCTCCTACTCCCGTGAGGCGATCTCAGCCGGAAGCTCCCTCACCGGTGCGTAACCGTCCGGCCACCCGACTGCGCTTCGGCGTCGTCGGGATCGGCGCCAGGGCGGGAATCGCGACCTGGGCGCACGACGACAGGATCGGCAAGGTGGTCGCCGTGGCGGACCCCCGGCGTGAGACCGACGAGCGGGCACGCACCCTGTTCGGCCCCAAGGTCGGCGTGTTCGCTGACCACCGCGATCTGCTCGACCAAGGGCTGGACGCGGTCTTCGTGACCTCACCCGATGCCACGCATGCGCAGGTCAGCCAGGACTTCCTGCGTGCGGGCGTCCCCGTCTACCTGGAAAAGCCCCTCGCCACCACCACCGAGGACGCTGACGCCATCCTCAGCACCGCCTACGAGACACGAACCAAGATTTACGTCGGACACAATGTCCGGCATATGGCCTTCGTCAGGCTGATGCGGCAGATCATCGAACGCGGCGAGATCGGTGAAGTGAAGGCCATCTGGTGTCGGCACTTCGTGGGCCACGGCGGCGACTTCTACTTCAAGGACTGGCACGCGGAGCGGGACAACGTCAACGGACTGCTCGTGCACAAGGGCGCCCACGACATCGACATCATGCACTGGCTGGCCGGCGGATACACCACCGAGGTCGTCGGCATGGGCGACCTGCGGATGTACGGCGAGCTGGACGCCCGCCGCACCGAGCGCCACCCACAGGACCTCAACGACGACCTGGCCACCTGGCCCCCGCGCGCCCAACGCGGACTGAACCCCGTGATCGATGTGGAGGACATCTCCATGATCTCGATGCGCCTCGACAACGGCGTGCTCTGCTCCTACGAGCAGTGCCACTTCACCCCCGACTACTGGCGCAACTACACCGTGATCGGCACCGAGGGCAGACTGGAGAACTTCGGCGACGGCGACGGCGGCGTGGTCCGCGTGTGGAACCGGCGACACGCCTACAGCGCCGACGGGGATCTGGTCTACCGGATCTCCGGCGACGCGCGAGGCCATGACGACGCCGACCAGCTGACCGTCTGGGAATTCCTGGATTTCATCACCGGTGACGTAGCGACCGACACGACGCCGTTGGGTGCCCGGCAGGCCGTCTGCACGGGCATCGAGGCAACACAATCGCTTCGATCCGGCGCCCTACCCCGCACCGTGCCACCACTCTCCCCAGAGATCGTGGCCTATTTCGAGAACCACCAACGGGTCGCGCCATGACCCTTCTCGCTCGCATCCGCCGCGATCGGACGATGCTGCTGCTGATCTTGCCCGGCCTGCTCAGCCTGCTGATATTCAACTACGTCCCGATGCTCGGCTACGTGGTCGCCTTCCAGGACTATCAGCCGTTCCTCGGCTTCTCCGAAAGCCCGTTCATCGGCCTGGAGAACTTCACCTACGTGCTGACCGACCCCAGCTTCTGGAGCGCGGTCAGGAACACGATCGAAATCAACCTGCTCCAGCTGCTGCTGTACTTTCCCGCGCCGATCCTGTTAGCACTGCTGCTCAACAGTCTGGTCAGCAATCGGATCAAGAGGCTCATGCAGAGCGTCGTCTACCTGCCGCACTTCGTGTCCTGGGTCGTGATCGTCGCGCTGTTCCAGCAGACGCTGGGCGGCAGCGGATTCATCAGCGGCTTCCTGGCCGAGCACGGCGTCAGCGCCTTCAACGTGATGACGGACCCGGACCTGTTCAAGCTGCTGGTGACCGCGCAGGTGATCTGGAAGGACGTCGGTTGGGGCACGATCATCTACCTTGCCGCGCTGTCCAGCATCGACGTGGGGTTGTACGAGGCGGCCGCCGCCGACGGCGCGGGGCCGTGGCGCCGGATGTGGCACATCACGCTGCCGGGCATCCGGTCGGTGACGGTGCTCCTGCTCATCCTGCGACTGGGTGATCTGTTGTCGGTCGGATTCGAGCAGATCCTGCTGCAGCGCAACAACGTCGGCCCAGACGCCGCCGAGGTACTCAACACCTGGGTCTACTTCCATGGCGTGATCAACGGGGACTGGGGGACCGGCGCCGTGGTCGGGCTCATCAATGGCCTGGTGGGAGCCCTGCTCATCTTCGTCGCCAACAAGGTCGCGCACAGGCTCGGTGAGCAGGGGGTTTACCAACGATGATGGAGCGACCCAACCGCGCCGCTCAAGGCGCCAAGGCGGTCACGCTGACCGCGATCTTCGTGATAGCCGTCTTCCCGTTCCTGCTGGTGCTCGGAACCAGCCTGGCCAGCCGAGAGGAGATCGTCGCCAACGGCGGCTACGTCCTGATCCCGCGGCATCCCAGCCTGGCGGCATACGCGGAGATTCTCTCCGGCGGCGTCGTCGGCCGGGCCGTACTCGTCAGTATCGGCATCACGATCGTCGGCACGTTGCTCAGCCTGGCCACCACCGTGGCCATGGCCTATGGCCTGAGCAGACCCAGCGTGGTGGGCTCGAAGGCGATCCTCATGGTGGGGCTGCTGACGTTCTTGATCAGCCCGGGCATCATCCCGAGCTACCTGTTGGTCAAGCAGTTGGGCCTGCTCGACTCCTACTGGTCGTTGATCCTGCCGAACCTCCTGGGCGCCTTCAATCTGGTCATCCTGCGGGCGTTCTTCATGAAAATCCCGCGCGAACTGTTGGACGCGGCTCGCATCGACGGCGCCGGTGACCTGAAGACCCTGCGCGTTGTCGTGCTACCGCTGTCGAAGGCAGTGATCGCCGTCGTCGGGCTGTTCCAGGCGGTCGGTTTCTGGAACTCCTTCTTCGACGCCCTTCTCTATCTCAACGACGCCTCGAAATGGCCCCTGCAACTGGTGCTCAACACCTATGTCCTCAACAGCAAGAAGCTACCGGGCCAACTGGTGAGCAGCGCGCACATGCCGCCGAGCCAGGCGCTGCAGATGGCGATCGTGGTCATCGCCCTCGTCCCGGTGCTGGCCGCCTACCCGTTCCTGCAGAAGCACTTCACCAAGGGCGTCTTGACCGGCGCCGTCAAGGGCTGAAGGAGTCCCCGTGAACCGTCGATCCATGCTGGGTCTGCTCGCGGCTGCCCCGCTACTGGCCGCCTGCTCCACCCCGACCCGCTCGGGCAGCGGAGCCGCAGCGTCGGCCAAGGTCAAACTGCCCACCTATATTCCCTTCCAGGGGCCAACCCCAGACCTGCCGGGAAACGCAGAGGGATTGGACCCTGCCTACCTCAAGTTCCCCAAGCGCCTGGTTGACTCCGTCAAGGGGATCCCCGCCGGCGGCCAGCCGATCACCGCGCTCGGGTGGACCGACTCGGCAGTTCCACCGCCGATGAGCAATAACGCCTTCTGGCAGCAGCTCAACACCCGGCTCGGTGCCCCGTTCAAGTTCGACATCACCAGCGACTACCCCACCAAGTTCAACACAATGATCGCCGGCGGCGACATCCCCGAACTGGTCTGGTTCCCGCCCAACCAGGGGTTGACCAGGGTGGCCGAGCTACTCGAAGCCAAGTTCGCCGATCTGACGCCCTACCTGTCGGGGGACGCGGTGAAGGCGTATCCCAACCTGGCCAATCTGGGTGACTTCGCCTGGCGTACCGCGATCATCAACGGCCGAATCTGGGGCCCGCCCGTCTCTCACGGAATCTTCGGTCAGATCTACGAATGCAACAAGGCTCATTGGGACGAGGTCGGCGGCCCGCAGTGCGCCACCATCGACGAGTTCGTCGGCAAGTTGAAGGAACTGACCCGTCCCGCGCAGCACCGTTGGGCGATGGCGCCCGTTGGGTCCAACGACGTGGTCCGTTTCGGCGAATTACTCGGCATGCCCAACACCTGGCGGCTCAACAAGGACGGCAGCCTCACCTATTACTTGGAGACCGACGAGTACGCGCAGGCGCTCGAACTCGTCCGCAAGGTCGTCGAGGCCGGCTGCTTCCACCCTGACCAGAACGCCGATCCCTACGAGGTGCTCTTCCCGGAGGGAACCATCTCCACGCTGGTCGACGACATGCCCGGATTCATACTCGCACCCCGTAAGTACAAGGACCTGGAGATCGCCGGGATCGTTCCATTCGGTGACAAGGCCGTCTACCACCTGGGGTACGGCTCCCTCGGCTTCACCGCCATCAACAAGAGCGCCTCACCCGAGCGCGTGAAACAACTGCTGCGTGTGCTGGACTTCCTGGCCGCCCCGTTCGGCAGCAGCGAGTGGCTCTTCCTGCACTACGGAAGCGAGGGCGAGCACTTCACCTTCGACAAGGACGGCCTGCCCCAGCTCACCGAGAAGGGCGCCAAGGAGACAACACTGAACAACCCGATCGGCTACCTGTCGCAGGGCCCGGAGTTCATCTACGCCAAGGGCGCCGCCTACACCTACGACATCCAGCAGAAACTCCTGAAGATCGCCATCGCCAACCCCGTCGCCGGCCACTATTCCGACACAGCCGTCAGCGGCCGCACCAAGCTTCCGATCATCGGGGACCTCGTCACCGACATGATCCTCGGCCGCAAACCCCTCACTTATCTGCAGACTCTGCGCTCGGACTGGAAACGACAGGGCGGCGACAAAATCCGCGAGGAGTACCAGCAGTCGATCGCCAAGGGCGGCCCCTCGTGAAACTCCACTGGGCGGGCCGTGACGAACTCGACCGCGTCGCCGAGGCCAGGACCCGCAGCTTCTCCGCCGACGGCACACCCGTCGAAATCGAGGAAGACCCCAGGGGAACATCCTGGCTGCTCGCCGAGGAGGACAACGTCCCGGTCGGCACAGCTACCAGTCTCAGCTTCACCATGTGGGTGCGCGGTGCGCCGCTGCCCTGCCAGGGCGTCGCCGACGTCGGCACCATCAAGACCTGGCGGGCCGGCCGCGGAGTGGCATCCGCCCTCATGCGCGAACTGCTGTCGGCCGCCCGCGACCGGGGGTTCGCGCTGTCCGCGCTCACCCCGTTCCGCGGCTCGTTCTACGAACACTTCGGGTACGGCTTCGCCGAACGCCGAGCGGACTGGACCATCCCCACGACCATCCTGCCCAGAGGAGATCACACCGACCTGCGGTTCTACCAGTCAGATGATCTGGACCCGCTGACCGAGGCCATGCGCCGCCGCACCGAGCGGGGCCAGGCAGACATCGAGCGCCTGCCGCCCGTTCCAGGCAACGGCTTCTTGGTGGTCGACCGGGTCGGCGACGGTCCGATCCGCGGCTGGGCCCGGTTCCGCGGGGAACAGCCCATCGTGCGCGTGACCGAGATCGGATACGACGACGCCTCCGCGCTACGACGCATCCTCCACCTGCTGGCCAGCCTGCGCGACGAGTACAACACCGTCAGGCTCACCACCCAGGCCGATCAGCCGATGCACCGCCTACTCGGGGAATCGCAGATCGTGCATCACACGCTGTTCCGCAACCACCCCACCGCCGAGGTCAGGCCGTACAACCGCCTGCAGGTCAGGATCATCGACCATGTCAGGGTCCTCCGGGCTCTGCGCCTGAACACGACCGCGGAAGGTAGCACGGTCGTCGCGATCGGCGAGCCCGAGGGGAACATCACGACCCTCCAGCTCGACTTCTCCGATGGCCGCGTGGGAGCCCGGGCGTGCTCGGCTGAGCCCGACATCGAATGCGCCGCACCCGTCTGGGCTGCGGTGCTGCTGGGCGATCTTCAGGCATCGCGCGCCGCGGACCTCGGCCTCATCACCGTTCACGACCACCAGGTTCTCCGCGTGCTCGACACCCTCGCCGTGGGCCCCGCGCCCTTCTGTCACGAACACTTCTAAGGAGCCCCCGATGCGCCGGATCTTAGGCACCCTCATGCTCGCCGCCGGACTGCTCGCCGTACCGTCGACCGCGTCGGCTCAGTCAACCTGCACGAGCAGAGAGCTCAACCTCGTCGCCCACCACGACGACGACCTGCTTTTCCTGAACCCGTCGATCTCCGACGCGATCCGCGGCGGAGCCTGCGTGCGCACCGTCTTCCTGGTGGCCAGCGACTACCACGACACCGACAGGGAAGGATACGTGCTCGCCAGGGAGCGCGGCGTGCGCGCCGCCTACGCCCGCATGGCCGGACTGCCCGAAAGCGCCTGGACCTCTCAAGAGATCACCGTCAACGGCCACAACCTGCTCGAATGGCGACTCGGCGACCGGCTGTCCATCCTCGAAGTCCGGCTCCCCGACAACGGCTCCGCCTACGACGACATCACCTACGGCAGCACCCGCGCCCTCTACAACGACGGCGCCACGATCCCCGACTTCTACCGGCGCAACACCTACACCCGCGCTGATCTCACCGACACCCTCATCGCCGACCTCGACGCGTTCCGCCCGTCGGTGGTCAACACCCTCGACCCCAGCGCCGACGTCCACGACGGCGATGAGTACCTCGACTTCCACCACGACCACGTGATCATCGCCCGGCTGGCGGGCGACGCCGTGGCAGCCGCCGCAACCCATCCGCAGGTCCGCTACTACCGCGACTACCCCAACCGGTACGCCGCCGCCAATCTCTACCAGCAGGCCATCGACGACAAGCTGGCCACGTTCCGCACCTTCGCGATGCACGACATGGACATCTGCCCGTCGTCCGACCCGAGCCAGTGCGTCACTCAGGGCTTCTACTACGTCCTCAACCACAACCAGAACCGCGCCACCACAACCGCGATGCTTCCGTGGATCCCCGCCACGCCGGGCGCACCCGGCCACTTGGTTCCCGCCACGTTCGCCCACCAACGCCTGACCGTCTCCTCCGGCCAATGTCTGACCGTGCCGGGCGCCCTCAACGACAACGACCTGTCCGACGGGGACCACGCGGCTTTGGGCACCTGTGACACCACCGCGTTCACCCTGGTCCAGCAGACCCTCAAGATAGACAAGACCAATGAGTGCTTCGGTACGGCCGGCGCAGCAGTGATCGTCACCCAGTGCACCGACTCCGCCGACCAGAGGTGGTCCTATACGGATCAGGCGTTCAAAAACATCCAGACCGGCAAGTACATGTCCACAGGCCCTGGGGGCACCCTCGTCCTCGGCTCCACCCCCGTGCGCATGACGCCTGCATCTCCGTGAAAGGGATCAAAACCATTTCCGATCTACGACTCGGAGCCCTCGGATTCGGCCTGCGTGGCAGTCTTGCCCGCGAAGCTCACCGTCCGGGGGTCGGAGCCCTCATCGCCGCCGTCTGCGATCCCTCGGAGCGCGCGCGTCGCCGCGCCCTGGAGGCGTTCGGCGAGGAAGTGATCACCGTGCCCGCTGTCGAGAGCCTCGTGCGGCTCGACCTCGACGGGGTGCTCGTCCTATCCCCAGATCGGTTCCACGCCGAGCACGCGGAGACACTCCTGGAGGCGGGAATCCCTGTCTACCTGGAAAAACCGATGGCGATCACGGTCAGCGATTGTGACCGCGTGCTCGCCACCGCGCGCCGTACAGGAACCAAGCTGTACGTCGGGCACAACATGCGGCACATGCCGTTGGTGCTGCAGATGCGTGAGCTCATCCAGCGCGGCGAGATCGGCGAGGTCAAAGCCGTCTGGTGTCGGCATTTCGTGGGTCACGGCGGCGACTTCTACTTCAAGGACTGGCACGCCGAGCGGGCCAACACCACCGGCCTCCTGCTGCAGAAGGGGGCGCACGACATCGACGTCATCCACTGGCTCGCAGGCGGCTACACGCGCAGAGTCAGCGGTATGGGAGGCCTCACTCTCTACGGTCAGATTACCGACCGACGAGACAACTCCGACCGTTCCATGTGGGACTGGTACGCGCCGGACGCCTGGCCTCCGCGGATGCAGCGCGAACTCAATCCCCTCATCGATGTCGAGGACCTCTCGATGATCAACATGGAGCTCGGAAACGGGGTCTTCGCAACGTACCAGCAGTGCCATTACACGCCCGACTACTGGCGCAGCTACACCGTCATCGGCACCGAAGGCCGGATCGAGAACCTCGGTGACGGCGGCGACGGATCGGTCATCCGACTCTGGAACCGGCGCACCGACTACAACGGTGAAGGGGATCTCACGATCCCCATCCGCCAGGAATCAGGAGGTCACGGCGGCGCCGACACTGCGATCATCACCGAGTTTCTCCGCTTCATCTCCGCCGGAGGACCTGCTACGACCTCGCCCATCGCTGCCCGTGAGGCCGTGGCGACAGGGCATACAGCCACCCTGTCGCTCCGTGGCGGCGGCGGTGCCCTAGATGTGCCGCCCCCCTCTCACATGGACATCGACTACTTCGAGCCCGACACAAGCTGGGAGCGGCAGCCTAACGGCTGATCTTGGTAGTTGAAGCGGGTCAGAGGCAGGAGGGGCGGTCTGGAAGGCGTTCACGAGCGCCTTCCAGCGCATGATTCGTCTCCGCTCGATCGCGTGAGGTCACGGGGGCTCCATTGGCCGCCGATCAGCACGACGGGGTCCGGAAGCGCAGTGGCCGCCTATCTGGACAAGTTCGTGTCAGTCCACAGCCCCCGGGCACGCAGTCCGGCGAGCGCCACCTCACCTCTAAAGAATGCGTCTATTCGCAGCTCGCGGCGAACCTGCTCACGCTGCAGGGTGCGGCTATCGGCGAACGGCTTGAGACGGAGCCCAAAGACGCACTTACTGCGCAAATCGGATGGCCAAGACCATGCAATTGACATGGGCACACCCCCATCGATGTCGTCGATACATGCTCGGCGCATGTAAAACCCCAGGTCAAACACGGCATAGAAGAGTAGGCGGGTGGGACTTGAACCCCGACCCACGGATTATGAGTTGGCTTGATCAATGCCGTCTAATGCCGCGCCGTACCGCATTCTGTCACTCTGACCGTGATTGCCCCCCTGCCGACGTGCCGGACCGCGGGGCTGAAGGCCTTCAGCCAGGCCGAGGCAGAGCTGGAGACGACCCTGGCCGCGCACGCGTGGAATTCCGGGGACGGGCCGACCGAGATGTTCCAGTACGCGGTGCGCTGGCTGCGCGAGAACGACGTGCTGCTGCCGGGCATCACGACGCTGACCCGGATGGTGGCCCGGATCCGGGAGGAGCAAACCGAGCGGCTATTTCGCGACTCTGGCTGCGATGCCGACGTCGGAGCAGGTCGAGGTGCTGGAGAAGCTGCTGGAAGTGCCGCCGGGCAAGAAGATGACCGAGCTGGAGCGCTGGCGCCAGGGCCCGTCTAAGGCGTCCGGGCCCGGGATGGTCAAGGCCTTGCAACTGGTGGCGGAGATCCTCGGCGCCGGACTGTGCCGGTTGGAACTGGATGCGTCGATGCCGCTGCGGCGGGTGCTGGAACTGGCCAAATACGGGCTGACGGTCCGCTCGCGCAGCTGAAACGTCATCCGGACGCACGCCGGCTGGCCACGCCCGTGGCGACGGCGCGCTGTTCGAGGTGTGGGAGATGATCGAGGCGGTCGTGCCGCGCGGGCAGCTGCGCGAGGCGGTGGAGGTGGTCACGGACATGGTGCCGCCGCCAGCCGCCGACGACGACGGCGGCTGGCGAGCGGAGATGGCCAGCCACTATCCGACGGTGTCGGGCTTTGTGAAGCTGCTCACCGGTGTGATCAAGTTCGACGCCAATCCCGAGGGCGAACAAGTACTGGCCGCGAGCGCCGACAGGTGCCGGTTCCAGGTCGCGGCCGCCGTGCCGGTCCAGCGGTCCATGACCGCGGCGTAGTCCTCCGGGCGCCAGGTCGGCGACCGGCCGGTACCCGCTCATGGCGGCCAGACGGGTGAGGGTCTTGGCGTAGGTGTCGCGGGTGGTCTTGGTCGGCAAAGCGCCGAGGAAGCGGTCGATGGCGGCCGCGACGCTCCCGCCCGCGGCCGGACCTGCTAGGCCGGCCGAGTCGGGCGCGCCGGGAAACGCGACGAGGGACACGGTGCCTCTCCTTCCCACCGATCGATCAATGTGACAGGTAACGCTCTTGAGCTGACCCGCCACCGGCAGGCGCTGAGCTGTGCCTGGCCGGCGCGAGAGCCGGATATGTGACAGGGAAAGCTCATTCCCCATCACTCGTGGATGCCGCCAATGTGCCGAGGTGACCAGCGGTGCGCAACCCTCTTCCGCAGATACAGCCTTCCAGATTGACATTGCTAGCTATTTCAGTCATGTTTGAAATAACTAGCCAACAAGTACGGAGCAAGCCATGGAACACGTGACCTTCAACAGCCTCGGCACCCGCTGCGCGGGTGATCTCTACCTGCCCGAAACGAGCGAACCGGTCCCCGGGCTGGTGCTCGGGCACAGCGGGGTGATGGTCAAAGAGGCGCTGGCGTTCTTCGCGCCGTACTTCGTGAAGGCCGGCTTCGCGGTGCTGGCCATCGACTACCGCACGGTCGGTTCCAGCGAAGGCGAGCCGCGCGGCCTGGACCACCCGGAGCGGCAGGTGGAGGACTTCCGCAGCGCCGTGTCCTACCTGCAGACCCGTCCCGAAGTGCAGCCGGAGCGGATCGGAGTGTGGGGCGTCAGCATCGGCGGCTCGGTGGCGGCCCAGGCCGCCGTGCTCGATCGGCGCATCAAGTGCGTCGTGGCGCAGAGCCCCAGCGTGTGGAACGGATGGCGCTACCTGGAACGCCTCCTGGGCCGTGCCGGTGTCCACGCGCTGCGCGACCAACTGCAGCAGGACTGGCAACGGCGCTACGAGGGCGAGCAGAGCGCTCGCGTGCCGCACCTGGCGCTGGACCACGCCAGTGTGAAGGACGCCCCCGACATGTCGACCCGCCTGTTTCCCACCTATCGCAACGAGAAGACCCTCGACTCAGCCGAGCACCTGCTCACCTTCGCACCGGAGAACCTCATCCACCGGCTCGCACCGACGCCGCTGTTGATGATCGCCAACGGCGGCTGGGACCCGTACCACATGCTCGAGGAGGCGCAGAGCGCCTTCGACCGGGCGGGAGAGCCCAAGCGGCTGGCGGTGCTGCCCTACGACGTACTCGGCCTCTACACCGGCCCGGGCCTGGAGGAGGCCATGGCGCTCGCGATCGACTGGTTCGACCTCTACCTGCGCGAGACCCGGCTCGCGGACATCACCCCCACACCCACCTACGAGTCGGTGGCCGCCATGACACAGTGAACCGGCACACGATCGACAACGGAGGACCGGACGATGAGCACCGAGGAACAGCGGGACCGACTGCTTCAGTGGGTGGAGCGGGTGGCCGCCTTCTGCGTCGAGGAGTGGGGGCTGCCGCCCATCACCGGACGCATCCTCGGCTGGCTCATGATCTGCGATCCGGCCGAGCAGTCCGCCGGGCAGATCGCGGAGGCGATCTCCGCCAGCCGGGCCTCGCTCACCTCGAACATGCGCTTCCTCACCACCATCGGCCTGGTCAAGAAGGTGAGAAGGCCCGGCGACCGCACCGCCTACTACCGCATCGAGGACGACGCCTGGCAGAAGGTCATCCAGCGCAAGCTCGAAAGCCTGAGCGCGTTCGGCGAGATCGCCGACGAAGGGCTCAACATCGCGGGCGGCGAGGGGCACCGCACCGAGCGCATCAAGGCCGCCCACGACTCCCTGACGTGGCTGCAGAACCTCGCGGCCCGTCATCCGCTACGCCGTTAAGGAATCTCCATGCACCGCTGGCAACCCCAGCTCGGGCTGATCCAGGAAACGCTGCTACTCACTCTCCACGCCAGAGCCCTGGACGCCGGGCAGCCCAGCCCGATCCTCGGCGACACGTTCTCCGCAGACATGGCCGGCAACATCGATTACGACTTCGGCAAGCTGAAGGTCAAGCCCAACCTCGTCCTCACCACGGCACTGCGCGCCAAGAAGCTCGACGGCGTCGTCCGCGCCTACATCGCCGCTCACCCCGGATGCGTGGTGCTCGACCTGGGCTGCGGCCTGGACACCAGGATGTTCCGCTGTGATCCCCCGCCCGGCGTCGACTGGTACGACATCGACTTCCCGGAAGTGGTGCACCTGCGGGCCGAATGTCTGCCCGGCCGTTCCCACCTGGTCGGAGCCGACCTCACCACATCCGACTGGCTCACCGCCATCCCCGGTGACCGGCCGGCGATGATCGTCGCCGAGGGGTTGCTCCCCTTCATGCCCGGCGACTCCTTCCAGGCGATGACCCGCGCGCTGACCGGGCATTTCCCTTCGGGCGAGCTCGCGCTCAACGGCTACACCCGCTTCGCCGCCTGGGCCCATGAAGTATCACCCGACCATCAAGGCGCTCGGCATCAGCGCCGCCCAGGGCTTCGACAACCCACACGAACCGGAGTCCTGGGACGCCGGCCTCGAACTGATCGAGGAGCAGATCCTCGCCCGCGCACCGGAGGTAGCCCGGTTCCCGCAACCGCTTCGCGCGCTCACCCGTCTCACCGCCCGCAGCACGGCCTTGTCGCGGCAAGGGGCCCGCATTCTCCGCTACCGATTCTGACCGACCCCCGCCCGCGGCAGTCGCGACAGACATCGTCCTTCGGCTCGTGAACGTGCCGCCGAAGGCGGCTGGGGCGGGTGGAACGGAAACCAACGCGAGTGCGCCCGCTCAACGAAGATCGCCCACTATCAGCGAGCCGGGCGAACGAGCCTTAGCGTACGTTTCCGTTCCCCCACACTCCGAGGGCCGGGTCCGGCAAGGACTTCGAACTCCGCCGCGCGGACACGCGCGTCCTGCTCCGGCGCCGGGGCTGGACCTGGGGGCGCGTACCCGTCGAGGGGCAGGCGTCCGGTCCGGTCAACGCCAGACATACCACGCTCCCCGGCAGCGCCCCGGCCGCGTCGCCTGTGGGCGCTGGGCGTACAGCCGGACTTTTGTCTGCCGGCCTATGAATGGTGCTCCCAGGTCTTCGGCAAGGTGATCAAGGGGTCCTGCCCCTTTCTCCCGTACTGGTCTGCCTCCCATGAAGAGATCATCTTTACCGCGCGCCATAGTCACTCACACCTCAAGGCCGCCGGCGTCACCCGTGTCTTCTCCGAGAAGATCTCCACCCGCGCCACCACCCGGCCCGAGCTCGACAAGGCCGTCGCCCTGGCCCGCGAGCTCCGCTCGGCGAACGTTGCGGTCACACACGTGGTGCACGAGCACAAGCGGCTCGGCCGCGGCCTCGACCGAGCACTACGCCCGCACGCTGAAGTTCTGGTGCGACAACCTGGACGACAACTGGGAGGACGCCCTCCAGGAGGTCGGCCAGGGCACCGCCAGGGTGTGGCGGCTCTACATGGCCGGCTGCATCGTCGGCTTCGAGCGCAACAAGGTGCAGCTGCACCAGGTCCTGGGCGTCAAGCTCGACAGGGA
>NZ_JBSFNE010000041.1:0-19633 GCF_053586935.1 Nonomuraea sp. NPDC003727
CCGCCACGACCCGACGGCACGCAAGCCCTTGGATCCGCACACCTCGCCGTATGTCACGGATCAGGGCGTCATCGCGGTCCCGTTGTTTCCCTTCCGCGCCCTTTCGGGGCAGGAGCTGCACAAGCGGCGGCATACCTTCTTATGCTAGCTTCAACTAGCATAAGACAGCGCAAGCTACTTTTAGCTGGAGGAGATGGGAAAGTGGCAGAGCCAGAGCACGACGAGTTGCGTGCATGGGTGGAGGAGGTGGCCACGTTCTTCGCCGAGCAGTACGGCCACCCACCCATCTCAGGCCGGATCCTGGGATGGCTGATGGTGTGCGATCCAGCCGAGCAGTCGGCCACGCAGATCGCCGAGGCGATCGGGGCCAGCCGCGCGTCCCTGACCACGAACATGAACCTGCTCACCGCCTCCGGCCTGGTACGCCGCCGAGCCGGTCAGGGCGAGCGCACGACGTACTTCCGGATTGACGACGACGCCTGGCCGATGGTGATGAAGCAGCGGATCGCCACGCTGGCCGCCTTCGCTGACGTCGCCCACAAAGGCATGGACATGTTCGAGCCCGGCAGCGCCAGAGCGGCCCGGCTGCGGGCGGCGCACCAGACTTTCGCGTGGCTGGCCACCGCGTTCACATTCGAGAGGAGCGAGGAGCGAGATGCGTAAGGGTTCGGCGGTTGTGGCCGGGGGCGGCATCGGCGGGATCACCGCCGCCATCGCTTTACGACGGGCCGGGTGGGACGTCGTGGTGCTGGAGCGCGCGCCCGAACTGGGCGAGGTCGGCGCCGGGCTGTCCATCGCCCCGAACGCCCTACGCGCGCTCGACTCGCTCGGCATCGGCGCGCTGATCCGGGCCGCGGCCACGCCGTCGCAGGCGGCCTACAACCTGCTCCTGCCCGACGGGGAGTATCTGCGGCGCTTCGATCCCGAGCTCGACACCGCGCTTTCCTGCTTTCACCGCGCCGATCTGCACCGTCTGCTGGTCGAGCAGGTTCCCGCCGAGATCGTCCGCACGGGCGCCACCGTCACCGGGGTGAGCACGGCGGCGACCAGCGCGACCGTCCGCTACCGCACGGAGCAGGGCGAGCAGGAGATCGAAGCCGACCTCGTGGTGGGGGCGGACGGCATCAACAGCACCGTGCGCAAGACACTCTGGCCGGACGCGCCCGCGCCCCGCTTCCAGTACACGGCCTGGCGCGGCGTCACCCGCCCCGGATCAGTGTGGCCGGAGGTCGGGACCTTCACGTTCGGGCGTGGCTCCTACTTCCTGGCCCATCCAGTCGGGAACGAGCGCGTCTACTGGGCGCTCGGCGTACACGCCGGCTCTCCCGGCGTGCGCTACACCGACAACCTGGCCGAGGTACGGCGCCGTGTCCAGGGCTGGCACAAGCAGGTCGGAGAATTGCTCGACGCGACACCTGGCGAGGCCGTGCTGCACAACGACATCAACGATCTCGACCGGCTGTCCACGTACGTGCACGGCCGGGTCGTCCTGCTGGGCGACGCCGCGCATGCTGTCACGCCGGACATGGGCCAGGGGGCGTGCCAGGCGATCGAGGATGCGGCCACGCTCGCAGCCACTACGGACGATCTCGCCGCCTACGACCGGGCCAGGCTCGACCGGACGCACATGATCGCTTCGATGGCCCGGAGGAAGGGCAAGATCGCGGTGTCGCGGTCAAAGCTCATCTACCAGATGCAGGTCATGGGCATGCGCAGGGCGCCCGCGTCGGTCGTACGCAAGGAAACCGGCAAGCTGTGGAACTGGACGCCGCCGGCCCCCGCCGAATCCTCGAACTGAACGAGGAACGCGATGAACGACAAGTGGCGCGGGCGCTGGTGACGGCGCTGAGGGATCAGCGGACTCACCGACCAGCGGGCGTACACCGGCGCCGTTCCGGCGCAACTAAACCAGGCCCCGGCAACAACGGCCCCAGGCCACTACAACGCCAGCCGTTCAGGACGAGACCGAGCTCCGTCACCGGCGATCCGTCCGTCGAAAGCCTGTCGTCGCAAGCGTGATCAGCGAAGACCACCACGCCGCTTCACCGCAGCTCAGGAGACGTAACTCAATATTCGAGCGGTACGGGTCCACCCGGCGTCGCCGTCACAAGGCACCCACTACCAGCGCAGATCCAGTCATGATCTCACAGTGTCACTGGAGTGCTGGCCGAGTGTCAGTCTCAGGGGGAGCCCGCCGACCTCCGCTGAGCCGGCAGCCGCTGATAGGCGAACGCGGCGCGGCCGAACAGCAAGCCTCCGTCACGGGCGCTGGCGCCGATGGCGCCGATCAGCCTGGTCAGACGGCCTGCCAGCTCGATGCCGGGCCCCCAGCGATCGACAGGAGCCTTGACCAGCAGCCTTTACACTGCGTGCTTGCCATGCTCCGCAGGGTGCGCGCATCATGTTGGGATGAGCAAAATGGGATCTTGGTTACAAACGTGGTGGCAAGACGGCGACGGGCCCGATCAGGAGAAAACACCTGGGCCGCTGGAGACGTTCGCGGTGCAGACGCTGTATGACACGTACGGCCGTGAGATCTACGCCCGCGCGGCCGCCGACCCGGCCTTCAGCGCGGCGACCAGTGAGCTGGTGGCATCGATAGCCGTGCCAGAGCCCGCCGGCACTTCCGGTACTGGCAGAAGGTGTTCGCCGCCGAGATGGTCGCCACCGTCAGGACGCATCTGCAGGAGCGGGTCGGGCGGCACTGCGCACGCCCCCGATGAATACTCGCCACTCGCCGGGCGTGAATGCCAGCACTGGCCCGTCCGGGTCGCGGCTGTTGCGCACCAGGATGCGCTCGCCATCGCGGCGAACCTCGACGCATCCGCCGCTTTCGGATGCCGACACCCAGTTCCCGCCAAGCACGTGCGGCAGTATGCCCGCCTCGCTCACACAGCGCGGGCCGTTTCCCGTTTCAGGGTGATCTACGATGGCGCTCATCTCCCGCCACATTTCTGGAGCCGGCATGCCCCACCTGCGTCCCCTGCATTCCGGCGAGCCCCGGCGCGTCGGGCCTCCGCTGGGCCGGTGCAGGCCGGCGCAGATGCCGGACAGGATCTGAAGGTTGACGCCGCGCGGCCCGGGACGGTCGTCGGTCTGGCCACGGGCTTGATCGCCGGTCGTTAGAATCTTGAGGCTCGCGCTGGTTGGTGACGGTTTGCGAGGGTCGGGGCGTCGATCGTTCGGACGGCTCACCCAAGGTTCACGAGAACACGCGGGAGCCTGCCGATGTGTTCACCTCGTCGCATGACGAGTGGAGTGGGCACGCGGTAACACGCGGTTGGCCGCCAGGGCGTAACGCCGGGTGGTTCGAGGGAGCCGTGGCCGAGCAGTTCGGCGACCAGGGCAGGGATTTCCGCTGCGGATGAGTTGGGTGGTGAAAGGTATGGTGCGGAACCCCCCGCCAATGGTGCACGCCGTCGATGAGATCGGAAAAGCGGTGGCAGCCCCGGGTGCGGTCCGCAGGTCTGTCAAGGCTTTGCTGTGTCTGGTCGCCGTAGCGGCGATCGGATGGAGCGGCACGCTGCTGTGGCAGAACTGGCAGGCCCGACAGCAGATCAACGAGTCCTGCGCGGACCTTGTGCCGGCCGGGCTGGTGCTCGCGCTGTCCCCTGCGGGCAGCACCATCTCTCACCGGACGGCCGACGAGGAAACGATCGAGCTCGACGCCGGCCTGCCTGAGCACTGCGCGATCTTCAGCCCCGAGGCGGGTGCGGAAAACCCCGCGTCCACCAGCCATAGGCTCTTCTTCACGGGAGCGGTGGGAGTTCTGCCTTCGAACGGACAGATGTCCCCCGAGGTCCCGGGTGACAACCTCGTCAACCGCTACGTCCCTACCTACCCCGGCGAACCGCTCGGCGGCGGGATGGCGGGCTTGGTCACGGCCTCGAGCATCACCGTCGACCTCCCCTGCCCGCGGGGCACGTCGAACGGGCAGCCGATCACATCGCTGTGGGCGCGGGCCGCGCTGGAAAATCTCGGCCCACCGTTCGCCGACAACGGCCAGCTCACCTCGCGCGACCGCGACACGCTCGCCAAGATCGCCGTGATCACCGCCAACAACCTCGCCGAACGCCTGGGCTGCGCCGAACGCCTGCCCGACCCACCCGAGGACATCCCTGCCCTGACGCAAGGCCCCGTTCCGGTCGCCGGCGCGGACGGCACCTGCGCCTGGTACCGCAAAACCGGCTTCGCGCGCCACAAGCAGCTTCCGGACCAGGTCCTCGAAAGCCGCACGGACGACAAACTGTGGGACGAGCGCTGCGGCCTCGTGCTCAGCAGCACCCGCGCGGACGATCTCTGGCGGGCTGACGCCGCGGATCGCGACGACATCCTGCGCCCCGAAAATCCGGGCATGTGGTGGATCTCCTTTCACACCTACGCCGGCCAGGACGTAGCCAACGTCCGGCTCAAAAGGACTCACTACGACGAGGCTCCGGTCGTCGCGGAACCAGGCAAGGCGGGCCGCAGTGACCAGCCGCTCTGGTGGGCGTCGTCCCGCTGTCACGGCGAACCCCAGATCCACACGATGACCATCGCCTCCGGCTACGACGAACTGGTGACGTCCGCGCTGGAGAAGGTGTTCCGCGCCTACGTCACCCACGTCGTCGCCCGCCGCGGCTGCACGGACACCACGTTCCCCGCCTCCTCGACCTTCCGTCCCGACCACGGCCTGACCCCGCGGGACAGGGGTGCCACCGGAAGTGGCATGGACGGGTCGCGCTGAGCCGCTGACCCGGCCAGGATGGGCTGAACTGACCGAGGCGGCGGTCATCGCGCGCCATCCGACACGACGATCAGCGTCGTCGACGTCGACGGGCGGGTTCCGTTGCGTGAGCTCAGGCGGACCTATCTACTGTCTGGGGTGATCTCGCTTGGCCCGGCGGGCTCGTCGATCTCCCATGGCCGGGGCCACTGGCCGGAGGGCGGCGGCGGACCGGCGATGCCGAGATCGCGGCGCGCGCTGGTGTAGAAGGCGTCGCGGGCGCGGCTCATGGCGCCTACGGCGCTGACCCAACCATCTGGGTCACTGCGCATGCCCTTGGCGTAGAGCTCAACGTTCCAGACCGCTTCGTGCCAGGTGCGGGCTGCGGCCACAATTGCCGCATCGCCTACCAGTAGCACCGACTCCCACTCGGCGGCCCGCTTGGTCTCAGCCTCGTCGAGCTGAGCCAGCCCCTCCTCGATGTCTATCGGGGATGCCGGTGCGGGGTAAGCCCCGGGGCAGCGCCGATGCGCTGACCGGGCGTCGCCCGAGCTTCTCCAACTGCAGGCGGCCGCCGACGAACTGCACCGCGGTGTTGGCGCCCAGCCCGTCCAGAACCCGGGTGTAGGCGCCCTCCAGCGCGCCGGCGAGCTCGGCCAGATGCCCTGCCGGTTCGGCCTCCAGCTCTAGCGAGGTGAGGATCTGCGGCATCGCCGCCTGCCACGCCTCGCCGTCCAGCAGCCGGGCCCGCGGATCGCTCCACCGCTCGGAGCCTTCAGCGAACGCATCGCGCCGACGCAGTGCCTGGTGCAGGTGCATCAACGCGCACAAGGTGAACGCCGCCTTGTCGATCTGCTCTTCGGGCAAGTCTGGGTTGCGGTAGACCAGCGGCCGCCACGACCCAGTGACAGGGCCTCGTGGGCGGCGATGTCGGTGGGACCGTAGCGGCGTCGGCCTTTGGCCATCACCGCGGCGGTGCGCACCATCGCCAGTACTGGACTGCCGGCCTCGACCATCCGGAACCGGATCGTGGTCAGCAGCGGCTCGATGAACCCCTGCACGGTGCGGTAGCGATTGACCAGCTCGGATCGCCACTCTGCCGCCGCGTCGTCGTCGGTGACCGTCACGAACGCCGCGACTTTCTCCACTGCGGCCGCCAATTTCCCTTCCATACCTCCACCAGCGGCACCAGGCGATCGGTGGTGGCCTCCGGCGCGTCCATCAGCACCTCCATCGCCGAGGCCATCGTGCGCGCCGCCGAAGGCAGCTTCGGGAAGGTGCGCAGCTGCTCGCTCTTGCCCGCCCGCTCGGCCCGCGCCAGCAGATTCGCCGAAACGCACCCAGGGGGGCGTGATCGCCGGGCTGTGCACGCACCTGCACCGGGATCACACCGATGCCGCGGCGCTGGCCCAGGCGCTGCGGCCCGACGGCAAGGTCCTGCACCCGGTGTCCTTCTGCGGAGACGACCACGAGAACCTGTGGACGCTCAAGGCCGACCGCGAGCTCGACCAGCAGAATCTGGCCCGGCGACCGATGGGCCTATGGGAGACCACGACGATCGGTCCCTTCACGATCGCGGCGGTACCGGCCGTCGATACCCTCGGCGATCCGCAGGTGTCCTGGGCCGTCGAGGCGGGCGGCAAGCGCGTCCTGCACCTGGGCGACAGCATGTTCCACGGCTATTGGTGGCGCGCCGCCCGTCGCTTCGGGCCGTTCGACGCGGTGCTCACCCCCATCAACGGACCCACCGTGTGCTTTCCGCACTGCCAGCCCCCGAGCCCGTATCCGGCCTCGCTCGACACCGACCAGGCGGCCGTGGCGGCGCGCCTGCTGGGAGCCAAGGTCGTGGTGCCGATCCACTACGACGGATTCCACATCGACGGCTTCTACCAGACCCGGCCCGACGAACTCAGCCGGTTCCTGGACGCCACCTCGGAGGAGACCTACGAGGTCGCCGCCCTCAAACAGGGCGAGGACCTGTCCATCTGAAGCAACAACACCAGCAAAGATCGCTTCATACACCACGTCCGTGGACGTGACCGCGGCTGCGGCTCCATGCGCGAACGCCGAAGTCAGCTGATGTCGAGGCGGGCCAGCTCGCGGCGTGAGCGAATGCCAAGCTTGCGGAAGGCCCGGTAGAGGTGGTGCTCGATCGTCCGAGGGCTGAGAAAGAGCTGCGCGGCGATGTCCCGGCTGGAAGCCCCTTCCATCGCCAACCGCACCACCTGCAGTTCTTGTGAGGTGAGCCGATCCAGCAGGTTCGCGGCGGCGGGCTCGGCCGGGGCCAGAGTTTCGCCTGTGGCGTGCAGTTCAGCTCGCGCCCGTTCCAGCCAGGGCACCGCGTTCAGCCGCTCGAAGACGGCCAGCGCGGAGCGTAGCCGTGCCCGCGCGTCGCTGCGCCGCTTCGCCCGCCGGAGCCACTCCCCGTACAGCAACTCGGTACGCGCCTGCTCGAACGGCCGGTCCGCACGCTTGTGCGCCTCGAGCGCGTGCACGAAATCCGCCTCGCCGCCGCCTACCAGGGCACGGCAGCGGCTGGTCACGGCCTCCGCCCACGGCTGCCCTGCGGCCCGCGCCCACGCTTCCAGCCGGCGCAGTGGCTCCGCGGCCCGCGCCGGCTCGCCCAGCCGAACGGCCGCCTCCACCTGATCGGCGGCCGCGGCGAGCAGTCCCGCCGCGTGCCTCAGCGGCCCGCGCGAGGCGGCCTCCAGCCGGTCCAGCGCGGCGGCGTAGCGGCCCAGTCCCAGATCCAGCAGGCTCAGCGCGGCGGTGCCTGCCATGCCGCCGGTGTCGGGCGCGCTGCTCGCCAGCCGTACGCAGCGAGTCTCGTCGCCCTCGATGGCAGGGATCTTTGCCAGCACCGAGTAGAGCTGCGGAACCCGCTGCCCGAGCCCGGTGTCGTGGGCCAGCCGTGCGGCCTCTTCGATGGACGCCTCGGCATCGCGATGCCGTCCGGCCGCCACCTGGACGCCGGCCAGGTCCTGGAGCACTTGGGGCAGCGCACCGACCAGGCCGTGACGACGGCAGTGCGCCACATCCGCCTCGGCCAGCTCGGCGGCGGCCTCGTCAGCGCCGAGGATCATCGCGCAGAGCGTGGCCCACGAGTTCGTCAGACCTCCGGCCAGACGGATCGTTCCCTCCTGAAACGTCTCCGGCCTTGCCGTCCCGGCCGGAAGGCCCACGCCGGGCCGGGCGGCACGGGCGACGAAGTCCGTCAGCAACGGCAGGCCACGCGTGTAGTCCTCCTGCACCAGAGCCGCCATCCCGAGCACCATGGGGTCGGGCCGCCCGATCTCCCGCAACCGCTGGGCGGCGCCCAGGATCGCCTCGCGGTCACCGTGGAACCAGCCGTAGCCGGCGCTGGCGCGCAGCATCGCCGCGGCCGGCTCCGGCGCCGCGTACGCCGACCGCTCGACCAGCTCACGTGCGGCCAGTCGCCGCTCGCCCACCTCGAACTCCACCGCCGCACGCACCGGCGCCAACCCGGCCAGCGACTCGGGGTCATACACCAGCCGCTCGGCCTCCTCGACGAGGTTCACGGCCCGGATCGCGTGGCCGACGGACAGCGCCAGCCACGCTGCCTCCCCGAGCCGTGCCGCCTGCATCCGCGGCTCGGGGCTGAGCCGCGCGGCCTGCTCGTACAGCCCTGATGCGGCGGCGTACGCGGTGCGACCGCGGGCGCGCTCGGCCGCGCGGGCGATCTCGTCGGAAACCTGCTCGTCCACCGACGTCGTCGCCGCGGCGAGATGCCGGGCCCGGCAGTCCTCGTCGCTCGCCACCGCCGCCAGCGCCCGGTGCACAGCGATACGGCGCGCCAGCGGAGCGCCCTGGTAGGTAGCGGTACCGATCAAGGGATGACGAAAAGTCACAACGTTCCCGGTGACGTCGACTAGCCCGGCCTTCTCCGCCTCCTCCAGATCCTCCACCCCGACCCCCAGCGCGACGGCCGCGCCCAGCAGCGTCGGCAGATGCCCACGTCCCTCGGCGGCGACCGTGAGCATCATCAGGCGCGTCTCCTCCGGCAGCATGCCGATCCGTGACCGGAAGGAGGCGAGCACCCGGTCGGGGACCGGCATCGGCCCCGCCACGGAATGGTAGGGACGCTGCGAGGCGGCGAACTCGATGAGCGCCAGCGGGTTACCCGCCGCCTCGGCGACCACCTGCTCGCGCGAGGCAGGCGCGAGCCCGCGGTCCGCCAGCAGTAAGGACGCGTCCTCGGTGGACAGGCGCGACGGCCGCAGCTCCGGAAGGCCGGCCGCGACGAAGCCCTCCTCCCGCGCGGCGAACAGCAGCGCGACCCCTTCGGCGGACAGCCTGCGAGCGGCGAAGAGCAACGCGTCGGCGGTCGCCTGGTCCAGCCAGTGCGCGTCGTCCACCAGTAACAGCAGCGGCCCTTCGTCGGCGACGTCGGCCAGGAGGGTCAGTACGGCCAGCCCCGACAGGAACCTGTCCTGCGCACCCGGCCCTCGCGCCTGCCCAGGCGCGAGCACGGCCCGCAACATGTCGGCCTGCGGCCCGGGCAGAGCGCCGAGCCTGTCCTGCACCGGCCAGAGAAGCTGCACGAGTCCGGCGAAGGCGAGGTCGGCCTCGGCCTCGATGCCGGTCACCGACAGCGTGCGCAGCCCCAACCCTGTCGCGTACTCGGCAGCCCAGGCAAGCAGCGCCGACTTGCCGATCCCGGGCTCCCCCCGGACGACCAGGCCGCCGCTCCGGCCGTCTCGCGCCGCATCGACGAGGGCCCGAATCTCGGCTCGTTCACCTTCCCTGCCGTACAGCAACCAAGCTCCCCGCCCCGTCGATACGCATACCGGACACCGTACGTAATACCGAAACATTACCGATTCGGCCCGTATTCGCCGCTTCCTAGCCTCGGACCAGCGGAAATGACCACACGACATGCGAGGAAGCCTTGAGCGAACTCCTGAAGCCGGTGACCGTGGGCCACCTGGATCTGCCCAACCGCCTCATCATGGCTCCGATGACCCGAAGCCGTGCTCGCGGCGGTCTGGTGGACAAGCTGACGGCGGAGTATTACGGCCAGCGTGCCGGCGCGGGACTGATCATCACAGAGGGCACCCACCCCTGCGTGCTGGGGCAGGGCTACATCGACGCCCCCGGGCTCCACTCGCCGGAGCAGACGGCGGCCTGGCGAACGGTCACCGACGAAGTACACCGTCGCGGTGGCCGTATCTTCGTCCAGCTCATGCACGCGGGCCGGATCGGCCACCCCTGCCTCTACCCCCACGGCGAGCTGCCGCTGGCGCCGTCACCCATCCCCTCCGGGGAATGCCTCTACACGCCGCAGGGTTTGCTGGAGCATCCCACTCCGCGCCACATGACCATGGACGACATCGCCTGCGCCATCGAGGAATTCGTGACCGCGGCCCGATACGCGATGGACGCGGGGTTCGACGGGGTGGAGCTGCACGGCGCCAGCGGCCATCTCATTCACCAGTTCCTGTCGGACAACACCAACCGGCGCGCCGACGCATACGGCGGGTCGGTGCAGCGACGCATCCGGTTCGCCGTGGAGGTGGTGCAGGCGGTCAGCGACGCCATCGGCCCGGCTCGCACCGGGATCCGTGTCTCACCGGGGATCACGTACAACGGCATGAAGGAGAGCGACTCCGAGATCCTCTACCGCGAGCTGGCGCGGGCGCTGGCGCCGTACGGCCTGGCGTACCTGCACGTCTCGGAGAACGACACGCGCGGCATCACCCAGCTGCTGCGCGCCGAATGGCCTGGCAGCCTCGTGCTCAACCCGCACCCGAGGAGCGGAGCGGAGCCCGCGACCGTGCAGGAGGGGGTGGAGGCGCTACGTGCGGGGCTCGCCGACGCGATCTCGTTCGGGCAACTCTGGCTGGCCAATCCCGATCTGGCCGCCCGCGTCGAGGCAGGTGGACCGTACGGCACAGCGGACCCCGCCACCTTCTACGGCGGCGACCACCGCGGCTACACCGACTACCCGACGCTGGCAAGGGCGGACGCCCGATGAGCGGCGACTCCCTCACCGCCGATCACCGCACCGGCCGTCCGGGCGCGCCGAACGGCGGACCGCCTGCCGTACCGGCCGACCGATCCCGCGACCTGCCGGTGAGCGCGGCCACGCACGATGGGCGCGCCACCACGGGCGGCGGCGTCCCGGCAGTATTGCTGGCGCTGATCGCAGGCCCGATGTCATTCGGCATCGCCGGGCCGACACTGGTCCTGCCCCACGCCGCTCGCGGGCTCGCCCTCACCATCGGGGCGGTGACCTGGACGGTCACCGCGTTCGGGTGGGCCATCGCGGTCGGCACCCCGCTGCTGGCAGGCCTGCAGAACCGTCGCGGTGCACGCGTGGCGCTGCTGACCGCCGCGGCGCTGGTGCTCCTGGGCGCGGTCATGGTGATGACCACCTCTGCCCTGCCGTTCCTCGTGGCCGGCAGCGCGCTCCAGGGACTCGGCACCGCAGGGCTCACCACGATCGCGATGAGCCTCACCGGCTCGCCCCGCGCGATGGGGCTGGTCACGGCCTCGCTGGCGACGATCGGCGCCGCCGCCCCGCTGATCGGTGACGTCGTGTCCGATCATCTGGGCTGGCGGGCCGCGCTGGCCCTGCCCGTGCTCAGCGTGGCCGGGGTGCCCTTCGTGCTGCGCAGCCGACCGGTCACGCCGGTGTCCGGCAAGCGTCTCGATCCGACCGGCATGATGCTGCTGACGGCTCTGGTCACGGCGCTGGTGTTCATCCCGCACTCCTGGCAGGCGGGCGTGGGCGCGGCGGTGATCGCCGGGACGCTGCTGGCACTGCGCCTGCGCGCCAGACCCGACGGTTTCGTCCCCTTGGGTGTCGTCCGAGCTCCGGCCTTCCTGATCGCGGCGGGATCGGCGTTCGTGCTGGCGGTGGTCAACTTCGGGTTGATATACGCGCTGCCGCCGTTGCTGACAGGGAACGCCGGCTGGAGCAGCGGGCAGGTCGGGCTGGCCATCACCTGGCCGCTGCTGTTCGGCGGGCTCGCCTCGTACCTGGTGATCGCGATGATCGAGCGCAGGCCCCTCCTCTTCCCGGTCGTGCTCTTCCTGGTGCTGGCGGGAACCGCGGCAGTGACGGCCGCCCTGAGCGTCACCCCGATGGCGCTGCTGTCCGCCCAGGCGCTCGCCTCGCTGGCCGCCGCCTCAGGTCAGGGAGTGTTCGCGAACCGCGCTCGCGCGGCCGTTCCCGAAGCGCAGCAGCCGGCGGCCATCGGCCTGTTCAACCTCGCCTACCTGCTCGGCGCCGCCTTCGGGCCGGCCATCACCACCCTGATGGTGGGCTGAGCCCACGGCCACCCCCACCCGCACCCCGGCTCCGGCCGCGGTCGCCGCGTACGTCCAAGACCCATCCCACCGATCCACGAAGGAAACCCATGTCTGCCAACGCCGCGAAGGCCGGGGCCAGGGAGTGGGCGGGGCTCGCCGTGCTGGCCCTGCCCACCCTGCTGATCTCTCTCGACCAGAGCGTTCTGTTCCTCGCCCTGCCGCACCTCGTGGAGGCGCTGAGCCCCACCGGAACCCAGACGTTGTGGATCATGGACATCTACGGCTTCCTGATCGCCGGCTTCCTGGTCACCATGGGCACGCTGGGCGACCGGATCGGCCGCCGCAAGCTGTTGATGATCGGCGCCGTCGCCGTCGGCCTCACCTCGCTGCTGGCCGCCTACTCGTCCAGCGCGGAGATGCTCATCGCCACCCGTGCCATGCTCGGGATCGCGGCCGCCACGCTGATGCCGTCCACCCTCGCCCTGATCGGCAACATGTTCCACCACCCGCACCAGCGCGGCCGTGCCATCGCCGTGTGGGCCAGCTGCTTCATGGCGGGCACCGCGCTCGGCCCGGTGATCGGCGGCACCCTGCTCGAGTTCTTCTGGTGGGGCTCGGTGTTCCTGCTGGGCGTGCCCGTCATGCTGATGCTGCTGGTCGCCGCGCCGATCCTGCTGCCCGAGTACAAGGACCCCGACGGCGGCAAGCTCGACCTGTTCAGCGTCGTCCTGTCGCTGGCGGCCATCCTGCCGATCGTCTACGGGCTCAAGGAGCTCGCCCGCCATGGCTGGGAACCGTTGCCCCTCGCCGCCGTCGTCGTGGGCACGGCCGTCGGCGCGCTGTTCGTCTCGCGGCAGCGCAAACTCACCCACCCGCTGCTCGACCTCGGGCTCTTTCGCACCGGCGCCTTCACCGCGGCATTGGTGATCCTGCTGGTCTCCATGATCGCCACCGGCGGCAGCTACCTCTTCATCACCGGGTTCTTCCAGATGGTGGAGGGACTGTCGCCGATGGCGGCGGGGCTGTGGATGGTGCCGTCCGCGGTCGCCTCGATCGTCGCCGCGCAGCTCGCCCCAGCCCTGGCCAAGCGCTTCCCGCTCTCCGCTGTCATCGGGCTGGGCCTGCTCGTCAGCATGGCCGGCTATCTGCTGATCGTCTTCGTCGACCCGGTGGGCGGCATGCCGCTGCTCGTCACCGGTTTCGTGGCCGCCTTCCTCGGGGGCGGCCCCATCGGCGCGCTGGGCACCAACCTGGTCGTCGGCTCCGCCCCGCCGCAGAAGGCCGGCTCCGCGGCCGCGCTCTCCTCCATCAGCGGTGACCTCGGCGCCTCGCTCGGCATCGCCGTCCTCGGCAGCCTGGGCACCGCCGTCTACCGCGGCGTGGTCACCGTCCCGGATGGCCTGCCCGCCGACGTTTCGCAGGCTGTCGGCGGCGGTCTCGAGAACGCGATCGTGGCGGCTCAGCACCTGCCCGTCGAGGCCGCCGCCAAGGTGCTGGCCGCGGCGCGGGACGCCTACACCAGTGGACTGAACGCCATCGGTGTGGTCTGCGCCGTGATCGCCGCCGTCACCGCGGCCATCGCGCTTGCCGCACTCCGCAGGCCCGGCGGGAGTGAGCCAGCCGGACCCTCCGGGCGGGAGCGGACGGCGGAGATCGAGGAAGGCCTCTCCTCGGCCTGACGAACTCTTCCCCACCGGATCCCTCACCGTGGCCCGATGATGTCTTCGCGCGACAGCTCCGACAGCATCCGCACGACGCGCAGGAAGGCGTCACGATCCGCATTCCTGGGATATGGCCAAGACCCTGGGCGGCGGCCAGGGGGCGACCGCCTTACGGCCAGCCTTCAACAGCGCCTGCCGGAGCGCCTGCTCGTCGGCGCGGCACCCGGATCCCGCACTCCAGCGCTCTCCAGGCGCAGCTGGAGCTTCCCCTTGGCGCCCAAGGGGCTGTCCCCGTGCCCGCCGGCGAGCTTTACACCGGCTCCTACCACCGCGCGGCCCGCCGCGCCGCCGACGCACTCACCCACGACGGCGGCCGCGTGCTGAACCTCTCCGCCCTGCACGGCCTGGTCGAGCTCGACCAGATGCTCGCCTGGTTTTGTTCGTGAGTTCCGGCGCCAGATGTCGCTGAGTTCGGGCGCCAGCGAGATCTCGCCGCTCTCGATGTTCGTGAGTTTCGGCGCCACGCCGGTTGCGACGGCCGCGTCCGGCGTCGAACGGATCTCCGCTCACGCATAGTGACGAACCGTGGGAGGCCGGCCGCTCGTTGTCTGCGGCATGAGAGTGCGCCGCAGGCGGAACGCCGCTAAAGATTCCCGTCGCCCTCTCTTCAGCCCGGTAGCGGAAAGAAGTCACTGAGCGCGTCCCGAATGCTTTCCCCAGATCTGTGTGAGCGTCGCCGCCTTCCAAAGATGCGACGATAAGCTTGCTGATCAGCAGGGCGTCCGCGTCAGCCATCGCTCATGGGCCGCGCTGACAGGCGAAACGCGGAAGGATCGGCTGCGTCGCGGCGAGAGATTTCTCCGGGGCCGTGTCGATCCGCGGGCCGCTCGTTCGACGTGTGGGTGCGAGGGCCGAGAGGCGGCCCCGCCGGACGAGGAGAACGCGATGCCGAAGTACCTGCTGATCATGCGGGGCACCGACGAGTCGAACGCGGCCATGATGGCCAACATCGACGAGATGATGGCCACGACCCGCCAGTTCATCGAGGAGATGGTCAAGGCCGGCGTTCTCCTCGCGGCGGAAGGGCTGGACGATCCGGGTCAGGGCGTCGTGGTCGACTTCAGCGGCGAGGCCCCGGTGGTCACGGACGGGCCGTACGGCGAGACCAAGGAACTGTTCGGGGGCTTCTTCCTGCTCGACGTCGCCTCGAAACAGGAGGCGGTCGAGTGGGCCAAGCGGGTCCCGGCGGCCCCCGGGTCCAAGATCGAGGTCCGGCGGGTGCCTGGGAGCGACGAGGTCCCGCAGGTCGACGAGTGATCATCAAGGACTGGGCCGGGCGCGAGAGCAACGGCCAGATCTGATGGGTACGGCCGATGTCGAGGCCGTCTGGCGGATCGAGTCGGCGCGGATCGTCGCCGCACTGACCCGGTTCACCGGCGATTTCGGGCTGGCCGAGGACGCGGCCCAGGAGGCGGTGGCCGAGGCGCTGGTGTCGTGGCCGCTCGCCTCTCCGGCGAATCCGGCCGGCTGGCTGATGGCCACGGCCCGGCGGCGGGCGATCGACGCGATCCGCCGCCGGACCGCCCTCCAGGACCGATACGCCCTGCTGGCGGCCGACTTGGCAGTTGACGAAGAAATCGATCCCGACAGGATCGATGACGACGTGCTGGCGCTGATGTTCGTCAGCTGCCACCCGGTGCTCTCCCCCGAGGCCCGGGTGGCGCTGACCCTGCGCGTGGTCGGCGGCCTGTCCAGCGAGGAGATCGCCCGCGCGTTCCTCGTACCCGTGCCGACCGTGCAGGCCCGCATCACCCGGGGCAAGAAGACGATCGCAGCGGCCGGGGTGCCGTTCGAGCTGCCGCCGGCCGCCGAGCGCCGGGAGCGGCTGGGCGGCGTGCTCAGCGTCCTCTACGTGATCTTCACCGAGGGGTCGACGGCCACGTCGGGCGACCGGCTGCTGCGCCCCGACGTCGCGTACGAGGCGATCCGGCTGGCCCGCACGCTGGCCGCGCTGCAGCCGGACGAGCCGGAGGTGCACGGCCTGCTGGCGTTGTGCGAGCTGACGGCCGCGCGTTTCCCGGCCCGGACCGGCCCGGACGGTTCGCCGGTCCTGCTCGACGAGCAGGACCGGCGGCGGTGGGACTTCTCGGCGATCCGCCGTGGGCTGGCCGCGCTGGCCAAGGCATCGACTCGCGGCCTCGGCCCCTACGGCCTGCAGGCCGCGATCGCCGCCACCCACGCGTCGGCGCCCTCGGTCGAGGCGACCGACTGGGACCGGATCGTGGTGCTCTACGAGGCACTCGGCAGGGTCGCACCCTCGCCCGTGGTCGAGCTCAACCGGGCCGTCGCCGTCGCCATGGCCTCGGGCCCGGCGCAAGCCCTGGCCATCGTGGACGAGCTGATCGCCTCGGACCGGCTCCCCGGTTCACATCTGATCCCGACCGTACGCGGTGAGCTGCTGGCCCGACTCGGACGGCGACCAGAAGCGCGCGCCGAGCTGGAGCTGGCGGCCCGGCTGTGCGCCAACCAGCGCGAACGCTCAGTGCTGCTGCGCAAGGCGGCCACGCTGAGCTGACTTCTCCAGCTCGGCCAGCCGGGACTCAGGCGCGGCCCAGATACCGTCGATCGCATCGGCCCCGACGGCCGAATCCCCGAATGCGGACGGCGGGAGCGCGGCGAACCCGGGGAGAAACTCGCCCACGGTCGGCGCGTAGACCTCGTCCGGGACCGGCCGTGGCCCAGGTGCTTTGTCAGGCCAGGATGGCAGCAACGTAAACGCGCCGCGCGGAGAAGGCCGAACGCGAAGCCCGCCGCCGCGCCACGTACGTCACCGCCGACACCATCCGCGTCGACCAGCTCGGCCGCGCCTCGGCGCGCTTCACCTTCCCCCGCGCCACGGGCAAGGCCGAGGCCCGCGCCGCCGCCACCCGCCGGTTCGCTGCCGCCTACGACGTGCAGACCGTCCAGCTCGACGCGTTCACCCTCCAGGCGCACGGCACCCCCGAGCAGGTGGCCCGCTTCGTCTCCGCGCTGCCCGGCTGGTCGAGCTAACCGAAGGATTCACTTCGATCGTGGTCCGCCACTACGGCCGCTGGGAGCGCCACTCCTCTTCCCAGCGGCACCTGGACGGCGTGGACGCGACCGGGCGCCGCGCCCTGGCCCGCCAGTACCCACCTGATCGAGGACGGCTGGGATCCGCGCTTCGTCCAAGAGCAGGTCGGACACGAGCATGCAAGCACGACCTCGATCTACACCTGCGTCAGCTCCGACTTCCGCACCCGCACCTTGCGTCGGCACCTGGACGCCACCATCGCGGCCGCGCTCAAGACTCAGCCGGGGAGAGAATCATGAAACGCAAAGTCGGCTACACCTGGAGGCTGCGCGAGATCATGGCCGATCAGCGCATCTACACGGCCACCGAGCTCGTGCCGCTGCTGCGCGAGCGCGGCATCGACCTGTCGGCATCCCAAATACACCGCCTAGTACTACAGTCATGTTTTGTGATCTATAGTCGCGTTCGTGTCGGATGTGGTGACGTCTGAGGATCTCCAGTCGTGGGCGGCCGGGCTGGATGAACTGTTCGCGCGGGTCGCCAGCCGCTTCGGCCGGGTAGAGCCGCGTCGTCAGGCGCGGGCGTATCTGGTCGGGCTGCTGGCGCCGGTAGAGCGTAAGAACGGCTGGCAACTGGCCGAGGCCGCAGGCGATGCCCAGCCTCATCGGATGCAGCGACTGCTGAACAATGTGCGGTGGGATCCCCGGGATGTCCGTGTTGACCTGCGTGGTTACGTGGTCGAGCAGCTTGGGGATCCGGCCGGGGTGCTGATCGTGGACGAGACCGGGTTCGTCAAGAAGGGCACCCGGTCGGCCGGGGTGCAGCGGCAGTATTCAGGGACGGCCGGCCGGGTGGAGAACTGCCAGCTCGGGGTGTTTCTCGCGTACGCGACACCGCGTGGGCGGGCGTTGCTGGATGCCGAGTTGTACCTGCCGAAGTCCTGGACCGGGGATCGGGAGCGATGCGCTCAGGCCAGTATCCCTGACAGCGTGCCGTTCGCCACCAAGCCGGCGCTGGCCACAGCCATGCTGGGCCGGGCGCTGGAAGGTGGGGTGCCCGCCTCGTGGGTGACTGCGGACGAGGCCTACGGCCAGGATCACAAGTTCCGTCTTTACCTGGAGAAACGCAAGGTCGGGTATGTGGTCGCCGTACCCAAGAACCAGTCGGTCGGCACCGGCATCGGCTACGGCAACACCGGCTCACGAGCTGACGCGGTGACCGCGGATGCGCCTGAGCAGGCGTGGAAACGTCTGTCGGCGGGTGATGGGGCCAAGGGGCCAAGGTTGTACGACTGGGCGATGGCGACCCTGCCGCCCCACGCCGACGATCACCTTGGCGGGTCCGGCGGCTTCCAGCGGTGGCTGCTGGTTCGCCGCAGCCTCACTCCCAACGACCACGGCGAGCTGGAACTGGCCTTCTACCTGTGCTTCGGACCCGCGGGCACCGCGCTGGACCAACTCGTTCGCGTCGCCGGCACCCGCTGGGCCATCGAGGAGTGCTTCCAGAGCGCCAAGAACGAAGTCGGCCTGGACCAGTACCAGGTCCGCCGCTACGACGGCTGGCACCGCCACATCACCTTGGCCATGCTCGCCCACGCCTACCTCGCTGTCACCGCCGCCAACGCCCCAAAAGCCCGAGCGGCCTGGTCCCCCTCAGCCCAGCCGAGATCCGCCGTCTCCTGGCACATCTGACCAGCGCCGTCACCGATCCAATCAGCCAGATTCTTCAACGCGCCCTGGCGTGGTCACACCACCGCCGCGCCCACCAAGCCGGCGCTCGCAGCAGCCACTACTGGAAACGCTGGCTCCGGCACAACAAGATCCAGCTATAGATCACAAAACATGACTGTAGTACTAGTCTCCGGCGCTCCCGAGCGGCTATCGCTGCAGGTGATGTCCGCGCTCTGCGACATCCTCTCCTGCACCCCGGCCGACCTGGTCGCCACCACCGCCGAGAACGCCGGCGTCCGCAAGACCGCCACCAGCGACCTGCCCACCCCGCCCGCCGGAGTCGAGAAGCTCCGGCCACGGCGGGCGCGCATCCTCCCCGACGCATGACCCGCACCTACGCAAGCGAGAAGCAGCACGAGCGGTGGCACGCCGAGTGCTGCCGCTGCGGTCGCTGCGGACCCAAATCCGGACGTTGGCCGGACGGCTACATCTGCCGGACCTGCGCCGATCGCGCGCTCCGAACCCGGGGCACCTGTCTCGAATGCGGCCAGGCCCGCGCGCCTGGACGTCGAAGCTGCGACGGCGCCGCAATCTGCACCACCTGCGCGGGCTTCTCCCAGACATTCAACTGCTCCCGCTGCGGCTGCGAAGGCAAGCTCCTGGGTGGGCGGCTCTGCGAACGCTGCACCCTCAGCGACCGGCTCACCGCCGTCCTGGACGATGCACCGGCCGCATCCGCCCGGAGCTTACGCCGCTGTTCGACCTGCTCGTGGCGATGGAACGGCCCGGCAGCGGGCTGGCCTGGCTGGCGATGCGCCGCAACCATCCGGGAAACGCGTCGGCTCTTGTGAACCAGCTCGCTCGCGGTCAGATCCCGCTCACCCACGACGCCTTCCACGAACTCCAGCCCTGGCGGACCATCGCTCACCTGGAAGAACTCCTGATGGCCAGCGGTGTCCTACCCGCCGTCGACAAATACATCTGCTCCTTCCAACGCCGGCTCCCCGGCCACCTGGCCAGCGTCACCAACCCCTTGCACATCAAGACGATCCAACTGTTCGCAACCTGGCGCGTCCTTCCCGCTCTTCGAGACCGCGCCGAGCGGAGCAACATCACGCCGAGTGTCCGCCGCGACGCTGCCGATCAGATCGAATACGCGACATCGTTCCTCACCTGGCTCGACAAGCGCGACCGCACGCTCGCCTCTTGCCGCCAGAGCGACATTGACGCCTGGTATGCCCAGAACACCGAACATGCCCGCAAACGGCTA
>NZ_JBSFNE010000042.1:0-16884 GCF_053586935.1 Nonomuraea sp. NPDC003727
GCCGAGCAGGCGCTCATCAGCGTGGTGGCCACCAGCTACCTGCTCGGCGTCTCCACCCGACGCGTCGACAAGCTCATCGAACAACTTGGGATCAACGGTCAGGATCACTGCGAGGGGGATGCCGGTGGCGTCGGTGATCAGGTGGTGCTTGCTGCCGGGACGTCCTCGATCGACCGGGGACGGGCCGGTCTGTGCCCCCCTTTTAGGGCTCTGATGTGGGAAGAGTCCACCACAGCGTGGGAGAGGTCGAGGGCATCGGCGGCCCGTAGTCGGTCCAGCAGCACCTCGTGCAGGCGCTGCCAGACGCCGGCGGCGTTCCACTCGGCCAGGCGCCGCCAGCAGGTCATGCCGGAGCCGTATCCCAGCTCTTGCGGCAGATATTCCCACGCGATCCCGGTGTGCAGCACGAACAAGATGCCCTGCAACGCCAGCCGATCATCCAGCCGCTTGCGTCCCGGATGTCGGAACCGGCGCTCACGTTTGGGCAGCAACGGCTCGATGACCTGCCATAACTCGTCACCGACCTCCCACGGCTTCAGCCGGGCCATCCCCGCTCCTCTCGCCATCACTACAGCGAGAGATCAAAGCACAACAGAGATCATTCTGTTAGCCCCTTTAAGGCACTGGCGGCGGCCCTGATCGTCCTACTCGTGCTGCCACGTGTAGGAGACGACGTCGCTCCACGGAGTACAACGATGAACAACGATGGGGACCTGGCAACCTCGGACCGAGAAGTTCATCGTGCTCTCCCGCCCGGCGTGGCCGTTGGTGGTCACGGCGAAGTCCGCGCCCTGCCCCAGCCGTAGAGTCACTGAACCACTAGACGGAGTTGCTGCTGGAGCCTTGAATACGTGGGTTTTGTTGCCCAGGCCCGGGTTGGTGTTGTAGGCGACCTCGAAGTAATCCCATGGAAGGGCACTCACGTTCTTCCAGCGGAAGACGATTTTGCCGTTGTTCTTGTCGACCACGGTCATCACACCGCGAGGTCCCAGATTCGGCGACCGAACGATGGTGCCCCACCAGAACTCCTGCATGGCACCCTGTCCATGCTGGCGTTCCTTTGCAACCGGGCATGCTAGTTCCCCGTTTCCGGCGCCCGTGGACTGCCAGACTTCGCCGATCAAGCCGGAAGGCTGGAAGGCGGGGTTACACGGCATGCGCGCGGTAGAGGCATGCGCCGCAGCCGGTGCGGCGAAAGCTGCCGAGACTGTCGCGATGGCAGCGGCGAGACCGAGAAGTGAACGGGAAATGCGCCCCATGAGATGTTCCTTTCAGGTGAAAGTCGCTTGTGCGTCTCATGTATACGGACACCCCCTTGCACCTGGGCAAACGTCACTTTATGGCAGCTTTCTTGATACCTGCCGCTCGTCCTCGATGAGCGTGCCGACGCCAGGCGTCGCGCTCTGGAGGCCCTACAGCGAGTGGATGACCAACCCGCCATCCGGGTAGTGACAAGCTCGCCCCTCAGGGCGGCGACGGGGTGCTCCGGGCCGGTCACGGTGGTCAGGCGGGTGAGGGTCTCGGCGTAGCCAGCGCGGGTGGTGGCCGCGGTGATGGAATGGAGGAAGCGCTCGACCGCGGCTGCGGTCGTCGCGCTGGTGGCGGGTTGGGCTGGCCGGGAAAGGCCACGACGGACATGGGCACCATCCAGCAATGTGACACATATTGCCGAGTCGCCCTCGCGGCGGCGGAGGCCGAGCTGGGCGGACACGATCCACGGGGGCCAGAGTGACAGACAATCTAAGTTCTGTTTCACATCGCGCTCACGAGGCGGCTTCTGCCTCGCGGGCCTTTCTGGGCAGCAGGAAGCCGGCCAGGAAGGTCAGCGCGATCATCGCGGCGACGATCCACAACGTGTCGGCGACCGCGGCAGGCCCGCGGGTTCACCGACAGGCCTGTCCCGAGGGAGGTGCTGGAGCGCGTGCTGTCCGCCGCGGCTTGGGCGCCCTCCGGATCGAACCTCCGGTCGTGGCGCGCCTACGTGCTGACCGGCGGGCCGCTGGCCGAGCTCAAGAAGCGCGCTGGCGAGCGCGTGGCCGCAGGCGACCCCTGGGACGAGCGGGAGTACGAGATGTACCCGCCCGTACTGAAGTCCCCGTACCGCGAGCGCCGATCCGCCTTCGGCCATGAGGGCTACAGCGCACTCGGCATTGCGAGCGAGGACTGGGAGGCGCGCCAGAGGGCCGCTTCCGCGAACTGGCAGTCTTTCGGCGCGCCCGCCGCGCTGGTCTGCTACATCGACCGCGACCTGGGCCTGCCCCAATGGTCTGACCTCGGCATGTATCTGCAGACCGTCATGCTGCTGCTGCGCGCCGAAGGGCTGCACAGTTGCCCGCAAATGGCGTGGTCGGTGTATCGCAAGACCGTCGCGGAGATCCTGTCACCCCCGGGCGAGCTCATCCTCTTCTGCGGCATGTCGATCGGGTTCGAGGACGTCATGGTGGATTACGTCCGTACAGGCCGGGCACCGCTCGACGAGACGATCACGTTCATCGAGGGTTAGCATTTCCATCGCATGTGGCGTGACGGGGTGGGTCGATGCTCGCTGATGTGACTGTGTGGCATCACCCGGTGGCGGGCATGCTGCGCCGTCCAGGCACCGGCCGGGAAATCGCAGGCCAGCAGGGCGTCGGACTGCGGGCGCAGTAAGTCGGCCCAGGTGGTGGATGCCCGCTCGGGTGCCGGGTCGAGGCCTTCCTGTTTGAGGATCTCCCAGACCGTGGACGGTGCGATCGCGATGCCGAGTGTGGTGAGCTCGCCGTGCACCCGCCGATAGCCCCACGATGGATTTTCGCGAACCAGGCGCAGGATGAGGGCACGGATGGAGCGGACCGTGGGCGGGCGGCCTCGCCTGTTCGGCCGGCAGGTACGAGCGTGACGCCGTTTCAATCGCCATCTCCACCCTCACTCCGGCACTCGGCAAGTCGTCTTCTGCCCGTATGCCGGCGCGTCGGCAAGGGCACTGGCCCCCGACCCGGGCATCCGGCAAGACTGCCCGGCGCTCGCGAACGTTGCTTGAGCCAGAACGAGCACGGCACCAAGCGATCCGCGGCTGTCTCCCTCCCCCTCCACCCTCCAGACTTACCCGCCTCCAGCGGTCGGACCTGGCATCACCTCGCATCCCATCACCATGACCACCACCTCGGCGAACCAATGTGGTCACAGCACTAGAAAGACCGCCCAGGCGCGTAGTCGATCTTCCCGGCGGGGCGCGGCAGGTCTGCTGATATGTCGGGCCCCTTGGCGTCGGCCACGCTACGGGCGTGCGCGGCCCCGTTCGGCGAAGCTTCTCAGCAGTCGGGGAGAGGTCAGCGGAATCGGTCCAGGAACGCTTCCAGTTCGCGCTCGCCATGGCGGGTCTGCGCGCCCGCGGCGACGGCCGCGCGCATGCGATCGACCATCGCATCCGGGGCCGGGCACACCTTGCCCAAGGCCTTGCTCTCATCGGGGCGGCGGCTGGCGACTTCGCTGGTCAGAGGGTGACACTGAAACCCTGTACGTGATTGCGCGGACTTTCGCGCAATCACGAGATCGGGGGATTCCGATGGAGCTGAACCTCGCGGGCAAGGTCGCCGTCATCACCGCCGCCAGCAAGGGCATCGGCTTGGCCGTCGCCGAGGCGTTCGGCCAGGAGGGCGCTCGCGTCGTCGCGGGCAGCCGGACCGAGACCACGGAGCTCGCCACCCTGCGCGAGAAATATGACGTCATCTTCGTCCCTGTCGATCTCGGCGGCGCCGACGGCCCGAGCCGGCTGATCCAGGCCGCCGCGGACCGGCACGGCACGATCGATGTACTGGTCAACAACCTCGGCACCGCCAGCCCTCGCTCCAGCTTCCTGGACATCGACGACGCCGAGTGGCAGCGCGTCTTCGACCTGACCTTCTTCAGCGCAGTCCGAGCCACCCGTGCCGGCTTGCCGTACCTGCTCGCCGACAGCGGCGGGGCGATCGTCAACATCAGCTCCATCAACGCCCGGCTGCCCTTCCCCTCAGTCATCGACTACTCCGCGGCCAAGGCCGCGCTGACCAACCTCACCAAGGCGCTGTCGGAGGAGTTCGCCCCGCGCGGCGTACGCGCCAACGCCATCGCCCCCGGGCCGGTCCGCACGCCGTTCTGGACCGCTCCGGGCGCCTTCGCCGACAACGTCGCAGCCGGCGCCGGGGTCACCGCGGAGGAAGTACTGAACGACGTGGTCCCGCGCGAGATGGCCATCTCCACCGGGCGGATCACCGAACCCCAGGAGGTGGCCGACCTGGCCGTCTTCCTTGCCTCGCCCCGCGCCGCCAACATCACCGGCGCGGAATTCATCATCGACGGTGGCCAGGTCAAAACCACCTGACCACCGCATCTGTGACGATCGACGTACGCCGCCCGAACTTCTTGACCAGCCTGCGCGGCCAACCGCTGGCGGACTTTCGTCGCAGGGAGGCCGATACCGGCGCTGTTCCGGTCGGCGCCCGCTCCGCTTCGCGCGCGGTCATCCGCTGCAGCGCGGATTGTCGAAGGTGACCCGCCAGTAGGCGTCGGAACACTCGGTGACGGCCGGCGGATATCAGCTCCCCATGGTCTTCACCCTCTGTCAGTAGACGAACTGCTGGCCGCCGTCGATGTCATAGGTCGCACCGGTGAGCGCCGTGTTGGCCATGATGTGTACGGCGAGCGCGGCGACGTCGGCGGGCCCCACGACCCGGCCGATCGGGAGCGTGGCGCGCAGCTCGTTCCGTCGTTCCTCGAGCCGATCTCCCAGCAGCGAGGCCGACAAGGGGGTGTCGACGAAACCTGCGGCGATGAGGTTGACGCGAACCGGCGCGAGCTCCATCGCGAGGGTCGCCGTGAACGGAGGCAGCGCCGCGGTGGCCGCCGAGACGATCCCGAGGCCGTGACCGATCCGTCGGCCCCCTGTGCCGCCCATGAGCACGATCGTGCCCCCGGGCCGCATCTTGCCTGCGGCGTTGCGTGCGATCTCGAGCGCCCGCATGATGTGCCCGCTCATCGCCTGCCGTACGTCGTCTGAGTCCATCTCCAGGACAGGACCGTAGCGTGGGCCGCCGGCCGTGACCATCACATGGTCAATCGCCGGCAGGTCATGGAAGAAGCGCTGTACGGCGGCCGCGTCGTCGGCGTCGAAGGCTGCGGTGCGTTGCGCGCCGACCTCCAGCCCCGCTCGTTCGAGCCGGTCGGGATCGCGGCCGGTGAGTATGACCTCGGCACCCTCGGCACGGGCACGCCGAGCTGTCTCCAGCCCGATCCCCGCGCTGCCACCGATCACGACGATGGTCTGCCCGGCCAGTTCCGGCTCGCGCCGCGACGACGTGTCAGACGACGACATGCTTGACTTCGGCCATGTAGCGTCGAGCGGCCGCGGAAGCCACCGCGGGGGTGCTGCCGTGCTCACGGGCATCCAGGTACGCCGCGTACCAGTCCCACCAGTCATGCTTCGGGGCCACCGCCTCGAAAGCGCTATGGTGTTCGGCCGTCTCGTACAGAAGCTCGGCTGGCCCTGCGACGTCCGTCGACCACACCCTGCCCGGGAGCCGCTCCATCACCTCCTGCAACAGCCGGCTGTTCCCATCAGGATCCGAGAACGACATCCAGCTGCCGTAGGGCCGGCGCTCCGGACCCGGGCCGGGCACGCGCCGCCCCACGCTGTTCACGCCGGAACCGTGCCACACCTCGCTGACCTCCGCGCCGTGGCCCATCAATTCCTCCCGGGCGGCCTCGATGTCCTCGACGATCAGCATCAGGTCCTTCACCGAACGGGGCGCCAACTCCGTGATCCCCGTGCCGAACTGGATCGAGGCGGGCGAGTTGGGCGGGGTGAACTGAACCACCCGGTACCCCTCGTCCACCGTGATGTCGGCGTCCAAGCGCCATCCCAGACCCTCGTAGAAGGCCTTCGCCCGATCGGCATCGGAAACGGGCAGCACCGTAACCTCGAACTTCATGTCCACGCTGTCGTCCTCTCTTGTCCGTTTCATCCGGCATCGAGCCTGCGAACCTGGGGAGACGTCACACGCGATTGTGACCAACGGGGACATGGGGCCACCCCCGAGCCACCGCGACTGTGATTCCCAGCACCTGCCACCAGGTAACCAGCCCATACGTCAAGAACGCGGCCATGGCTCCCTGATTGAAGTCGGTGAATACCTGTCCGGAGTGATGCTTTGACACCTCCGACGATGAAGCGCCGCGGGCTCCGGTCTTGCCGTCATCCGACTGAGTGATGCGCGGTCGACCGGCCAGGGGCTCGCGCCCCGCACCCCTCCCACCGCGGCCCACAGGGGAGGCTCAGGCCATGCTGTTCATCGAGGTCCTGGCGCCCAAGGCGCGCACGCGACGAGGAAGAGCAGGCACCCGCGCCAGGCGAACAGATCCCGAATCTCCCTGGACGCCCGGACCGACCGCGCCTGCCGAAAAGTTCATCCAGGCAGTCAAGCGGCATGTGAGTACTCGTGGAGGGGCGTTCGCCCCGAAGTGTGGACACCGGCTGTCATGCGGCGAGCAGCACTCTATCGATGGTCTGCTGCTCGTAGTCGATCGGGCTGAGGTAATCGAGGGCGGAGTGGCGCCTTCGGGTGTTGTAGCGGGTGATCCACTTGAAGGCCGCCAGGCGAGCCTCGCGCGCTGAGGGCCAGCGCTTGGCGCCCTGGAGGGGCTCGCGTTTGAGGGTGGCGTTGAACGCCTCGGCCTCGACGTAGGCAATCAGCAGCGCTTTCTCGAATCGCTCGAACGTCATGATCAGGACCTGCCCGCCTTGGAGTCACCGCTGTCCAAGGTGCTGGCCAAGCAGGCGAACGACCTCGTTCGCCGTTGCTTGGGATCCACCCGTAAGCGAATCGAGACCTTAGCCACAGGGGCCGGAGTCACCGCAGGTCAGAGGCTACTTCGTTGGAAATTTCTTCATTATTACCGGGACCCCCTCAAGGACAGGCACATCAACTTCCTGGGCCGCTACCTGTTCAACATCAAGGTCAGCGGCCCCGGCCAGGGCCTGCGCCCCTTCCGCGACCCCGACGTTGCTGAGGACAACGAGGAAGAGGCCTGACATCCCGGGCGTATCCAGGACGTCAGGCCGTTCGTACGCTGCTTGCTACCGGGCCCTGGGGCCGGGGGCGGGCGGGGTGCGCGGTCGCAGGCGCTCTCCCTGCGGCCCGAACATGATCAGGTACTCGACCGGGCCGCCGGCGCCGGCGTTCGCGACCCCGTGGGGATTGCGGGTGTCGAACTCGGCGACGTCCCCGGCACTCAGGACGAGGTCCTGGTCGCCGAGTGCGAGCCACAGCCGCCCGTACAGGACGCACAGCCATTCCCAGCCGTCGTGGGAGACCTGCCGGGGCCGCGCGGGCGGCTCCTGGACGGCGGGCAGGACGTGTTTGTGGGCGTGCAGGCCCCCGACGTACCGGGTCAGCGGCAGCACCGCCTTGTCGTCGCCGAAACGCTGGAGCGCGGAGGTGCGGGGCCCGGCGGCGGGGGCGGTGCCGGCCAGCTCGTCCAGGGAGACGCCGTACTCCTTCGCCAACTGCAACACCGCTTCCAGGGTGGGCTTGCGTCGGCTGGTCTCAATCCGCGACAGCGTGCTCGGGGAGATGCCGGTCGCGCGGCTGACGCCGGTGAGCGTGGAGCCGCGGTGTTCGCGCGTGGCCCGCAGCCGGGGGCCCATCGCCGCCAGCGTGTCGGCCACGTCGTCGCCTGTCACCCGCTCTGCCCCCTTCTGGACGTGCCGCTCCACCATCTGTCCTGCAAGTTTGCCAGAGTGGCAAGAGTAATCGCGTCGGACGGTCGCCGCGCCGCATGATCGATGCGTACCTGCATCCACCCGCGAACCGAGGAGAAGCCCCCATGCAGCCCGAGCCGTCCGCCGCACTCCGCCACCGCACCGTCGAGGCCCCGGCCGGGCGCCTGCACCTGGTCGAGCAGGGCACCGGCCCGCTGGTCCTGCTCGTGCACGGCTTCCCCGAGTCCTGGTACTCCTGGCGCCGCCAGCTCCCGGCCCTCGCCGCGGCCGGCTACCGGGCGGTGGCGATCGACGTGCGCGGCTACGGCCGCTCCTCCAAGCCTGCGGCGACCGACGCCTACCGGATGCTGGACCTGGTGGAGGACAACGTCGCCCTCGTGCACGCCCTCGGCGAGGAGAACGCGGTGGTCGTCGGCCACGACTGGGGCTCTAACATCGCCGCCACCTCCGCCCTGCTCCACCCCGAGGTCTTCCGGGCCGTCGCCCTGCTGAGCGTCCCGTACGCGCCACCCGGCGGCCCCCGCCCCACCGACATCTTCGGCCAGATCGGCGGCCCCGAGCAGGAGTTCTACGTCTCCTACTTCCAGGAGCCCGGCCGCGCCGAGACGGAGATCGAGTCTGACGTGCGGGGCTGGCTCGCGGGCTTCTACGCCGCCCTGTCCGCCGACACCATGCCCGCCCAGGGCGAGCCCGACCCGCACTTCGTCGCCCACGGCGGCCAGCTGCGTGACCGTTTTCCCGCCGGCATCCTCCCGGTCTGGCTGACCGAGGACGACCTCGACGTTTACGCCGGAGAGTTCGAGCGCACGGGTCTGACCGGCGCCCTCAACCGCTACCGCAACGTGGACCGCGACTGGGAAGACCTCGCCCCCCACCGCGGCGCCCCGATCAAGCAGCCGTCCCTGTTCATCGGCGGCGCCCTGGACGCCTCCACCACCTGGATGTCCGACGCTATCGAGGCCTTCCCCACCACCCTTCCCGGCCTGACCGCCTCCCACCTCGTAGAGGGCTGCGGCCACTGGATCCAGCAGGAACGCCCCGAGGAGATCAACCGTCTGCTGACCGGCTGGCTCAACGCCCTCACGGGCTGAACCGCCAGGCGCGGCCGGGGCTTCTGTATACGGAACAGTTCGGCCCGCGTACCCAAGCGCAGCGGCCATGGCCGGGTGCTGCGTGATTCTCACAAATGACCAGTTGCGAGAGTTCTGCGAACACCCGGGAGCCGCTCACGAATCCGCAGGTCGCCGTTCGCAGAACTCCTCGCAAAACCAGCATGTTGTGCGAGACGGTTCTGACAGACTGCGCGGGTGGACCTGACGCCCGATCAAGCAGCAAAAGCGGTAGAACGAAACGACTGTCCGAAGTGTGAAGCCCCGGCGGGCAGCGCCTGCCGCACCCGGAGCGGAAGTGCGTAACGAAGTACCACACCGCCCGCGTCATCCTCGTCCCCGCGCTCCGCGAGGAACTGGAGGTGACCGTCCCCGAGGACCGCGGCCCGGGCGGACGTGGAAGGCGGGCCCGCCCGTCGAAGCCCCGGTGTACGCGCCGATCCGGCCGCTCACGTCGGGATGGTGTGTGATGACCCGCTGGACGAGCAGGCCGTTGAACATCTGCTCTAGTCCCGCGGAGGCCGCCAGCTTGTCGGGACTGTACTTGAGGTAGTCGACGCTCGGATGCCGTCCCCACTGGTAGAAGAGTTCGACCACCTTGGACAGGCTGTCGCAGCCGAGGAAGCCAGGCTGGAACGGCGTCGTCTGCTGGATGTGGGCCAGCTCGGCGAGCATGCCGACGAAGCCGCGGTTGCCCGTCAGCGGGCCGCCCAGTCTGCCCAGCACCAGCATCCGCCTCAACCACCGGCTGAAGTTCGCCGTTCCGGGCACGGAATGGTGGAGAGGAACCGACAACCCGGTGTCCCGCAGCAGTGTCGCCACCTTGAATTGGCGGGCGTCGATGATGTCGAGCGCAGTGAGAACGGTGCCGCCTTTGGGCTTCGGCGGGCCCATCAGGTCGGCGCTTCTTCGTCGGCGGACAGCAGGGCGCGCAGGTCGTCGCAGAGGCGGTGGGTGAGCAGCGACACCTCGACCGCGGGCAGCCGGGCGCCGATCTTGCCGAGGGCCATGGCGTGGACGATCTCGATCACCAGGGTCTCGGGCAGGTCGGCGCGCGCGCGCAGGAGTGAGCCGAGTTCGGCGAGCCGCTGGACGTCCGCGCCGACATCGAGGATGTTCGAGGTCAGCCGCCGGCTGGCGATTGCCATGTGGTCGGTGATCTCGGCGATCTGGAGGGTGAGCGCGGCCAGGTCGGCCAGTGCGGCGGCCCCGCGCATCCCGGCCGCGAGCGAGGTGAGCGCGACGCCGTTCAGCCCTGGGGCGAGCAGCAGCGCCAGGCTGAGCACCGTACTGATGATCGACAGCGCCCGCAGGGCCTTGGCGCGCATTCTCTTGGCAGCGTCTGCGGCGTGGCGGCGTTCCACCAAGGCGATCCGGTAGTGCTGGGCGACGACGCGGGCGAGCCCGTCGGTGGGCAGCAGCCCGTTGTTGATGACGCGATGCCACAGCTCCTCGTGCAGCAGGTAGGCCCAGCCGGGATCGTCCCCGACATAGGCCTCGGCGGCAATGACGGCCCGTTCGGGGCCGGTTTGCGTGACTTCGATCCGGTGGCCAGCGGCCAGGGGTCCTTCGGCGGCGGCAGCAGGCTTTCCGGCACCACCAGCTGGACCCGCCCGGACGGCCTGCGGCCCAGCACGTCGTTCAGCAGTGCCGTGTGCTTTGTGATCTCCGCAACTACAGCCAGGCTTTGTGATCTATAGTCCGGCGGCATGTCGGACGAGTTAACCGCTGACGACCTCCGCGCGTGGTCGTCCGGGCCGGACGCGCTGTTCGGGCGGATAGCAGGCCGGTTCGGGCGCGTGGAGCCCCGAAAGCAGGCGCGGGCGTATGTGACGGGGCTGCTGGCTCCGGTCGAGCGTAAGAACGGCTGGCAGCTCGCGGAGGCGGCCGGGGATGCGGCGCCGGATCGGATGCAGCGGCTGCTGAACAACGCCCGCTGGGACGCCCGCCAGGTGCGCGCCGATCTGCGCACGTATGTGGTGGAGCACCTCGGCCACCGCGATGGTGTGCTGATCGTGGACGACACCGGGTTCCTCAAGAAGGGCGACAAGTCGGCCGGGGTGCAACGCCAGTACTCCGGCACCGCCGGCCGCATCGAAAACGGCCAGGTCGGGGTGTTTGTGGCCTACGCCTCCCCGCTGGGCCGGCATTAATCGATGCCGAGCTGTATCTGCCGAAGTTCTGGACCGAGGACCGGGTCCGATGCGCTCAGGCGGGCATCGGTGAGGATGTGTCGTTCGCCACCAAGCCGGTGCTGGCCCGGCAGATGCTGGGGCGCGCGGTGGAGGCGGGAATGCCCGTCTCCTGGGTCACCGCTGATGAGGCCTACGGCATGGACGACAAGTTCCGGCGCTTTTGTGAAGGGCGCCGGCTGCATTATGTAGTGGCCGTGCCCAAGAACCAGACCGTCGGTTTCGGAGCGGGCGGGGATGTCCGCGCTGACACCCTGGCCGCCCAAGCCCCGCCCGAGGCATGGCAACGCCGCTCGTGCGGCGATGGCGCCAAAGGTCCACGCGTGTACGACTGGGCGCCGGCCACCGTCCCTTTCGAGACCGAACCCGGCTACCAGCGCTGGCTCCTGGTCCGGCGCGGCCTGACGCCCAATCCCAAGGGTGAGGTCGAACTGGCCTACTACCTGTGCCATGGCCCGGCCGGCACCACGATCGAGGACCTGATCGGCATCGCCGGAGCGCGCTGGGCCATCGAAGAGTGCTTCCAGAGCGCCAAGAACGAGACCGGCCTCGATCAGTACCAGGTCCGCCGGTTCGACGGCTGGCACCGTCACATCACGCTGGCCATGCTGGCCCACGCCTACCTGGCCGTCACCGCCGCCCATGCCCCAAAAGCCCAACCGGCCTGGTTCGCCTCACCCCCGCCGGGATCCGCCGTCTCCTGGCACACCTGACCAGCGCCGCCACCCGCTCCCTGGACCAGCCTCTCCAACGGGCCCTGGCCTGGTCACAGCGTCGGCGAGCTCACCAAACCCGCGCCCGCAGCAGCCACTACTGGAAACGCCGGCTCCGCCACAACCAGATCCAGATATAGATCACAAAGCCTGGCTGTAGTACTAGTCGGCTATGGCTCTTCTTTCCCGTGATCTCACCCAGGCAGTGAAGCCTTCGAGCGCGTCGACGACCGCCTCGAAGCGGACCGAGTGGTACAGGTCGAAGGCGTGGTTGCCGCCGCGCAGTTCGGCGTAGACGACGGGGGAGGTCGAGGTCTGGCGTAGCTGGTCGGCGAAGTGGCGGGCTTCTGCCACGGGCACCACCGGATCCATGTCACCGTGGGCCACGAGGAACGGCGGTGCGTCCGGTGCGACGTGGGCCAGCGGCCCGGCCTCCGCGTCCTGGTCGAAGTAGCCGCCGTACCAGCCGTTCAGATAGATGGCGCCGCTCACGCAGGTGTCGGCGTGCTCGAAGCCCGGCTGGAAGGCGGGGTCGTTGGGGGTGAGCGCTGCCAGCGCCGCAATGTGTCCGCCCGCCGAACTGCCCGCGACGAACAGGGTCGAGGGGTCGGCGCCGTATCCGTGGGCGTGCTCGCGCACCCAGGCGATGATCTTCTTGAGGTCGATCAGGTGGTCCGGGTGCTGAAACTCGGGCCGGAGCCGGTAATTGGCGCTGATGCACACCCAACCTCGGCTGGCGAGGTGGTAGAGCAGGGGGAGTGACTGGCTGTTCTTGTGGCCGCCGGTGTAGAAGCCGCCGTGCAGGTGGATCATCACGGGCGCGCCTTGCGGGCGCGAGCGGTGCTGGTAGAGATCCAGCAGGTTACGGCGGCCCGCGTCGCCGTAGGAGAGGTTGGCCACCCGCCGCACGTCCAGGCGGCGCTTGACGATGGGCAGGAACAGGATCCGGGCCCACGGGGCACGGCGCCGCAGTCTCGTGGACAGGTCGGCGTCGATGGCGGTGCGCCACCCCGCGCCCAGCCCCGCGTCCATCGCGCGCTCGATCCTGGCCCGCTCGCCCAACGCGCGGGAGGCGATAACCGCGAGTCCGATCGCGGTCACGGCAGCCAAAGCGACGACCGCCCAGCCGCCCGCCGAGGCGATGTCATCATCGGCGATCGCCAGCGCCGTCGGGACCAGCAGTATCCAGAAGAAGGCCGCAAACGGCAGCTCGTTGGCGGCCAGCCCGAAGAAGTAGCTCACGCGGCCGAGGGGATGTGAAAAGAACGGCAGCGGCCGTAACGCGAACAGCGTGCCGATCGCGGTGACCGCCACAGTGAACAGATACCCGATGGGCACGGAACCTCCAACGACGGCAGCTCTGCACAGACTGTGAGCATTCCCTCATGGTGGAACATTTGGGACCTTCAGGATTAGTGTGGGATCTTAACGACAAATCTGGAGTGATCTCGAGAGCGCCAAGGCTGAAGATCAGACTGGCGCTGCGGTGCGGCGGAGCCGTGCCACCACAAAGGCGAGCAGCCCGATGGCGGCCAGCGCGAAGACAGCGTTGCCGATGAGGTCCACATGCGCGGGCGCCGGGAAGCTCGGCGGCTGGGGGAAGCCGTGCCATGCGTAGGTGAGCAGGCCGGCGGCGCCCAGGGCGAACTTGTGCCAGGGGCCCCAGCCGATGCGCCGGGACCAGCGCAGGATGAGCAGCGTCATCGTGGCGTAGAGCGCGAGGTAGAAGCCGACCGTGATCCACGCGGGCACGCTGGACTGCAGATTGGCCGTCATGGCGGGGAGCATGAACGCCAGCCCGGCCACGATTGTGATCGCGAAGACGGTCCACGGGCCGGCCGATGCGGCCGGCGGGAGGGGACGGCGGAACCGGACGGTAAGGAACGCGGCGATGATCAGGGCGACGGCCGTGATGAGCGTCCAGGTGACCTGCGCGGCTGACACCGGGTAGATGACCGGGCTTGCCAGGGCGACTACTGCGCCCCCCAGCAGGAACAGGATGGCGGTCACGGTGAGGCCGATCTTGCCGAGCCAGGGTGTGTCCGGGCGGCGTGAGCCCGCTTCGACGAGCGAGATCGGCACCGCGATGCTCCACACCCCATGGATGGCCAGGACGAACACGGTCCAGTAGGCGCCGATGCCCAGCGCAGGGATGAACCCGTAGTCGAGCAGCCGCAACCCGACGTAGTCGGGGTTGAACAGCGATTGGGTGAGCAGGCCCTCCTCGATCACGGCGTAGGCGAGCCCGAGCAGGATGATCCCCGGCCACCCGAGCCGCCACCGGCGGGCGACCTCACGGATCAGCAACGCGCCGCCGCCGTAGAGCGGGATCAGCCCGATGATCATCGGTAGGGCGTTGATGGAGATGTTGCCGAGCAGATATTCGCCGACCAGCGGCGCGAGAACAAGCAGGCCAAGTGCTGGAAGAATGCGTTTGAACACGTCTGCTAGCGTGCCGACGGCGCGGCGATGCCAGTAGTGACAAACGTCCTATAGCCAGCCCTTGTCCTCGGCAGCGCGTACGGCTTCGGCCCGATTGCGCGCCCCTACCTTCTGGCCGGCGCTGGACAGATAGTTGCGTACGGTGCCGGCCGACAGGAACATCCGCTGTGCGATGTCGGCGATCGTCGCGCCATCGGCCGCGGCCCGCAACACCTCCCGCTCCCGGTCGGTGAGTGGATTGGCACCCGCGGACCGGCTCGCGGCGGCCAGCTTGTGGTCGATCACCCTGCCTCCCCCGGCCACTTCCCTGATCGCGTTGGCGAGTTCGTCGGCTCGCGCGTCCTTGAGGACGTAGCCTGCCACGCCCGCGTTGACGGCCCTGCTCAGATAGCCGGGACGACCGAACGTGGTCAGGATGATCACGCGGACGCCGGACAGCTCGGCCGCGACGGTGAGGCCGTCTTTGCCGGGCATCTCGATGTCGAGCAGGACCACGTCTGGTTGGAGTCGAGTGACCGCGCCTGCCACCTCCTCGCCGGTACCGACTTCGCCGACCACCGTGATGTCGTCTTCGAAGCTGAGCAGGGCGGCCATCGCCTGCCGTACCAGATGCTGGTCGTCCGCCAGCAGAACATTGATCACGCGGGCAGCCTAGCCCGCAGGATGAAGCCCTCATCGGTGGCCGAATGCTCCAGGGTGCCGCCGACCGCATCGAGCCGCTCAGACAGGCCGCGCAGCCCGTTGCCATCGCCGGGCGCCTTGCCGCTGCCGAGGCCGTCGTCGGACACCTCGGCCACGACGTGATCGCCATCGGTGAAGACCTTGATCTCGCAGTGGCTGGCGCGGCTGTGCCGTACAACATTGGTGGTGCCCTCACGCACCACCCACGCCAGCAGCGACGCCGCGTCCGCCGGCACGTCGTCGGCCGCCACCGCGGCGTGGATCCCGGCAGCGGTCAGCGCCTCGCGCGCCCGCGTGAGCTCCTCGCGCAGCGACAGCGACCGATAGCCGCTGACCGCCTCGCGCACATCCTCCAGCGCCTGCCTGGACAGCTCCTCCAGCTGCCTGATCTCCTCACGAGCCCGTGCGGGATCTCGTTCGATCAGCCGATCGGCGAGCTGGGTCTTCAACGTCATCACCGACAGGCTGTGTCCGATGATGTCGTGCATATCCCGGGAAAACCGGAGCCGCTCGTTCTCGACGGCCAGCTGTTCAGCCCTGGTTCTCTCCTCGCGAAACCGAAGGAACATGTCGATCAGGCCGGCGAACAGCACGGGCTGCAGCGGCATCCACCACGTGCCGGACAGGGGCAGGTCAAGGTAGAGCAGCCCGCCGACGTAGGCCGCCACGATGACCGCCATCCCCGCGAACATCGCCCGGCGTGGAACTGACGCGACCAGCGCGGCCACGGTGAAGTACGTCGAGATGAGCAGCCACTGATCGCCAAGCGGGGGCACCAGCGCGATCCACAGCACGTACAGCAGCCCAAGCGCCCACGGCGTCGCATTCCTTCTGGGACCCGCCAGAGCCGTCCACGCCACCCGTAGATAGCAGGCGACGAAGCCAAGCAGACCACCGACCGCCAAGACCACCCGGCTGACAGGTGGCTCAGTATCGAGGAACGGCAGCACCGGAAACCAGATGAACAGCAGATAGACGCTGCTCCAGAACCGCCCTCCCATTCCTGGAGAGCGTAATGCCTCGTGACGGAGATGGCGCCATGCGCCCGGGGTTCCGTTCGGCCACGAGCCGGCTCGTCGGATTTCGTCGTCGTCAGCGTCGGGCGCGTCGGGATCACGCAGGTCGCGGATCGCTCCCGGAGCCAGGTCGGGAAGCACGAAGATGTAGGCGCCATGGGCGCCCAGGTGGGTGTTGACGAAGGGCGAGAGCCGGGCCATGTCCTCGTCTCCGACCGGATAATCCTGCGCCTTCAGCTGTCGTAGTGCCGCGTCCAGATAGACCGTTGTCCATAAAACGACGCAGTTGAGAACAATGCCGAGGACGCCGAGTTGATTTTCCAGTCCGCGTTCGTACCGGTGGTAGAGCTCGCCCTTCTTGCCGTGGCAGATCTTCCGCGCCAGGGCATGCCGGCCCTCCTGCAGGTTGCGGATGTGCTTGATGTCGCGCCGGTAGGTCTCGTCGGTGCGGTGGGGTTGGCCCTCGCGCTGCAGCATCGTCACCACGTCGTAGGCGCGGACGGTACCGGTGTAGATCGAGGCGCCCACGCGCAGGATGTCCGGCCACGTCCGCCGCACTTTGTGCAGGTCGATCCTCCCGCGGGCAAAGGTGCCGAGCGGCCCGTAGTCGGCCTTGACCAGGGCCGCCCGCAGCTCCGCCCGCGACACCACCGCCTCGATTGCTTCCCACACCACCGACACCCGCGGCTCCTCATCCTCTCCACCCCAGGAGTCGGAGTCGAACAGCGCCTCCACCGCCACCGCCAGGCGAGCCGAAGCCTTGGCCAGTTTCGGGTGCTTGCGGACCTTCTCCTTGTCGGCTGCGCTCTGCGCCTTGTTCAGCAGCTCGGTCGTCATCAGCAGGTCCAGTAGTTCCACCCTCGCCGGCGGGCTGGCCTTCCGGCTGGCGGTGTTCGCCGGAGCCGTCGCCCTGGCGGCGAGCCTGCGCCGCGGCCACAACTGGGCCAGGATCGCGCTGGCCCTCACCCTCGGCGTCTTCGGCACGCTGTCGCTGGT
>NZ_JBSFNE010000043.1:0-15173 GCF_053586935.1 Nonomuraea sp. NPDC003727
TGGACAGGGACCTGATCCTGTACCTGTTCGGCACGCCCGGTCAGCACCGGTTCTGGTTCATGTGGGACGACCTGGTGCGCGGCGCCATCGGCGCGATCGTGCTGGTGGACACGCGGCGCCTGGCCGACTCCTTCCCCGCGATCGACTACTTCGAGGAGGCGAAGCTCCCCTTCGTGGTCGGGCTCAACGGGTGGGACGGGCATTTCCCGCACGTGGAGAACCAGGTGCGGGACGCGCTGACGCTCGCCCCGCACGTGCCGATCGTCCGGACGGACGCGCGCTCCCGTGAAGCGGTCAAGAGCACGCTCATCACGCTCGTCGAACACGCCCTGACCGTGCGCTCCTCCTACGGCCCCACCTTCTGACCGCCTACGGCCCGACCTCCTGGCCCGGACCCTGACCCGCACCCGGCGGGCCCAGGTCCGGGGAGCAGGGCGTCAGGCGGTGCGCCACCAGTGGGCGGCGACCAGCTCGGCGACCAGCGTCTCGGTCAGCAGGGCCACGTCCGGATCCTCGTCGTGCCGGTAGCGGATCGCGGCGCGCTCGCCCTCCACGTGCCCGCCCACGGTGAGGACGGTGGAGCCGCGCTGCCGTACCCAGTCCATGGCCTGCTCGTCGTAGGCCGATCCGGGGAACAGCAGGGCGCGGTAGTCGAGGGTCTTGGTGAGGTAGACGTCCACGTGCGACCAGTCGCCGCTCTCGCACGCGTCGGCCGGCCTGCGCGGCCCCTCGCGGACCATCAGCGCGGACTGCTGGGCCGACGACAGCCGCTCGGCCGGGGCGATCGTGTAGACGCCGTTCGGCCCGTCGAGCAGGTCGAGGGCGGTCGGCAGCCACTCGTCGCGGCGGTCGAGCAGGTCGGAGGTGGCCTCGGCGGCCCGCCGTACCAGCTCGGGCAGGTCGCGGGGCGCGCCGGTGAGGTGCGACTCCAGCGCCAGCAGCAGGGCCAGCGTGTGCTGGAAGGTACGGCAGGCGACGCCGCCCCGCTCCTCGCCCGCCAGCATCGGGATGACCTGGTCGGCGCCCTCGGTGATCTTCGAGTCGGCGACGTTGGTGAGGGCGACGACGGGGGAGGGGCCGCCGGCGTAGCGGGCGAGGGCGTCGAGCGTCTCCCTGCTGCCGCCGGTCGCCGAGATCGGCACGACGAGCGTCTCGGGGCCGGCGGGGAAGGTGGCGGCGGCCGAGCCGTACTCGGCGTAGGCGTCGAAGCCCCTGGCCCGCAGGCGGAGCGCGGCGACGCTCGCGGCGTAGCGCGAGCTCCCCATGCCGAGGAACACCACTCGCCTGAGCCCCTCCGGCAGCGTCAGCGGCTCCTTCTCCAGCCACGCGGCCAGGTCGGCGAGGGCGGAGGGCTTGGCCTCCAGGTCGGCGTGGAACAGCTCGGGGTTCACGGGTTCTCCTCGGTGTAGCGGGTGCGCAGCACGCCCATGGGGGCGTAGCGCCAGCGGGGCAGGTGGCGCGCGGCGTAGATCAGCTCGCGGCACTCCTGCTCGATCTCGAACGGGCCGAGCAGGCGCTCGTCCAGCAGCTCGGCCCGGCCGGCGGCGCGCAGCCGCAGCCGGTAGGCCTCCAGGAAACCGGCTCTGGCGGCGGCGGCCCACGCGGCGGCGGCGGAGGGGGCGGTGCCGCGGCGCTTGACGGCCACCTGGGCGACGTGTTCCAGGCTGGTGGTGAGCTGGGCGACGTCGCGGGCGGCGGGCTGGTAGGGGTCGGCGTCGGCGACCGTGGGATTGCCGTCGAAGTCGATCACCGCGTATCCGTCGCGCCACTGGAGGATCTGGCCGACGTGGAAGTCGCCGTGGATGCGGATCCTCGGGGTGGTGACCGGGGTGGCCAGCGGGGCCAGCCCGGCGCGCAGGGCGGGCTCGTGGGCGCGCAGCCACGCGCCGTCCTCGCCGTCGGTGAGCGCGAGCGCCTCCTCCAGCGCCCCGGCCGCCCGGTCGAGCGCGGACTCCTGCCGCCAGAGGTCCGCCCCGCCGGGCTCGCCGCCCGCCGGTGACGGGGCCGCGCCCTGCGGGAGGCGCACTGGTGCCGGGGCCGCGTCCTGGGGAAGGCGCACTGGTGCCGGGGCCGCGCCGTCCGCCGCGGGGAAGGTGGCGAGCGCCAGGTGCAGGTCGGCGGCCAGCCGGCCGAGCGTGGCGGCGAAGCCGGTACGGCCCGCCTCCGCCTCGTCCACGCACCACTCCCACCCGTCCCTCGCCCCGGGCAGGTAGCCGGTCACCAGGGCCAGCAGCGTCTCGGCGCCCGACGGCTCGACCCTGGTGAGCGCCGCGTACGGCGGGGCGGTGTCCCGGAAGCCCGCCTCGGTCAGGTGCGCGAACGCCGCGAGCGTCGGGTGGGGCAGCGGCGCCGGCTCGGCCAGCCACTTCACCACGACCCGCTCGCCGACCACCACCGAGTGGTTGGTCTGGTCGACGTCGATGCCGCGCTCCCGCCAGGCGTCCCCGGCGCCGGGCTCGCCGGCGGTGCCGTACGGGGCGGGCATGGGCAGGTAGCGGCGGACCCTGAAGGGCTCGGGCACGGGGGCCGACAGCGCCGCCAGGAACGCCGCCGTGAACCCTTCACCGGCGCTGAGAGCGGCGGTGAGAGTTGGCCGGGAACTGGTCACGGCGCCGTCCTGATCGGTAACGTGATTCTTACGTGGGGCCGGCAGTCGTCGCCATATTGAATCGCGATTCAACACGTTTATCGAACTTCCTGGTGACAATGTCCGGAAAAGTCTTGCTCATGTTGATGTTGGCTGCAACACTCCTGCTTTGGTCTGCAGTGCCCGGTTGGTCGCGAGACCCCTCGTACATCTGAATCTAGAAGGAGTAGCGGCCGTGTCCCGTACCCGGTACACCCGTCGTCTTCCGGCCGTCGTGGCGGCGGCCGGGCTCGCGCTCGCCGTCGCGGCGTGCGGCGGTGAGTCGTCGACCGACAGCGCCAAGCCGGCACAGAGCGCGGCGCCGCTCAACGCCAAGGCCGACCTGTCCAAGCAGAGCCTGACGGTGACCGTGTGGCCGGGCTACACGCCCAAGGAACTGCCGGAGAAGGCCAAGGCCAAGCTGGGCGTCGCGGACGTGAAGGTCGTCGAGCACGACACCAACGAGACCGCGATGGCGAAGCTGACCGGGCAGGGCGGCGCGGGCGTCGACGTGGCCTTCGTCTCCGGCCAGTACGCCCAGGCGCTGGCGGCGGCGGGCCTGCTGGAGCCGATCCACCCCGAGCTGATCCCGAACCTCAGCAACCTCTACCCCGAGGCCACGCAGCTCTCCTACGACAAGGGCAACAAGATCTCCGTCCCCTACACCTGGGGCACGACGGGCATCTGCTACCGCAGCGACCTGGTCAAGGCCGAGCCGACCAGCTGGAAGGACATCCTGACGCCGCCGGCCTGGGCCGAGAAGAAGGTCACGATGATGACCACCGAGCGCTGGCTGGCCCTGCCCGCGCTCAAGTCGCTCGGCTACTCGGTCAACACCGACAAGGACGAGGAGATCGCCAAGGCGAAGGAGCTCCTCCTCGCGGCCAAGCCCAAGCTGCTCCAGTACGACGACGTGACCTTCGGCGACAAGCTGAAGTCCGGCGAGGCCGTCATGGTCGAGGCGTGGGACGGCTGGTGCCCCACCACGGACCCGAAGAACAACATCAAGTTCGTGGTCCCCAAGGAGGGCAGCGACCTCTGGGTGGACACCATGGTGATCATGAAGTCCTCCAAGAACAAGGAGGCCGCGCACGCGCTGATCAACTACATCCTCGACCCCGAGATCCACAGCTGGGCTGCCGCCAACATCAACTACAAGGTCCCGAACAAGGCGGCCATGGACAAGGTCCAGATCCCCGAGGGGTCGCTGCTCGGCATCTCGCCCGCCGAGCTGCTCCAGGGTGAGTCGATCATCGACCTGGGAGAGGCGGCGACCAAGTTCACCCGCCTGTCGACCGAGGTCGCGGCCAAGTAAGCGTGAAGACCGTGGGAAAGGCCCGGCCGGTGTCCCCTCGGTGGGGGCGCCGGCTGGGCGCGTTCGTGTTCCTGGGGCCCGGCATCGCCTACCTGGCGGTGCTGATGCTGGTCCCGCTCGTCCTGGTGCTCAGCTACACCGTCTTCAGGCGCGGCCGCTTCGGCGGGATCGTCTACGAGTTCACGACGGAGAACTTCACCAGGCTGCTCGATCCGCTCTACCTGGACGTGGTCCTGGAGTCGATCGAGCTGGCCACGCTGACCACCGTGTTCGCGCTCCTGCTCGGCTACCCGACGGCGTACCTGATCGCCAGGCTGCCGCGCACGTGGAAGACGATCGCGCTGGTCGCGATCGTCCTGCCGTTCTGGACGAACTTCATCATCAGGATCTACGCGTGGACGATCCTGCTGAGCGGCCCCGGCCTGATCAACTCCGCGCTGGGCACGCAGTTCGAGCTGCTCTACAACCAGGGCGCGATGGTCACCGGCCTGCTCTACTCCTACCTGCCGCTCATGGTGCTGCCGCTGTACGCCGCCATCGAGAAGCTCGACCCGCAGCTGCGCGAGGCCTCGGCCAACCTGGGAGCCTCGGCCTTCACCACCTTCAGGCGCGTGACGCTCCCGCTCACGCTGCCGGGCGTGGCCACCGGCTGCCTGTTCGTCTTCGTGCCGAGCTTCGGCAACTTCGTCATCCCGGAGATCCTCGGCGGCGGACGCTCGGCCACGGTCGGCACGCTGATCCGCACGGAGTTCCTCAAGTCACGTGACTGGCCGTTCGGCTCCACCCTGGCGCTCGCCGTGATCCTGGTCCTGGTCGTGCTGCTCGTCGTCCAGTCGTGGGTGAACCGCCGTGGGTAAGCCGCGCTTCCTCTACGTGCCGTTCTGGCTGACCTACGTCTTCCTCTACGCGCCGATCCTCGTGCTCCTGGTGATGTCCTTCAACGCGGGCCGCTCGCCGTACGTCCACGAGGGCTTCAGCCTCAAGTGGTACGGCGTGCTCGCGCAGGACGAGAAGATCCTCAAGGGCCTGGCCAACACGCTGATCGTGGCGGCGGGCTCGACCGTGCTCGCCACCGTGCTCGGCACGATGCTGGCGGTGGGACTGGCCAGGTACACCAGGTCCAAGCTGCTCGACGCGCTCGGCCTGATGCCCGCCATCCTGCCCGACCTGGTGCTGGCCATCGGCCTGCTGGTCTTCTACGACGTGGTGAAGTTCAGCCTCGGCCTGCACTCGGTGATCCTGGCCCATGCGCTGTTCGGCATGGCGTTCGTCGCCGCCGTCGTGCGCACCAGGCTCACCCACGCCGACTCCTCGCTGGAGGAGGCCTCACGCGACCTCGGGGCCGGACCCGTCACCACCTTCGTCAGGGTGACGCTGCCGCAGCTCGTGCCCGGCATCGTCGCCGGCGCGCTGCTGGCCTTCACCCTGTCGATCGACGAGTTCGTCATCGCGTTCTTCACGGCGGCGCCGACCGAGCCGACGCTGCCGATCGTCATCTACTCAATGGTCAGGTTCGGGGTGACCCCGGAGATCAACGCGCTCGCCTCGATCCTGCTGCTGGTGAGCTTCACCGTGGTGATCGTCGCCCAGCGCATGACGAAGATCGGGGAGATTCGTGCTCAAGATTGACGGCGTCACCCGCAGGTTCGGAGACGTCACCGCGCTCGACAACGTCTCGCTCGAGATCGAGCAGGGCGAGTTCTTCGCCCTGCTCGGCCCCTCCGGCTGCGGCAAGACCACGCTGCTGCGCATCCTGGCCGGCTTCGAGACGCCCGACGCGGGCACGGTCACGCTCGACGGCGACGACCTGCTGTCGATGCAGCCGAACCGGCGGCCGATCAACCTGATGTTCCAGTCCTACGCGCTGTTCCCGCACATGACCGTGGCCAAGAACATCGCCTACGGCCTGGAGCAGGAGAAGCTCGGCAAGGCCGAGATCAGGCAGCGGGTCGGCGAGGTGCTGGAGACCATCGGGCTGGCCGAGATGGCCGGACGCAAGCCGTCCCAGCTGTCCGGCGGCCAGCGCCAGCGTGTCGCCCTGGCCAGAGCGATCGTCAAGCGCCCGCGGCTGCTGCTGCTCGACGAGCCGCTGTCCGCGCTGGACAAGAAGGTCCGCGCGGGCATGCAACTGGAGCTCAAGCGGCTGCAGCACGAGGTCGGCATCACCTTCGTCGTGGTCACCCACGACCAGGAGGAGGCCATGTCGCTCGCCGACCGGATCGCGGTCTTCCAGACGGGCCAGGTGCGCCAGGTGGACGAGCCGGTCGCGCTGTACGAGCGGCCCCGCACGCCGTTCGTGGCCGACTTCGTCGGCGCCAACAACCTCTTCGAGGGTACGGCGGTGCCGGGCGGCCTCGAGGTCCCCGGACTGGGCGTCCTGCCCGCCGAGAGCGCCGAGATCGAGGATCCTGAGATCGTCGAGCCCGACGACGCGGCGTCCGAGAAGCCGGTGTCCGAGGAGCCGTCGTCTGAGGAGCCGGTGTCCGAGGACGCGGTGTCCGAGGATGCGGTGTCCGAAGGCGCCGAGTCCGAGGATGCCGCGACCGACGGCCCCGATTCTCCCGATGCCGAGTCCGAGGGCGCCGAGTCTGACGGTGCTGAGTCTGATGGCGCTGAGAGCGAGGGTACCGACGCCGAGGGCGCGGAGACCGAGCGTGCCGAGTCAGAGGACACCGCGACGGACGGCGCCGAGTCTGACGGCGCCGAGTCTGACGGTGCCAAGGCCGAGGGAACCGACGGCAAGGTCGCGGAGACCGAGCGTGCCGAGTCTGACGGCGACGAGTCTGATGGCGCCAAGGCCGAGGGTACCGACGGCAAGGTCGCGGAGACCGAGCGTGCCGAGTCCGGCGGCGCCGAGTCCGACGATGCTGAGTCTGACGGCGCTGAGAGCGAGGGAACCGACGCCGAGGGCGCGGAGCCCGAGCGTGCCGAGTCTGATGGCGCCAACGCAGAGGGAACCGACGGCAAGGACGCCGAGTCTGACGGTGCTGAGACCAAGGACGGCGAGGCCGAGGACGGCGAGGCCGAGGGTGGCGAGAGCAAGGGCAGGAAGGCGCTGCTGGCCGTGCGGCCGGAGAAGGTGCGGCTGTCCGATGAGATGTCCGGCGAGGGCCTGCCCGGCACCGTGGTCGATGTGAGCTTCTACGGTGGCATCTCGCACATCGCGGTCACCGTGGAGGGCAGGGACAAGCCTGTCCTGGTGGCCCAGCAGGGCGCCGCGAAGGTCGAGGCGGGCGCCCAGGTCCGGCTCGACTGGGACGCCCACGACGCGGTGCTGATCCGGGAAGGTTGAGTCAGTGGGGAGCCAGCTGGCAGCCGGTGGCCGCTCGGGCATAGCTCAGTATCAGCTCCACGGCCTCCTCGGGGCCGATGAGCGGATGCCTGGCCGTGATGCGATAGCCGTAGGCGTCCTCCAGGGCCACCAGGTTGCGCGCGATCGTCAGCGAGTCGGTGGCCAGGGTGAACACGCCGAGCGCCGTCCCGGTGTCCAGGACCGCCTGGTACATCGACACCTGGCGGTCGTACAGGGTCGTCAGCAGCAGGCCGTAGATCCGGTTGCGGCCGGCGGCCCCGCCGAGCTCGTTCAGCAGCCGCACGTCCGGGTCGAGCGGCCCGGTCGGCAGTCCCGAGCGGATGGTGACGACCAGCTTGCGGGCGGGGTCGCTGATGGCAGAGATCTGCCGCATGCGGTGCTCGTAGAAGCGCTCCACGCTGGCGTGGTGCGCCTCGACGAGCAACTCGCTGAGGTCGGGGTAGTGGTAGAGCACCGCGCCCGAGGTCAGTCCGGCCTCCTCGGCCACGTGCGTCAGCTGCACCCCGTCGATGCCGTGGCGGACGATGGCCCGCCGGGCCGCCTCGATGAGGTCGATCCGCCGGTCCGAGCGACTCTTGCGCGCGGTCACCAGCACCCCCGTTCCTGTGGCGTCATTAAGGTCATGCGGGCACATACTGCCTTGAAGTTGACCATCCCGCTAGACAGTATTTGAATTGAAATTCAACTGAGTGTCCCCCCGGAGTTGATCATGTCTCTCACCATCCTGTTCATGCCCGAGAGCGCGTACGGACCCACGAACAACAGCATCGGCATCGGTGACATCCTGCGCCGCAGGGGGCACCGGGTGGTCTTCGCCGCCGAGGCGTCGTGGAAGGGCAAGCTCGAGGCGCTCGGCTTCGAGGAGGACCTGGTGGACCTGGCGCCGCCCGCCGAGGAGGAGCAGGACGCCGGCCAGTTCTGGAAGGACTTCATCCGCGACACGGCTCCGGAGTACCGCAAGAGCACCAAGGAGCAGCTCGAGACCGTCACCAAGCCGATCTGGGACGCCCTGATCGACGGCGTGAAGTACTGCGAGCCGCAGCTCAAGGCGATCATCGAGCGGGTGCAGCCCGACATCATCGTCGAGGACAACGTCATCACCTTCCCCGCGCTGCTGACGACGGGCAAGAAGTTCGTCAGGATCGTCTCCTGCAACCCGCTGGAGGTTCGCGGCGAGGGGATCCCGCCGGTCTTCTCCGGCCTGCCCTCCGGCGACCGCGGCGAGTGGGACGCCTTCGTCGCCGAGTACGACCGCACCCACCGCGAGATCTGGACCGCCTTCAACGAGTGGTGCGTCGAGCAGGGCACCCGGCCGCTGCCCGACCTCGACTTCATCCACGAGGGCGACCTGAACCTCTACGTCTACCCCGAGCTGCTCGACTACACCGACGCCCGCCCGCTCGGTCCGAGCTGGCACCGCCTCGACTCCTCGGTCCGCGAGACCGACGAGGACTTCGCGCTGCCCTTCGAGCGCGCCGACGGCGCGCTGGTCTACTTCTCGCTCGGCTCGCTCGGCTCGGCCGACGTGGAGCTCATGCAGCGCGTCATCGACGTGCTGGCCACCACGCCGCACCAGTACATCGTCTCCAAGGGCCCGCTGCACGAGGAGATCAAGCTCGCTGACAACATGTGGGGCGCGGAGTTCGTCCCGCAGACGAAGATCATCCCGCAGGTCGACCTGGTCATCACCCACGGCGGCAACAACACCACCACCGAGGCGATCCACTTCGGCAAGCCGATGATTCTGCTGCCGCTGTTCTGGGACCAGTACGACAACGCCCAGCGCGTGGACGAGCTCGGCTACGGCGTGCGCCTGTCCACCTACTCCTTCACCGACGAGGAGCTCACGGGCGCGCTGGACCGCCTGCTCGGCGACACCGAGCTGCGCGCCAGGCTGGCCGCCGCGGGTGAGGAGATCCGCCGGCGTGACGGCCTGCGCAAGGCCGCCGACCTGATCGAGCAGCTCGGCAAGTAAGCCACGCCTGACCGACCGTCTGAGGGGAACGCCGTCGCGCGTTCCCCTCAGACGTGGTCTCCGGCCGTCACGGCAGGCGACCGACCCGATCGTTTCCGAGGAAAGACACCATGCGTCAACTGATCAACCCGGCCACCGGCCTGCCGTTCGCCGAGCTGCCCGACACGCCCGTCCACGAGGTGGCCGAGGTCGTCCGGCGGGCCAGGGCGGCCTTCGAGGAGTGGTCGCAGGCGACCCCCGCCGAGCGTGCCCGCGTGCTGCTGCGCCTGGCCGACCTGGTGGAGGCCGACGCCGAGGAGCTGACCAGGCTCGAGGTGGAGGAGACCGGCAAGCCCGCGGCCGTCTTCAGGGACGGCGAGCTGCCCTTCGCCGCCGACAACCTGCGCTTCTTCGCCGGGGCCGCGCGCTCGCTGGAGGGCAGCGGGGCCGGGGTGCTCAGCGCCGGCTACACCTCGGTGCTGCTGCGCCGTCCCGTCGGGGTGGTCGGCTCGATCGCGCCGTGGAACTTCCCCTTCGTCATGGCGGTGTGGAAGCTCGGCCCGGCCCTGGCCGCGGGCAACGCGGTAGTGATCAAGCCCGCGCCTAACACGCCGCGCACGACCGTCCGGCTGGCCGAGCTGATCGCCAAGGCTGGCGCGCCCGCGAACCTGGTGCAGGTCGTGACCGGCGACGCCGAGGTGGGCGAGGCGCTGGTGACCGACCCGGGCGTGGACATGGTGAGCGTCACGGGCTCCACCGAGACCGGCCGGGCGGTCATGACGGGTGCGGCGCGCACGCTCAAGCGGGTGCATCTGGAGCTCGGCGGCAAGGCGCCCGCCCTGGTCTTCGAGGACGCCGACCTGGCCGAGACCGCGCGCGGTGTGGCCATGGGCGCGACCTACAACACCGGCCAGGACTGCACCGCCGCCACCCGCGTCTACGTCGCCCGCCAGGTGTACGGCGACGCGGTGGAGGCCATCCGCGCTACGCTGGCCGAGATCGAGGTCGGCGACCCCTGGAGCCCCACGACGGACATCGGGCCGCTGATCTCCGCCGCGCACCGCGACCGGGTCCACGGCTTCGTGACCCGCGCGGCCGCCGACTCCGGTGGCGAGGTGGTCTGCGGCGGCGCCCCGATCGACGCGCCCGGCTTCTTCTACCCGCCCACCCTCATCGCGGGCCCGCGGCAGGACAGCGAGGTCGTGCAGGGTGAGCTTTTCGGTCCCGTGCTTGTCGTGCTGCCCTTCGACGGCGAGGAGGAGGCGGTCAGGCTGGCCAACGACACCCGCTACGGCCTGGCCTCCTCGGTCTGGTCGCGTGACGTGGCCAGGGCCATGCGCGTCTCGCACCGGCTGGACGTCGGCGTGACCTGGGTCAATGATCACTTGCCCATCGCCAGCGAGGCCCCGCACGGCGGCGTCAAGGGCAGCGGGTTCGGCAAGGACATGAGCCAGGAGGCGGTGCAGGAGTACTCTGTGACCCGCCATTTGATGATCAAGCACGCGGCTCCGGCCGAGCGGGACTCGTTCCGGCCGGCCTAAACGGCGTGTGGCGTTATGGGCGAAAAAGCCGGATTTATGGGTGTTTAGCGAGCTTTGTCTCGTTCGCTGATCTGGTCAGGTTGTGTTCCAATTACGATCGCTCCTGCAATCCCATGCGCCACATGCGTGTCAGAGATTTCCCGAGCACGTATGGCGAGAGGTAGCGACACTCAGTGAGGACGGAAAACCCCCGGCACGCCGCCCCGGGGGAGGACACAGGCAAGCAGCCCGGGCCGGGCGGTCGTTTCCAGCTGGGCAACTGGCGGGTGCGATCGCGCCTCATCCTGCTCATCCTGATTCCCACGGTCGTGGGCGTCCTCCTCGCGGGTATCCAGCTTGCCAACTCCATCGGCACCGCGTCCGAGTACCGCCGCCTGACCCAGGTGGCCGAGCTCGTGCAGCGGCTCGGCGCGCTCTCCCACGAGCTCGGCAAGGAACGGGCGCTCACCGCCTGGTACATCGCCGACAACCGCCGCGCCGGCCGCCTTTCCCAGCTGCGCAACCAGCGGGACGTCGTCGACGCGGGCAAGAAGAAGGTGCTCGACAGCGCCAGGGCGATCGACGAGGCCCACCCGCTCCGCGTGCGCCACGAGGTCGAGGAGGTGGTCCGCTGGCTCGAGGGCCTCGACGGGCTCCGCGACTCGATCATCGGCGACAGCGACAGCGTTCCCCCCCGAGCGGCGATCAAAACCTTCACCTCCATGATCGACGTCATGGAGGGCCTGCAGGGCGAGCTCATCGCCGAGGGCAACAACGAGGGCCTGCTCGGTGACGCCACCGCCCTCGGCGCGCTGGAGCGCGCCAAGGAGGAGGTCTCCCGCCAGCAGGTCATCCTCGTCGTCGCGCAGATCGAGCGCAGCCTCGACTACGACGACCTGTCCGACTTCCTCGGCTCGTGGAACGCCCAGCAGGCCGAGCTGGCCGTCTTCGAGTCCGAGGCGGCGGGCGACGACCTGGCCTTCTACCGCAAGATGGTCCGCGGCCAGGAGGTCGACCGCGCCGACGCCATGCGCCAGCGCGCCCTGGCCCAGATGCGCGAGTACAAGGAGATCCGCGACCTCGACATCACCTCGCGCCGCGACCTCAAGCTCTGGTACGACAGCACCGAGCAGACGGTCGACACCATGCGCAAGGTCGAGGACCAGCTGGCCACCTCCATCGTGGCCCAGACCAGGGAACTGGCCGACGCCGAGCAGCGCAACGCCATCGTCTCCGGCGCGGTCATCCTCGTGCTGCTGCTGCTCGTGCTGCTGATCACCACCAGGGTGGCCGGTTCGCTCGTGCGCCCGCTGCGCAGGCTGCGCGCCGAGGCGCTGGAGGTGGCCGGCCATACGCTGCCCGACACCGTCCGCATCCTGCGCGAGTCCGGCGACGGCGCGGCCATCCCCGAGGTGCCCTCCATCGGCGTGCTCACCCGTGACGAGATCGGTGAAGTGGCCAGGGCCTTCGACGAGGTCCACCGCGAGGCCGTACGGCTGGCCGGCGACGAGGCCAAGCTGCGCGCCAACGTCAACGCGATGTTCGTCAACCTCTCCCGCCGCAGCCAGACCCTGGTCGAACGCCAGCTCCAGCTCATCGAGGGCCTGGAGAACGGCGAGGAGAACGAGCAGCGCCTGTCCGACCTGTTCAGGCTCGACCACCTGGCCACCCGCATGCGCCGCAACAGCGAGAACCTCCTGGTCCTCGCCGGCCAGGAGGCCGCCCGCAAGTGGACGCAGCCCGTCGAGCTCGTCGACATCGCCCGCGCGTCGCTGTCGGAGGTCGAGGGCTACGAGCGCGTCAACATCCAGGTGCCGACCGGCACACTGGTGGCGGGCCCCGCGGTCACCGACGTCGTCCACCTGCTCGCCGAGCTGATCGAGAACGCCATCTCGTTCTCCCCGCGGGAGACCAAGGTCAGCGTCTCCAGCAACCGCGCCGAGAACGGCGTGATGATCGCGGTCGTCGACCTCGGCATCGGCATGAGCGCCGACGAGGTCGCGCAGGCCAACTGGCGCCTGGCCAACCCGCCCGTCGTCGACGTGTCGGTCTCGCGCCGCATGGGCCTGTTCGTGGTCGGCCGGCTGGCGCTGCGCCACGGCATCACGGTGCAGCTGCGCTCGCAGCCCTCCGGCGGCGTCACCGCGCTGGTCGTGCTGCCCGACACGCTGCTGGTCAGCGCGTCCGCCCCGGCCCAGACCGGCTTCCCCTTCCCGCAGACCCAGGGCTCCTTCAGCCCGTTCGACTCGCCCGTCATGGCCGCCCCCGTCGCCCCGTTCGGCATGGACAGCCCGGACGTGCGCGGGTTCGACGAGCCGATGCACACGCCGTGGCCCGGCACGCTGCCCCCGCCCGGAGGCAACACCGCGTGGCCGTCCATGGGCGAGGAGTCCGCCTTCGGCACGGCCGACGCCGAGGCCGCCACGAGCGGCCCGTCCGACAGCGCCTTCCCCAGCGGCACGTTCACCGACAGCGGGTCGCGCGAGCAGGGCTTCGCCGACACGGGATTCTCCACCGGCTCCTTCTCGGACAGCTCCTTCTCGGACGGCGCTTTCTCCGACAGCGCCTTCTTCGACGGCGGATCGCGCGAAGGCGACGGCGGGTCCCGCGAGAGCGCCTTCTCCGACGGCGGGTCCCGCGAGAGCGGCTTCGCCGACAGCGGTTTCTCCGACAGTGGCTTCTCCGACAGTGCTTTCTCCGAGGGTGGCTTCTCCGAAGGCGGCTTCTCCGCCAACGGCCAGCGCCCCGGCGGTGCCGGGGCGTCCGGCGGGCTCGCCGACCGCGGCTGGCCGTCCGCGGTGTCCGGCACGCCCGAACCGGCCTTCGACCCGTTCTCCAGGAGCCTGCCCGAGCCGGACCCGCGGTCGATGGACGCCTTCGGCCGCCCGCTCGAGCCTGAGGCCAACTCCGCTTTCGACCACGTCAAGCGCGACCCCGCCGGCGCGTTCGGCTCCCCGGGCAACGACTCCCACAGCTCCTTCATGGGGCTGCCGGAGGCCGACATGACCGGCCCGCTGCCCGTCGTGCGGAGCTCCCCGATGGACGAGGACGGGGAGGAGTTCCTGCCGATCTTCTCCTCCGTCGGATCCGACTGGTTCCGCCGGCCCGACCCCGAGGAGCTGAAGGCCGCCAGGGAGAGCACGCGGGAGGAGGCGGACCCCGAGCCGTCCCCACGCCCTCGCCTCTCCGGCGAGCAGCCGCCGGCGCCGGAAGGCCGCCCGCAGGGGCTGCCGCAGCGCCGGCCGGGCGAGAGCATGTCCACCTCGTGGTCCTCGCCCGCCGACAGCGGTTTCCAGGCCGCGCGCGCCGCCGCGCAGCCCGCCCAGGGCGGTACGACCTCCTCGGGCCTGCCGCGCAGGGTCCCCAAAGCCAACCTGGTCCCCGGTACGGCGAGCACGCCGGAGAGCGCGCCGCCCGAGGTGCCCGCGCCGGTCTCGCCCGACCGGGTGCGCAGCCGCCTGTCGAGCTTCCAGCAGGGAGTGCGGCAGGGCCGTGAATTCACTCGCGACCACGCCCGCGAGAACAAGGAGGACAGATGAGAGAGCTGAGTCAGGGCGCCCGCGGCGTCAACTGGCTGATCACCGACTTCGTGAACAACGTGCCCGGTGTCGCGCACACCGTGGTCGTGTCGTCCGACGGTCTGCCGCTTGCCTACTCCGAGGGATTCCCCAAGGACAGGGCCGACCAGCTCGCCGCGGTCGCCTCCGGTGTGATCAGCCTCACCCAGGGCGCGGCCAGGGTGTTCGAGGGCGGCATGGTCACCCAGACGGTGATCGAGATGCAGCGCGGCCTGTTGATGATCATGTCGATCAGTGATGGGTCGTGCCTGGCGGTGCTGGCCGCGGCCGACTGTGACATGGGCCTGGTGGCGTACCAGATGACGCTGCTGGTGGAGCGGGCCGGTCAGGTGCTGACACCTGCCGTACGGGCCGAGCTGCAGGCGGCGCGTCCCCGCTAGCGGGGGCGTGAGATGGGGGACAGGAGAAGGCTGTGACAGATCAGGGTTGGGCTGGTGATAACAATCAGGGGCGACATGGGGCCCCACGCCCTCAGGGGCCGAGCTCGCTGGTCAGGCCGTATGCCGTGACCGGTGGGCGCACGGCGCCCAGGGTGAAGTTCGCGATGGAGGCGTTGGTCTCCTCCGCCACATCCGAACATCGCGATCTTTCTCTCCTCAGTCCGGAGTACCAAGCGATCATCCAGTTGTGCCGGTCGGTCAGGTCGGTCGCGGAGGTCTCCGCTCTCTTAAAGGTCCCGCTCGGCATCACCCGGGTGCTGATCGCGGACATGGCGTCCGAGGGCTTGATCCGCGTCCACCAGCCGCAGCTGGAGGCGGGTAAGCCGGATCTCAACCTGCTGGAAAGGGTGCTAAGTGGACTTCGCAGGCTCTAGCGGCCTGACCTCGACGAAGATCGTCGTGGCGGGCGGGTTCGGTGTGGGCAAGA
>NZ_JBSFNE010000044.1:0-14771 GCF_053586935.1 Nonomuraea sp. NPDC003727
GGCCCCCCCCGCGCCCCGCGGGCCCCCCCGGGGGCCGGCGGGGGGGGGGCGGCACGAATGCGCCACCGCGACCAGCCGGTGTATCGGCACCCTGACCGTCCCACTGAACTGGCAGGATCCGCACTCGGAGAAGATCACCATCAGGTTCGGGTACATCCCGCGGGCCGACCGATCGCGCCCAGCCCGCACCTCGATCCTGGCGATGCCCGGCGGTCCGGCCCCGCTCGGCCCCAACGCCGAGCGCGTCGACGCCTTCCGGAAGGTCTTCCAACCTCTGCTGGACCACTCGGACATGATGATCGTGGAGTTCCGCGGGTTGGGCGAATCCGCGCCGCTGCGGTGCAAGGCGCTGCAGCAGGGGAAGCCGGAGTCGGTCGGCCAGTGCGCGCGCGAGCTCGGCGACAGGGCCCAGTTCTTCAGCAGCGACCAGTACGTCGCCGATGTGGAGGCGGTGCGCGCGGCTTTGGGCCTGTCCAAGGTCACCGTCGTGGGATCGTCCTGGGGCGCGCTGAGCGGACAGGCCTACACGACCCGCTACCCGGACCGGGTACGCGCCCTGTACATCGAGAGCATGATCGGCCCAATCGACCAGGCTGGCCGGTGGCAGCTCGGCGAGTCGGAAGGCAAGGAGATCCAGGAAGCCATCGACCACTACTCTCGCGCCTGCCGGCGATCGTCGGCCTGCCGCCGAACCGCCGGCGGCGACCCGCAGGCACGCTGGGAAGCGGTGGTGCGGAAGACGCGCGCCGAAGGCGACAGCGCGCTGACCCCGCAGCGACTGCTCGGGGCGCTGCGGTCGACCTCTGATCCAGCCCTCGCCACCGACGCGACCGCGGCCACCGCCGCATACCTGGACGGCGACCCGGCCCCGCTGCGCCGCGTGCTCGACCGGGCCGCCCCGCTGGCCGGCAACAAAGGCGCAGGATCCAAAGCGCCGTCCAAGGAGTCACCGGACAGGGCCGGTACGACGGCGTACCTGTGTTCCGACCCGCGCTGGCCGTACGACCGCACCGCCGACGAGGCGACCCGGCGCCGCCAGTTGGAGACCTGGCATGCCGAGCGCAACCGGTACGCGCCGTTCACCCTCGCCGAGGCGGGCAGCGGTGCAGACTTCTGCGCAGGCTGGCCTACCCCGCGAGAGAACAACGCGATCGAGCCGCACCGGCCGGCGGTGCCGATGCTGGCCGTCGCCGGCGAGTTCGACCCGAAGGCGATCATGGGTGCACGCACCGCGGCGCGGGCATTCCCCCGCGGCCAGGCGGTCACCGTCCAGGCCGGGTACCACAACCCCGCGGTCGAGGGCCGTGGGCCGGGTGGCGAGTGCGCGCGACAGATCATGCACCGGTTCATCCAGAACCCGGGGCGGGTGTCCGACACGTCGTGCACGATGGCCAACTACCAGGCACACGGTCACTTCCCTGCGACCGCGGCAGCAGTACCGCCCGCCCGCGGCGGCGGGCTCGACACTCCGCAGCGCACACTCGTGGCGGCTGCGTTCGCCACCGCCGCCGACACGGTAGCTATGCACAACCCGCATCGCGCCTCGCGGCCGGACACCGAGCCCGGGCTGCGCGGCGGGAAGGTCACCAACGGTACAGACGGCACGATCACCTTGGACAAGGTCCGCTACGTCGCCGACCTCGCCGCCACCGGCACCGCCAAGGTCGCCGGCGACAAAGCCACCGCCAACCTCACCGTCACCGGCCCCGACGGCGCGACCCACAAGGTCACACTGCAGTGGAAGGCCTTCACCGCTACTGACACCACCCCCGTCACCGGCTCCCTCGACGGCCGGCCGTTCCGGGTAAACGTCCCCGGATACTGATCCACCCCACCCCTGGGGGCGCTCGCGCCCCGAGCGCCCCCGGGGGTCCCGATGGCGGCACAGCCAGCCGCCGAGGCACCGGGGCTCCACGGAGGGACGTCGGTGGGCCAGGACGGCTACATCCGCGACGTCTCCTGGTGGCTGTGGTGGATCCAGGCCCGCGGCCTGGACCTGCGCGACGTCTCCTTCATCGAGGCCGACACCTACGCCGCCGCCATGCGGCACTCCGGCCTGGCCGCCGGCACCCGGCGCCGCCGCCTGTCGGCCTGCTCCAGCTGGTACGCCTACCTGCAACGGGCCGACGCCGCGGCGCGCAACCCGTTCCATCGCATGGAGCTGCCCAAACGCGCCGGCAAGCTCAGCCGCTACTTCACCGAAGCCCAGCTGGACGACCTGGTCGTCCACGCGGTCGCGAATCCGCCCGCACCGCCGCCGTCGTCGCGGTGCTCAAGGCCACCGGCTGCCGCATCGGCGAGCTGACCGGCGCCCAGATGGACGGCCTGGGCCACGCCGGCGACAACCGGATCCTCACCCTGCCCGCCAAGGGCGGCCGCCCGCACCGGGTCGTCCTCGACGACCACGCCACCGGCCCGCTGCTGGACGCCTACCTGGCCGAGCGGGGCGCGGCACCCGGCCCGCTGTTCGTCACCCGCACCGGCGCCCGGCTGCACCGCTCCTACGTGCTGGACCAGCTGCAACGGCTCGCCCGCCGTCGGCATCCCCGACCCGCACACGCTCACCCCGCACGCCATCCGGCACAGCATGGCCACCGCGCTGCTGCACGCCGGCGAACCGCTCGACGTGGTCCAAGCCCTGCTCGGCCACGCCGACCCGCGCACCACCCAGGCCTACCTGCACGTCGACCAGCTGGACCGCAGCCCCGCCCACCGCGCCGGCCGGCGCCTGGCCGCCGTCGCCCGCCGCCTCCGGCCGCGCACCGAACCGGGTCCCCAGCCCGCCGCCATCACTCCGCCAGCCAGGAAGAGCACAACGTGATGTCACTGCACCGCTCAACGGCCGACGCCGTGGGTCGTTGATGGCTCGCTACCCGGGGTACCGGGACCCCTATGCGGAGATTGCCCGCCTTTTCGGCCGTCTCAGCCAGACGTGCGGTCAGGCGAGAAACCGCACGGTCAAGGCCGTCGAGCGGACCCTGCCCCTGGGGATGGTCGCCTACAGCCTGGTCATCATCTGGTACGCCTGCCATGCTCATCACGCCGTCGACGTCGTCGCCGAGCACCGCCGACGCGCTCCCTGGTACCGCACCAAGGGCCAGCCCTGCTCCGCCGCATGATCATCGCCTCACGATCTTCCGCTACCCGGCCTGCGCAGCCCGACCTCGCGAAAATCGAGGACAAGGCTCTGGCTTTGGCTTGCGCAACGGGATAACGGCCAAACTCGAGCAAGGAATCAACCTAACCCTCAAAAGACCCGCGGACGAGCTGCGCCCGGCTCGGGCGCATCAGCCACACGGCGGCGGCGAGCGTGAGCACCCAGCCGATCACTTCGATGAGCAGGTGATCCGTTGCATCGGGGACGGATTGCAGCAGGTACACCCGGACGCTGTTGATCGCTCCGTGCGTCAAAACCGCGGGCCAGACACTCCCCGACTGCCAGCGAAGTGCGAGCAACAGCGGCGCCCATGGCAGCATGCCCGCGTAGTAGATAACGATGTCCCAGAGTGGTCGATCACCGATGACGGCGAGGACCGGCAGGTGCCAGACGATCCAGACCAGACCGCTGACAAGGGCCAGCGGCCAGAATCCCCATGACGCGGCGCGCGTCGCCAGCCAGCCGCGCCAGCCGAACTCTTCGCCGATGGCGAAGACCGACTGCATGAGGAAGACCGGGACGATCCACATGGTCGCCGTGAAGATCTGGTCAAGCGGGTTGAGCTGCCAGATCCCCAATGCCAGTGCGATGGCGGTTTGGATCGCGGCGATCGCGGCGATGAGGCCGATGCCGATGCTGGCCCACTTGGGTGTGCCGCGCCACCTGGTGGCGAACGTCTCTCGGAACGTTCCGGGTCGTCGGGCAAGCCACATGATGATCGCTGCGAGCAGCGGGGTCTGTTGCATGATCGGAGTGATCAGGTTGTAGAAGTCCGTCGGGACGAGCCGGAAGACCATCGGAACGGACAGCGCGAAACACAGCAGGACGGCGATCGCGAAGAACCACGTGACATCGGTAATAGTTGATCTGGCAGAACTGGAGCGCGTGGGGGACGCAGTCATGATGACCTCGTTTCGTGCGGGCGCGAGGGTCTAGCTCGATGAACGTACGGTGATCTTGGTGTAGCGCGTCTTGAACTCGGGGTGAACTTGACGACCGGGTCGTCCACGGAGAATCGGTCCGTCAGCAGCATGATCGCCGTCGCCGTCATCGACTTGCTCAAGGACGCGATACGGAACGGCGTCCGGGGCGTCACCGCGTTGTCGTCCCCATCCCGGCCGCGGACGATCGTCTCGACGGACGACCCGTCGATCACGGCAGCTGCGACGCCCGGCGTGCCGTAGACGGAGCGGTAGTCGTCGATCAGCTCCTGGTCACCGGCATGGGCCGGTGCCGTCCAGCCGAGCAGCACGGCGAGCACGAAAAGGGAGATCACCAGCGGAAGGCGCAGACGTGGAAAGGACACGACATCGAACCTAGGCCGGACGTCACCGGCAGACATCACCCCAAGGTGTGAGACGGCACCACCCGGCAGGATGGAATCTCAGTCAGGCAGATCGTTGCGACCCACAAGCCCGTTCTCGTAGGCGTGGATCACCGCGTGCACGCGGTCGCGCAGGTCCAGTTTCTGCAGGACGGCCCGGACGTGCGACCTCACCGTGTTCTCGCTCAGCACCAGTTCCGCGCAGATCTCGCCGTTGGACCTGCCGCGGGCGAGCAGGCCGAAGATCTCGACCTCGCGCGGGGTGAGGCCGTCCAGGGCCGCCGTCCTCGACGAGGCGGCTGGGCCGGCGTCCGGACCCGGATGAAGGCCGCTTGGAAGGCGTTCCAAGCGGTTACAACCCGGTTCAAAGGGGCGTGGCGAAGACTGCCGCTCCATGCGTGTTCCCGTTGTACTCCAGCACAGCATGGTCGAATGCGGCGCCGCGTGCCTGGCGATGGTCCTCGGCGCGTACGGGCGCCGCGTCCCGCTGCCCGCGCTCTCCGCCGAGTTGAGCGTGGGCAGGGACGGCGCGAGCGCGCTGGCCCTGGTGCGCGTCGCCCGCGCGCACGGACTCGACACCCGCGCGCTCGCGCTGCCGGCCGCCCAGGTGCCGCGGATCGTGCTCCCGGCCATCGCGCACTGGCAAGGCAGGCACTTCGTGGTCGTGGAGCGTGTAGCCGGCGACCTGGTCACGATCATCGATCCCGGTCGTGGGCGGGTCAGGGTGACCGGCGAGGAGTTCGCCCGCGACTACAGCGGCGTGATTCTCATCTTCACCCCGGGGAACAGCTTCGTACGCGGGCGCTTCGGCGATCGGCGGCCCTGGTGGGCGCGTTACGCCCGGTTCAGCGTGCTGGACCATCGCGCTCTCGTGGCCGTCCTGGTGCTGCTCAGCCTGCTCCTGCAGGGGTTCGGCCTGGTGCTGCCCGCGCTCACGGAGTACGTGGTCGACCGGGTCCTCGGCGCCGGCGAGATGGGCGCGCTGCCGCTGGTGGGGGCGGCCGCGGCCGGGGCCGCGCTCGCCCATCTCGCGGTGGGCGGGCTGAGGTCGTGGGCGCTGGTCGTGCTGCGGGCGCGGGCGGACACGGCGTTGTTCGACGGTCTGGCCAGGCGGCTGCTCGCCCTGCCGTTCCGGTTCTTCGCCCATCGGGGGTCCGCCGATCTGGTCTCGCGGATCAACTCGGCCGGCGTGCTGCGCGAGGTGCTCACCGGGCAGGTGCTGTCGGTCCTGCTCGACGCACCGCTCGCGGCCGGCTACCTGATCGCGGTCACCGTACGGTCGCCGCTGCTCGGCTCGGCCCTCCTCGTCCTGGTCGCGGCGCAGGTGGTGGTGCTGCTCGGCACCCGGCGGCGGATCCGCGAGCTGGCGCACCGCGAGCAGGAGGCGCGCAACGAGGCGCAGGGCCTGCTGGTCGAGGCCGTCAGAGGCGTCGAGACGGTCAAGTCGGCCGGGGCGGAGACCCAGATCCTGGAACGCTGGACAGGACTGCTGACCGCCCAGGCCGAGCGGGCGCGACGCAGCTCGTCGGCGCAGGGGCTTCAGGACAGCCTGCTCGCGGCGCTGGCGTTCGCCGCGCCGCTGGTGCTGCTGTGGGCGGGCGCGTGGCAGGCCACGCAGGGCCGGCTCACTCCCGGCGCGCTGATGGGCACGCTGGCCCTGGCCGCCGCCGCCCTCGCGCCGCTGACCTCGCTGACCAGGAGCCTGCGCGGCCTGCAGACCGCCCGTGCGCAGGCGGAACGGCTGGCCGACATCTGGGCGGCCGCGCCGGAGCCCCTGTCGCCGCCCCCTCCCCCCGTCAGCAGCCCGCGGACCTGGATCGAGCTGGCCGGAGTCGGCTTCCGTTACGCGCAGGAGAGCCACTGGATCGTGCGCGGGGTCGATCTGCGCATCGCCCCCGGCCAGAAGGTCGCTCTCGTCGGCAGGTCGGGGTCGGGCAAGACCACGCTGGCGCGCCTGCTGCTCGGCCTGGTCCACCCCGTCGAAGGCCGGATCAGGTACACCGGTACGGTGCGGCCCAGGTTCGGCGTGGTCACGCAGGAGCCGGCGCTGTTCACCGGTTCGATCGCCGACAACATCCGCCTGGGCAACCCGGACGCCGGCCAGGACGAGGTGGTCCAGGCGGCGAGGCTGGCGTGCGTGCACGACGACATCGCCGCCATGCCGCTCGGCTACCACACGCCGCTCACCGAGGGCGGTGGGCTGTCCGGCGGGCAGCGCCAGCGCATCGCCCTGGCCAGGGCCATCCTCGGCCGGCCTGAGATCCTGCTTCTCGACGAGGCCACCAGCCACCTCGACACCAGGACCGAGGCGGCGCTGAGCGCGAACCTCGGCACCCTTCCGCAGACCAGGATCGTGATCGCCCACCGCCTGAGCACGATCAGGGACGCCGACCTGATCGTGGTGCTCGACGGAGGCCGGATCGTCGAGGGCGGCACCCATGACCGGCTGGTGGCGGCCGGCGGCCTGTACGCGTCCTTGATACGCGCCCAGCTGGCCGACAACGCCTCTCAAGCCGGTTCAAGGTGATCACAAGTCAGGCTCGGCAGGCTGCTCCACGACACCAGAAGGGAGGGAAGCGCATGAACGTCATGCCGCGTACCGAACTCGGGGACATCACCCCCATCGGCGCCGAACTCGACGAGAGCACACTCGGCGCCATCAGCGGCGGAATGTACGACGAGGAGCAGTGCAAGCGCCTGTCGGTGTTCGACCCGCCGGGCATCTGCCAGCACGACTACTGAGAAGGAGGGTTGCGTGAACGTCATGCCGCGTACCGAACTGGGGGACATCACCCCCATCGGCGCCGAACTCGACGAGAGCACGCTCGGCGGCATCAACGGCGGTCAGGACCCCGTTTGGGGTGACGTCATGATGTGCTACTTCGACCCGCCGGGCTGGTGCGGGATGGACTGATCCCGCGATCACCCGACCGCTGTCCCCGCCCCCACGGGGACAGCGGTCCCTATTCCTTCCGCACACTTCGAGGAGTTCCGTGTCCCGCCCCCATGTCCTCATCCTCACCTGCGACGGTGACACCCACGCCGACCGGGTCAGGGAGCTGCTGGCCCGGCGCGGGGTCCGTACCGGTGTCTTCGACAACGGGGACCATCCCGCCCGGGCGCAGATCGAGCTGGCCTACGACGGCGGCGGGGCCACCAGGCGGCTGCTGCACACCCCGTCGGGCACGCTCGACCTGGACTCGGTGACCGCCGTGTGGTGGCGGCGCCCCCGTCCGCCGTCGCCGCACCCGGCGATCACCGATCCCGCCGTGGCCGGCCACACCGTACGGGAGTCGGCCGCCGTGCTCGCCGGCCTGTGGGAGTTCCTGCCGTGCCGTGCCGTTCCCGGCAGGGAATCGGCGATCACGCGTGCCAGGCACAAGCCGTCCCAGCTCACGCTGGCCGCCCGACTCGGGTTCGAGATCCCGGAGACGCTGGTCACGGGCTCGGCACAGGCTCTTTGGGACTTCCACAACCGGCATGACGGGAACGTCATCACCAAGCCACTGGGGCAGCCGTGGGTGGAGGACCTCGCCGCGGGGCACACGGTGGTGCGCAAGTGCGAGTTCGTCTCGGGCCGGGACGTGGCCTATGCGGCGGGGCTGCGGTTCTGCCCTGTCATCACGCAGACGTACGTGCCCAAGCGGGTGGAGCTGCGGGTCACGGTCGTCGGGCGGGCGGTGTTCGCGGCCGAGATCCACTCCCAGGACAGCAACCGGGCCGGCACCGACTGGCGGAACTACGACCTCGGCGCCACCAGGCACGCCGTCCACCGGCTGCCCGGCGAGGTCGCCGACCGCTGCGTGGCGCTGACCGAACGCCTCGGCCTCGTCTACGGCGCCATCGACCTGATCCTCACCCCGGACGGCCGGTACGTGTTCCTGGAGATCAACCCCAACGGCCAGTGGTTGTGGATCGAGGACCTGACCGGCCTGCCGATCAGTCAGGCGCTCTGCGACCTGCTGGCCGGGCCATGACATCCAACGAGAGGACTGACGTGAACCTGCTCGCCGACGCGCTGGAATGGCTTCGCGGCCTGGACGGCGTACCGCCGCAGGACGCCCGTGAGCGGCTGGGGTCGCTGCGCGCCCGCCATCCCGGGACGCCGATGCGGCTGCTGTGGCAGCGCGAGGAGGCCACCGGCGACTTCCACTACGACCTGCTGTTCCCCGCGTTCGGCGAGACCGCGCCCGGGGAGAGTGCGTGCGGCGAGACCGTGTCGCTGTCCGTGGCGCCCGACCGCGCGATCCCGTGGCCCCTTCGCGGAGGTCAGCGGTCGGGCAACCATGTCCTGCTGCGCGTCAACGGCGCCGAGGTGACGTGGGAGGAGGCCGTCTCGGCGCTCGACGTGTTGTGGGAGGACGGCCGGCTGGCCCGCCGGCTGGTCGACGCCGTCCTCGTCGACCACGTCCTGGCCGCCAGGGACACGGAGCTGCCCCCCGACCGGCTCCAGCACGCGATGGACGCCTTCCGCAGGGCCCGCGGCCTGCTCACCGGCGAGGCGACGCGCCGCTGGATGACCGAGCGCGGCCTGAGCCACGCCAGGCTGGAGCAGATCGTGGCGGGTGAGGCCGCGGTGGCCGAGCTGCGGCGCGACGTGGTCGCGGATCTGGTCGAGGAGCACTTCGCCGCCCATCGTGCGGACTTCGACCGGCTGCGTCTGGTCCGGCTGCGTTACGCCGCCGCCGATGGTGCGCGGGAGGCCGCCGCTCGGCTGCGCGACGGCGCCGACCCGCTCGCGGCGGCGATGGAGGGCGTGCTCGCGGGCGTGGCCACGTGCCGGATGGAGGCCAACCACAGGGACGAGCTCGTCATGTTGTTCGGCTCGGCCGCTGAGCGGGCCGGCGCCGGGGACGTACTCGGGCCCGCGCGGCTGCCGGACGGCGGGTTCTGCGTGGCGCGGGTGCTGGCCGTGGAGCCCGCCGCGCTGGACGAGCTCACCCGCCTGCTCGTCGAACGGCGGATCTTCGACGAGTGGCTCGCCGACCGGCGGCGAGAGGCCCACCTGGAGTGGTTCTGGGGCAGCAGGGCCCGCACCGACGCGGCCACCGCCGAACTCACCGGCCGGGGCCCCGCCGCTTCGTGAAGCATCGCTTGGCCTGCCCACCCGCCTGGAGAAATCCGCACCAGGCCAGGCGGGCCACGGTCGTACGCACATGTCTGGTGAACCAGGGGATGCCCGTCAGGGTGGACCTGGCTCTCGCCGCGGCACGCGCCGACGAACCGAACGACCTCGCCGGAGCACGCTGGGGTTGGACGGAGCTGAAGCGGTGTTGAAACGTCGCGCCCTGACCGCCAACGGTCATCTCGACGCTCACTGGAGCTACCACACCGCGACGTCCGACCTATGAAATGTGCTGATTCTATGCCGCTGCCCGATCTAGGGTGCGGGCATGTCGTACGTGCTGCGCGGTGTTGTCGGTGACTTCGACCATCTCCGGTTCCTGTCGGATGATGTGCCGCGGGCTGTGGTGGTGCCGCTTCGGCAACGCTTGGGGCTGCTGCCGGTTACCGACGGGGTTTTCAACGAGCTGACCGACGTACGGCGGGAGGCCGGGCCGTTCACGTGTATGTCCCCGGCGTTCGCCGAGAGGCTGGAGGACTGGTCACGCGGCGGTCGCGTCGCTTACGTGGAGGCGGACTTCTGGGGTGGTGACGGCAGCCAGACCGCTGCCCTGTGGGAGAACGGCCGTCAGACCTGGGGTCCCGAGCACGCCTGGATCCCTGCGACTGCGGGACCGTGCGAGGACTGGCCGATCAACGCCATGCTCGCGCGCCTCGGAGCGGTCGGAACGGCTGCGCTGGACCTCTTCGACGCGGTCGGCTTCGGGCAGGAGCGCGACAGGGAGGGGTGGCGCTGGGCGGGCGTGCGTGCCCTGGACGCCGCCGACTACGACGCCTGGGAGGCGGCGCGCCGTGCGAAGGAGGAGGCCGATACCCGCGCCGCCGCCGAACGTGACAGGTACGTCAGGCGTGACGATGTCCCCGCCATACTCGACGGCAGGGCGGTGATGGAGGTGCTCGGCATCCCGTCGTCCCCGCTGGTGGGGGCCGCGATCCGGCATCTTCAGGAGGTTCACCTGGAACGCGGCTCCCTTACCCCCGACGAGGCCGCCACCGAGCTTCGCCGCTGGGCCCAGAGCCTGTGAAGTGCTCGATGAGGTCAGAGCAGCCGGGTGTTGACACCGCGGTGAACGCAGTGGCGAATGCCACAAGTCGGCCTGCGGCGCCAGATCGCCTACCTGCCAGGTAATCGCCCTGCCTACGAAGGGGGCGGCAGGATCGGCAGCGCACGCAGCGCACCGAACAAACCCCACCGGGAGGACACCATGCCGGCCTACGTCATCGCCCACCTGCAGGAGGCAGCCCCGCACCCGGAGATCGCCGAGTACATCGAACGACTCCCCGCCACCTTCGAGCCGTACGGCGGCCGCTACCTCGTCCACGCCACCCAGCACGAGGTGAAGGAGGGCAACTGGCCCGGACATGTCGTGATGCTCGGGTTCCCAGGGATCGCCGAGGCGCGAGCGTGGTGGGATTCTCCCGCGTATCGGGAGATCGCGCCGCTGCGCTCGCGGCACATCGAGACCGACCTCATCCTGGTCGATGGCGTGCCTGAGAACTACATCCCGACGGCGGCCGTCACCGCCATACGGGAGGCGGCGGCCATGGCCGTGTAGGTCAGCATCTGGAATGACAGGCTGTCTTTACCTCCGCCACTGACCCCCGAACGACTTACCGGCGGGACCACTTACGACCTCGTGCATGGTTAGCCGTGGCCTGCGGCGTGAGTGATCGTTGATCTACGTGTGGCGAGAATCGTCAGGCGTTCGATCGTGGTGAACGACAGGCGCCCATGGCGTCACCCACGATGTGCTGGGTTGCTGGTTCGGCGTTGATCGCTCCACCATCACCCGTGCCATCGGGCAGATCCGCCCGCTGCTTGCCCAGCGCGGATGCCGCATCGCCCCCGGCCACAGACTCACCACGTTGGCCGAGGTGATCGCTTACCTGGGTGACAGCGGGCAGAGAGCCATCTGGACGCGACTGAGATCCGCGTGCGCCGCCCGGCGGCCGGTACCGCGGACCGTGCTCGTTTCGTCTCGGGCAAAGAGCCGGATCAACGCGATGAAGGCGATGGTGCTCACCGATGCCCATGGCGCGGTGCTCTACTGCGGTCAGGTACGTCCCGGATCGGTCGCCGATATTACCCAGGCACGGCAATCAGGACTGCTAGAGCTGCTGTCCGCCACCCGAAACGTGGAGATATTGGCCGATGCCGGCTATCAGGGCCTGAGCAGTCAAACCGGAGGCCAAGTCGTGAGGCGACTCTGAGGGAGGGCGGCGCGGGAGGCGAGCGTTGGCGGTGGCTGGGCCCGGCAGGTCAGTTGGTCCGGCTGGTGATCAGGTGGGGTCCGACCCATCCGATGTAGACGAGGCCGGTCCGGCCGGTGCCGCGCTACGGCAGGAGCCTGCCGTCCATGGCGTACGAACAGCTCGAAGAGCAGCGCGGCCCGCTCCGGCAAGTCGGCGGGGTGCCGGACGAAGACCGCCAGGCGCTCGAGCAGGCGCTGTTGAGGGCTGGCCGCAAGGCGGTCGCCACGCTGGCCGCCGCCCTGCGCGGGGTCGCGATGAAGGCACTGGGCAGCGGCTACAGCACGGAGGTGCTGATTGCTGGCCGGCCCGGCTCGTGGGAGTCGTCCACGCTGCTCGGTCTCACCTGGCAAGATCGGCGGCGAAGTCTCCGCGGGGCGGATCGACGCGGAGACGCGGGCGGTCGTCGAGGAGATCGTCGGCCGGTGGTTGCTCGACTCCGTGGTCGACCAGGCCGGTGGGTGGGAATCCATCCGCACCATCGCCGCCGGGTGAAGCTCCCCGTCGGCGTCGTCCACAAGACCCTCACGGCCGCTGCTGAGGGCAACCCCGCCGACCAGTCCCCGACTTCCTGAGGAGAACGCCGTGCCGCTGCCGAAGATCCCGCTCGACGACCCGCGCGTGCGCTGCTCGTGGCCTGTCCGGCGGATGGACCGCCCTCAATCTCGTCGCGGCGTGCGTCGGTGAGCCAGAGGTTGACTCACGGGGGCGCTGAGGTCATCGCCAGCCCGCCCACTCCCCTATGTTGAACTTTCCCGCGGCAGCTGCGCGGCGCTGGGGCTGCGGCTACGCCTTCACCGCCCGCCGCGCCAGGGTGTGACTGGTGGTGCTCACCGGCCGGCGCGGCGGCTTTGGTGGACGGCTCTCCCACCCCGCGGCCCTACCTGAAGGATGCTGGCTGGCAGCGGGAGAACCCCATGCACGGCAACGGCATGCAACCGCGATACCAGAGGTAGCCGAGACGGCGCTCCGTCGAGGCGATCAGATGTCGGTTCAACCGCCGGTCGCGACCGCGAGCAGGGCCGCGCCGAGCCCGGTCACGTGGGCCGGATAGTGGCGGACGTCGCCAAGCGGGATCGGCTAGTGCTGTGACCGGGATGGGTCACCGTGATCGGGAGACGGCTCACGGGCCGACCGCGTTGCGCGAAGCGACTGGTATTACTGGCATATGCAGGAAGAGACCGCGCGGTCCGCGATCGACACGTTCATCTCCGCGTTCAACGCCTCGGACGACAGCCATGTGACTGCGCTGCTCTCCCAGGCCCTGACCTCGGACGTGGTCTTCTGGGGGCCGTTGGGCCGCAGCGAAGGGATCGAGGCGGTCGAGCGGTTCGTGCTGGACATCCGGCGCCACCCGGCGGGGACCGGCACGATGGTGCGCTGCTCGGCGGTAGACATGCCTGACGAGTGGGCCCGGTACCAGTGGGTCTTCACCACGCCGGATGGAGGTCCCCGCCTGGCGGGAACCGACGTCGTCCATCTGCGGCGGAGCCTCATCGACCAGATCATCGTCTTCGCGGGGGAGATCAAGCCGTCCGCCTCCTAAGTCATCCTTCTCTGGCACCGTCCTTCTCCTGAACCGGCCCGTTCGGCGCTCCGGGGCTGCGGTTCGCGGTTGGTCAGGCTGCGGTGTTGAGGGGGCGTCCGCCCCAGCGGACGCCTTTCTCGCTGCGGATGCGGGCACGTTCCTTGCGTTCGGCGGCCAGGACGTCGCGGTGGCGGGCGTTGGCGTTGCGCCAGCGCAGGTAGGCGTGCAGGCCCGGGTCTGCACGGTGTGGTTGGGGTGGTTGGAGTTGGCGATGGTGAACTGCCTCAGGGGTCCGAAGTGCGCCTCGATCGGGTTGGCCCAGGACGCGTAGGTCGGGTGAAGCACAGCTCGACCTTGTTCGTCTTCGCCCAGCGGCGGATGTCGGCGCCTTTGTGGGCGGACAGGTTGTCCAAGATCACGTAGATCGGGGCGCCGTCCGGGCGGGCTGCGCGGATCGACTTCAGTGCGGTCAGCGTGTTCGCGGCACCCTTCCTGCGGTGGTTGACGCCCCACAGCCGGTTGTCGCCGATCGAGTAGCAGCCGTGGAGATACCGGACGCCGTGGGTGCCGTGGTAGGTGGCGGGCAGTCGGTCGGGGCGTTTGCGCTCGGCCCAGCCCAAGCCCACGGTGGGACGGATCCCCAGTGGCCCGAACTCGTCGAAGGCGAACACCCGGTCGGGAAAGCGGTCAAGGACCTCCTCGATCCGGTCCAGCTTCGCCTCGCGGTCGGGGTCGGGAGATTCCTTCCAGGTCTTGGTGCGCTGGAAGGTGATGCCGCGGCGGGCGAGTAGGCAGCGTAACGCCTCGCGGCCGATCCGGATGATCCGGCCGTGGACCTTGCGCAGGTAGGCGACGAGCTGGCGCAGGGACCAGCGGGTGAAGGGCTGGCCGAGCTTGGTGGGGCGGGTGGTGGCCGTCTGGATGACGAAGTCCTCCTCGTCAGAGCTGAGTTGGCGGGGACGGCCTCCCGCCCACCGAGGGTCCAGGCAGGCCAGGCCGATCTCGTTGAAGCGGTGGATCACATCCCGGACGGTGTCCTCGTCGGCCTGCACCAACTGGGCAATCACCGGCACCCGGTTCCCGCCAGCCGAGGCCAGCAGCATCATCGCGCGCCGGTAGCGCACCGAGCTGGTGCTGCCCCGACGCACGATCTGCCGCAGCTTCTGCCCCTCCTGGTCGGTCAGTCTGCGCACACGGACAGGCTCGGCCACCGCGCCTCCAGCGGTCGGATCGGACGTCACCGCCCATCCAACCGCCACGATCACCAAACCGGCGACCTATGCGGTCAGAGCACTAGGAGCTGTTTCTTAGATCTCCTGACGGTGAGCGCTGGTCTTGTCACTCTTGGCATATGGGTCGTGGTGATCTGACGAACGCCGAGTGGGCAC
>NZ_JBSFNE010000045.1:0-10946 GCF_053586935.1 Nonomuraea sp. NPDC003727
CCAGAACCCACTCCCGCAGACACTTACCGCTTAACCTGCAGAAACAGGATCACGCGAAGATCGATTCATACACCACGTCCGTGGACGTGACCCCGGCACGAAGTGGGCCACCGTTAATGTTGGACGCTCATCGAATATTTTGGGAGTTGGGTATGCGTGCTCTACAGATCGACCACTTTGGAGATCTTGATGTGCTGGCGCTGGTCGACGTGCCGGAACCGCATCCTGCCGATGGCGAGGTGCTGGTGCGGGTCATCGCCTCGGCCATCAACCCGGTTGATGACAAGACCCGGGAGGGGGCCATCGGTGAGGGCGCGCCGCCGTTGCCGATGACGCTGGGCTGGGAACTGGCGGGGATCGTCGTCAACTCAGGCACGAGTGGGTTGCCCGTCGGCGAGCGGGTGTTCGGCATGTCGCATCAGTTGGCGACCGGGCGCGGCTCATGGGCCGACCTCGTCGCCATCCCGGCTGCCTCTATCGCCCAGGCGCCCACGTCGGTCAGCCTGGCGGAGGCGGCGGCCCTGCCCCTGCCGGGACTGACCGCGTTGCAGACCCTGGACTGGTTGCAGGTCGGCCAGGGAGACAAGCTGCTGGTGGCAGGCGCGGCAGGAGCCGTCGGCGGCCTCGCAGTGCAGCTCGCGCGTGCTCGCGGGGCGCAGGTGGACGCGCTGGTGTCCAGGCAGGCGCAGATCCAGGTGGTGCAAGAACTGGGAGCCGACCACGCCACCATCGACCGGACCACGCTGCGGGCGGGCGGCTACGACGCCATCTTCGACACCTTCGGCGCCTTTGTCACCGACGCCGTGGCCGATGGCGGCAGGTACGCCTCGATCGCTACTCAAGCCGGGCCCGTACCCGACCTGTCGCATCGTCGGGTGCGCACCACGGTCAACCAGGTACGCGAAGACGGTCGCGGACTCGCCGAACTCGCCGCAGCCGTGGACGGCGGGCGACTAAAGATCCGGGTCGACGCGCAATACGGCGTGCAGAACGTGAAAACCGCACATGAGCATTTCCAGCGGGGGAGCCTGAACGGGAAGATCGCGCTCATCTTCTGAACAGAGGACGTCTGGGAAACGATCATCCTGACGGTGGGAAGCGATCTCCACTACCTACGTCACGTCGCAGGTGGAAGCACTCGTGAACACCCCACCGTCATCACCGCCTGCTGCCCGGCCCCGCTGCCGGGCTCATGACGGACGCTCCGTATCGGCGGTGGCCGAGCCCGGCTCCTCCCCGGCGCCCTCGGCGAGCCGATGCGCAGGCTCCTGTCTGATGGCCACGAGTTCGGCGCGGGTTGTCTCCGCTTCGCGCCGCGCGGCGTCGCGTTCGGCCTCGGTGCGAGCGAGCGCGACCGCCGCGGCGGTCGCGCCCTCGGTGGCCTGCCGGCGTGTCTGGGTCAGGTCCTCGCGCAGCCGCCCCACGTCGCGCTCGTGGCGGTGGCGTTCGGCGGTGAGCTCCTCGCGTACGCCGGCTGTCTCGGCGCGCGCCTCGGCCACGGCCGCCTTCAGCGCGCCGATCTGCTCGGCGGCCTCGGCCAGACGCTGGCGGGAGCCGGTCAGCTGGTCGGACAGGCGGCGGGCCTCGGCGCGTTCGGCGGCCAGCTTCGTCTCGGCCTCGCCGAGCCGGGTCTGCGTCTTGCCCAGCGCGGTGGCCTGGGCCTCGGCGCGCTCGGCCTGGTCGGCGAGCTGGCGGCGCAGGGTGCGCAGCTCGTCGGCCTGGCGGTCGCGAACGTCTTCGGCGGCCTGACGGGCGACCTCGGCGGCGGCCTGGCGGCGTTCGGCGGCCACCACGCGGGTCTCGGTCTCGCGCTGGATGCGCTCGGCGTCGGCGCGGGCGCGGACTACGGCCACCGGTCAGGCCTCCGGGTGGGGTGACTTCACCGGGCAGGTGAAAACCATATCGGTCACCGCGTTCGACCCAGGGTCGAACGCGATGAAGTCGACCGTGCTGGCAACTTACGCCTATGACTCCACCGGCCATCTGCGGCAAGTCAGCGATCCGCGCACCAACCTGGCCACGCTGTATTACTACAACGGACAGGGCCGGATCTCCCAGGTCACCCCACCCGGACTTGCCCCGTGGCGGATGGAATACGACGCCCTCGGCCGTCTGGCCCATGTCCAACGTGAGGGTGGGGACACTGATCCCACTTGGCCTATCGCCTACGACGTGCCGATCGGGGGCAGCGACGCACCAGTCGACCTCACCGCAGCACAGACCGCCAAGTGGGGGCAAACGACTGACCTGCCCGTCACCGGCACTGCCATCTTCCCGGCTTCCCATGTTCCCGCGCGAGGCGGCGATGGCGCCTATCACCCAATCACCGCCGATTGGCCCTACGGGGAGCTCACCTACCTCGACATCAACGGGCGTCCAGTCAATAGAGCTGATTTCGGTGCGGGCGCCTGGCAGTTCGGCGCAGCACGCCATGACGCCAAGGGCAATGTCGTTTGGGCACTGACAGCCGACAACCGCGCCCAGGCACTGACGCCAACGGCCGATACCGATCCCTACGTCGCGGCCCGCGCTGACACCGCCGAACGAGCCGAGCTGCTGGCGACCACCAGCACCTACAACGCTGATAGTGACCTGATCAGCCGCCAAGGCCCTACCCACACCGTCAAGCTGAACGCGGGCACGGTGGCCTCCGCCCGCAGCACCATCAGAACGACATACGACGAGGGCAAGCCGCTCGCCGGCGTGAACTACCACCTGGCCACCACCACGGTGACAGCACCGACCGTAGTTGATGGCACCGCCACACCCGATGCCGCCGATCGACGCACTGTCAAGACCGGCTATGACCCGATCGCCAGCGGTGACCACTCCGGCTGGGAACTGCGCGTCCCCACCAGCATCACCACCGTGCTCGACGGCGCCGTCGACATCACCAGGAAAACCCGCTACGACGCGTCCGGCCGAGTGATCGAATCACGCATGCCGGAAAGCAGCGGCAGTGATGCCGGAACCACGGTCAACTGGTACTACACCGCCGAGGCCAGCGGACCCGAGCAGTGCCGTCGACCTGCTTGGGCAGGTCTGCCCTGCCGCACCGAGCCCAAAGCGCAACCAGGCACCGGCAAACCGCTATCTGCCGTAGAGATCACCAGCTACACCCAGATGGGCCAGCCGCTGGTCACGACCGACACCGCCGGTTCAGTCGTTCGCACCACAACGTCGCGCTACGACGCAGCTGCCCGCCGTGTGGGCGAAAGCACGACGGTCACTCCGGCCGCCGAAGGCGGGACTGCCCTGCCCGAGTTCACCGCTGACTACGACCCGGCCACCGGCCTGCTCACCAAGAACAGCGCAGGCCAGACGAGCATTAGCGTCGGCTACGACACCTTCGGCCGCGCCCTCACCTATACCGACGCTGACGCCAATACCTCGACCTACACCTATGACCTTGACGGCAACATTGCCACCGTCGCCGACGGCAAGGGCACCACGACCTACACCTACGACGGCGTCGACGCGAACGGCAAGGCCGAACGGCGCGGCTTGCTCACCAGGATCGACGTATCCGGAGTCGGCACGATGGTCGGCGCCTACGACGCCGACGCTGCTCTGATCGCCCAGATCTACCCCGGCGGCCTTACGGCTAGGTGGCGCTACGACAACAACAACGCCCTCATTGGGCTGTCGTACGCCAAAGCGGACACATCGTGGCTGTCCTTCACGACGCTACCCGCGGCTGCCGGCGGTGTCGCCCAGGCACGAGGGCCAGGCAGCCAGCAGGATTACACCTACGACAATGCGGGCCGCTTGCTCAAGGTGGCCGATCTCGTCAACGGAACCTGCATCACACGGGTTTACAGCTTCACACTCAACAGCAACCGCAGCCGCCTCGATTCCTACAAGGATGCAGGCGATGGCAGATGCACCACTTCAAGCACCCCCACCAGCCGAACCTACAGCTATGACCAAGCTGACCGACTGACTAGCTCCGGGTACACCTACGACGCCTTCGGCCGCACAGCCGTCCTGCCCGCTGTCGACACCGCAGGCACGGCCGATCTCACGATCGGCTACTACGCCAACGACCTGGTCTCCTCCATGACGGCTGGCGGCATCAGCCGCACGTTCGCGGTTGACCCCAAGCTTCGGGTCCGAACCATCACACAAGCTGGCGGCAGCGCCCCGGGCACCACGGTCCACCACTATGGCGATGACAGTGATCGGCCTATCTGGACCGCAGAGGCCGACGGCGGGTGGACCCGCAACATCGATGGCCTGACCGGCGATCTGGCGGCGCTGCAATCCTCCACCGGCAGAGTCAGCCTCCAACTCGCCAACCCGCACGGTGATGTGGTCGCCACTGCCGATGCAGCGACTACCAGCGGAATAGACAACTATTCCGAGCAGACCGAGTACGGCATCGCCAGAAGCTCGGGCGGCAATGCCCCCCGATATGGCTGGCTTGGCAGCGAACAACGCGCCACCGACCCCCTCGCCGGTGTCCTACTCATGGGCGCCCGCCTGTACAACCCCGCCACTGGCCGCTTCCTCCAAACCGATCCCCAGAAGGGCGGAAGCGCCAACGACTATGAGTACGCGGGAGCCGATCCCGTCAACAACACCGATCTGGACGGACAGGTCGTCCTAGTTGACGATCTGATCATCGGAGCGGTGATCATCGGCGGGCTTCTGATCATCGCTGCCGCCGACCACTACCGCAGGAATCCGCCCACCTTCGCCTGGTCGCAAGAGCCGGGTAGCCGCCCCGGTAAGAATTTCACCCCCAGGGGAAAACAAGAGGTTTACGAAAAGAACGCCGCCAAAAACGGAGGGGTTAATAGGTGCGAACAATGCAATGTGGAAACCGTAAAGCCCAAAAAGAGTAGCACCGGCGTAACTCCGCCAAAGAATGAATCTCAGATCGACCACAAGCACCCAAAGAGCAAGAACGGGTCAGGAACGCCAGAAAACGGTCAGGTGCTCTGTCGAGTCTGCAATCGCAACAAAAGCAACAAGACGCCGACCATGAAGTCGACGTCAACAACCAGGAGCTCAAAGAATAGGAACACTTCACCAAATAGCCATCAACAGCGTGCAGTTTAGAGTGTCAAGCGACGGTGCCGAGCGGCGAGCTTGGTCGCATTTTTAGCTCCTGCTTCGCGGCACTGAGAGAGTAATACGGCTTTGGGGCGGGTCTTCCGGTGTGAGCGATGCGGGGCCCGCCCCACTCCCCAGCCATGAAGAATTTTGAGTCTATGCACATTCTTCCGATCCCGCCCGATCGGAAATATGTCAAAATGTCACACGTGGACCGTCCACAACTTCCGAAAAGTAGCGTTTGCATGCGACTGCTAAGATAGCCTGGTAGCGGCCGAGCCGCCTCAGTGACTAGCGATCAAAGATAAAGAGGAGTGCCAGTATATGGGCGAGCTTCTGCGTGACTTGCCACACCCTTTCCCCGGTGACCGTTTTCCGGAAGGTTTGGGCGGCGTGGTACAGCGCACTGTTGCAAGCGGAGAACTTCCAGCGCTTATTGTGATCCACGATGCCGACAACGACTGGTTGATCGGTGACGGTGTGAATGATCCAAATTCTTACGAAGCTTCTGGCCTTTTTCACTTGCGCCACATTGTTGACCAAGACCCCTCTATTGAGGCGACGGCGTCTCTTCCTCTCGGGTACATGGCCTGGAGAAACAGCCCAAGTGAAGACTGGACTGTAGAGAAGTTCGCCTACGCAGAAGAGCAGGGCAACGATTCGCCGTAGGGCGAGACTCGGCCAGCTTCTTCCGGGAAGGGGGCAGAGTCTTCAGCAAGTCCTGTTCCGTCCGCGCCAACGGGTGCTCGCTGACACACTTGGATGGGAGCCGGCACGGATCATTTCGCTTGTAAACGCGCCCGCATCCACGACGCCCTGGCTACCCGCCTGTCTTACGCCGGATTGCAGCCGCCCTGGACGAAAGCCGCGACGCCCTCCAGCTCTGGCGCCGCCTCGCCGTGCTCAACCGGGACGCCTACCTGCCCGACCTGGCCGCCTCGGTGAACAACCACGCGATCCGGCTGGCGGAGGTGGGGCTGCGGGGCGAGGCGGCGCCCGAGGGCCCCAGCGGAGAGGCGGGACGCGCGATCCGTTGCCCCAGCGGCCGGTGAAGCGTCGGCTTCTGCCCCCACCGCACCCGCGTTCCTCTGACCAGCACCTCGACCAGGGCCCCGCTCTCATGCAACAAAGCCGCGCTCTCCATCGCCGATTGCCCGCCTTCCACCACCGCGATCTGCTGCCCGGCATAGCCGGACAGGCAGCTGTGATCGCTCGAATGCGACACCGGCGCCCGCGGTCCCGTCCCTTGCGGGGCCAGATCGGCCAGCACACGAGGCACGTGGGCCAGCGGGCGCAGACCGCACGCGACGACCACCGCATCGGCTTCAAGGCGCCCACCGTCATCCAGCACGAGATGGAAGCCGCCACCGCGACGCTGATTCACCCACGCCACGCGCGAGTCCTCAACCTCGCCGACGAACCGGTCGGCAAACCACATCCCATAGCGGACGAACAAGTCACTGGAGACCGGGGTCAGCTCCGTCAGTTCGGGCAGGCCGGCCTGCCGGCAGAAATCGGCCAGCCGGCCACCGGACGCCGGTCCCGCAAGGTCCGTGGCCTGCGGCGCCGACTTGAGGAACATGCCGGTGGCCATGACATGACGCCAGCTGCCCATCACCTCGCCGAACACACGCACCGCCACACCGGCGGCCCGCAGATGCGCGGCGACGGACAGCCCGTAGGGGCCGGCACCGATCACCACAACGCCGCGCCGGGCGCCGGCGGCCACCGAACCACCCTCGACCACACTCGGCTGCGCCATCCACATCCTCCCTCTTTATCGGCCGATGATCAGTGTCGCCGCGACGGTGATGATCTCGGCCGGTTCGGGGCCGGGATGGAGCAAGTCTTTGCCGGAGCCGGCCTCGGGCTGAGAGCGCGACTGACTCTGTTGGTGAGTTTGGGATCTGGATCAATGGTCGTGATGTGGTGACTGTCAGTTACACGCCTCCCTACTGCGTGGGGCAGTGCTCCCGTAGGGCGACTCCGCCGACTAGCGGGACCTTTCGAGGCTGCTATATCTGTCAAGCGGTTGTGTGGAGGGGTTCTGGTGCGCGTTCGAGGAGCTTGAACAGTTGCCGTGAGAGGGCTCGTTTGAGGCAGCGGCGGGCTTCTCTCGGGGACTTGCCTTCGGAGATGCGGCAGGCGATGTAGACGCGGGTGTCGGGTCGACGTGGGCCCGGACGAGGATGATGGTTCTGCTACGACATCGCCCAAGTCGCTCGATATGTCGATCTTGCCGACCTGGTCGAGGTGATTGACCTTCGGCCGGATCCCCTGCCGCCGTGCCGGCACCCGTACGCGTGCACTTCGACGGTCCGACTGCCGACGCGGACGGCTCGGTGAGCATCCCGGATGACTTCGATGTCCATGCTGACGCCGAGCCCGCCCACCACTTCCAGTCCCTCGGGTGGAACAACGCTGCCTGGACCGGCTGGCCCGCATCATGCGCGGTGCCGCACTCGACGACGACACGGTCACGGGCGAGGACTTCCCGTGGCAGATGCTGCGGTACGAGCACACCAGCCGCCTGCGCGCGAAGCTGCTCGAGCAGCGATGGGGCGCCGCCTACATCAACAAGCACCTCGTCGCGCTGCGCCGCGCCGCCATCGACCAGGTGCTTCCGCTGCTCAAGAAGTAGCCGGGTCCTCGCACAGCGCCTTGCGCTGGAAGGCGGCGAGCGCGCCGTCGATGGGGTGCGGCTGCGGTACGCCCGAGGCGTCGGGCTTGTTCCACCGCTCCAGGTTCATCGCCGCCGACAGCTGGCGCTTGCCATCCGCGCTGGTCAGGGAAATCGTGGCCGCGCCCCAGACCGTGCCGCCGTTGCCCCAGAAGGTGCCGCAGCCCGGGATCTCGGTCTTGAGCAGGCCCAGGCCGTACTCGATCGGGCTGCCCGTCTGCGAGATGACCGGGATCGCCTGCCGCATCTGGGCCAGCGACGACGGCTTGACGATCGCGCCGGCGAAGAACCGGGCGAAGAACTCGTTGAGGTCGCTCATGGTCGACACCATCGAGGCGCCTACGCCCGCCCACGACATGTCGTACACGCTGTAGTCGCGCGGCGGGTCGGCCAGCCCGTAGAACGACTCGTACATGCGCGAGTGCGGTCCCTTGATCCGCGGCCCGGTCGGGAAGCCGGTGTGCTTCAGCCCGGCGCGCTCGATGACGTTCCGGGTGATGTACGTCTCGGCCGGCATCCCGGTGACCTTCTCCAGGAGCTGGCCCAGGATCAGGTAGTTGGTGTTGGCGTACACCCCCGGCGTGGCTCCCGGCTCGCCGACGGCGGGTGCCTTGAGGCCCATCGCGATCAGTTTGGCCGGTGGGAAGTGCTTGAACCGGTTGTCGTCCAGGCTCTTGATCGACATATCCGGGAGCGACGGAAAATTCGCGAGAGAGGGGAAGGCGTACGGAATGTACTCGGCGATGCCGCTCGTGTGGTTGAGCAGCATCCTGGCCGTGATCGTCTTGGCGCGCTCCCCGAGATCAGGCAGATAGCGGCTGATCGGGACGTCGAGATCGACCCGTCCCTTCTCCACCTGCTGCATGATCGCGGCCGCGAGGAAGGTCTTGGTGACACTGCCCACGCGCTGCCGCATGTCCGGAGTGACAGGCTGGCCGGTCTCCACGTCGGCGACCCCGGAGGCGCCACGCCACACTCGCCCACCATGGCGCACCTCGGCGTAGATGCCCGGCATCCCCGCGTCATGGACCTCATTCAGGGCGGGCTGCAGAACCGACAGGCCCACCGACACAGCAAGAAGAATGTTCATGCAGGTCATGGTGTCCGCCGGCGGGCAGACGGGGCATCGCCCGGGCGAACGCATTCACCGGTACTCCCCCGGCTACTCCCGGCGCAGTACGTGCCCCCGGCAAGACCCTCTCAGCAACCGGGCGTCCGCCGCGGTGGAAGCCGCGAACCTCGAGGCCGGCCGCGCCACCCGAGGCTCTTGACCGATTCCTTGACCAGGATCCGTCCAGAGCTCCCCGCTGCATGGCAGGGTGAGGGTCCGCTCGCTGTTTCGTCAGTGTGTGCAATCGTACGCAGAACAATGCTGGTGACCGTCCTAACGTGGGCGGGGATAGGTGGTTGCCCCACCGGCGGAGGACGGGCCGGGCAACGCGTCCGACAAGAACAGGCCCGCCGCCTGATCATGATTGGTCTCACATTCATCTCCCGCACCCGGAACGACGCAAACCGGGCCTCTGGGGGACTCGGGCAGCGCTCCGGCCTGATCGCCGTGACAGCACTGCTGATGGCGGCGGTGCTGAGCCCGCCCGCTTCGGCTACCGCTCAGCCACTCGCATCCGGCGCTCGTCAGGGGAAGGCCCCCGCCGCACAGGCCGCACCCTCCAGCGCGCACCGGGCCGCCGGCAGGCGCGGGCAGAACGTCACCGCCGCGATGGCCACCAAGGGCGTGCGCAACCTCTACGGTGCCTTCCACCACAAAGGCGACTGGCTGCAGATGATCGATACCTGCCGCGACGGCAAGACCGGCACGCTGGAGGTCCGCTACCGCAGCTCGAAACCGATCGCCTACTACGACCTGTGGAACTACCCGGGTCACTGCGGACAGCGGTGGATCAACACCAACTTCCAGGAGAAGGAGTACATCGGCATCCGGCTGTGCCGCCCTTCCGGCGGCGCCCGCACGTGCACGCCCTGGCGCTGGGGCATCGCCTGAGCGTGCTGCCGTAGAGCAGCAGCGCTCCACCTCGCCACCGTCCAGGCCGTGAAGGCCCTTCAGGAGAGCCACACCCTGCGACGAAGGGCATCGGCATGCGTACCTCGGAGGTAGCAATGACCATGGCAAGAGCTGTCACCCCGACTCTCCTTCTGGCCTCGCTGCTCACCACCATCCCAGCGAGTGCTGCTCCGGCCAACGCCACTTCGGCGAGCACCACCCCAGCTAGCGCCACGCCGGCGAGCGCCGTCGCTGAGGCTCCGCCCCACAGGGCTGACGGCAAGGGCCGTCCGGTCATCTTCGTGCACGGCTTCAACCGGAGCGCGGACACCAACTGCGCCGCCGCCTGGCACAACGCCCGGCTCGTGCTGAAGCAACACACCTGGCGAGCCAGGTCCTACACCTTCGGCTTCTACCGAGGCGACCGCAACTGTGACATGCACGCCAACGGCACCACCGACACCCGCATCCAGAACGTCGGCGCGGCCCTGGCCCGGCGCATCTACAAGCACTTCACCAGCAAGGGCATAGCTGTCGACATCGTGGCGCACTCCATGGGCGGCCTGGTCGCCAAGGCCGCCATCCAGGGCACCAACCTGTACGGCAAGCAGAGCCGCAAGTGGCCGTCCCGCCTGTACGTCGAGGACGTCGTCACCCTCGGCACCCCGCACCGGGGCGCCAACTTCACTAACACCTGCACCTTCACCCACGAGCAATGCAGCGACATGCGGGTGGGTAACACCGGCTTCCTGAAGTGGGTCGGCCACCGCCCACAGTCCCAAATGGGCACCGACTACACCTTCGTGACCTCGACCGGCGACAACACAGTGTCGGAGCGCTCCGCCACCGATGGCCACAGCGGCCCCCACTGGGTCAGGTACGAAGAGACCCTCGACAAGGAGGTCACTCACTCCGGACTGAGCCAGACCGGCCCGAAGCCGGTGCGAGCGTGGAATGCCACCTGGCAGAACCGGGACGGCAAGCAGCACTCGGGCAAGATCGAAAGCCCGTTGGTCCACGCGCTCGCGGCCCTCTACCGCCACAGCACCTTCTGACCACGTCTACGGGATTTAGGAGCGGACTGTAAATCCGTCGGCTTAGCCTACCCAGGTTCGAACCCTGGACCTGCCACAGCAGTACGAAGAGGCCCGTCACCAGCGGAAACGCGGTGACGGAACGGCCGGCCGTTCGACCCGGACCGCATCG
>NZ_JBSFNE010000046.1:0-10810 GCF_053586935.1 Nonomuraea sp. NPDC003727
GGCCTCGGCCGACATCAACGCTTCGGCCATGGTCTTCACCATGGATCGCAACAAGTCTGGATCGCCGGTCTCGATCTGCTTGGCCAGCCACTGCTCGGGCGACACACTGTTGTCCGCGGCCATCGCGTGTTCTCCTTCGAACTTGATCTTCGCTAATCGAAGGATCACGCGATGGCCGTCGCCATTTCACGCCGCCACGCCTGTGACCAGGTCAAATTCGTACACCACTCCCATGGACGCAACCCAGCTCTGCACTTCGGTACGCGGCGTACGCCCTCGTGTCATGCCTTGCGGTGCCCGGCATAGAGAAAGGAGACGCCGCGGACCCGTGGAACCCCGCCCACCTGGCGCGACAGCCGGGCCACACACGCTGACCACAGCGGGAAAATCAACCTCCAGCCGAACCCCTTAGCCAACCAGATCAAGATCGAGAAAGATTGAGGCTAGCTTTCAGATTTGCTTGATCGCACAATGTCGCCCATGGCGCGACCTACCAGCAAACGCAGCACCACACCCAAGCCATCTGCTCGCACGACTGCTGTCACAGCGCAGCGAGCCAGAGCGGCTCGCGAGCAAGTCGTACAGCCGCAGCATGGGCATCCCCGAAAGTCTGCTTCCTGGGGGCTTACCCCAGGTGAGTTCGCGGCACTGCCGCCCGACCGGCGCGCCGAACTACACCAGGCGGCACGCCAAGAGCGGCACCAGGTCGCGCTGACGGTGGCGCAACTTCTCACCACGATGGGTGTGATCGCAGGCCTCATCCTCACCGGGTTGGGCCTATCCCAGACGGCACAATCTATTGAAGAGAGCCGAAAATTCCCAAAAGATCGCGCAAGATAGTCTCGACCTGAGCCGGAAGGGTCAGGCAAATGATCGGTTTACGAAAGCGGTTGAGCAGCTCGGGAGTGACCAGAAGGATGTAAAGCTAGGCGGGATTTATGCCCTTGAGAAAACGATATGGGATTCTCCTGACTACCACCAAGCCGTGTTGGACGTACTTGCTGCTTACCTCAGAGAGCACGACCCGGATACAGACGTTAAGTCCAGCAAGCCGGCCCTCCTGGCGACTGATCTACAAGCGGCTGTCACCGTGCTTGGCCGTAATCCCGCCACGACCGGCTCCACCGGCTCTTATGCGGTCGACTTAACGGGAGTCCGACTGATGCGCGGCAACCTCTCGGGAGTGAACCTGAGCCGTAGCTACATGCGTGATGCCACGCTGAGCGGCTCCAACCTCGCCAAGGCCGCCCTGGGCAGCGCTGAGCTTTATCAAGCCGGTCTCAGCAACACGCTTCTCTCCGATGCCGATCTGCGGAGAGCCAACCTCTATGCGGCCGACCTGTCCAGCGCTCTGATCTATCGCGCCAACATGAGTGATGCCACCTTGGTCAAGGCCAACATGACCGACGCGGAGCTGGCTGGGAGCAATCTGGCTCGCGCCCAGATCTACGGGGCGAACCTGACCAGAGCCAACTTGGAGGGCGCCGACCTGACTGATGCCAACCTGAGCGGAGCAAACCTGACCCATGCAAGCTTTTCGCGTGCAAATCTGAGCAGAGTGAACTTGTTAGGGACAACTCTGAATCGCGCAGGGTTACATGGAGCCAACCTAACGGGCGTTTTTCTGGTGGATCAAAACCTAGCGGGCATGGACATGGTCGGCGTTAACCTAACCGGCGCCAACCTGGCTGGCGCCAACTTGTCCGGCGCCAATCTGAACGGCGCTCGACTCGACCGCGCAAACCTGAATGGCGCCAACCTCGCCGGTGCCGTTGGACTTCCTCCAGCGGAGCAACTGAAGAAGGTCACGATGTGGAATGCCGACACCAACTGGCCGTGATCAACCGAGCTGACAGACGTTGACGCGCTATCCGTAGATCAGGTGGCATGCACAGCTACGGATACGGCACCTGGGATAGGGCCGCTACCAGCTCCTGATCCGAAAATCGGACATTCACCGGACATGCGGCAGCGAACCTCACGTCGCGGCATGCAGCAGATTCGCGGACCTGGCCGCGATGCTCCCCCTGCCCGCGACCGCCCCGCAGATCGGCTGGAACACCTCGGCCCGGCTGCCCCGCGACCACTACGTCCGCCTCGATGCCAACGACTACTCCGTCCACCCGGCCGCGATCGGCCGTCTGGTCGAAGTCCGCGCCGATCTCGATCACGTCACCGCGACCTGTGGCGGCAAGAACGTCGCCCAGCACGAACGATGCCGGGCAGCCCACCAGACCCTCACCGACCCGGCTCACCAGCAGGCCGCCCGCAACTTCCGGCGTCAACGCCTGGCCCCGGTTCCCGCGGTGATGACCGAGGTCGAACAGCGTCGTCTCACCGACTACGACCACATGTTCGGCCTCGCTGGTGAGCAGGCGAATGAGGAGGCGGCGATCTGATGGCAGCCAAGAACTCTGCCAGGAACGTCGCCTCGGAACTCGCCTACCTGACCCGGGCGCTCAAAGCACCCTCGCTGGCAGCTCCATCGAGCGGCTTGCCGAGCGGGCCCGCGCCGAGGACTGGTCGCACGAGGAGTTCCTCGCCGCCTGCTTGCAACGCGAGGTCGCCGCCCGCGAAGCGCACGGCGGTGCGGGCCGCATCCGGCTGGCCCGTTTCCCCGCCCGCAAGTCTCTGGAGGAGTTCGACTACGACCACCAACGATCCTTGAAACGCGACACCATCACCCACCTCGGCACTCTCGACTTCGTCACGGCCAGGGAGAACGTCGTCTTCCTCGGCCCGCCCGGCACCGGCAAGACCCATCTGTCCATCGGGCTGGGAATCCGTGCTTGCCAGGCCGGCCATCGTGTCCTGTTCGCCACCGCGGCCGAATGGGTGGGCCGGCTGGCCGACGCCCATCACACCGGCCGTCTTCAGGAGGAACTCATCCGGCTTGGCCGCATCCCGCTGTTGATCAGCTCGGATCGCCACTCTGCCGCCGCGTCGTCGTCGGTGACCGTCACGAACGCCGCGACTGTCTCCACTGCGGCCGCCAACTTCTCCCGCGGCACGACTTCCTCGATCGCCTTCCATACCTCCACCAGCGACACCAGGCGATCGGTGGTGGCCTCCGGCGCGTCCATCAGCACCTCCATCGCCGAGGCCATCGTGCGCGCCGCCGAAGGCAGCTTCGGGAAGGTGCGCAGCTGCTCGGTCCTGCCCGCCCGCTCGGCCCGCGCCAGCAGATTCGCCGAAATCAGCAGGTCCAGCACATCCAGCGCGTCATCGACCGACGCGGTCTCCAGGTGTCGCACCGTGGCCAGCAACATCGCGGCCTTGCGGTGCTCGGCCAGTTCCGCCAGCGCAGGCGCCTTGGCGGCTTTGCCGTAGCGGGCCAGCGCGGCCAGCTTCACCTCCGGCACCGGCTCGACCACCACGCCGCCAGCGCCCAGCCCGGCGATCTCGGCCACCCGTTGTAACTGGACCGACAGCACCCGGCCCGAGGCCTTCGTCGGCGCCGTGCGCAGCCGCTCCAGCTCAGAGAACCGGCGGCCCTCGCCCACTCGTAACAACTCTTCCAGCGCGGTGCGCATCCCGGCCGACAGCCGGCCCGACAACAGCGCCTGCAGCCGGTCGTTCTCCGCCTTGCGCACCTCGCCTACCAACCGGGTGAGCACGGTGATGCCGGGTAGCAGGATTCGCTCCTTCAGCATGTGCACCCGCGCCCGATCGAACAGCGCCCGCGGCCCCTCGTTGGAGGCCCACAACCGCGCCGCCACGAACGCCCGCACCTCCGCCTCACATGCGCCGAAGTCGTGAAAGCCCAGCAGCTCACGGATCTCCCAGGCGTGCTCGTACACCGTCTGCTGCCGCTGGCCGTAGTCGGCCAAATCCGCGGGATCGAGCTGCAGCTGCTCCGCAACAAACCCCACCGCCCCGGCCGGAACCTGGGTGGGAGCCTCGGTCAGGAACACCCCGAGCATGCGCACCGTGTCCCACTGCACCGCCCATCCCAGGCGGGTCGTCGGGCGGCGCTTGCTGGCCAGCGCGTCCAGCGCCGCGCGATCCAGGCGGAAGAACTGCTCGAGCTCGGCCACTGACGGCTCCTCAGGGAAGCGGCCGTAGCGAGCAACCTGCTCATCCGTCGAGGTCATGGGCACCGACCGGATGCTGTACTCCACCGACTACCCCTTCACCTACGGCTTCCGTCCTGGCGGTTTCCCCTATGTCGACACCAGCAACGGCGCCGCCCGCGCGTTCCTGGAGGACGCGCCCTTCACCGACAAGCAGAAGGCCGACATCGCCCACCGCAACTGGGAACGCCTCACCGCCCGCGCGGCCGAGCGCTCGGCGGTCTGAAGCATCACAACCGGCTGGTTACTCACCCTGCGCTTGACGTGCGGCCCGTGCGGTGACGCGTTCAATGGCCTGGACGGCGACATCGGGCTGGTCGACGTAGATGTAGTGGCCGCTGTTCGTGGCCGTGCTCAGCTTGCTGCCGCGGGACAGCGCGAGCCACTTGCGCTGACCCGCGGACCACGCCTGCTCCAGGCGCGGCCCGTACTCGGGGACGGCCGCGAGGTACGGCTTCCCATGCTGGATCACCTCCACCGGGATGTTACCGGCGGAACGGACCTTGCCATCGGTGATGACGAGCTTCTCCGGGTTCTCGCCCTGGAATATCGCGAGGTTCTGTGCGCGTACCTCGGCCGCCGGCCCCTTGGCGGACTCGGGGATCGCCTTCGTGATGTCGCCGGCCATGGTGGGTGGGGTGGCATCCATCAGGACCAGCCCCTTGACCCTGTCCTGGTGGTCGGGGGCGTACCTGGCGGCGATCAGCCCGCCCAGCGAGTGCCCGGCCAGGACGACCGGGCCGTCACCGGCAATCCGGTCGAGCACTCCGGTCAGGATCTTGCCCGTGCTGGAGAAGCTCTGCGGGCCGTCCGGCTGGTCGCTGGCGCCCGCGCCGAGCCGGTCGTAGGAACAGACCCGGTTCTGCCTGCTCAGCGTCTTCTGGACGGCGGCGAGCTTGTCCAGCCCATCGCCTGCTCCGTGCATCAGGATGATGACCGGCCTGCCTTTCTCCGGGGCGCCCGAACAGGACACGTTCACCGACCGCCCCGCGACGTCGATCTTCGCGGTCCCGGAGATCGGGGTGGCATCGGCTGTCCGCGTGGCGGGGGCGAAGGGGTCCCAGTTCTCCACCGCGTCGCCGTCGCAGCCGGCGACCCCCGCGCCGAGCATGGTGCAGCACAGCGCGGCCACAACGGGTGTCTTGATCTTGCGGAGCATGAGGTCCTCCAGTGAGGGAGTCGGCGCCGGGTGATGCGCACGGCGGTGTAGCGGGAAAGCGGACGGAGCGCCGTGGCTGTGTCGTAACGCTATGGATCGGGCGGTCCGGGATCGTCCCCGTGCGGTGGACATTTGCCGGTAGCTCGTGTGGGGGACAAGCGCGGCCGGCAGGGAAGGACCGAGATCCTGCAGGGAAGGACCGAGATCGTCGCGCTCTGTCGTGCGGTGCGGACCCCGCCGGATATGTACGCCATCCGCGGCGACGTCGAACGCGGCGGCGTCCTGCGACGAATCGCATGTGCGCCAGTCCCCCGTGCGAGCTACGCGCGAATGTCCACCGCACGGGGACGATCCCAGACCGCCGGATCCCTAGCGTTTCTCGGCGTAGCGGTGGCGCCCCACCGCAGTCCCCCACGTAAGGGAGTCGTCATGCGGTTATTGAGACAGCTCGTGCCCGTCGCGGTGGTCGCCTTCGCCGGCGGCGCGATCGTGGGCGCGGTGAAGGAAAGCCCGCTCCTTACCCTGTTCCTCGGTGTCGCGACGGCCTTGCTCGCCGTGCTCGTGTACGCCCGCGTGGTGCGGTGGTCCGAGCGCCGGGCACCTGTGGAGGTGGCGGCGCGAGGCGCCGCCCGCGCCATCGCGCGAGGGGCGCTGATCGGGGTCGCGTTGTTCGCGGCCGTCATCGTGAACATCGCTCTCGTGGGCGGTTACCGGATCGACGGCCCGGGCTCGCCGGCGGGCGCGGTCGGGCTGCTCGGCTTCATGGCCGCCGCCGCGGTGACGGAGGAGCTGCTGTTTCGCGGCATCCTGTTCAGGATCGTCGAGGAACGCACCGGGACGTGGCCGGCGCTGGTGCTGACCGGCCTATTGTTCGGCCTGTCGCACCTGCTCAACCCGCACGCCGATCTGTGGGGCGCGATCGCCGTCGCGGTCGAGGCGGGCGGCATGCTCGCCGCCGCCTACGCCGCCGCCCGCACCCTGTGGGTCCCGATCGGCGTGCACTTCGGCTGGAACTTCGCCGCAGCCGGCATCTTCGGCACCGAGGTCTCGGGCAACGGCGCGACGCAGGGGCTGCTGCACGGCGTGACGTCGGGCCCAGCCCTGCTCACGGGCGGCGAGTTCGGGCCGGAGGCGAGCCCATACGCGGTGGCGTTCGGCCTGCTGCTGACGGTCGTGTTCATGCGGCTGGCCCGCCGGCGCGGCAACGTGGTCCCGCTCCGGCGCGGCGCGACCGCTACGCTCGCCCAATGATCGATCTAGGGCGGGTCACGGACCTGTGGCGGCGGTGCGACGTCGTGGTCCGGGACTTACCGTTCGGGCTGCTGCTGGCCATCGCATCGCTCCTGCCGGCGCTCCACGGCAAGGGGACTCAGGTCGGCGACCTGCCGGCCCGGCCCTTCGACGCGCTGGCGTTTGTGGTGATCGCCCTGGAGTGCCTTCCGCTCGCCGTCCGCCGGCGGTGGCCGGCCGTGTGCCTTGCTCTGGTGTCGCTCGGTTTCGTTCTCGACCAGTTCCGCGCCTACCACATGTTCGCCAGCAACGCGATGCCCATCGCGCTCATCAGCGCGGGCGCCCACCTGGAGCGCCATCGGCGCGTCACCGTGGTCCTCCTCTCCATGGCGTACGTGCCGCTCGCGCTCGCGCTCGACCGACTCGGCGCGAGCGAGAGGGTGGAAGGGTACGTGGTGTTCTACCTGGCTCTGGCCCTCGCATGGGGCATCGGGGCCTGGCTGCGCTCCTCCCGCGCCGCCGAGGCGGAACGCCGCCGCCACGTCGCCGAGGCCACCCGCGCCGCCGAACGCACCCGGATCGCCCGCGAACTCCACGACGTCGTGACGCACCACGTGACGGCGATGGTCGTGCAGGCCGAGGCGGCACGCTACCTCACCGCCGCGCCCGACCGCCTCGACGCGACACTGAGCGCCGTCAGCGACACCGGCCGGCGGGCCATCACCGACCTGCGGCACATGCTCGACCTGCTCAAAGCCGATCACGATACCGACGTCAGCATGCCGTCCGCCGGAGACCTGGGCACGCTCGTGGAGCAGACCCGCCAGGCCGGGCAGCCGGTGGAGTTCACCGAGGAGGGCGACCCCGGGGAATCGGTGGGCAGCGCCGAGTTCGTGACCTATCGGGTCGTCCAGGAGGCCCTGACGAACGCCCTCAAACACGCCCACGGCAGCCCCACCGCGGTCTGGGTGCGCTACGGCGAGAAGGAGATCAGTGTGGCGGTCAGCACCGACGGCCCCGGCTCCAGGGTCGCCTCCCCCGGCGGGAGCGGGCGGGGCCTGGCCGGACTGCGCGAGCGCGTGGACGCTCTGGGCGGCGAGTTCAGCACGGACCGGCAGGCGGGCGGCGGCTTTGTGGTACGGGCCCGCATACCTGCGGGGAGCCGGTCATGACCGCGCCGGTCCGTGTCCTGGTCTGCGACGACCAGGCGCTGATCCGCACCGGCTTCGCCACGATCATCGACGCGCAGCCCGACCTGGAGGTGGTGGGCGAGTGCGGTGACGGCCGCGCCGCGGTCGAGCTCGCCCGCCGGCTGAGTCCCGACATCGTCGTCATGGACGTGCGGATGCCGGTGCTTGACGGCATCGAGGCGACCCGCCTGCTGGCCGGCGCCGGGGTCGAGAATCCGGTCAAGGTGCTCGTGGTGACCACGTTCAACCTGGACGAGTACGTCTACGAGGCGCTGCGCGCCGGGGCGAGCGGGTTCCTGCTCAAGGACGCCCCGCCGGCGCAGCTCTTGCAGGGCATCCGCACCGTCGCGGCGGGCGCCGCGCTGCTGGCGCCTGAGGTGACGCGGCAGCTCGTCGGCAGGTACGCGTCCCGGATCCGCCCGGCCCGGGACACGCCCGACGAGACCGCGCTGACCCCGCGCGAGCTGGAGGTACTGCGCCTGATCGCCGACGGCCGGTCCAACAGCGAGATCGCCGCCACGCTGGTGATCAGCCAGGAGACCGTCAAGACGTACGTGTCGCGCATCCTGAGCAAGCTCGACCTGCGTGACCGCGTGCAGGCGGTGGTCTACGCCTACCGCAGGGGCCTGGTGACCTGAGGCACGCCGCCCGGAAACCTCGATGGGGCGAACGCCGCAGACGTCAGGAACCGTCCGTGGCCCTGTTCGACCATCAGCGCGCGGCCGTCGGCCCCGGTGCGGCGCGTGTACGCGGCGAGCGGGCCGAGACGATGTCGAGCAGGTTGACGAGCCGATCGAGCTGTTCCGGGTCCAGGCGGCCGGTCGCGGGCGCCAGGGCACGCCGGATGTCGTCCTCCACGCGTTTGGCAAGTTCGAGCCCGGCCGGGGTCATGTACACCTCGACGACCCGGCCGTCTTCGGGGTTCTTGCCGCGTGTCAGCAGCCCCCGGCGCTGGGCGCGGTCGATGAGGCCGGACATCGTGGACTTGTCCAGGCCGAGGTAGGCGGCCAGTTCGGTGATGCGGGCGCGGCGGTCGCGGAGGATGCCGAGCACCCGTAGCTGGGTGAGCGACAAATCGTGCTCACCACCGATGCGGGTCAGCACGCCTGCCACCTCGAAAGTGGCCCGGACGAGGGCATCCACGACATCGTCGGCGGAGCTCATGCCGTCATGCTAGTCCGGCATGGTTGGCAATACCAACCATGCCGGAGCGAGGAGGCAGACACCGCCACCCGGTACGCCTCGCGTCCCGATCCCGCGCCAGGCGATCGACGGATGCGGCATCGATCACGCCGACTCCTATTGACATGGTTTGTATTACCAACCACCATGGAGATGGTTGGTAATACAAATCATTTTCTGGAGGTCACCATGCACGCTGCCGTCATCCCAGCAGCCGATGCCCTGCCGGTCTATCGCGACCACCCCGACCCCGCAGAACGCCACCGCGACGAGCTGCTCGTTGAGGTCCTCGCGGCCGGCCTGCACCATCTGACCAAGGCCAAGGCGAACGGCTCGCACTACTCCAGCAACGGCATGTACCCGCTGGTCCCCGGCGTCGACGGTGTGGTACGCGACCAGGAGGGCAACGTCCGCTACGTGGCCCTGGACGACACAACTCTGGGCACGTTCGCCGAGCGCACCCTCATCGACCCTCGCCGCAGCGTGATCCTGCCCGACGGCATCGACCCCGTGCGGATCGCCGCTGCGATGAACCCGGCCATGTCGTCCTGGGTCGCGCTGCGCCGACGCGTCGACTTCCACGCTGGCCGGCGCGTCCTCGTCCTCGGCGCCACCGGCAACGCCGGACGGATGGCGGTCCAGATCGCCAAGCTGCTCGGCGCCGACCAGGTCATCGCCGCCGGCCGCGACACCACCCGCCTGAAGGCGCTGACCGCGCTCGGCGCCGACGAGACGATCACCTTCGACCAGATCGGCCACGCGGCCGACGTCGACGTGGTCATCGACTACGTGTGGGGTGAACCCGCCGCCGGCGCCATGATTCCTATGCTCACCGCCCGCGCCGACCGCACCGCCCCGCTGACCTGGATCCAGATCGGATCCATCGCCGGCCCAACCGCGCCCATCCCCTCCGCGGCCCTGCGCTCCGCCCGCCTCCAGATCGTCGGCAGCGGCATCGGCTCGGTCCCCGCCCGCGACTTCCTCGCCGAACTGCCGGAACTGGCCTCAGCGGTGACCGCGGGCGCGATCGACGTACGGGCGCGCGCCGTACCCCTCGTCCAGGTCGCGCAGGCGTGGACCGCCGAGACCGACGACCGCATCGTCCTCGTCCCCTAGCCGTGTCACATCCGAGGAGGAAGCCATGACTGCGCTGAGCAGCAGCAGGAAACGGGCCCTGGTCGTGGGACTCGGCGTCAGCGGCATCGCCACGGCGATCGCCCTTCGGGGCATCGGGCTGGGATCCGGTGATCGTGGAGAGAGCGCCGGGCCGTCGATCGGGTGGCTACTTCATCGTGTTGTTCGGCGCCGGTCGGCCCGAGGGCGGGTCCGGGGCTGGTGCGGCCGCTGCGGGCCGTACGGGTAGGGGTCGCGGCGGACGGACCAGCGCCCCGATGCGGCTGCTGATGCCCGCACGAGCGAGCGCGGTTAGAGGCCTTCGAGGGCGAGCTGGTGGGTGGTCGGACGGGGGCCGGTGACCAGTCCCTTGCAGAACAGCCGCTCCCAGATCAGCGCCTCGCCTTTGCCAGTGACGTAAGTGGTGGTGCGCTGGACAGGAGGTTCGCCGATCACGCGTACCTTGACTTCGAAGTGGCCAGAGGCGACGTAGCGGGCCATGGGCTCGTTACGCTTGGCGCCGTAGCTGCACAACAGGCCTTCGCCACGCAGGAACCTCCGCAGGAAGGTCTCCGTGACACCGAGCCGCTTGGCCACGGTGCCGATCAGCGCCGCGCCTTCGGCCTCCAGCAGTTGATGGGCGCGGGCGGCCGCGGGCTCCAACTCGGCGACGCGCTGCTCGGCGGCCTCGCGCCGTTCGACTTCGTCGGCCCAGCCCCGCCGAGCTTCGGCGTGGCTGGGCATCTGTCCTGTTGGTCGTGGCAAATGCCAGACGTAAGGTGATCAAATTACGGTGGCGACCGATCCACCCGGGCGCCGGCCGGAAGATAGGCGCGACCATGGGACGCTCCCCCAGGCGCGAT
>NZ_JBSFNE010000047.1:0-6604 GCF_053586935.1 Nonomuraea sp. NPDC003727
CGTCCTCAGGAGCCCCCATGCCCAACAGGCCCTCGGGGTCGTACCGATTGATCAATGCACGGACTGCGGCGGCTACCTGATCACCAGTCATGACTCCAGCATGCCCCAGGTCGGCCACATCAGCACTCGACGGCTGGACGAATACGCGACAGTTGATTACGCGACTCCACCAGCACCGAGGCCGTGCCGATGAACTCGTCGCCAAGGTCGTGGTTGGGGAGCTCGCCGAAAGGCCAAGCCGTCCAGTGTCCGCTGACGACGAACGCGGCGATTTCGTCATCACGGTGCCGGAAGCCGACGGTGCACGTCACACCCCAGCTGGAGATCTGGCCACCCGTGAGCGTCGACCGCAGCCGGATCGGCCGGCTCCGCCGCCTCACCGGATATCTACCGAAAGTAGCGAGTTGCATCGAACCGGTCGACGGCGGTAACCCCCCTCAGGTCGGCGCGCCATCGCCGGACGTCTGAGAGCCGCGGCCGCTGACCGACCCGGAGTCGGGTCTCGGCGGCCCCCACGGCGTCCGCCGCTTCACTGGGGCAGGATCTTCACCTCGCCGACGCCGGAGGAGACCGAGACCTTGCGCGGTGCGCTCGCGTCGTCGGTCACCTTCACCACGGTACTGCCCACGCCGCTGTCGGTGGTCACGTCGTAGCGGCCCTGCGGGAGGTGGAGCGTGGCGTCGCCCGCCCCCGTCTGCACCTCGACGCTGTCCGGCGCGCCGCCGAACTTCAGATCGAGCTCGCCCGCGCCCGTCTCGGCGGACAACCGCTTGCCCGCGAGCGCGCTGGCGCCGATGTCGCCCGCGCCCGTCTTCACCTCGATCTCGCCGCTCAGCGAGCGCAGGGTGATGTCACCCGCGCCCATGTCGACCTTGACCTTCAGCGCCTTGGGAACGTCGATCGTGTAGTCGATCCAGCAACTGTCCAAGGTCCTTTCGCAGTCGTAGGACAGCTCGAGGACCTCCCCCTTCACCGGGTGCGAAGCCTGGGGCGCGGTGTCGCGCCAGTGCATCTTCTCGGTGACCTTGATCCCGGCTCTGTCGCTCTCGTTGACCACGACATCGCCGGCCCCGCCCCTCACCGTCAGCTGGACGACCTTGTCGGTGACCTCGTATGACTCGGTCTTCTCGTCCGTCGCCACGCCGAGCCCGGCGAACCCGCAACCCGTCAGCACCGTCGCGGAGAGCGCCAACGTGGCCACGGCGATCATGCCCCTCGTTCTCATGACCACCATGCTGCCGGAGGACGCGGGGGGCGGCATCGGGGATCACCCCTACTCGTCCCGGACACCCTGAGGTCCGGCCCCGTAGAGGGACTTCGGCCGAGCCCGCCGCATCGCGGGAGCACGGTTGACGTCAGCCGCCACCTCAGCACGTCAACAGGGCCCGCAGGAAGGTCCGCCGCTGCTCGTTGAGCTCGGCCCGGACGTGTGCCGCGGTGGAACCCGCTGGGCTCTGCTCGGCGACCTGCCGGCGCGTCTGGGTCCAGGTGGCGGGTGCGCTCGCGCTCGGTGGCCAGCCGGGTGGTGGAAGCGCTGCGACCGGCCCGACCCGATGCCGCAGCGGCGCAGGTCCAGCCGTCGATCAAGGTGTGACGCCACTGAGACCTGGTACTGCGAAGATCGCTTGCGTGATGAGACGACGAATGGCGGCAGCGTTTCTCATGGCGGCCGTGCCCACCGCGACGGTAGGTCCTGCCGGACGGGCCGATGCCGTCGTGGATCGGCCGGTGTCATCCAGCGCCAGCTCGTCCCCGGCCAGGGGGTGAAGATCGTCGAGCGTTGGGGATCACGCTCGCCTGACGGCAGCTGGTCGTTCACCGATCCGGTGCGCGGCGTCGTCGGTTTCGGCAAGGGCACGATCGTGGCGACGGATTTGAAGGACCCCAATGTGGCCGTCGCCGGTACCCGCAAAATCTGCATCGGCAAACGCGAGTACGAGTCGTACGTCAAGCCCGACCCCGATGAGCCACTGCCGCCGGGCAAGACCTGGGTGACCTTCGAATGGCCGTGCCAGCTCTTCCTGAAGGCCGGACCCCACCTCAGCCTCACCGAGGCGGCCAACCTCCGAGCCGTGCTGGCCACCACCAATCGCAAGCGGCCCGCCGGGATCTACGACGGGGTGCGCACCACCCTCTACGAGGGCACCATCACCTTCGCGCAGCTCCACAAGGCGAACCCGGACATGCGCATCGGCTACCACCGCAGGCCCCCCACCGGTAAGTACGCCGGTTGGAAGGTGTCCTGGCGGTTGTGGATCGGCGGCGACCAACTCGTCCGCCGAGCGTGGAGCTCGTGGCGCGAGCTGAACGACGGCCCTGGCAGGTCCGCGGGCGATGCGCCCTACGAGGTCCACTCGAAGGAACTTCGGCTGTCGGACTGGAGGATGAAGGTGCACATCAAACCGCCGCCCGCCGAGCAGACGGTGCAGTCGGAGGAATGGCACCGCTGACCTTGATGACGGCGGAGCTCGGCTGACCACTCCCTCGCGACATGGTCGATCCCGCCGAAGGCGCGCCTGGCCAACAACAAGCGGGTTGAGCTCGGCGACCTGGGTCGCCGAGCTCAACGGTCGCGATGCCAGCAAGGTTGTCGTGGACGACGGTGCAGTAGGAGGCGCGGACCGGGCGAGGCAGGAGACCGTCGCCGCGCCGGCGGGGCCGAGGTGCGGCCGGGAGGTAATCGACACCCTGGTCACATACATGGAGGACCACCGGGACGATCCTGCACGACTCCTTCTTCGGCTGGACAGATCTGCGGCGACCTAGTGGAGATCCACGATCGCTCGTACTGGGTCACCCGTACCAGCCACAAGGACATCAGTGTCCAAGCACTCCGCGCAGCGCTCGAACAAGCACACGGCGAAAACCTTGAACTCCGTCGCGAACTCGCTTGTCGCCGGCACGGGACCGGTGAACACCGTTCCAGGAGCTAAGCAGCAGGATTCCTAGGAATAGCCAGTCAGGATCAGGGCCGTGGTCAAGGTGAGGGAGACGAGCGAGATCCACCCTCCCGTACAAAGCGCTGCCGCCAGGGCGAACGGGATCGCGCTCAGCAACGACCACCACAGCGGGTCCGTCGTGGATAATCCCAGCTTGCCGAGGGCGGACGCCCCGGCGACCCAGCCGATCACCCCGAGAATCAAGACCACGCCTGCCCATATCGTCCTGCCACCCGGGGTCGCCGTCATCGACGATCCCTCTCGTGTCACGAGTGCCACGAGATACAACACGACCATTGCGAAGAGCGCGGCGAAGACCAAGACGATCGGGCCCAGCCCGAGAGCAAAGACAGCGACGGCGTACAAGCAGGGGCCGAGCAGCGAGCCAGCGAGCCCCGCTCCGACGATCTGACCGGCGGTCCACAGCCAGCTCCGGCCAGATGGAGCAGCACTCCGCCTGACGACTAACGCGGACGATCGCATCGCCAGATCGTAACGTTACGCAGCAATATCCGGGAGTACTGCCCGACGCGACAAGATGACTTCTGCGATCGCGTCAACGCTCTCTGACCAGTCTTGATGTCTTCATCTCATGATCGTCTAGCAGGCAACCACCGGCGGGATGCACCTGTACCTGACCGTCCCGCCCGGCTACGCGATCGGCTCGACCACCAGCAGCTCCCCCAACTTCCGCTCGGCCCCTGCATCGACACCTGCGGGCCCGTCCGCGGCGGCTATGTGGTCGGCCCCGGCTCCATCGTCAACGGCCGGCCGTACGAGATCGAGCAGCCACCAGAACGGCCGTGATCGACCTCACTGGTCGCGATGTCACATTCCGGGCGGCAATTCAGTCCTTTGTACAGAGGACGAGTTTCCTGGAGGCGGAATGCGCGTGTCACGCATGCGGCAGCAAGTGTTCGGGGGCAGCCACTGGTCGTTCCTGTTCGGGGAGATCGCGGCCTACTCCTTCGCGGTCCTGGCCGTGACGGGGCTGTTCCTCATGCTGTTCTTCGATCCGGACATGTCACGGGTCACCTACGACGGCGGTTATGCCCCGCTGCACGGGGTTCAGGTGAGCGCTGCCTTCGACTCGGCCATGCGCATCAGCTTCGACGTCACAGGCGGCCTGGTCATCCGCCAAGTGCACCACTGGGCGGCACTCATCTTCGCCGCCGCCATCGTGCTGCAGCTCCTACGCATGTTCCTGACCGGCGCGTTCCGCCGGCCCCGACGCTCTCAGTGGATGACATGGGTGACGCTGCTGGCGCTCGCCATGGCCGCGGGGGAAACCGGCAAGATCCTCCCGGACGACCTGCTGTCAGGAGGCAGCCTCTGGCTCATCAACAGCATCGTGCTGTCCATTCCCGTCGTCGGGACCTACCTCCACCAGCTGCTGTTCGGCGGAGCGTTCCCAGGCGAGGACATCGTTCCCCGGCTGTACTGGGCGCACGTGCTGGTGCTGCCACTGCTCGTGGCGGGCCTGCTGGCCCTTCGCGCCCGGCTGGTCCGCCGGCACGGCCACACACGTTTCCCCGGCGCGGTGAGGGGACGTCCCGCTACCCGTACGCTGGTGGCGGGTGCGACCGTCGGGGTGCTGGTCATGATGGGCGTGCTGGTCCAGATCACCCCCATCTGGCTGTACGGCCCGGCCAACCCGGGCCAGACGGCGGCGGGAGCCGTACCGGACTGGTACATGGGCTTCATCGACGGCGCGCTCCGGCTCATGCCCGCATGGGAGGTCACCGTCTTCGGCCACACCCTCAGCCTCGTCGTTCTCGTGCCCGGCCTGGTCGTACCCGGCGCGTTCTTCACCGTCCTGGCGCTGTACCCGCTGATCGAAGAGCGCGTGCTGACGTATCGCGCGCGGCGCGACGCGAACGGGCGCCCGATGAACAAGGAGCGCCTCGCCCGGGTCCGCACCCGACACGACGTCCTGGACCGGCCACGGGCCACCCCGGTCCGCACCGGTCTCGCGGCGGCCGGGGTCACGTTCTACGGATCGCTGTGGGCCTCCGCGGCCAACGACCAGATCGCGCATGTCTTCCACTTGTCGCTCGAATCCGTGACCAACGCCTTTCGCGTGGCCGTCCTCGTCGGCCCGATCGTCGCCTTCGTCATCACCCGCTGGCTCTGCCTCGGCCTGCAAGCACGTGATCGCGACGTCGCCGAGCACGGCGTGGAAACCGGAGTCGTCGTCCGGACTCCGGAGGGCGGATATCACGAGACACACCGTCCCGACGAGGCGCGTGCACTCGAGTCCACGGTGAGCTGAAGCGGCGGACGAAGCCCGGCGCGCAGCGATGATCCGCGGTCCGCCACCCGACCGTGAGGTGTGCACCTGACGATCCACGTGGAACGCGCCGGGCGCCCTGGGACGACGACACACTCCAACGCCCAATGGCCACGATGGCATCCGGCGAAGGCAGCGCGGCCGAACCAATCCTGTGCGGTTCGCCCGGACGGGGCCGGGCCCATGTCGCCGACCATCACGCACGTGGCTCAGGTCGTGGGTTGTGGGGATACAGGGCACCGTTGAATCGCTCCGTCATTCGATCAGGAGCCGCCACGCCTTCAACTCCCGGTGACAGTCAGTGGCCGGGAAACGGCTGCCGCGCACGGGTCCGTCAGGGGGCGAGGGCCTCCATCGCCTCCTCCGCCCGGCGCATCGCCTCCTCAGGCGCGGCGGTCACGATGTCGGCCACGAAGTTGAGGTCATGGAACACCTCCGTCACCCCGCGAGCCGCCAGATCCGCCACATCCTGCCTGATCTTCTCGTACGGCCCGGTCAACGGCGGCCCGTCGACGGCGTCGGTGACCGTGGTGACCCCTCGGCAGATGAAACGCAGTGCCTCGGGATCGCGTCCGGCTTCCCGTGCCGCCTCCTTTACGATGTAGATTTTTTCGGCGATGCCGTTCAGGTCCTCCCTGCTCGCGCTGACCCAGCCGTCGGCGAGCCGACCGGCTCTGCGCAGCGCCACCTCGGCCCCGCCGCCCAGCAGGATGGGCGGAATCGGCGTCGGCTTCGGATCCATGTGGGAAGCCTGAATCCGGTAGAACTCCCCCTCGTGCCGGACCACATCGTCGGTCCAGCACTTGCGCAGCACCTCGATGAACTCCTCACCCCTGCGGCCACGCTTCGCGAAGTCGACCCCCATGGCCTCGAACTCCTCGCGCAGCCAGCCGAGCCCCAGCCCGAACGACACCCGCCCGCCCGAGACCTCCTGCAGCGACGCCACCTGCTTGGCCACCAGAGCGGGCGCCTCGTAGGCGTTGACCACGGCGACACCCAGCCTGATCGACTCGGTGACGCCGGCAAGGTAGGAGAGAGTGACGATGGGGTCGTGGACGCTGCGGTACGTCGGGCCCATCGCGTGACCCTCGGGGTAGAGCAGGCGCTGGAAGGTCCACAGCTCGTGGTAGCCGAGTTGCTCGGCGCGGGTGGCGATCCGGCGCATGTTGGCGCGGGTGGCCCACGGCCCGGACACGGGAACAGCGAATCCAGTCCTCATATCAGGCCAGCCTACGGTCCCCCCTGGCAAGGCCACCCACGGCACGCCCTCGAAACGGCCTGGAAAAGCAGAAAGGGCCACCCCAACCGGGATGGCCCTTACTGTAAAGATTGCGCGGCGGCGACCTACTCTCCCACACCCCTTCGAGTGCAGTAC
>NZ_JBSFNE010000048.1:0-4670 GCF_053586935.1 Nonomuraea sp. NPDC003727
GGTTGTTCAGCGGCATCCACGCCACGTCGCGGGTGACCTTGTCCTGGATGCCGGTGACCAGCGCGGCGCGGGCGACCGGGTCGTACTCCGCCCGGGAGCGCGGCGGTCAGCAGGTCACCGGGCCTCGGACCGCGTTCGGCAGCCCGTTGTCGCGCATCGCCGGATCGTTGCCCGCGCAGGTGAGCGGGCCGCCGACGGTGCTGGCGCTGACCAGCGGGGCGGCGTTGCGGGTCAGCGTGACGGGGCCGCGGACCTCGGCCGCCTCCAGGCTCACCTCGCCGCGCACGCCCGAGACGCTCACCGGACCGCCCACCGAGGAAGCGGTGAGGACGAGCGCGGCGGCCTGGTGCGCGGTGACCGGCCCCTCGATCGTGGCGTCCTTCGCCAGCAGGCCGGCGCCCTGCCGTACCGTGACGGGGCCGGTGACGGTGGCGTCCTCGGCCAGGCAGGTGACGCCCTCGGTCACGACCAGCGGACCCCGGTGGGTGCCGCTGACGGTCCTCGAACAGGCCTGGTCGGGTACGGCCAGCAGTTCCAGCTCGGCGACGGTCCCGGACGTCGTGAAGCGGTAGTGGCCGAACCGGCCCGGGTTTGCGATCTTGAAGGGCCTGGTCTGCTTCTGCCAGGCGAAGCTCTCCTCCTTGCGCTCGTCGATGACGCTCCAGGTGGTGCCGTCGTAGGAGCCCTCCAGCTTCCACGCCCTCGGGGCCGCGGAGGCGGCCGAGGTGAGCGTGTAGAAGGTGACCGGCTGGCGGCCCGCCGCGGTCAGCGTGACGGGGCCGCTGAACACCGCCGCGGTGGCCGAGGTGTCGTCCGAGAGTGCGGTGGGGCCGCCGGTGACCGGGATGTCGCGCATCGGCCGCGGCGACTGCCCCTCAGGGGTGATCGACTGCAGCGGCGTGCCCCACGTGGAGGGCTCGGGCCCCATGGCGAAGTCGAGCACCGCGCCCTCGGCCAGGACGTCGTGCGGCAGCGAGGTGGAGGTCCACGCCTTGCCGTTCACCTTGAGCCCCTGGACGTAGACGTTGCGGGCGCTGTTCTCCGGCGCGTTGACGACCAGCTTCCTGCCGCCGGGCAGGTGCACGGTGGCCTTGGTGAACAGCGGCGAGCCGACCGCGTAGTGCGGGCTGCCCACCTGGAGCGGGTAGAAGCCGAGCGCGCTGAAGAGGTACCAGGCCGACATCTCGCCGTTGTCCTCGTCGCCCGGATAGCCCTGGCCGATCTCGCTGCCGAGGTAGAGCCGCGACAGCGCCTCCCGCGCCTTGGCCTGCGCCTTCCACGGCTGGCCCGCGTAGTCGTACATGTAGATGACGTGGTGGGAGGGCTGGTTGCTGTGGCCGTACTGGCCCATCCTGACGTCCCTGGCCTCGCGCATCTCGTGGATGATGCCGCCGTAGGAGCCGGGGAACGTCGCGGTCTCCTGGCTCGCGAAGAAGTCGTCGAGCTTCTTGGCCAGGCCGGCGCGGCCGCCGTACAGGGCGGCGAGACCGACCCCGTCCTGCGGGGCGTGGAAGGCCATGTTCCAGCCGTTGGTCTCGGTGTAGTCGTGGCCCCACACGCGCGGGTCGTACTGCGAGGGCGTCCAGCGCCACGCGCCGCTGGAGTCGCGGCCCTGGAAGAAGCCGACCGCGGGGTCGAACATGGTGACGTAGTTGAGCGCCCTGGACCGGAAGTACTCCGCCTCCTCCGTACGGCCGAGCGCCTGCGCCATGCCGGCGATGCCGAAGTCGTTGATGTAGCCGTCGACGGCCCACGACATGGCCTCGCCCACCTCGTCCCTCGCGGTGTAGCCGCGGAAGACCGAGGTCTGCATGCCCTTGCGGCCGACGGCGGCGTTGGGCGGCACGACGGTGGCGTTCTTCAGCGCCGCCTCGTAGGCGCCCTTGACGTCGAAGCCGCGCACGCCCTTGACGTAGGCGTCGGCGAAGGCCACGTCGGAGCTGGTGCCGACCATCAGGTCGGCGTAGCCGGGCGACGACCACCTGGCGATCCAGCCGCCGTCGCGGTACTGCTGGACGAATCCGTCGATCAGCTCGCCCGCCGTACCGGGGCTGAGCAGGGTGTAGGCGGGCCAGGTGGTCCGGTAGGTGTCCCAGAAGCCGTTGTTGACGTAGATCTTGCCGGCGACCACCTTGGCCCCGGTCTGGGTGGGCGTGTCGGCGCCGGTGCGCGGCGCCACCGGGCTGGCGTGGCGAGAGCCCTCGGGGGTGTTCTCGAAGCCCGAGTTCGGATACAGGAACAGGCGGTAGAGGTTGGAGTAGAGCGTGGTCAGCTGGTCGTCCGTGGCGCCCTCCACCTCGATGACGCCGAGCTTGTCCTCCCACGCCTTCTTCGCCCGCGCCTTGACCTCCTCGAAGCCGCCGGCCTCCAGTTCCAGGTTGCGCTTGGCCTGCGCGACGCTGATGAAGGAGGTCGCGATGCGCATGGTCACCTGCTTGGCGCCGAAGGCCAGGTAGCCGGTGACGTTGTCGCGCCCCGCCCCGGTGAGCTTGCCGCCGCCGGTCGGGGTCTGGTCGAAGACGGCGTGGACGAACATCCTGGTCGCGCCGGCCGACAGCCCGCTGCGGGCGTCGGTGAAACCGGTGACCACTCCCCCGTCGATCGTCAGGCCGCCGTCGTTGTTGTAGTTGTCGAAGATCAGGCTGCCCCGCTCCTCGGGGAAGGTGAAGCGGAAGACCGCCGCGTGGTCGGCGGGGGCGATCTCGGTGCGGATGCCGTTGAGCAGGTCGACCGCGTAGTAGTACGGCCTGGCCGTCTCCCTGTCGTGGGTGAACGGGGTGGCTCGGGCCACCCTGTCAGGGTTGGGGACGGCCAGCAGCGACGGCATGACCTGGAAGGACTGCCGGTCGCCCATCCACGGGCTCGGCTCGTGACTGGCGGCGAACGCCTGGATGGTGGGGATGTTGTCGGGGTTGCCGTTGCGGTGGTACTCGTACAGCCAGGAGTTGGAGCCGGACCCGGTCATCGGGGTCCAGAAGTTGAAACCGTGGGGGACGGCGGTGGCGGGGAAGGTGTTGCCGCGCGAGAAGCCGCCGGTGGAATGGGTGCCCCTGGTCGTGATCGCGTGGTCGGCGACGCTCGACGGGGCCTGCGCCCTGGTGTCGGCCAGCGTGATGTCGTCGACGAAGCCCTTGAACGGCAGCGGCCCCACCGGGGCGTCGAAGGCGACCAGGATGCGCGTGACGCGCTTGCCCTTGGCGATCTCGCCGAGCCGTACGCGATTGTTGTTCCACTGGTCGGCGTAGAGCGTCTTCGACTCGCCCTGGGCGCGGGCGACGGCCCTGGTGCCGTGGTGGTCGCGGGCCTGCAGGTCGCTGAGGTAGGTGCCGTCGGAGAAGGCGAGGTCGAGTCCGGCGTAGGTGCTCGGATAGCGCAGGTCGGCGCCGGTGAACTCGGGGAAGATCTTGTAGGACAGCTCGGTGTCGGGGCCGACGGGGACGTCGACCTCGAAGAGCTTGTTGGTGGAGCGGCCGCCCCGCTCGCTCGTGGTGCTGCCGGAGTAGCGCAGCGCCTTCAGGCCCGTGTAGCCGGCGCGCGGCTTGGCGGTGAACCCGCCGCTCGGGCCGCCGCTGACCAGGCTGCGCATGTCGGAGGGCGGCTTGGGCGCGGTGTCGCCGTCCGACAGCTGCAGCTCGGCGAGCTGGACGATGCCGCCCGAGCCGTTGCGCGTGACGTTCAGCCGGTAGTACAGGTAGGCGCCGGGGTTGGCGACCACGAACTCGCGGGTCTTCAGCCTGGCGTCGAACACCTCTCCCGCGCGGGTGTCGACGGCGGTCCACGTCCGGCCGTCGACGGAGCCTTCGAGCGCCCAGTCGCGCGGGTCCCGCTCGGGCGCGTCGTTGGCGGAGGCCAGCGCGTAGCGAGCGACCCTGATGGGCTTGGACAGCTTCGCCGACACCCAGCCGGTGCCGGCGAAGACCAGCCACTTGGTGTTGACGTCGCCGTCGAAGAGGTTCTCCTTCACCTCACCGGCGGCGCTGAACTCGCCGCTGGCGTTCACCTCGACGACCTCGTCGGTGATGTTGCCGGGGATGCCGCCGGTCGTGCCGCCGGTGACGCCTTCGGCGCCCTTGACCTCGTCGACCGTGTTGACCCAGGTCGGCTGCGGCTGGCCGGGTTCGAAGGAGCTGTGGAAGAGCGCGTCGGCGGGGGCGAGGTTCACCTGCGCCCTGCGGGCGGACGGAGGCGGGGTGATCTCGGGCGGGGGTGGGGGTGGGGTGGGGGTGGCGGACGGCGCGTCCGAGGGGAGTGGCGAGGGTGGCGGGTCGGCCAGCGCCACCCCGGGTAACGCCAGGACCAGGGCGCTCGCCAACGCGGCCAGGTGTGCTCTCCGCATGCCGGGACCTCCGAGGAAGCTGACAACGTTGTCACCGAAGATCCTTCGGATAGACAACGTTGTCAACGCCCGCGCAGATCACCTTTTGGTCAACGACCACCGGCTGTCACGTTTATCCAGCCCTCAGACGAAAGGGCACGGCGAAGCCGATGAGGACACAGGGACGGGCCGGGCAGGGCGCGCACATGACGGCGCGACCCAGTGACCGGCGCGGGAGACGGGGTGTCGCGGGGCGACGCGGGGCGACGCGGGGCGACGCGGGCCGACGCGGGCCGACGCGGGCCGACGCGGGCCGACGCGGGCCGACGCGGGCCGACGCGGGCCGACGCGGGCC
>NZ_JBSFNE010000049.1:0-3876 GCF_053586935.1 Nonomuraea sp. NPDC003727
CCACCACCGTCGCCCACACCGCCGAAGCCACCACCTGCGCACCCAAGTTCGTCAAGAAGGTCAACAAGAAGGTCATCAAGATCGACAACCGCGGCGGCAACATCGGCAACGGCAACGGCGGCAACGCCAACGGCGCCAGCGGCAACCAGCCCGGCGGCAACGGCGGCAACAACAACAGCGGCAACATCAACGTCGGCAACAACTGAGCCACACCACCATGGCCCGCCATGTCACCGACACCCACCGCCAGTTACCAACCCACACCCACACATGAGAAACACCGCGAAACAGGCGGCCGACGCGACCACAAGCGCCGGCCGCCTTCGCGTTGTGTCCGGCGACCGCTCGTGAGCAGCTGCCGCCCTCGCCGTCGGCCGGCGGTCTCGCCCAGGCGAAAATTCGGATGACGGCCGCACGGGCGCGGGCCAGGTTCGCGCCATACGGCATGACGATCGAGATCGACTCCGGCCGTCCCCTCGATCTGCGCATCGAGGCGGATCCGCGGCCCCTGCGGCTGCTGGAACCGGCGGATACAGCAGGTGGTCGCGCCGCTGTACGAACGCTCCCGCACGGCGCGCGCCGGACGGCTGCGCAGGGACGACACCTGGTGGGACACCCAGGTGCTGCCGGAGAAGGAAGAAGAGGACGACGAGCTCGGCCCGCCGCTGGTCGTGGTGGTCGGCGACGCGGACGCGAGTGAGCCGCCTGCCGGGTACGCGATCTACCGCACCCGTCCGGGGAACGACGACACCAACAGCCCCGGACTGGTGCAGGTGCAGGAGTTCGAGGCCGACAGCGCTCCGGTGGCCGCCGCGCTGTGGCGCTTCCTCGCCGGGATCGACCTGACGGTGCGCGTGCGCTGCTGGGCCGTGCCGGTGGACGATCCGCTGCCGCTCATGGCCGCCGACCCCGACCAGGTCCGGGTGACGCAGGTGTTCGGCTGCCTGTGGCTGCGCCTCGCCGACGTACGGCAGGCCCTGCTGGCTCTGGGCCGCGCCGCTCGACCTGATGCTGCAGGTGCGGGACGCGGCGCTGCGCACCGAGCGGCCGGCCTTCACCATGGACGAGTTCTGACGGCGCCGCCGCCTCGAATGTGACTGGCGGCCGCGCGTCCTTCCCACGCGCCCGGGGCTCGCTGGACTCCCATGGCGTCGTCAGGACGGCGCCCGGAGCGTGGATGTCAGGAGTTGCGTGGGACCACCAGGCCGGATTCGTAGGCGAGGACCACGAGCTGGGCACGGTCACGGGCACGGAGCTTGGCCATGGCCCGGTTGACGTGGGTTTTCGCGGTCAGTGAGCTGATCACCATGCGGTCGGCGATCTGGTCGTTGGACAGGCCCTGCGCGACCAGGGCGACGGCCTCGCGTTCGCGGTTGGTCAGCTCTTCCAGGCCCGTGCCGGTGCCGGTGTGGAGCGGCTGGCTGACGTACCGGTTGATCAGCTTGCGGGTGATCGACGGCGCGAGCAGGGCGTCACCACGCGCGGCGACGCGTACGGCGTGCAGGAAGTCTTCCGGCACGATGTCCTTGACGAGGAAACCGGCGGCGCCGGCGCGCAGCGCGTTGAAGACGTGTTCGTCCAGGCCGTAGTTGGTCAGGATGACGACGTGCACCCCGGCCAGCGCCGGGTCCGCGGCGATGCGCCGGGTCACCTCGATGCCGTCGACGACCGGCATCTTGATGTCGACGAGCGCGACGTCGGGCCGGTGTTCCCTGGCCAGAGCCAGGCCCTCCGTCCCGTCGGCGGCCTCGGCCACCACCTCGATGTCGTCTTCGAGGTCGAGGAGCGCGCGGAATCCGCTGCGGATGAGCGGCTGGTCGTCGACCAGCAGGACACGGATCATGACGTTCGGTCCACGGGAAGTTCGGCTTGGACGGTGAAGCCGCCCTCCCCGCGCGGTGCCGCCCGGAGGCGACCGCCGAGGGCGGTGACGCGTTCGCGCATCCCGAGCAGCCCGACGCCGGGCACCGGGGCGCTGCCAGGAGTGGCCTTGCCGTCGTCGTCTATGCGGATCGCGAGGGTGTCGGGACGGTAGTCGATCCGGACCGTCGCCGTCGCGGCGGCGGCGTGCCGGGCGATGTTGGTGAGGGACTCCTGGACGATCCGGTAGACGGTCCGGTCCACCGCGGCCGGCACGTCATGTCGTCGTCCCTCGATCGTCAGCGTCGCGTCCAGGCCGGTCGTCCGGGCCCGTTCCACCAGTTCAGCGACGTGGTCGAGCCCGCGCGGCGGGGTCGTGTCGTCGTCGCGCAGCGCCTCCAGGGTCGCGCGCAGCTCCCGGGTCGCCTCACGTCCGGCCTCCTGGATCGCCAGCAGGGCCTCCGGCACCTGTTCGCCCCGCTTGCGGGCCACGTGGACGGCGACCTCCGCCTGCACCTTGATGATCGAGATCTGGTGGGTGAGCGAATCGTGCAGCTCCCGCGCGATGTGCAGCCGCTCCTCGTCGGCGCGGCGCCGCGCGGTCTCCTCCCGGGTGCGTTCGGCTTCCTCCGCCCGCCGCTCGGCCTGCCGCAGCGCTTCACCCGCGGCGCCGGCCGCGATCAGCCAGGCCAGCTCAAGGGCGCCTCGGGCCTGCGCGAACGCCTCACCCGTGTCGTGCAGGCCCGAGGCCAGGGCCGCGAGGGGGAGAGCGGCCAGCATGGCCACGCTCGCCGCCACCGTGACGGTGCGGTGTCCCGCCCGCACGGCCGCGTACACCGCGAACAGGTACGCCACGGCAGGCACGTCGAAACCGGCCGCCTGGTAACCCACCGCGCACACCCCGGTGACGGCCAGGACGGGAACCGGAGCCCGGCGGCGCACGGCCAGCGCCAGGCCGCCGACCGTCAGCAGCGCGTAGCCGAGCAGGTCGCGGTACGTGGCGGAGTGCTGCCCGGACAGTCCGGTGACAAGCAGGATCGCCGCCATGCCAGCCGCCGTCGCCCAGTCCCCGACACCGATCCGCCCGCTGCTCATGCGTGCACCCTAGCCGGACGTTCGCGCGGGCGACTCCTGCGGACGGATGATCAGCTGTCTACCGCATACGCGGTACCTCCGCCGCTCCTGCGGCGTCCGCGGCAGCCTGTTACGGCATCGGCGGCAGCGCGAAGTGCCCGCGTCCGCCGGACGACCGGCGGCGGGTCCGGCGGACATGATCGGGCGACGTCCCTCGTAGGAGAAGAAGGAGTACCTCATGTCCGTCCGTCACCTGCTTGCCGAGGCCTTGCTCGGCGGATTCGGGCCGGCCACACCGGCGGCCGCGCGCGTGTTGGTCCAGTCGGCCGACGTCAGTGCCTACGCCTTGACCGCCGGGCGGCTCTGGTCCTTGGTGGCCGCGCTGCTGGGGCTGGTCGGCGTGGTCATCGGCGGGCTGGCCCTGGCCCGTTCCACGGGTCATGTCGGCACCGGCAACGGAAGAAGAGGGGCCGTCGTGGCCCTGGCCGCGGGGGTGGCCGGCGCGGCCATCGGCGGGCTGGTTGTGGCCGCCGCCGAAGGTGGTCCCGGCACCGGCTACGGAATAGTCGGGGGCTTCGTGGCCCTGGCGGTGGGGCTGATCGGCGTGCTGCTCGGTGGGCTGGCTCTGGCCCGCTCCCGCCGCACCGGCTGACCGGCTGACCGGCTGACCCCGCTGGCAGCGCTGGATCCGAGTCGGCGACGTCCAGGACTGGCAAGAGTTTCCGGAGTCGCCGGCTTCCCCGGCAGGAACGGCGATGCAGATATCTCGCATGCCATCCGTTAACTCTATGAAAGGGGCATGCAAGGACTCCTCGGTACAAATATCCACATAGCTCCCCGGAGCCCGGAAACACACCACCTAAGGAGAACCTCATGCTCGACTTCAAGAAGGCCTTCGCCGCCGCCACCATCGCCGCCTCCGCCCTGGCCGTCCCCGTGACC
>NZ_JBSFNE010000051.1:0-1592 GCF_053586935.1 Nonomuraea sp. NPDC003727
CCGGGTGTCTACTTCGACCGCAGCGTCGACAAGACCTCCGACAAGGACCTGTACGGCTGCCGGGTCATCCCCTCCAGGGGGGCATGGCTCGAGTTCGAGATCGACAAGCGTGACAGCGTCGGTGTCCGCATCGACCGCAAGCGCAAGCAGGCCGTCACCGTGCTTCTCAAGGCGCTGGGATGGACCAACGAACAGATCCTCGAGCGTTTCGGCCAGTACGAGTCGATGCGCGCCACCCTGGAGAAGGACCACACGGCCGGCCAGGACGACGCGCTGCTCGACATCTACCGCAAGCTGCGTCCGGGTGAGCCGCCGACCAAGGAGTCGGCGCAGACCCTGCTGGAGAACCTCTACTTCAACCCGAAGCGGTACGACCTGGCGAAGGTCGGTCGTTACAAGATCAACAAGAAGCTCGGGATCGACGCGGAGATCACCCAGGGGACGCTGACCGAGGACGACATCGTCGCCACCATCGAGTACATCGTCAGGCTGCACGCCGGCGAGGAGTCGATGCCGGGCGCCGAGGGTCGTGAGGTCATCGTCGAGACCGACGACATCGACCACTTCGGCAACCGCCGTCTGCGCAGCGTGGGCGAGCTCATCCAGAACCAGGTCCGCCTGGGCCTGGCCCGCATGGAGCGCGTCGTCCGCGAGCGCATGACCACGCAGGACGTCGAGGCCATCACGCCGCAGACCCTGATCAACATCCGCCCGGTCGTGGCGTCGATCAAGGAGTTCTTCGGCACCTCGCAGCTGTCGCAGTTCATGGACCAGACCAACCCGCTGGCCGGCCTGACGCACAAGCGGCGTCTGTCCGCGCTGGGTCCCGGTGGTCTGTCGCGTGAGCGCGCCGGCTTCGAGGTCCGCGACGTGCACCCGTCCCACTACGGCCGGATGTGCCCGATCGAGACGCCGGAAGGCCCCAACATCGGTCTGATCGGCTCGCTGGCCTCCTTCGGCCGCATCAACGCCTTCGGCTTCGTCGAGACTCCTTACCGCAAGGTCGTCGACGGCAAGGTGACCGACCAGATCGACTACCTGACCGCCGACGAGGAAGACCGTTACGTCAAGGCGCAGGCCAACACCACCCTCAACCCGGACGGTTCGTTCGCCGAGCCCCGCGTCCTGGTTCGCACCAAGGGTGGTGAGACCGAGCTCGCCCGTGCCGAGGAGGTCGACTACATCGACGTGTCGCCGCGCCAGATGGTGTCGGTGGCCACCGCGATGATCCCCTTCCTCGAGCACGACGACGCCAACCGCGCGCTCATGGGCTCCAACATGCAGAGGCAGTCCGTGCCGCTGCTGAAGAGCGAGTCGCCGCTGGTCGGCACCGGCATGGAGTACCGTGCCGCGACCGACGCCGGCGACGTCATCAGCGCCGAGAAGGCCGGTGTGGTCGAGGAGGTCTCCGCCGACTACGTCACGGTCATGAACGACGACGGCACCCGCACCACCTACCGGGTCGCCAAGTTCAAGCGTTCCAACCAGGGCACCTCGTTCAACCAGAAGCCCATCGTCGCCGAGGGCGACCGGGTCGAGGTCAACCAGGTCATCGCCGACGGTCCCTGCACCGACAACGGCGAGATGGCGCT
>NZ_JBSFNE010000052.1:0-1424 GCF_053586935.1 Nonomuraea sp. NPDC003727
TGTGATGTGACTGCGTGCCTTTTGAAGAATGAGCCTGCGAGTTACGGTGTGTGGCGAGGTTAACCCGTGTGGGGGAGCCGTAGCGAAAGCGAGTCTGAATAGGGCGTTTGAGTCGCATGCTGTAGACCCGAAGCGGGGTGATCTACGCATGGGCAGGTTGAAGCGAGGGTAAGACCTCGTGGAGGACCGAACCCACCAGGGTTGAAAACCTGGGGGATGACCTGTGTGTAGGGGTGAAAGGCCAATCAAACTCCGTGATAGCTGGTTCTCCCCGAAATGCATTTAGGTGCAGCGTCGCGTGTTTCTTGCCGGAGGTAGAGCACTGGATGGCCGATGGGCCCGACAAGGTTACTGACGTCAGCCAAACTCCGAATGCCGGTAAGTGAGAGCGTGGCAGTGAGACTGCGGGGGATAAGCTCCGTAGTCGAGAGGGAAACAGCCCAGATCACCGACTAAGGCCCCTAAGCGTGTGCTAAGTGGGAAAGGATGTGGAGTCGCAGAGACAACCAGGAGGTTGGCTTAGAAGCAGCCACCCTTGAAAGAGTGCGTAATAGCTCACTGGTCAAGTGATTCCGCGCCGACAATGTAGCGGGGCTCAAGTACACCGCCGAAGTCGTGGCATTGACAGGGCATAGCTTCTGTTGATGGGTAGGGGAGCGTCGTGCAGCCGGTGAAGCGGTGGGGTGACCCAACCGTGGAGGCTGTGCGAGTGAGAATGCAGGCATGAGTAGCGAATCGAGGGTGAGAAACCCTCGCGCCGGATGACCAAGGGTTCCTGGGCCAGGCTAATCCGCCCAGGGTAAGTCGGGACCTAAGGCGAGGCCGACAGGCGTAGTCGATGGACAACGGGTTGATATTCCCGTACCCGCTTCAATGCGCCCATATCGAACCTCCTGATGCTAAGAGTCCTTAAGTCCTCTGGTCCTTCGGGATCGGGGTGAGGCTGAACGCTCGATCCGATGGGGTAGTAGGTAAGCGATGGGGTGACGCAGGAAGGTAGTCCAGCCCAGGCGATGGTAGTCCTGGGGTAAGCATGTAGGGAGCGAGGTAGGCAAATCCGCCTCGCGTGTATCCTGAGATGTGATGCCGAGCCGATTGTGGCGAAGTGGATGATCCTATGCTGCCGAGAAAAGCCTCTAGTGAGTGTTGTGGCGGCCCGTACCCTAAACCGACTCAGGTGGTCAGGTAGAGAATACCAAGGCGATCGGGTGAACTGTGGTTAAGGAACTCGGCAAATTGCCCCCGTAACTTCGGGAGAAGGGGGACCTCTGCCGGTGTAGAAACTAGCTTTCGAAGCTGGTGGGGGTCGCAGTGGCCAGGGGGAAGCGACTGTTTACTAAAAACACAGGTCCGTGCGAAGTCGTAAGACGATGTATACGGACTGACGCCTGCCCGGTGCCGGAACGTTAAGGGGACCGCTTAGC
>NZ_JBSFNE010000053.1:0-1035 GCF_053586935.1 Nonomuraea sp. NPDC003727
GCGAAGGTGAGAACTTAAGCGCCGGTAAACGGCGGTGGTAACTATAACCATCCTAAGGTAGCGAAATTCCTTGTCGGGTAAGTTCCGACCTGCACGAATGGCGTAACGACTTCCCCGCTGTCTCAACCGCAGACCCGGCGAAATTGCACTACGAGTAAAGATGCTCGTTACGCGCAGCAGGACGGAAAGACCCCGGGACCTTCACTACAGCTTGACATTGGCGTTTGGAGCGTCTTGTGTAGGATAGGTGGGAGACTGGGAAGCTCGGACGCTAGTTCGGGTGGAGTCATTGGTGAAATACCACTCTGGTCGTTTTGAACGTCTAACTCTGGTCCGTGATCCGGATCGGGGACAGTGTCTGGTGGGTAGTTTAACTGGGGCGGTTGCCTCCTAAAGGGTAACGGAGGCGCCCAAAGGTTCCCTCAGCCTGGTTGGCAATCAGGTGTCGAGTGTAAGTGCACAAGGGAGCTTGACTGTGAGACTGACGGGTCGAGCAGGAGCGAAAGCTGGGACTAGTGATCCGGCGGTGGCATGTGGAAGCGCCGTCGCTCAACGGCTAAAAGGTACCCCGGGGATAACAGGCTGATCTTCCCCAAGAGTCCATATCGACGGGATGGTTTGGCACCTCGATGTCGGCTCGTCGCATCCTGGGGCTGGAGTAGGTCCCAAGGGTTGGGCTGTTCGCCCATTAAAGCGGTACGCGAGCTGGGTTTAGAACGTCGCGAGACAGTTCGGTCCCTATCCGCTGCGCGCGCAGGAGACTTGAAAGGGGCTGTCCCTAGTACGAGAGGACCGGGACGGACGAACCTCTGGTGTGCCAGTTGTACCGCCAGGTGCACGGCTGGTTGGCTACGTTCGGAAGGGATAACCGCTGAAAGCATCTAAGCGGGAAGCTCGCCTTGAGATGAGGTCTCCCACCACGAGAGTGGGTAAGGCTCCCTATAGACGATGGGGTTGATAGGCCGGAGGTGGAAGCGCGGTAACGTGTGGAGCTGACCGGTACTAATAGGCCGAGGACTTGACCTCAAAGCTTTT
>NZ_JBSFNE010000054.1:0-1007 GCF_053586935.1 Nonomuraea sp. NPDC003727
GGGTCACGTCCACGGACGTGGTGTATGAATCGATCTTCGCGTGATCCTGTTTCTGCAGGTTAAGCGGTAAGTGTCTGCGGGAGTGGGTTCTGGGCTGGTGTGTCGCCGGGGATCACCCGAACGCGGGCTTTGGCCAGGATGTCCAGGCCCATGTAGCGGCGGGCTTCGACCCACTCGTCGGTCTGCTCGGCCAGCACGGCCCCGACCAGCCGGATGATCGCTGCTCGGTCGGGGAAGATGCCGACCACGTCGGTGCGGCGGCGGATCTCCTTGTTCAGCCGCTCCTGCGGGTTGTTGGACCAGATCTGCGGCCAGATCTCCCGAGGGAAGGCGGCGAAGGCGATCAGGTCTTCCCGGGCGGCGTCCAGATGCTCGGCCGCGGCCGGGTGCTTGGCCTCGAGCGTTTGCACCACCCAGGCGTGCTGAGCGCGCACCGAGGCGGCGTCGGGCTGGTCGAACAGGGTGCGCACCAGGGTGGCCACGAACGGCTGCGCGGACTTGTTCACGCGGGTCAGCAGGTTGCGCAGGTAGTGGCTGCGACACCGTTGCCAGGTCGCACCCGCCAAGGTGGCACCGATCGCGGCGACCAACCCGGCGTGGCAGTCGGAGATGACCAACTGCACCCCGGACAGGCCGCGAGCCACCAGGCCGCGCAGGAAGGCCAGCCAGCCCGCGCCGTCCTCAGCGCTGGTGACCTCCAGGCCGAGGATCTCGCGGCGGCCATCGGCGTTGACCGCGGTCGCGACCAGAACGTGCACGTTGATGATCCGGCCGCCTTCGCGCACCTTCTGCGTCAACGCATCCAGCCAGACGAAGGTGTAGGGGCCGGCGTCCAAAGCGCGGGTGCGGAAGGCCTCGACCTGCTCATCCAACGTCTTGGCCATCTCAGAGACCTGGCTTTTGGAGATGTGCTTGATCCCAAGTTGTTCGATGAGCTTGTCGACGCGTCGGGTGGAGACGCCGAGCAGGTAGCTGGTGGCCACCACGCTGATGAGCGCCTGCTCGGC